>JAFYCS010000085.1 GCA_017539565.1 Lachnospiraceae bacterium
GCGCAACGTCCCGAACGTAGCGCTCTACCAAGCTGAGCCACACCCCGCCGCTCTTCGCAACCTATAAAATTATATAGGTGCAATTAATGAATGTCAATGTTTTTTTTATCCGTAAAACATAATAAGATACTACACTTTTTAATATATTTATAGTATAATTTATATGGTGCTATCTGCGATCCGGACCATCTGTCCTAAAGATACACCAAGCTGAGAGGACAGCTATAAAATGATTAGGAGGGGGAATGCTATGAAAAACATTGTTATCATTATCCTTACTACTTTAGGTGGTATCCTGACCGTTATGTCCGGTCATGATCTGATCTTTACAAACAGCCAGACCTGGCTGACCGGCATCGAAGGAAGCAGTCTGACCGTCGTCCTGATCGCCGGCCTGGTATGCCTGGCTATCGTAGGTGTCATACTTCTGGTCAGCGCCAATAATCACAGAATTTCAGCGTCTGTATCCGCTCCGGATAAGAGTCAGCGGGAATATTACGGTCCCGGAGCCGATTCCTTTAACGGTGCATACGGTGACAGAACAGCCTCCGGAGGTGACGTACGCAACATGGTTAGCGGTGCTTTTGCACGTACTGTATCACCCGATCCCGAACCGGCTCCCGTAAAGCCTGTTCCCATGGCCAATGCACCTGTCCCGGTTCAGGTACCGGTACGTACCAATGACGCGGTGGATCCCGTAGCATTCGCTCGTTCCGGTGAAACCCCCGCAGGTGCGGCAGCTAATATGAACCCGCTCTATGGCGGTATAGTCGAGACCAAGAAAACCGATTATGTGTCTCCCTACGCGGGAGTAGCCAGTAATGTTAATTACGATCCTGCATATGGGCTACAGCCCAACAACGGACAGAACGGCTGATCATAAAAAAGGTGAGGACACGCTCCTCACCTTTTTTTTATTATCTCTTCCAGTTTCCCTTTAGCATCCTCATACGATGTGAATAAGATGGCATTCATTCCTTCGGCCAAAGCCGCATCTATATTTACCTGACGGTCATCCAAAAACACACATTCTCCGGGCTCCAGAGTATACCGATTAAAAAGCAGTTTATATATAGCCGGATCAGGCTTGCTTATACGTTCAAATCCCGATATCACTTTTCCGTCAACATAAGGCGCAAAATCAAAATGCTTTTTCTCATGAACAGCAAACGTGCTTCTCGGATAATTTGATAAAAGGTATACCTTATATCCTCTGCTTTTCAGTTCCTGCACCCAGGGTTTACTGTACGGGTATGTCCTGATTATGTCTTCGATCCTGTCAAAAAAAAGCTCTGCCTCCCGGGGATATTCGGAAACCCTTGCCTTCATCTCCGCGATAATATCTTCCGTCTCTCTTATTCCAAGATCGAATTCATCCCACAGACTGCTTCTGACAAGCCTGTCAGCAAAAATCTGAACCACCCTTTCGGGAAAGTTCAGATCTTCTCTCATGTATGCCTCGTACCGAAAATCGGCAAGCACCATACCTATATCAAATACTATATTCTTTATCATTATTCTTCCTTGTTTACTGAATGGATATACAATCTCCTATATTATTCCAATTGTTTCCGTTGTTTGAAGTATAATGCTTTTTGCCTGTAATATCGGTATATGTAGCCCACATTGCAATAGGATTCATAAACCCTCCCTTGTACTGTATGTATATCTCAAGGCTGCCTCTGTCATGAGCCGATTCAAACAACGTCTCATATGTACTGCGATTAAAACCTGTCCCCCAATTCAGCGCGTCCCTGAACTCCTTACCAAACTTAGTATTGGTGGATCCCAAAAGTCCTTCCAGCGTTTGAGGATTGATCATGCTGTCTATCTCTGCCATGGATGCCGCATCCTGAACCACCTCAGGATCGTTTGCCGCATAGATCAGCGCCTGGTATATAGCATCCATAGTCTGAAGGTCTGACGATACCTTCGACTTCTCTATATACTTCAAGAGCTGAGGTGCTATAATAGCTACCAGAAGAGCCATAATAGCGATCACAACTATCAGTTCCACTAATGAAAATCCCTTATTATTCTTTTCCATAATTTTTCTCCCCGAAAAATGACCGTCCCACTCACGGCAACTTGATTCTAACACCAAAATTCCCAATTTTAAAGCGTTTTTATGATGTTTTTTTAGTGATTCATCTATTGACCCCCGGCTTTCTTTCGAATAATATATACATGATACAAAAATCGGAGGTATTGATTATGGAAGTTGTATGTCTTGATCTTGAAGGAGTATTGGTTCCCGAGATATGGATCGCATTCTCAAAAGCCAGCGGGATCCCCGAGCTTAAACGTACTACCAGGGATGAGCCCGATTATGATAAATTAATGAGATGGAGACTTGGTATACTTAAAGAACACGGTCTCGGACTTAAAGAAATACAGGAAACGATCGAGACTATCGATCCTCTTGACGGAGCAAAAGAGTTCCTGGACGAACTGCGCAGTCTGACCCAGACCATCATAATCTCTGATACCTTTACACAGTTCGCCAGCCCGCTTATGAAAAAGCTTGGCATGCCTACTATATTCTGCAATTCACTGGTGGTTGCACCAAACGGCGAGATCACCGATTTCAAGATGAGGATAGAGAAGTCAAAGCTCAGCACCGTAAAGGCGTTGCAGTCCATCGGTTATGATACCATAGCATCCGGTGATTCCTACAATGATCTGGATATGATACTGGCCAGCAAGGCAGGCTTCCTGTTCAGAAGTACCGAACAGATCAAGAAAGACCATCCGGATCTTCCCGCTTTTGAGGAATACAGCGACCTGCTGGCAGCTATTAAGAAGGAATTGAGTTAAGAAAGACACAAGAAGGGGCCCGTCTTTTGGCATTAGGAGGGACCCGCAACGCGGGAGGTCCCTGATACCGCTTAAAAGGTGGGAAGATCGTCTTGTGACCCAGGTTAGAGCAAAGAGTTTTCAGATAATCTGATCACATACTTGCATATGGGATTTCCCATAGATGAGAAACGTTCCTCATATTCGGTCATGATATTATCCTTCATGAGTTCGTCATCGGCATGAAGATCAAATGTAGAGAGCAGCAGTTCAAAGCTGCTCTCTTTTATTTCCTCAAGAGCAAAATCGAACAGGTCCCTGTTATCGGTCTTAAACTCGACCATTCCGCCGGGCTTGAGTATCTGCGCATATCTCGCAAGGAACTGCCTTGAAGGAAGTCTGCGCTTTGCATGTCTGTCCTTCGGCCAGGGATCGGAGAAGTTAAGATATATGCGGTCAATCTCCCCGGGTGCAAAACTGTCACAGATATATTCCGCATCCATTCTGATGAACCTCAGATTATCCAACGGTCTCTCCTCCATCTTCTGTATAGCGCGCAATAATACCGATGAATATTTTTCTATTCCAAGGAAATTCACATCCTTATCACGCAGTGCCAGATCCATAAGAAAACGCCCTTTTCCGGCACCTATCTCCAGCCTTATGGGCCTGTCATTTCCGAATACCTCACTCCACTTACCCTTATGTGCGGTCTCATCATGGATCACGAATTCATTTTCTGCTATCACTTCCCTTGAACCGGGGATATTTTTCAGACGCATCTTTATTTTTTCCTCCGTTTTGCTTATAATATCAGCATGAAAAAGCTGTTGTTATTACTTCCCATTTTAATATTCTTATGCTTTCCCATAAGCGCACGCGCTACAGCCCAGGATTATCTTGATGAAGCCGAAGCACGCAAAGAAGAACCTGTTCAGAGCAACGAAACTCCCGACTGGCCCCAGGGTCCGGCTATAGGCGCCGAATCCGCAGTGCTGATGGACGCAGATACAGGTGTGCTTCTGTATGCAAAAAATATAGACGAACACTTATATCCCGCATCTACAACAAAGCTCATGACCTGCCTTGTAGCCATAGAAAACTGCCCGCTGAATGAGCTCATCACCATAAGCCAGGCTGCGATAGACGCAAACGAGAGCGACGGCTCCCATATGTATCTTACCGCAGGCGAGCAGCTCACTCTGGAAGAACTGCTCTACGGTATCATAATCAACTCTGCCAATGAAGCCTGCAACGCGGTGGGTGAACATATCGCCGGTTCCATGGATGCCTATGTCGACATGATGAACGCAAAGGCTGCGGAACTGGGCTGTACCAACACGCATTTCGTGACCACCAACGGTCTTCATGACGACGACCACTACACCAGTGCTCACGATCTGGCACTTATCGGACGTGCTTTTTTCTCTCATGAGATACTTGCAAGCATAGCCTGCACAACGCGTCACGTGATCCCGGAAACAGAACTTCACGGTGAGCATAATCTCAAATCAAAGAACAAATTGTATCCGGGCCAGGAATACGAATATAACGGACTCCTGGGTTCAAAGACGGGCTTTACCAGCAAGTCCCGCCAGACACTTGTATCCTGCGCCCAGCGCGGCGGCTTAAGGCTTATCTGCGTCATAATGATGGAAGAAAGCCCCTATCAGTTCACCGACACTACAGAGCTGTTCGATTACGGCTTCAGTCATTTCGGTTATACTCCGGCGGATGAACTGGACAGCCGTTTTGATATAAGCAATTCCGACTTTTTCAACTCATCCGGAGATATCTTCGGTAATACCTCTCCCCTCGTCTATGTTCAGAGCGGTGCGCGTATACTGCTGCCGGACAGTTTAAGCCTTGACGATGTAAAGACGGAAGTTGTATATACCGACATCCCCAAGGAATGGCTTGCCCGGGTTGATTACAGTTACGAAGGCATCACCCTGGGATCTGCTCCGGTCCTCTGCAACAACAATCCCATTGAACAGGAAGTGCATATCACTTCCCAATCCGTCACAGGAAAAAGTTTAAGCGATGATAAAGTCTACGTCAATATCAATCAGGTCCTCAGGTTCATCATCTTCGGAAGCATAAGCATAATGGTACTGCTGCTGGTAATACGCCTTGCACGCCTGTCTCTGGGCCACGCACGCAGGGTACGCCGTATCAAACAAAAAAGGGAAGAGGTGTTAAAATCACGCTCCACCCTCAAAAAGAATTACCGCAGCAGCAGACAACATCACGGCCCGGATGACGACAGGCATCTCCGCCGGCGCAAATGATCAGGAATACTGCTTGCAGAATGCCTCTATGAGCAGACGGCTCCGTTTGAAGCAGTCAAGCATCTTCTCGGAGAAAACTCCGGCATCTCCGCCGATTATCATTGAAAAAGCCTTATCCATATCAAAAGCATCACGATAGCTTCGGTCTGATATAAGTGAATCATACACATCGGCTATTGATACTATCTGTGCCTCAATGGGTATGGCATCCCCGGCAAGATGATCAGGATAACCGCTGCCGTCGTACTTCTCATGATGATGACGGCAGATATTATAGCTGACCTCTATATAATCCTTATTCTGAAGTTCCTTTATCTGTTCAAGTATCTCACAGCCGCGGGTAGTATGGCTCTTGACCACCTCGAATTCATCAGGTGTGAGCTTTCCGGGCTTGAGCAGTATCGCGTCAGGTATTGCTATCATGCCTATATCATGCAGCGCACTTGCACTTTCTATTATCTCAACCTTCTCGGGAGTGAGACGGTATTCCTTTCCGTACAGCTTTATCATTGCCTGTGCCAGGATACGTGAGATACCTTTTATCTTCTTTATATGTGCATTTGATTCCAGGTTACGGAATTCGACTATGGAACTCATGACTTCCATAAGCCTGTCGTTAAATGCCTTAAGTTCCTGATTCTTTTCCTTGATCTGAGCCGTCTGCTGGCTTATTATGCTCTTTAACTGGGCACTGCTGTGATAAAGGGAAATGGTATTCTTAACACGTCCCACCACGATCTCCGGTGTAAACGGCTTTAAGATAAAATCCACCGCTCCGTTATCATAACACTCCTTAACCAGATCGCTGTCAAGCGTTGTAGTCATCATAACGATAGGGATACGGTCTGTGACTTTCTTGACTTTAAGCACCTTAAGCAGCGCGCGTCCGTCAACTACCGGCATATGGACATCCAGAAGCAGTATGGCCACATCCTGATGATTCTGCATCAGAAACTCCATGGCCTGACGCCCGTTCTCGGTAACCGCAACGGTATAATCTTCCTGGAAGAGCGATTTCAGATAATTTCTGTTTTCTTCGTCATCGTCAGATATCAGTATCGTAGTGCGCGCCATCCCGGCATCCCCCTTAGACTCATAACTCTTCGAAGCTTACGCTTCTGCCTCTTGCAAAGAACTTTGACCTTTCTATATCTTTATCCAGTAACCAGCTGCTGCCGTTTATCGTCATCCTGGTATTCTTATAGGCAGTATCGGTTACAACGATATAAAGATTTGACTCTTTGTGGATAACATCATCCATCTTATCCTGTACTTCCTGCAGTGCGGCATATTCTTTCTTCTGCTGCTCGAGTACATCCTGAAGCTTAAGATATATGGGATTGGTACGTCCGTTTAATGCCCCGACCTTCCTGAGCACCTGGTTCATTCCGTCACGTACCTTTTCCATCTCATCTTCCAGCTCCTTACGGCGTTTGCGGAGTTTGGAAAAATTCTCATGCATCGTATTGACCGAACCCACTTCCGCATCCGTACGGGTTCCGAATTCACCGCCCATTATCGCGGTCTGTATACCCTCGCCTGCAACGATCCGCCCGCCGCATATAAGGCTGCGCTTGCCGTGGGTCATAACTTGTTTCTTACAGAATATATTGCTGTTAAGTATATAATCGGCTTCAACATTGCCTTCGGCCACTACATTTGCATTTTCAAAGAAGGCCGCCACCACATTACCACCGGCCTCCAGCTCACCTTTACCGTCGGCGTTGATCCCGCGGCGTATCACCACATCACCGCCGGCCTTCAGTATGGCCGCCTCAACAGAACCGTCTATAATTATATCTCCGCCGGCCTTCAGTATGGCGCTTTCCAGAACACTTCCGCGCACATATATATCACCCTCAAAGGAAACGTTTGTGCCGTAGCCCACATCTTCCTTAAATTCCAGCTGCTCTACAATGCTGAGCATGCCGTTCTTGATGCTTGCCAGACCTTCCTTCTTGGAAACATAGGTCACACCGTCATCAAGTATACGGATCTTATCAAGAGACAGACGCGGCAGGTTTTTTCCTGATGTTGCAGGAAGTTCCATGCCGAAAACATTCTTTCCTACCTTTCCGCTGGTAGCAGGATGATAGATCGCCACAGCCTGTCCCGGCTGCACATAACTGTATGTCCTCTGGGCCATATAGTCTATGCTGCCATCCTCACCCATATGCGGCGCTGATCCTTCGTCTTCCACCAGATACTCATACCAGCCGTCTTCACCCATCACGGAAGGCTCCCCGGATGCTATAAGTATATCTTCACCGGGCTTTATCGTTCTGGGATCAAATTCCTTATCTTCGGTGATCAGTCCGGTAGTTAGACCATACAGATTAAGCAGGACCTCAAGCTTCTTACGCTCAAAGTTATCGGGAAAACTCTTTTTAAGCTTAAGATATGCTTCCATTCCACCGTCAACCGTGCAGATGGTGGCTTCTGTTTCAAGGTCTGTAATGGTTATATCTATTGATTCGGGATTCTGCGCATATTTTTTTCTCAGAAGATCCAAATGTATCCTCTGCATATCGGGCATGCTGTATATAAGCCTTGCATAACTGCTGACATCAAGCCCCTGCATCAGTCCCAGACGGATCTCCCTCATCTGGACATCTTTATAGTACTTGCTTGTATAGAATGAAACATCAAGCCTCTGCTCGAGACCGATGCGTATCTCTCTCATCTGGCGGAAAGTAAGCTCCGCACTGTCATACAGGCTGACATTCAGTCCACGTTTTAATCCTTTTTCTATTTCATCGAGCTGGGGATAACCATAGATACTCTTGTCATAGTCATCCATGCTCCTGGCAGCGGCAGCCGGCTGGTCAGATACCGTTGCTGCCAGATCGTCCAGGTTAAGATCGCTCAATATCTTCTGATAGGCATCTTCACTGCTTCCCGGCATTTTAACAGAACTATCCGGTGATCCCTCATCATCAGAAGCACCGGGTATTACTATATCCTGTCCTTTATCCTGTTGATCCTGGACGCTTTCTAAGAGTTTAAGGAGATCGTCATCATCTCCAAGCAAACTTCCCAGATTGTCGTCTTCAAAGAAATCAGCCATCGCTTACCTCTTCGGACTCTTCTTCACTTTCCTCATCTTTGGTGAAAAGTATCTTTTTTGTCTTATCGTTCAGGAATTCCTTAAACTCCGACAGTTCCGGCTTTCCCACGAACCCCGCCTTGTAAAGGAGCTGAACATGCATGGCCATGCCTTCTTTCCTGAGCTGCAGCACTATCAGCTCATCTGTCTCATAAACAGATTCTATAGTGCTGTATTTAAAAGAAAATGCCGTCGTGTTGACCTGTACATGTACCTGATCTGCATTGAACCTGACTATGTTGACTACTGCTTTTCCGTGCTGCGAAAGAAGATCACGCCAGTTCAGCCACTCCCTGAAACGATAACCAAGAAAGTATATCCTCCTGAATTTCAGCTTCATATATCTGGAGTGATAATACTCCCGATGAAGCTTTCTGGTCAGTATAAAGCGGTTTTCGTACATCAATTTGGCCATATTCGAAGTCATTATACTATACTTATGTTAATCATGACAAGATATATCTTGGCTCAAATGTTTATTTTGCTTATTTTTCTGTACAAACCGTTAAAAAGCGTGTATAATCGCTTATGTTTGATTTTTGATCAGATTTGCATCCGGACCGGAATAACGACCACGATATGAAAGAGGTAGACATAAATGAAGATTTTTGCGATCGACAGCCCCCTTATGAGCGTTTTAAGCAAGATATCCGATCTGCTTATACTTAATCTTATTACATTGGTAATGTGCATCCCCATAGTAACAGCCGGGGCATCCTTTACTGCCATGCATTACTGCTGCCTTAAACTTGCACGCGGTCACGAGACCAGCATGTGGAAGCAGTTTTTCCACTCATTTAAGGATAACTTCAAGCAGTCTACGCTCATCTGGCTTCTTTTCCTGGTGATCATGGGATTTATAGGCTATGATTTCCTGCTTATGTACAACAATCCCACCGAACTCAGTACTTTCGTATTCGGTGGTCTGCTGGTATTTACCATAATACTGCTCTTCGGCGGAAGTATGGTATTTCCCATCCAGGCAAAGTTCTATAACACAATTCCGGTAACCCTTAAGACCGGCTTTATCTTTTCCTTCAGGCACTTCTTCAGGACACTGATATTCTTTGTACTTAAGCTGCTTCCCCTTGTGCTGATGCTCGTCGGAAACATCGGTATCATGATATTCCCTATAATATTATGCTTCTGCTTCACCGCTCCGGGCTATGTAGCTGCCAAGCTCTATGACAAATCTTTCCAGGAAGCAGAAGATATAATTTTCGCCAAAGAGGCCGCCAAAAAAGGTACGGCTGATGATGAAGAAAAGATCTTTACCGACGTGCCTGAGAAGACTTCTTAAGCGCTATCTCCTGAAGCTTAGTCTCCACGCGCGCGCGTATCTTGTCTCTGTGTTCTTCCTTTACAAGGAAATAGAGATATGAATCAAGTACCATGCTCTGGGGTAATCCCCTTCCCACCAGCTTAAAGTTGCAGAAGCCTCTGTCTATATAATCGTTTATATCGGTATTTGATATAAATGAAGGACGCTTTTTGCAGTCTTCAAAGCTTCTGATCTTTTTATTGGGACAGTCGAAAGGCGGCGCTATCTCGAATTCCAGCTGCTTTTCCGACTCATCACGGTAATGATCCACTCTCCTGGGGCAGTTTGGATAACATATCTCATCCACCAGTATCTCTACCCGCTCAGCTACAGGCTCAAGCCCCTTAAGTACTTCTTCGTTGTGATTCAGATCGTAATCCAGTACCACCATGAAGTAATCCTTTTCAAGCTCTTTCTTAAGTGCATCCGGATCCGTGATCCTCTTGGTGGTCGACGATATGTATTTGTAATTCGGATATTTCTCCCTCAGATAATCCTCAAGAACGGGACGGTTGACCAGCACCTGGTTCATGCCGTTATCAGCCAGGCGCATTATCATATTGCAGAGGGTATCGTTAAGATGCTCCTCCGTGACCAGGGAATTGGTCCAGGTAAAGCGGACGGGAACGCCCGCATCGTTATACTCTTTAAGGGTACGTACTATATCATTCTTTGATGAAAAGCCCAGGACCGTACGTCCGCCGTTCCAGATAGCTCCCGGAAAGGTCCCATAGACGCTGCCCACACAGTAACCCTTGTGAAAGCAGTAGGGATAGTCATTCATCAGTTCTATCATGATCTGATTTAAATTCTTAAGATAACAGAAACCGGGTAAATGCCAGTATATTTTTGATTCCATATCCATAACCCCCCTTTATCGTTTGTCCTCATTAAGTGCTTACTTAAGGCCATTTAGACGGACGGGGGCGGTTCACCGTTATAACACCTGCACCCTTAAGATTACCGATGAGCCTCTGTCTTGCAAAGCCCTGATGCTCGGGCTTGAGCATGAAGAAGCAGTAGGTATCGATAAGGGAGAACAGATTGGCTGTGCGGCCTTCTATCTTAAAGTTTGTTATCCCTGCAGGAATGTACTTCTCCCAGATGTCTTCAGGTTTTATAAAGGTGGGGTAATCCTGTATGGTCCAGAGATTATTGGTCTCACCGTATTCGCAGTACCAGGGGATAAGCGGCTTCTGCTTATCCTTGGGAAGCTTGCGGTTTTCGATCGCGATGCGCTCGTTACGGGCTTCCTGTACATAATGTGCACCTCGTCTGGGACAGTTGGGGGTACAGCAGGTATTCACCAGCACCTCCAGCTTTTCGGGGTGTTCCACCTTATCCAGCAGATCCCAGCGGTTGTTCAGGTTATAGTCCAGCACCACATATTTGTAGTCCTTAGCGATCTCGGCATTAAGCTGGTCTATATCCTTTATCTCCTTGCAGGTTGAGCTGTTATATGCAAATTTGGGATATTTCTTTCTGAGATATTCTTCGAGGATGGGATTGAAGATCATTACTTCATTCATCCCGTTGTTAGCACAGTCCATACAGTAATTGCAGTAAGGATCAGCAAGATCTTCCTCTGTTATCTCGGGATTGGTCCAGGTATATCGGATAGGTATACCCTTGTCATTAAGACTCTTGATAACGGCGTTGATGTATTTTCCGTCACACTGGTCAAAGCCGGCGAAACGCCCGCCTGTCCACAATGAAAGGGGAAATTCACCGAAGCAGGAACCTATCTCAACGCCCTCACGGAACCACTCGGGGAACTGTTCCAGCATAGATATCCAGAACATGTTGAGGGGGTAATTATAACGGAGTCCGGGTAAATGAAATCTGGCTTTAACTTCTGACATGTCGTAACCCTCCTGTATTATAAAAGATCCTTCGTCGCTGTGCTCCTCAGGATTACAAAGCCTTACTCTTCCTTATTTTCAATCGCTGCTGCCGTTTCCGGGCCGGAGATGACGATCTTGCCGTCCTGGAAGGCCACGCGCACCTTGTTATCGCCAAGGTTGAGACCCTGTATCATTTCCTGGGGCAGCTGCAGACGGCCCACACGGTCAAGTACCGCGTATTCATCCTGGGTATCCTCAGACCTCCAGTCTATATCGGTCTCCGCAAGACGGTCCTGATATGCTTCCTTAAGCACACGCTCAGAACTTATCTTACCGTCACGGATCGCAACCACACGCTTAACCTTCTTTGAAAGGGCTATATCATGGGTTACTATCAATATGGTCTGTCCGTTTCGGTTTAATTCCGAAAATACATCAAAGATATAATTTGCGGTAGCTGTATCAACACTGCCTGTAGGTTCATCCGCAAGCAGGAGCTGGGGCGAATTGGCCAGGGCTATGGCTATGGCCACACGCTGCTGCTCACCACCGGAGAGCATGTTCATGCGGTTGGCCTTCTTATGGGCCATTCCCACCATCTCCAGAAGCTCCATTGCTTTTTCCCTTTTCTTCCTGCTGCTGGAAAGGTACATAGGCATCATAACATTTTCCAGCGCAGAAAGGAAGGGCAACATATTACGTCCGTTATTCTGCCACACAAAACCGACGGTACTGCGCTTATAACGTACCAGCTCTTTCTCACTCATGGTAAAGAGATTGCCGCCGGCCACGAAAAGAGAACCCGCACTTGGTCTGTCCAGTCCGCCTATCATATTAAGGAAAGTAGACTTACCGCTTCCTGAATTACCTATGATAGCGGTCAGCTCTCCCCTTTCCACAGAAAGATCCAGTCCCTGCAGCGCAAGCACCTCCGTCTCTTTTGTCTTATAGATCTTAACAAGGTTGTCTGCTTTGATCAGTACCTTGTCATCGATGTCAATTTTTTTCTCTTCCTTATTCGCTTTCACTGACTCTTTCTCCGTTTGCCAGCTCTATCAGATAATCTGCTGCACCCATAAGTCCTACGTCATGAGTCGTCATCAGTATCGATATTCCTTCTTTCTTGCTCATCTCCGCAAAAAGACTTGCCACCCTTGCTGCCATCGCACTGTCCAGCTCCGCCGTAGGCTCATCCGCCAGTATCATCTTGGGCCTGTGGGCCAGTGCTCTTGCGATAGCCACACGCTGCTGCTCACCACCCGACATCTCTGCGGGCATATGGGTCATACGGTTTCCAAGTCCCACCAGACGCAGGCATTCCTCCACACGCTTATCCCTTTCCTTACCGGGCTTGATACCTGCCATACGCATGGAAAACTCCACGTTCTGGAAGGCATTGAGCGAAGGTATGAGAGACACCGACTGGAAGACGAAGCCCATCTTCTTACGGCGCAGCTCCTCTTTTTTATAATCCGAAAGCTTTGATACATCCTCACCGTCTATGCGCACGGTACCGCCCGTAGGCTTATCCAGCGTACAGATGATGTTTAGGAGCGTGGTCTTACCCGAACCTGATCTTCCCTTAAGGATAACAAAGGAAGATTCGGGTATTGCCGCATTTATATGCTTCAGCGCCTGGAACTCGCCGCCGGGCACCGGAAATGTTCTTGATACATCCAATACTTCGATAATATTTCCCATCTTATTCCTCTCCCAGCTTCAGAGCCTTTGCTACGTTCATCCTGAAGGTCATAAGCGTAAGTACCAGGAAGCAGAACAGCATCATCACCGCTATCACCAGCATAAGTCTGGTAAGATCCGAACTGTCGGTGATAAGCTCCATAGGCAGGAGCTGGGTAGCCGATGCATAAACCTTCTGTATGATAGGTACAAACAGTCCGGAAGTTAGCTTGCCTATACCAAAGCCCGCAAGTATCGACAGTCCGCCGCAGAATATCTGCTCAAGGAAGAGCATATGGAATACTTCTCCCTTGTGGAAACCTGATGCACGCAACACACCGAATACCAGCTCACGTTCTTTAAGGGCCATTATCCAGTAGATCAGGTAACCCACGCCGCAAAGGATCAGCGTCACCACAAAGCCAAGGGTGAGCACACCGTTGGTACCCTGCAGCAGAGGATCGGTCTGGGCCTCCTCCAGGTCGTCATTACGGTTCACATAGGTGGTAAGACGCATATCATTTGCTTCCTTCCACTCATATATCTGTTCGTCGGTAGTGCCTTCCTTAAGCTTTGCCATCACTTCGTAAGGAACATCACCAAGCTTACTCTTTACATATTCAAAGTGGGCGATCACCGTATAATTCGGATCATTGGACATGGTACCGTCAGGCTGCTGCTGTGTTATCTCTGCAGCGTATCCGGGCCAGTAATCAAAGAAATCAACGATAACTCCGGTGGCACTTCCTCCGTTCTGACGTTTGTAGGTCACGCTGTCACCCTGCTTGAATCCCAGCTTGTCACGGAAATTTGCAGAAACAAGAACACCGTTCTCAACCACTGCCAGCTCATTTAACAGCTCATAATAAGCCTTTCCGTTAAGCTTCTTATCAACCCAGGTCATCTCGCCGTATTCCTTTGTATGGATACCCAACAGATTGACCGTAAGCTTTCCGTTACTGCCGCCTTCCATCTCTATATCCTTTAAACGGTATACCTTGGTATAGGACTCGATAAAAGGAGCGGTTACGTATTTTGAGGGATCGGGCTCGATATATGTACCGGTACGTGCCCCGTTACGGTCTACGATCTCGGTCCATACCTCTTTCACCCTCAGATCACAGCCGTCGGCATAATCAGTATTGCGGATAGCATTTTCAACGATGGTACGTGCTACGGTAGAATGGTACATACCCAGTGATACCGTCATTATAAGGAAGAGCATTATCAGCTGCTGCTTGCGTCCGTTCTTCACATTCTCCATAAAAGCAATGAAGGGTGCGGGGCGCCAGAAGAACTTTCCTATGGTATAGATAAGTTTAAGCAGTATCGGCTGCAGCCTTAAGAACAGAAGTCCAAGGCCCACTATCATCAGCGAGGAAGACAGATAAAGCAGGGGATCCATGGCCTTGTTGTTAAGCACGGTCTCCGTCATATCCGCAGAGCTTCTCTGGAAGCTGTAATAACCGTATGCGGAAATACCTATGCAGACAACATCCAGGAAGAGTATCTCCCAGAGACGTTTCTTATTAAGAGCCTTCTGCTGCTTTAAGTTAACGATGGAAACCTTACTGTGCTTTATGGCCGGAAGCGTAAGACATAAGAGGCCGGTACCGGCTGCTGCCAGCACATACATCAGGGCACGCTGATCAAAGCTTACCTTAAGCTGTTCCGAAAGATCGAAGATCAGGAAGTTCCTGGTTGACCCCAGAAGCTTGGCAAGCTGCATACCCAGAGGTACACCGCCCAGGATACCCAGGCCCGTCAGGGTAAGCCCCTGATAGAGGTACAGCAGGAATATCTGCAGACGTGAACTTCCTCGGCTCTTGATGACCGATATCTCGTTACGTTCCATCTCATACATCTGCCCTGAGATCATCAGCAGGAATGCTGCCAGCATGATCAGGACCGGTATCTGCAGTATGGTCAGCGTAGCGCTGATACGTGAATGTTTATTGGTGTATTCATTAAGAACTTCAAGTATAGGCGGCTCGTCTATAACATTACGGTACGAACCGGTATGTGCATAATAATCAACGCTCTTCTGAAGACGCTCGACATCCGTAGCCTTGATATTCTCATATTCAAACATTGCCGTATAACGGCATACGATGGAAAACTTTACCGACTTTTCTCCCATAAAGCTGTTTCTGAAAAGCTCGGGATTCATCAGGCAGAGATCGTCATATTCCGATTCCTTATCATTTTTCCAGTACAGATCCCCGGGGGACTTGGGCTCAAATACACCGACTATCTTATAACGCATGGTCTTGCCTTCAAAAGTCTTTAAAGCATTAAAGGCCATGGTCTCTTCTACAAGATACCCCTGCTTGGTCATACATTTCTGGCTGATGATAACTTCGATAGCACCGTCATCGCTAAGTCCGGTGTCACTGTACATCCGGCCGTTTACAATATTAATATGGTCCTCCAGTTTGGATTTATAGCCAAGACGTGCAGAAAGATCATTTGCATCGTTACGCTCGTATTCTGAGTGGACCGCACCGCCGGTAATGGTATAGAGGTAGATAGTATCTCTTTCCTGTACACCAAGATCCCTATATATCGTAGGGATATAGTTTTCCATGGTGGTGATGGTCTTTCCGTCTTTTTCCTTCTTGGTGGAAACCTGAAGGGTAAGCTGAGCCGGCCATACACCTTCATTGGAAAGATAATGATCAAACTCATCCGTCAGCATACGGTTATAAGCCGCAGACTGATACAGCGGAAAACTTACAGCTGTTGCAACAAGCAAAATACAGCCCAGTAAAAGGCTTAAATTCATCCATTTCTTATGCCACATTTTCTGCAGCATTATTCCCAGCATATCTTTGTTCCTTCCGTAAGGCCTGTAACGACCCAGTAATTATTCGAATCAGCACCGCCTGACACAAATGCCTGCTGACGGCGCACTCCGTTATCCTCTACTACAGTTACGTAAAGGGTACGGTTCACTTCCTTAACCGCTGCTTTGGGTACCAGAAGAACGTTATCCACGGTACGGAGCTCTGCTTCTATATTCACACGGCTTAAGCTCCACCAGCCCTCATTATTTCGGCTGCTGCCTGCTATCTCCGCTGCAACTTCCAGAGGCAGCTTAACTATTGCCTCGCCTGACTGAAGGCTCTTATCAAGAAGAAGAGGATTGATGGTCACCACCTGGCACTCCTCGGTCTTTTTGTTTCCTGAGTCATCCTGATATGAGACTTTAACTGTTGTACCATAGGTAAGCTTCCCGTCAGTATCTTCCACCATAACAAAGCATGACTGGTCGTCTGCAAGCCTTCCGATGGATGCTTTATAATCCAGCAGTTCTCCGGGCTTTCTGTCGGTTATCTCGGTGATAACCCCGTCAAATTCCGCGCGGATCTCTTTTGTGGCAGCATTATTCTTAAGCTTATCCACATACTCCTGCTTATCTTCCAGCTGTTTACGAAGGCTCTTTATCTGATATTTATTATCTTTCTCTCCCTCGTTTATATACCAGGCGATCTGTTCATTTAAGCGCTGTATCTCCCTCTCGGTGCGCTCGATCTCTACAGGATCGGATACTACGTGGATCTTTGCGATAGTCTCTCCTGCTTTTACCTGCTGATACTGCTTTACACACACCTCATCCAGATAGGTGGTACCGTACTGTACGGGATTTATGATTCGCTTGGCACTCGGATAATACAGAAAACCGGTAGCCGAGAAATCCGAATGAACAGAACCGGTTGTAAGTACAGCCTCTTTTGATCCGCCGGACTGCTTGAACTCGGCCTTCACCATATCTCCGGCCTCAAGTCCGGAAAGGATCTCCGTATACTGGCCGTCAGATATACCGCACACAACGGGCTGTTCGCTGTATGAATTTCCGTCAAAGAGATAAACGTAATAATCGTCGCCATCCCTTGTTATACAGTCGGTAGGAACCGCAAGCACTCCCTGCTTGTGTTCATTTTCCATAACTATCGTAGCAAAGGTACCGAAATCGATCACATTCTCCGGATCCTCCACTGAGAAGGTACCGTATACCTTTCCGTTCTTTTCCTCTACACGCTCGTATTCCTCAGAGCTCAAGGGTTCGTAATGGACTTCAAAACGCTGTCCGTCAACAAGGGCATATACATCGTTGGCCTTGTTGATATCGGAATTATTGATATAGTCACAGCGAAGCTGCTTAACGGAGGTATCGCCAAGAGCCATGCTTATGGTATTCTCCCCTATCCAGTCTCCGCTTCTGTAGAAATCCGTATAATTCCCGCGGTTAACAAAGCCAAGAGCCATTACCACACCATCCCTGCCGGCCAGGAGCATCTTGTTGTTCTTCTCCCTCTGCAGTTCGGTCAATATCTGCTGCTGTCTTTCAAGATCAAGGGCATAAAGCTCATCATTTTCTTTATTCTGCTGCTTAGCACGGCGCAGGTTAAGTTCTGCCATGGTAGGCCCGTAGAACTCCATAAAATGCTTTGTGGTCCATGCATCATAAATAGGGGAGTCCTCTTCCGGCTGGGCTTTTAAAAGATCCTCCAGCTGGGCCTGTCCTTCCCAGTAGCTGCTCTCTGTTTTTTGCATGGATTCTGCTCTCTGTTCGAGCTCATCCACGCGGTTTTCTTCCATTTCGGTGATATGCTTGCTCTGATCCTCAATACGCTGGTCCAGATCCCCGGTATCACCGCTGATAAGTACCTGCCCCTTCTTTACTTCCTCTCCGGGAGTCTTCTCATAAGCAGAAAATGTCAGGCTGGTATCCATAACACATTCCGACAGAGCAGGGCAGCAGACTGCTCCCGTAACCTTATAATCAAAGATATCCCTGTATTCCGCAGCCACGCAGGTCTGGGCTACACTGACAGGATCAAGCAGGACTATATTCTCCTCCGCGATCTCTTCTGCATTCTTTCCGCAGGCAGTGCAGAATGAAGCACTTCCCATTGCAAAGAGAGCAACGGCTGACAGGAATGATCTTTTTAAAGTATTATTCTTTCTCATCCCCTTCTTATCACCTTATCTCCTTCCTGCAGACCCTCAAGTATCTCGGTAACTCCGTCCCCATGGAGACCGACAGTCACCCATACCACGTCACGCAGGCCTTCCTCAGTCACTACATATACATAATTCTTATCTCCGGCATTACGGATACACTCATTAGGCAGATACAGGGCATTTTCCTTACGTTCGGTCACTACATGTATCTCGCCTTTATCATCCACTTCCAGACCTTCGATATTATCACCCTTCTTAATGGAGAAATACTGCTTTTCTCCCCAGGAATCACGGTCACGGGGTACCAGCTCATATTCGCCCCTGCCGTTACCGAACATGACAGTCATGGAATAGCTTTCCGCAGTAAGATAAGACATATACTGTTCTTTTTCACACTCAAAATAGCCTTCCTGATCATCTACAACAGTCATGATACATTTCTCTATATTGCTTGTGGTACCTATAAGGCCTTTCTCGACCTTACTTACCTTACCGTCAAACTGGGCATATACCCGGCTCTGGGAAAGCTCCGTCTGAAGGGCTGCCAGCTTTTTCTTATCAAACTCTATGGAATCACGGTAGCTGTTACGCTTCTGTTCGTTACGGTCACGTGAGACCTGGAGCTGTTTTTCGTAATCTTCCACATCCTCATCGGTACGCTTGCTCATATATACAAGGCTGTTATAGCGGCTCTCCTCATCCAGCTTCTCATCCTCATCGATATATGCCAGCTGCAGTTCATTGCGCTCTATCCTGTATTGCAGCTCATCTATCTGGTCTTCGATATTCCCTATGGCCAGCTCCGCAAGAAGATCTCCTTTCTTTACGATATCGCCTTCCTGCACACATATCTTACGGATCTGCTTTCCGCTCACGGGGAAATATACTTCCTGCTCGGCATTTTTACGGTAATAACACTGCAAAGAGATGGTCTCTTCCAGTGTCCCTTTCATAACCTCGGTAAGACTGTATTCCGCTGCCTCATCACCGCTTTCGAGTACAAGGGGGGGAGCCTCCTCCGGCTTATCCTGACATCCCGTTGTAAGCGAAAAAAGGCTTAGCATAAGCATAAGCCCCGTCACAGATCGTATTCTCTTATTTACACTTCTTTTATACATTACTTTAACTATTGCTCCAAAATGTATGCGCTTTCCCCCACACACAGTTGATTATTTTAACAGAAAAAAAAGTACATCACTACATAAAAATTGTTAAAAACTACCCGAGATATTTCATATTTTGCTAAATAAAAAAGAATAACCTACAAAAAAGGAGCGCATCCTGCGATGCGCCCCCTCGATATTTTATTTAGTGTGCAGATACTGTTAATTAGTTGTTAGCAGCGTCTACATATGCCTGCCAGGAATCTACGATAGCATCAACTGCCTCGGATACCTTAGCATCACCGTTGATGTTCCAGATCAGGTCGGGACCGGTCTGAAGATCAGGGATCATACCTGCATAGGTAATGAAGCCGTGTGCGGGATCGCTCATCATAGGCAGAGTCTCATCCAGTGCTCTCTGATCGAAGATACCGGAACGTGCACGGGATACGATGCTGTTTTCTTCCTCGATCTCCGGGGGAATCTCGAACCATACATCATATGCGAATGCAATGTTCCAAGCCTGCTCAGGTGAGTAGCAGCCGGGGATAACAGCGGGGTTGTTGCTCCATCTGTTGGTAAGCTGCTTGTCAGCCTTGTCAGGACCGTAAGGCATCATAACGAAACCTGCATCGAAGCTGATGTCTGCAAGGAAGTTACCGGGAGTACCTGCATACTCCTGCTCAAGCAGGAATACAGCGTCACCGTTCTTCCAGGAATCCTTGTAGTAATCCCAAGGAGCGGGCTCACCGTCTACATCGGGATCTTTATGACGATACTCTTTGATCATACGGTTAGCGAACTCAAGACCATTGATGGTAGCCTGATCCTTAACCTTAAGCACATAACCGCTGCTGTCACGACCAACAAGCTCACCGCCGTTGGAGAAGATGATCTCTTCTACAGCACCACCGGTGTTAGCAGTCCAACCTGCAACATCTACGGTACCGTCGTTATCGGTATCACGCTGGCAATCCTTCATGATGCTTTCCCAAGCATCCCATGTCCACTGGCCGTTCTTCTGAAGATCATAGATCTCATCTGCGGTATGTCCGCCATCCTCAAGAAGCTTCTTGTTGAAGTATACACCATCACGAGGCTCTGAAATGCTTCCGTAGAATGCATAGATGCCGTTCTTGTAGGTGTACTGCTCATGGCAGAGGTTACGCTGATACTTAATATCGCTGAAATCAAGGCAATCAAGAGTAGAAAGATCATACATCTCGTTGTTTCTCATTGCAGCGGTAGTAGTAGCATCATCACGAAGAGTGAAGATAACGTTCTCGCACTTCTCGGGTACGCCTGCTTCATATTCAAACTCAAGCGGGCCACCACCGGTGGTAACGTAGTTTACGAAATCGTTGATGCACTGACCCCAGTCAGCACCACCAACCTGGCGAAGCTTGAAGTTGTACTTCTCCTGTGCCCACTCACGATACTCACGGATCTCAGCCTCGTAGCTTGAAAGGCTGTCGGGATCTGCATGCATGATATCAGTCTCTGCATTTGAGAACCAGTCACGGATGATGATCTCCATGCCGCCCAGATCGATCGCACTGCCGTCTGCCTTGGTACGTACGGTATAAGGCTCTACTTCCTCATCGGGAGTATCCGGGGTGTCCGGGGTGTCCGGGGTGTCCGGTGCAGTAGTGGGTGCAGCGGGATCGGTGCCGGGATCAGTGGGTGTGGTAGGCGCGGTTCCGCCATTGCAGGCTGCCATGTTGAATGCCATCACTGCGGCAAGAGCAACAGGTACAAATTTCCTTTTCATACTTTTCTACCCTCCATTTTAATTTGTTGGTTTGTTTACTTTAAACCGCTCGGGGTAATTCCCTCACGGCAGGTAACCTGGTACTATAATATCGCGCTTTTTCAGAAAAATCAACAATTATTCAAACTTTGTTCAAAATTTGTTCATTTTTTACATCTTAATACCGCTGGATGCAATACTCTCAACAAATTTACGCTGTGCAAACAGGTAAAGTATGATCAGCGGGCCTACAACCAGCAGTGTTGCGGTTGACAGTATACAGTTGGAATAAGCTATCGATACCGCAACCTTCTCACCTGTGATACGACTGATATAAACGCCCAGTGAATCAACTATACTTGAGATACTGGTACTTACCAGACGACGTCCGCCAAGGAACATTCCCGAATAGAAACCATCTGTCCACTGCCATACAAATGAGAACAGGAAGCAGGAAGTGATGATGGGTGTTGCTTCGGGAAGCATTATGGTATAGAAAGTCTTAAACATACCACAGCCGTCCACGTACGCAGCCTCTTCCATATCGTTGGGGATGTTACGGAAGAACTGTCTTATCATGTAGATATACAGACCATCCTTAAGTCCCATACAGCCGGCACATAACATATAGTAAGGAATAATGGATCCACGCAGGTTAAGCGCCTCACCCTTGATCGCCTGGAAGATACCGAAAATATCAAAGAAACGGAATCTCAGGAAAAGGGATGTTGATATAACCTGAGGCGGGATGACTATGATCAGCATGACAAATGCGAACCACAGTTTCTTGAGCGGGAACTTAAAACGTGCAAAGCCGTAACCCACCAGAGTACACATAGCGATCTGTAAAAGCGATGTGGTAAGCGAAATTATAAGGGAGTTAACAAAACCAACCTTATAGTTCATAACATCAGCCGCTATCTTATAATTATCCATCGTGAAATGGAGCGGTATCGAGATTACCACGGGATCAAACAGATCCTCTTCTGTCATAAGGCTGACAGATATTTTGTTAAGTATGGGCTGCAGGATCAAAAAGCACAGACCAAAAAGCAGTATAAAACGGCATATGCTCACGGTGATCTGGGTTGCTTTCTTTTTTAACAGATAACCGCCGGATTTTCTGTTCCTGTCCCAGAAGGTATCCTTATTGATATTAACATTAATCACTGTAATATACCCCCTTTGAGATAGCTAGTGAAGTAATACCGACGAAGGCGATGACGACCAGGAAATATACCCATGTCATGGCCGATGCCGTGCCGTAATCCTGTTTCTGGATCATAACGGTCTGGATCTTATCGATTACCTGGTTATCGGAACGCATACAGAAGTCTACGACTGTGTACACCCAGTTTACCAGGAACAGAGAACTGATCATGGGGAATGTAACCTTCCAGAGGCTTTCCCAAGCGGTACAGCCCTCTATCTGAGCTGCCTCATACATACTTCCGGGTATGGTCTGAAGACCGGAAAGGAAGATGATTATCTGGATACCGCTTGCCAATGCTACATCGTAAATATTATTGATGACTTCGAACACCTGCTCAAACGCCTTACCGCCTATACCGGTGGTACGAAGGATCGTCTGAAGACCTGCCGTGATACTTACCTCTGCAGTAGTACTCTCAACAGTCTGCTGAAGCTGTGCGATCAGCTGGTTATTTGACTCCAGACCAAGCATAACACCTGATGAAAGGATAACCGGCAGGAAGAATACCGCACGGACAAGTGCACGTCCCTGGAACTTCTGGTTAAGTATCAGGGATACGAAGAAGCTGAAGACTATGATCGCACAGGAGTAAACCACCATACGAAGCAGCTCCTCTGTAAGCAGCCTTACATAGTCAGGGTCTGTCCGGAAAGCAAAGTAATAATTTGCTATACCGGTATAGGTCATCTTGAAAAGTCCGGCACCCAGCTCAACAGAGGTAAAACTCATGTAGAGTGACTGCAGGAAGGGTCTGAGCATAAAGATCAGGAATCCCAGGATAAAAGGCAGACAGAACAGATAACCTGCCCTTGCCTTTCTCTTTTCCAGACCGACCAGCCTTTTTTTCTTGTTTTTTTCATCAGTTTTTACTTGCATGTTCAAAGCCTCTCTTTATCCGATTTACTGTTAGTTTCAGCGTACAACCAAATAGTCACGGGCAGGAATAGTCTTGCCGTCATCGGTTACAAAATCTTCGGTAAAGCTGTAGTTTACATATACCTTGGTTCCGTCAGAATAGGTAGTGCAGCGTGCATAATCGCCGAGGATCTCGTGATCCTTCATTTCCTGATTGAAGCAGTGGCCTACCTCACGGTTATAACGTGAACACATATCCATCATACGGTCTCTCCATGCAGCATATTCACATCCGTAATACTCTGAGTACAGAGTCTTCTGCAGTGCAAAGGAACTTTCGCTCATGAATGTGAAGTTAAGTCCTGCACCGTATTCAGCACAACGGAGAAGCTCTTCCTGGTCATCACCGCAGATGTTGATGGGTGAACCGGTATAATCGATATATCCGTGTATAGCTATCTGATAGAAAGGTACGTTATGATCTATAATGGTATACTCGCTTCCCTTAAGATCCATATTGGTAACCATGTCTACAAAAGGTACTGCGTAATCGTTACCCATATTGATCATAACCTTCTTATCATCCATGGACTTGAGCAGATCCATATTCTTCTGCTTAACATCCTCACGGCTGTGAGGCTCCTTACGATAGAAATCGGAGGATACATCCATACCTATATCTTCGAAGGAAACGCCGGTACTGTACTTGCCTGCAGCTGCTACCAGATTATCAGCCATGGTCATTGCCAGAGGAGTATGGAGCAGATAGTAGCTCTTGAATCCCTCTCTTGCCGCATAGGTAACGTGACTGTAGTTAAAGAGCTCTGCACGTTCCTTGGTAAGCATTCTTGCTGCATCCCTGTAGGAAATGAAGCCGTTGAACACATTACTGCGGTGCTCATACTGGGTAATACCGTTCAGGTACAGATCCACACCGTAGCCTGCAGCCGATGTAGACAGATTGCTCAGATCTTTTGATGATCCAAGTGCTGCTACAGGATTAACGCTGGTAAGGATCTTCTGGTTTACACCACCGTTACACCAGCCGCTGTACTTAACTGAGAGCTTACCTAAAGCTACGGAGTTCAGATCCTTGATCATCTCCTCGGCATCCTTAAAGGATGTTAACTTAAGAGGAAGGGATACGGGCACACCAAGTACCTGCTGGATCTTGTCTACCGCACCAAGTATCTCTACTGTTACAGGAGCCTCATTATCTGTATTAAGTGTCATGTACTGACCATAAGTATTCTCAAGGTAATCCCTGTAGGCGTATGCCATATCTACATAGTCTGTAGAATCCAGGAAACGGTAACGCTGTACTATCTTCTCTCCCGCAGGAAGGTCAGATTTGAAGGAATATACAGCCGAACTTGACATATTGGATATATCAAATTCCTGCTTAGCACAGATGGTATAATCCACATTTACAAAGTTATAATCGTTCTGCTTTCCGCTTACAAAAGCCTTAACAGCTCCGTATGAAGAACCATCCTCAAGTATGCAGATGAAGGATCCGTCCTCACCGCAGGAATGTCCGATTACATTGAAGTAAGCCCTGGTATTATGGATCACATACTTACGGCGCATTACATAATCCCAGCCGTACATATTTGCATAATAGTTGTTCTGGGCCGTCTTACCGTTATTATACTCGATGAGTCCGCCGCCACCTTCGGGAACCAGCATAAAGCCGTCATCTGTCTTGCTGCCTGCTCCGAAGTAAGGAAGAGGAGTGAGCATTGTGATGGGTGCCGCGGGATCATACTCCAGTGAATCGAAAGGAATCTCAACCACCAGATCGTCACCATCCAGACGGAAATCCATCTCTACATTGAAGAGCTCGTTTTCTTCACCGGATTCGGACTGATCCAGTTCCTTATCCAGCTCGTACTCTTCGTATGTATAACCGGCACCTTCCATAGCCTTTTCGATCTGCTGCTTACGGTCTTCTCTTGCATTAGCCTTAAGAACGTAGATAGGCTCGGTAGCAAGGATAGGATACTGCTCAAGGAGAGCATCCTTGTCATCACCCTTCTTCAGCTTATTGATATCGTACTTCTTGTACATATCCTTAACCATGGACGCATCGTTCTTTTCCATCTTTTCACGTAATGCATCCATTTCGGCAACTCTCTTAACCTTAGGTATGATATATTCTCTCTCAACCTTACCTATGGTGTAGAATACCTTTACGGTATCACCTTCCTGCTTTATCTCGTAGATGCTGTTATCCACGCTGAAGGCTTTTGTATCATAGATGGTCTCCAGACCGGACTTAATGGTATAGGTAAGGAGAAGGTTGGACATCATGTGGTTCTTCTCATCGGAAAGAGCCCTGCTGTCGCTTTCAGCATCTTCTATATATGAAGACCATACCTTACCGGTAGACTTTTTGGTGATATTGAAATGAGTCGTAAGGGGATCCATCTCAAACTTTATGTCATTGCTTTCAAGGACAATAGGCTCCTCGCTTCCGTCAAATCCGTAGGGCTGGATGTTTACTTCCACTTCCGTAGGATTTACGAAATGAATGATAAGGAAAAAACCTAAACCTATGATCGCACAGAAAACAACAGGGACGATCAGGCTCTTTAGGAAATCCCGTACGGCATTCCTGCGCTCTGTATTAGTTTCACCCCTGGGCCTTCTTCTGACCTTTACAGGTTTTTCCTTTTTTGCCGGTTTTTCTGCTTTGGCAGCCTTTTCAGCTGCAACCGGTTTTCCGTTTTTTTCCTTCTTATCCTCGCTCATGGCAACTCCTATCCTTTAAGTTCTCTCTGCTCGTAAGCTTCTACATTCGGAACATCAGCTCTCGGCCGATGGAGATAAAGTACGATACACCCTGGGTAACCATACTGAAGAATATCATCAGCAGGAATATCATGACCAGCACTGCAGCAAGTGATGCTATCGTAAAGAATATCGTCTTTGCTGCGGAATATGCATGTATCTGTCCCATACCGCATATGATCAGGATCACGCACCACACAAGGGACAATACACTGAGTACCGAATAGAACTGTCCTTCTTCTATGGTTACAAAGTTACTTACTATCATAAGCGGGAGCTGGATGACCGGGTACGGAAGCATACCGTAGCATGTACCCATATACACATCACCCAGACGGCCTTTACCATCGAACAGAGTGGTCAGCGCCCAGTTACCCACAACCCAGAGGGAAAGCGGGAATACTATACTGGCAATGTAAAGGAAGACGTTTACATCTTCCCAGTATACATTCAGGAATAAGAAGCTGGTATACTTCAGCTTTATGATACGCGTAAAGATAAACGCGATAAGGATCGTGTTTGCGGCTGCATAGCTTCCCCTGTGCTCATGGGTAAGCTTCCAAAAACCGTCCAGGGGATGTGTCAGGCAATAGAAAGCGAATTTCATCGTCTTTCCCCAATGCGCAAGCCACTCGGCACGCCTCATTCTCTTTTCTTCTTTACTCTCTGCTTTCTGATAGCTTCTGGATCTGGCCATTATTGTCCACCCTTTTCATTCTTAGTTTTATAGCTGCTTATCTTCTCAGTTTGAATATATCCGCATTATCGATCTCTTCTTTAAGAGAGAACACCTTACCTATAGCCATAGGTACTATAGCTAAAATAGCAATGAGTACAAGTATGGTGACTATATGTTCACGTATCCACTGCTTACGGTACTGTGCAAAAGCTCTTGAATAATTCTCATCATCATACTTGACTTCGAAGTATTCCATTGCTTCCTTATACTGCTTCTGGCTCAGAAGGTTACGTCCGATACCGATGTATGCCAGCTCATAGTTACCGTTGAGCATCTTAACTTCTTCCCAGCATGCCTTAGACTCATCATACTCACCTACATCAAAGTGTGCCATTGCATCATATATAAGCTGGCCGTAATGAGTAGGGATAAAAAGTGTTATGGTACCGTCCAGCTGGTCAAGTACCAGCAGATCGTTATCCATGTGTTCGATGGAAACAGCCTTACGGAAATAACCTGCCTGGTTACCGTTACCACCGAATGCATATACCATATGTCCCTGATCATCATAACCGAAGAGACGTCCTCTGTTCTGATCCAGACATACATAGATCTCGTTATCAAGCACCGTTACATCCTTAAAGTAGGAAGGACCGGTAATACCGCCGCCGCCGCCCCAGTACAGGTCGCCGTATACAGGGAACTCGCCGTCATAATAGCTGCCGTTCTTTACCAGGATATCGCTTCCGACCATGTTAAGTCTTCTTACGGCATCCACGGTACCGGACTTAAGATCCTCTTCCTTAAGACCGCCTGCAACTGCGTATATGAACCCTTCTTTATCCATATAGACATTGTCATATTCTGTAGGAACGAAAGATACCATCTGCTCACGCTGTGCCTGGGAAGCGAAACGTTTCCAGAGGTAATCCATGAAGTTATAGGATACACGGGTAGCTCCTACGAATCCGGAGAACACACCGTCTTCCTCAAACTTGAGCAGACCTTTGTTGATACCGGCTGCTTCAACATAAACACGTCCTGCTGTGTCTGCCACGATCTTGTCGGGACGGAAACCGGACTCTGCATCGATAGCCTGATCTGTAGGTCTGGTAAACTCCATTTTGAAGTTAAGATCCTTATCTACACGGATAACACGGGCATTATCACGATCTGCTATGAACATATCCCCGTCTTCATCAACAGCGATATCAGCAGGTGATGCCAGTGTTGAAGGCTCAGCACCCTTTATCTCGGTTATCTCCCTTACAACGTTAAAGGAATCGGAACCGGTACGCTCGAATTCGATTATGCGGTTATTACCCGTATCACAAAGAAATACGTGATCACCCTTTACAAAAAGGGATTCGGGAGCCTTAAGGTTTTTACTCAACCCAAGTGCGCCAAAGTCAAATACCTGTGCAACAGTATATGCATCCGGGCTGTCCTGTACATCCCCCCAGTAATCATACACATAGGTATAATTGTCTTCTCCCGCTTTAACCGCCGTGAAACTTGAAAGTCCTACTCCCAGTACCACTGCTAAAGTTGTCACGATCCGTACGATCTTGTTTTTCATGCTGTCCCTCCGGTCCTACCGAATTATTCCTTAATACCTGAACTTGCCATGGTCTCCAGTATCTGACTCTCTGAGAATACGAAGATCATGATGGGTACTATCATCGTAACTACCAGCACCGCAGCGCCCTGTCCGGTTCTTGCTATACCACCGGCCTGAATCTGCTGGAGTGCGAATACCATGGGCTTCTTCTCCTCAGAGTAGATATACATTGAAGCCCTGTTATTCCAAAGTGCCTGTACCTGGAAGATGATCAGTGTCATCCATGCAGGCTTAACGTTAGGCATAACTATTGTTGAGAAAACAGTCCACTCATTTGCACCGTCTATCTTTGCAGCCTCGATAAGAGCTGTGGGAAGACCTTCCATGAACTGCTTCATAAGGAAAAGTCCGATAGGTGCCGCAAGTGCGGGGATTATGATCGCCCAGTATGTATCGATCCAGCCCAGCTTACTGATGATGATGTAGTTGGGTATAGCACAAACATACCAGTTGAACATCATAGCGGTGGTAACTATTTTAAAGAAGCCCTGCCCGCCGGGGAAATCATACTTAGCAAGTACGAAAGCAGCCATTGATGCGATGAACAGATGTCCTGCAGTACCAACAAAGGTAATGAATACGGTATTGAACACGTATCTGGAGAATGTAACCCAGCCTTTACCCATGGTAACAAACAGGTCTGCAAAGTTGTTCAATGTAGGACGCCTTGCAAAAACCCTGGGCGGGAACATGAACAGCTCATCCAGAGGCTTAAGGGCAGCCTCCACTGCATACACCAGAGGGAATACCATTACTATCGCTACCAGGAACAGGAAGATATACAGGGCAATATCACCACCTATGGATCTGTTTGCCTTTCTCCTCCTGATCAGCGGTTTCTTGTAAGGCTTTTCCTCTACCACTTTCATTTTCTTCTTTTTGCTCATAATTAATCCTTACTCCTAAAGAAATTTCAGAACAATCTGCTTATACTTGCTGCTTATACTTGCTTCTTATCAGGTACCTACTCTTCTGAGCAGTGCCTGTATTGCCTTATTGCACAGTATCATCATCAGGAACAGTATAGCTGCTATAGCGCAGGCATATCCCATTTCAAATCTCTGTGAACCGTAGTCGATAAGGTGTGCAACTATGGTACGCGCTGCGTAGTCCGTACTGGGGAAACCGCAGAGCTGCATTGTTACATCTGCAACACCGAAGGAGGTAGTGATGGTCATAACGGCACCGAACATAAGCATGGGCTTCATGGAAGGAAGGGTTATGTACCAGAGCTCCTGCCAACGGTTGCGTACACCGTCGATAGCACCGGCCTCGAAGAGTGATGTATCAACACCCTGAAGACCTGCAACGAAGGAAAGGAATCCTGTACCAAGACTCATCCACAGGATAACCACCATACATATCGGAAGCATGTACCTGGGATCGGTAAACCAGTACAGAGGATTGTCTATGATACCGAGGTTCATAAGGAATGCATTTGCATAACCGTATGCATCACCACGGAAGAATACTGAGAAGATAACGAAACAGTTACCTGCGATGGAGGGTGCATAGAATATAATGACCGCCACGCTTCGGATCCATCTGGGAAGCTCGTTTATCATCCATGCGAAGACGAATGACATTATGTATCCCAAAGGACCGGTAACCAGAGCTATGATCAGTGTGTTCTTTACACCTATCAGGAAGATATCATCCTCCAGCAGCAGGCTCATATAGTTACTGAGACCTATAAAACGTGCCGGCTGCAGAATGTTATAATAGGTGAAGCTGAAAAAGATCGATGCCACCACCGGGAACAGATAGAACAACGTAAACAGTATAGCATAGGGTGCCAGGAAGATGTAACAGTTCTTGTTAACCTTCGCCTTTCTCCATGCCACCTTCATCTTGTGCTTACGAAGTATGAAATACTTCTGGAAATAAGTCTCATTTCCCGAGAGCACAGGCATCTGTACTATGGGGGCGTTATTTTCTTTTGCCTTATCTTTTGCCATTTCTCTACCTCTTATTTCTTCCGTATAGGATTATTCACCGTATACACTCATACCGAACTCTCTACGCTTCTTTGTGATCTCTTCATCGATCTTGATCGAATAATCGATGATGGTCTCACGCGTATCGTCCTTATCATTGATGCACTTACGTACTGCATTTGCAATGTGACGTCCTGTGAAGTATCCGCCGGGAACTTCCCTGATACCTACGGTGTAATCCCACTGCTCACCAAGTACTGCTATATCCTCTACACTCCATGAAAGTCTGGAGAATGCATCCCTGTTAGCGGTATTATATCTTGCGGAAGCACCAAGGAGTGCCTCTATCTCGCGTCCGAATCTTACCTGGGTATCGGCATTTGCCCACCACTTCATGAACTCCCATGAGTTCTGCTTCTTAACCTCATCATCGGTAGCGATCATCATAGTTGCATTACCTGTTATGAAGCAGCTGCGGTCTATTGTTCCGTCTTCCTTTTCGGTACCGGGTATCAGAGTGAAGTCCCAGAGACCTCTTATCTCGGGTGCGGATACCTGCAATGTATTATACATTGAGTAAGGCATTACACCTATAGGCATCTCACCTGAACGGAAACGGCTTACAAAGTCGAAGTATACCGGTATACCGTAGTCGTTGAAGAATCTTACTGTATCGTCAAATGCTGATATACCTGCTTCGGTATCAACTGCTGTCTTTGTACCCTCTTTATTGTACATATCGCCGCCGTACTGGAACAGCAGTGTGAAGTACAGTGAAAGGTCGGGCTGGTTGGAAGCCACGGTAGTGGTTGCACCGGAGCTGGAGGATGAACCTGCAGCACTGGGCAGACCGATGGTCAGGTTATTACCCTGGATGGTAGGAAGCATTTCTATGATATCCTGCCAGGTGTTAGGGATCTCAAGCTCAAGCTCTTCAAGTACGTCCTTACGGTAGAACATAACGTTGAAGGTCTGCTGCTCGGGAACACCGTAAATATGTCCGTCAAGACTGATCTGCTCATAAGAGCTGGGTGAATAGTGGCTCAGTACTTCCTTGTAATCCGGGAACTGGGTGATATCCTCTGCAGCTCCACGGAGAGCGTAGTTTACGGGCTGGTCGGCACCTACGGAAAGAACCACATCAGGACCGCGTCCTGCCAGTACCGCATTAAGAAGCGCATCCGCACCAACTATCTTAACGTTAACCTTTATTCCTGTTTCGGGGGTAAATCCGTCATCTATCATGGACTTTAAGATAGTACCCTGATCACGTCCGGTAAGCACCCAAACGGTAACAGCATCCTTTGCATCGCCGCCGGTGTAAACATCACCGACTGCATTATAATCTACGAAGAATGATGCCACGAAAGATCTGATCTCATGCCATGCAGATTTGAAGAAATTGGTCTTCTCATTGTTAGGCTCTACGTTAGCACCTGTGATCTGGATATAATCCACATCCAGCTTGGTCTCGCTTAAGTTGAGTGCTGCGGTACCAAGTGCAGTGATATTATCCTTGAAAGCAGTAAACTCAAGGGTTATCTTCTGGGGCTTGGCAACGAAACGCTCAAGCTGCTGTGCTATGGTCTGTGCGGTAGCTATATTGTCAGCCTTCTGTCCGCAGTATTCAACCATATCGTCAACCAGCTTATAAAGCCTCTTGGACTCGATGTCCATAGCTTCGATTATCTCGGGATAGGTAGTATCGATCTTATAATCACGATACTGGTCAGGTGTCGATCCGGTATATACCAGAAGTCGTCTGTACACCTGGTTAAGTCTGTAGGTAGAACTCTCCAGATCGGAAAGGAGTTCACCAAGATGGCCAAGTGTAGCCTCAAGGCGGATAGTATGCTTGCCCTTGGTAAGAGCGAACTGGTAGTCATTGCCGTTCTCATCGGCAAGTCTCTTGCAATCCCAGTCATTTTCAAATGTAAAGGATACTTCCTTAAGCTCCTCAAAAGGAACCTCGCCGTCGATCAGGACAGTTCTGTTGGACATACTGCCACGTGCGTAATTCTGGCGGGCCTTGATCATGATATTGTAAAGACCGTCCTGGGGAACTTCAAATTCCCACTCAACCCACATGCCGTTGCTTCTCCAGGAATCGCCACCGACATAATTAAGTACGGTAGTGGTAACACTTGAAGGAGAAGTAGTAGGTGATGAACGGTCATATTTTGCATAAAGCGAAGATTCGGAACGGGTGGTGGACTTTTCGCCCTCAACCTGAAGGTTAAGGCCGGCATCACCTGTACCTATAGAAGATTTGGATGCGATATATTCGGAATAGGTGGGAAGCTTCTTCTCACCCATAACAACAAGCTTTCTTACTGCCATAGGCTCGTTATCTGCTTTAAGTGAAATGGTATTGGATCCTTTTTCAAAATAGAAAAGATAGGGATCTGCAACATATCCCATATCATCCCTGAAGTATGCCTTCTGCCAGTCAAATACTTCCACCTGCATCGGGCGGATCTCATTGCCCTGGTTATCGATCTTGGGCTCGGTCGCATCGGTCCAGATCCTTGTGAACTCAATATTTGAAGCATCTTCAAAAGGAAGCTCACCGTTTATCATAAGGGTGCGCTCTACAGCAACACCTCTTGATTCGGGAGCAAAATACTCAAGATAAAGGTTGTATAAACCTGCCTCGGGAACATTTACCGTCCAGGTTATCTCTGAACCGGGCTGTGTGAGTACGGCTTTGGAACCGCTGTAGTTATCTTCAACAGTCACATCTCCGCTGCTGTTGTAGCTGAACAGATCTACTTCCGCATCCTTGGAGGGCTTTGCAGCGCTTGCATGATTAACAAGATACTTGCTGTAAGTACCGTTTCTTTCCGCGCCTTCTATTTCCTTTGTAAGGTCCACTCCCTCATACTTTTCATGGAAATCGTAAACTTTTTTGCTGTTGATCACGATCATGGCTATGATCAATACAGCTATAGCAGCCACAACGATAATGATGATATTCCGTTTTTTAGCCATTTTTTCCTCCGAGACCCCGGCATCAGTGATGCCTTTTTTCTTTATTCGTCCGATCCTGCAAATACATAAAAGCAGGGTTTAGGCTCATAATGTTCATCAAAGAGCAGCGGGCACTGGGGCAATCCCGTTGTGCTTCCGCCTCCGACATTCGATCTTGACTGCAGCCAGGAATAATGATCAACCGTTCCCCAGAAGGTTATTCCCGCAACCACAGGATCATCACTGTTCTTATTCGCATTCAATACAGAGAGGTATATCACGTTATAACGGGTTTTGAGCTTTTCATACTCTGCAGGCTTAGCCGCCTCACTTCCGTCATAATCTGCGCTGGCCCTTACATCCACTTCGGTGAGCTGTACCTTGCCAACCACTTCGGAATACTGCCTGATCGCGCTCTGTATATCTACCGCCGTAGGATCATCCATACTGTAATGACCCTGCATGCCCATGGCACTTATCCTGGTGCCCTCTCCGGGCGCACCTTCCTGTGCCTTTATCGCTTCAAGGAGCTTAAGTATGCCGTACTTCTTTTTACCAACACACTCATTATAATCATTATAGTAAAGTTCAAGATCTGCCGGTGCGTATTTGTTTGCATACTTAAATGCATTTATTATGTAGTCTTCACTCTGATAAACATGCCACCAGCTGGAATTGCTCCCGTGTCTGTCCTCGCTCAGGGCTTCATTCGGATTCTCATTGTCGCTGCGGTAAGTCCCGGTGGAATCGCTTATGGCCTCATTCACGACATCCCATCCGTAGAACATATCCTTATATTTGCTGTCCTCACCGGTGAAATGTTCAAGTACCGTCTTTATGTACCATTCCTGACGCCTGTCCATCTCCGCCACCGAAACGTACGGCTTATTCTTGTCATAATCCTCGTGGAAGAACCACTCCGGAGTTTGGGAATGCCATACCAGCACATGGCCGCGTATCTTTATTTGTTTATCAGGGTTCTCTTCGTTCCATGCAAGGAACTTATCCAATATCTTTTCAGCTCTTTTATAGCTGATCTTAGGCACTGTCATGTCTACGCCGTTAAGCGTATCCGTTGTGGTCCCCGGACAGTTCGTCACGCTGTAATCGAACAGCGCATCCGGTTTCAGTTCGTTTCCTATGGTCACCGCCTCAAAATGAGTGGTTACTATCTCCCACACACCGGGGTCATCTACTTCCATCCCCGTCACCGCACAACCGGCAAAGCCTCCCATATCCCTGCGGACCGAATCTCTCAGCACCGGCGTCTGTACCTCTTCTTTATCATCTGCCGACGAGTCCGTCAAGTCTGTCTGCTCACCTTCAGCTTCTGTGGGTGATACCGTGATGTCGTCCTGCGTGCCGGTATCCTGTGCAGCCTCTGTCGGAGTCTGCGTCGGAAGCGCTGTCCAGGGCAGTTTTTCCGTCCCCGTACATCCCGCCAGAATGCCCGCAAGCAACAGCGGCGCGGTCGCTAAAAACACACTTTTACCATTTTTTGCACACAAAAACCTCACAAAAATGATTATAATTATCGCACTATTACTATGCTTATCAAATTTTGCTTTTTGCCACTCATGTTTTGCGTTGTTTCATTTGTGCATTTTAGGCGTGTTTTTACATGCTTTTTTTGTGCATTTTATCACAAAATTGCAGATTTACGAGGTCAAAGCTGCTGCCGGGAAGAAATACGATGCGTATGATACCCTTACCTTTGTATCCGCTGATGTCAAAACACTGCTCTTCTCCGCCGTCTGCCTTAAATTCCAGTATATCCCTTACTTCTTTCTGCTTATCGTCAAAGATAATATGTATGGTATTTACGGGGATATGGGATACTCCGCCGATTATAACGCTGTCCGCACCCTCATCGCCAAAGTCCATATCATAGAACTCTACAGTTACATTATTGCCGATATTATCAATACGGTCTGCTTTCTTATCAAAGCTGTCGCCGTATACATTGTCACATTCGCCACCGCTTATATGCTGGTATGCCTTCTCAAATTTCGCGAAGCTGAAACCACCGATATGGGCTTTATCCTGTGTAACTATGTACAGGCTGCTCACTCCCTTAAGTCTCTTGCAGAGCTTAAAGGTATCGGACTGGTACTGGTTCCATATCATCTTTTTATGATATACCGCATCACAGAGCAGGGTGCTGCCCTCTTTTTCCGGAATGCCCTCCCACAGCTGCAGGGGGAATGGATCGTTACTGAGGGCAAATATAGGTATGGTCACTTCATCGGAGCCCCATGAGCCGAAGTCGATGTTTTCATAACCGACTACACCACGGGCCAGACGGGCGGTGGATACACCGTGGTCATTACCCATGCCCACTTCGCCTTCATTATAACTGTACAGACCGCCTGCGATGAACCCGTAGGGATCCAAAAGCGCGGTCCCCAGGCCTTCCGCATTAAACTCCAGCACCGAAATGACTCTGGCCACTTCGCTTCCGCACTTTGTCTCGCATCTTAATCTGAAGTTCCCGTCCGCTATCGCCTTTATTTTTGCACAGCCCCCTTCGGTGCTGGCTATCTTTGCTATATTGCTTTCTATGCCGGCATCATTGACGGCCTTCCAGATAAGCTCTCCGGCCTGTGCCTTTTCCGGATACAGCTTTGCGCTGACGCTGATCTCCTCATACCCCTTTGTAAATGTACGACTGCCTTCGCAGACAAGTTCGATCTTGCGCACATACTCCTGCACCGCAGTCTTATCCGCAACCTTCTTATCTTTAAGATATGACATACCCTCTTTCTTCTCACCGGGCAGTACATGCAGGACGCAGGAAGCACTCTTAAGACCCTTTGAGGATACCGTTACATTGACATCCCCTGCTTCATCAGTAGTTCCTACTATTATCAATGCCTTACCGGAGAACAGCCTCTTGTGGCAGCCTTTGTATTCATCCGTATCGGTAGAATCGCCGTTATCCAGTCCCGCCAGATATCCTGCGCCTTCTACCTTTACTTCCAGCAGATCGGCCGCATTTTCAACAGGATTTCCGTCGGCATCCGCTGCACTTACTTCTATAAAAGCAAGCTCCCCGCAGCCGGCGGTAATGCTGTCATTCTCACAGACAAGCTTAATCTCCGCACTGTCACCGAAGGAACGCCTTATATCCTCCGCTATCTTTTCGCCGTTTTCATCATAAGCCACAGCCTTTATCTCTCCGGGCTCGTATACAACGATATAGTCGGCAGTAAGGACCGTGCCATGTGCGTGGTCTATCGTTTTCCTTCCCAGGGATCTGCCGTTTAAGAACAGCTCCACATCGGAGGCGTTGGATGCAATACGCACATCCACCTGCTGGCCGGGATTAAAATCCCAATAAGGGAATACATGCACAAAGGGTGCCTTTTTCACATCCGTCCATGCAGACCTGTATATATAATAAGAATCCTTGGGGAATCCCGCCGTATCGATCTGGCCGAAATAGGAATTCCTCGTATCGTAAGGAGTGGGCTCACCTATATAGTCAAAGCCAGTCCATAAGAACTGTCCCAGCGAAAAGTCGTGATCCCTTTCAGCTATGACACAATATTCACTGCTGGGCGCTCCCCATCCCGTAGTGGAATTACCCAGCGAAGAGCACTGCTTGTCATCCTCTGACAGGGTAGCCTGTGAATAAGGAAAATGATATATTCCCCTGCTCTGTACGGTAGACGCAGTCTCACTGCCGAAGATATGCCAGTCAGGATGCTCAGCATGATGCTTGTCATAGAACTTCTCCGCATAATTGTATCCGGCAAATTTAAGCACATCGGCGCAGTTCTGCGCTCCCTGCCAGGGCATGTAATTTGAACCGATGCCCACAACCGCATTTTCATAAAGATCATTGGCACGGACTTCGTCCATAAGCATCTTTGTAAGTTCCACGCCATGCTCATCCTTGTGGGTATCGTAGATCTCGTTGCCTATACTCCACATGAATACACAGGGATGACTGCGGTCGCGGCGTACCCAGCTGCGCACATCCCTTTCATGCCACTCTTTAAAGAATCTGGCGTAGTCATATTCCGTCTTGGGGCCTTCCCACATATCAAAGGATTCGTCCATTACCAGGAAGCCCATCTCATCGCAGAGATCCAGAAGCCCCACTGCAGGCATATTGTGGGAAGTACGCACCGCATTCACGCCCATGCTCCGCAGCTTATCAAGCTTCCTTCTGAAGGCACACTTATTAAAGGCTGCTCCCAGCGCACCCAGATCATGATGCTCACATACACCGTTTATCTTTACATGCTCTCCGTTTAAGAAAAAGCCTTTATCACAGTCACAGACAAAGTGTCTGAAGCCGAAGCTCAGGCTCTGCTCATCGCCGTTGTCTAACGACAGCTTAAGCTCATATAACGCAGGCTCTTCAAGAGACCAGAGCCGGGGTGAAGATACTCTTTCACAGAATTCAATCCTTTTAACGCCACCGGCAGACTCTTCTTTTACCAGCGCAGGTACATCCGCATCCTTCTTTATCCCCAGCGCAGGTATATCCAGGCTTACACTCTTTACTTCTCCCGCAAGCTCCGCACTTACCTTAAGCTCCCAGTCCTTAAGCTGCTCATCTAAAGGTTTCGCGGAAACATACAGGCTGTCCGTCACCAGATGTGCTGCGGGATGGCTTATGAAGAATACATCCCTGTATATACCGGCGCCACTGTACCAGCGGGTATTGGGCGAGCGGTAATCAGACCTGACAACGATGCTGTTGTCCCCGTCAGTCAGAAGTTCCGTGATATCAAAGAAGAAACTGGAATAACCGTATTTCCAGACACCTGCCTCCTTTCCGTTCACATACACCGTGGTATCCATGTATACGCCTTCAAAATATATCTCATAGCGCATACCCGGATCTTTCTTAAGTGAAAAGTTCTTGCGGTATATACCGGTAGAATCCTCATACAGGGCATCGACCTGATATATCATCCAGTCGTGGGGGATGTTGACCTTCTCAAAGCTGTAGCTCTCTATAGCTTCAATGCTGCTTCCCACAGGCTGTTTTGTAAACTCCCAGCCGTCATTAAAAAGCTTTCTCATATTTTATACTCTCCTGCTCTCGTCGGGTCCGAAGAAGGACACCGGCGCCTTTGTTCCTTTACGTACAAGTATTATACGTTCCGGTATATTCTCCGGATCCGTGCCGTATATTCTTAATGTATTATAGCCTGCTTTAAGGCTTGCCTGTGCCGTGATGATATGTACATGGTTTAATACACCGAAGCCCCAGTCTGCAGTCTCGCCTGCGACATAGGTATCGGATACGGCGTCAACACGGTTGACCTTGCCGTCGCTTAAGGAATAACAGAACTTTACTTTCCTGCCCTGTATCCAGGGATTGCAGCACAGCAGCTGGAATCCGATATCGAAATCACCATCCTCTTTGATCACAAAGGAATAGTCAACATAGGGAGCCTTTGCAGGATCCTCAAAGTATGCCTTAGCGGGCATGAGGGCAATGGCATCCTCCCTGCGGCCCAGTCCGGGAAGTACCGTAAATGCCGCATCCTCCGTATCATGTTTTCCGATGAAGTGGGCAGCATCCATCACTACGAAGCCGTTTCTTTCTTCGAAGGAATCACCATGGCTACCGCCTGCTGCCGGAGCATTAACCTTAAACTCCACGCATCCGCCCGGATATTTAACAAACAGCTGTCCGCTGCTGCCGTTCGCCGCTTCCTTTTCAACCGTGATATCAATAAACTGAATGGGATCAGCCTTAGTCAGGGTACCCTTGTCCTTACCGATCCTTATCCAGCAGTTCTCACTGCTCACTTCATAATCCACATCCTCATCACCGCAGAGGCTGACAAATATCTGCGTTGATGCCGTCTTATCATCTTCCTTATCATATACGTTTACCGGAAGGATGCGTTTTGTCCATTCAAGACCTCTGCTGGCACCGGTCTCTCCCGTCGTTCCTGCAACCAGAGTTTTACCTTTGACAGGTATAACGGTCTCGATAACGGGATTTGCACACTCCTCCGAATTCCAGTTCTTAAAGCCTATATGCATGGCTTCCGCAAAGCCGTCCCACTTGCGGTCCGCCGCACTGTCAAACCTGTCCTTCAGATCCGAATCCGTCTTCATTGCATCCTTTATCTTCTGTGCATAATCATTCGCTGCTACGGATCCGACGGATGCATAATAATGGTTAAAACCACGCATGATCCACATTTTAATAAGGTTCAGTCCGCCCAGCAGGCTGTATCCTATCAGCTCATAAAGCGCATCTGCGCATTCTGCAGTACAGCTGCTTTCTATCTTCTCATACCTTGCCGTAAGATCTTCAAGTTCCCTTAACATACGGCCAGCTTCATGATCTGCCTGGGGATGGTATACACCCTCCCTCAGATGCTCGGGTCTTCTGTTGTGTATCAGGCGGCTGCCCTGCATCTGGATATCAGCCAGTTCTTTGATCTCTTCAGCAGAGAACGCATGGCCGAAGTTTTTCTCCATCCAGTATTCCATATACCTGTATGCGCTCTCTTTTCCGCATCTGCCCCACTTGTCAAAGTCGTATGCAAGATCCAGGAAATATGAAAGCGGCATCTCCTGTAAGCCCAGATCACCTACGTTAACGATCCACAGCTTCTGTATACCGTATTCATATGCGGTGCTCATCTGCTGCCACACTACAGGCAGATAGGTTGAATTGATCCATTCATAAGATATGGGACCGCCGTGATAATCAAAATGATAATACATACCGAAACCGCCGGGATGCCTGCGCATCTTCTCATCGGGAAGGCTCCGCAGATATCCGTGGTTATCATCGCAGAGCATGAGGATTACATCTTCAAGCTCATCGCAGCCTTCCTTAAGGCCGGGTGTCTTCTCATCACCGTAATAATATGCTTCCACTTCCTTATAAAGTGCCAGCATGCGGGGAACCTTGGTAAGGTCCTCGTTAACCTCTTCTTTTATCAGCTGCTCCTGCGTTTTTAGAACATCGCGCAGCAGATCGATATTGTCCTTAAGTGTCGCATTGGCGCCCAGTATGGTTGAATCACGCTCGCCGCGCATGCCCACTGTTATCACGTTTTCCAGATGGCCGTTACGCTTAAGACCATCACGCCAGAAACGGGTAATGCCTTCCTTATTACTGATGAAACTCCATGCATCACCGTAAATGGAATCCTTGCCGCGTACATGGCTGTATTCCTCACCGTGACGCAGGCAGGGCTCATGATGGGAAAGTCCCATTACAACACCAAGCTCATCGGCAAGCTCTGCGCTCTCAAGCCCCGGGCCGTCCTCCGCAAAGCATGACGCCCACATGGCAGGCCACAGGTAATTGCCCTTAAGACGCAGCAGCAGTTCGAAAACGCCTTCATACATCTTCGCGTTAACACCGCCGAAATGTCTCATGCACCAGTTACCGAATGCAGGCCACTCATCATTTATAAAGAAACCTCTGTACACAACCGAAGGTTCCTTTGAAATATAAATCTCATCTATATTAAGGGAATCTTTCTTAGCCGGCTTAAGATCCGACCAGTTTACAAAGGGTGAAACACCCATCAGTTCAGACAGGTGAAAAAGACCGTAGATCGTGCCTCTCTTATCGCTGCCGGCAATGACCAGCAGGTCTTCCTTTGCAGGAAAGAAACCGTATACCTCGCGCTTTCCGGCTATCGCAGATATATCTATCACACCCTCTTCAGCAAGCTTATCTATAAGAGGGCTCTGCCCGGCAATACCAAACACCAGTCTCAAACCGCCCTCAGGCAGTTCGGCGTCGGCACTCTTCTTAGTATCCGGCATCTTACCAAATACCAGTTCCACATCCTTTTTAACTTTTTCCGCGATCTTCACAAGGCCCGACGGACACTCATTTTCGTAGACGAAGCAGGGAACATTTGTCCCGGACATAAGAATACTGCTCATAGGCTCTTACCCCCATCCTGAATTTGCACTACAACTTCAAATTATACCACAACGCCCATTCCCTGTCATCCATTTATACGCTGTCCCCCCGTACAAGGGGGGCTTCATATGCAGGCAGGCCATCCTGCACCTGTTCCGTTAGGCTCGCTGTTTTATGTGACCGGGATATACATACTGCAGCCGTCCGGAACCGGTCGACAGGTGACATCCCTGTCCCCTGTCTCCCTTGCCCCGCCATCCATGGCGGTGCATCCCTGATATATCTATCCCGGCCACAAAACAGCGGCCTCACTACAACGGTGCCGGATGGCTCTGCCTGCATATATACGCCCCCTGCGTGCCGACTGACAGAGAGGCCGGTTCTCTGTCTGCATGGCTGAATGTACCGTGTGGCCGGGAGTGCGCCCATATCTGTATCCGGATCAAAGGGACTGAGTCGTGAGCTCAATGCAGAGACTGTATTTCGCCGCCGGTGCTTAACGAAGCGAAGCTGAGTTTAGCATCCGCTGCGAGCGAAATCCAAGCGAGAGCGTGTCGATGCATGAGCCACGCTCAGTCCCTGAGAAAAGAAGTAAATATGGGCGTATCCCCGGCCACTTTCATGATGGGGGCAGACAGAGGACCGGCCGGATCCAGGGACGGCACCAGGGGCAACCCATTGACATAACTCGGGGAATTGATATAATATGAGCAGTATAGCAATATTTGAGAGGTCTAGGAATGGATAAGAAGAACGAAGCCCTGAATCTCACAAGAGAACAGTTTTACTCTGCGAATTCGGATTTCGCGTCCGCCAGGAAGGTAAACAACGGCCAGGAAGTTGTCGATTACCAGGGCGGGAATCCTTACAGAATATGGCATAACGATATAACGGTCGGTTTTGAGCCCCACAGGCATTCTGCACTTGAGATCATCATACCGGAGGAGAACATATACACTGTCGTATGCAACCGCATTACATATGAGGTGCAGCCCGCGCAGATCCTGTTCATCCCTCCCGGGATCACTCATGAGCTGATCGCGCCGCCCAGCGGAAAGCGCTACATCTACCTCATGAACGTGAGCCACTTTACTTCCCTTCGCAGCTTCGCCCGTATCATGTCTATACTGTCACAGCCTCTGCTGATCACACGCGAAGACAACGAATATGCCTATGATGAGATCTATGATCTGCTGATGCAGATGAGCTTCGAGTATTTCAACGAGACCGATTACTCGGATCTTTCGATACCTTCGCTGCTCTTACAGCTGTTCATAAGTCTTGGGAAGAATTTTGCCGATCAGCTCAATGCATCGACGGGAAAGGTTTCCTCCAGAAGCAAGGAATACCTTGATCTGTTCACCAATACGCTTAAATATATCGATGAACATTTTACGGAGAAGCTTTCCCTGGAGGATATGGCCATCAAGACCGGTTTCTCCAAGTTCCACTTCTCCAGACTGTTCAAAAAATATACCAATTACAATTTCAGTGACTACCTGTGCTTAAGACGAGTGCGTGAAGCAGAGACCCTGCTGCAGCGCCCGGATATCCCCATCACTGATGTTGCCATCACTTCAGGCTTTTCCAGCATCTCGACCTTTAACCGCATCTTCAAGCAGCATAAGGGATGCTCGCCCAGCGAATACCGCAGCTTAAACTACGCTCTGCTCCAGCACCCGGAATGATCGTTTAGTCTACAACACCAAAGCCCAGGAAGGTAAATCTCTTATCCTTTTCGGTGATCCTTATCTCAATCTCGTATTCCTTAGCGGGACCGCCCCTGTGTGCAATCAGTGCGTTGCAGTGCTGCCAGCCTATGATATGGGGATCTATAGTCAGCTTTTTCTCGCCGTCAACATATACTTCCGCAATACCTACTTCAGGTGAAGCAGAATCCATATATGCTATAAGAACAGCGCTGCATTTTATCTTTGCCTTGAATACAGCCTCACTTCCCTTGCCGTTATACAGCCAGTTTTCATTGAACTCGGGAGTTCCGGCCAGATCCAGATCACGCTCTACAAACTGAACGTCGTTACTGTGCTCGTTAAACTCTCCGCAGTCATAGCTTATAACCGCACTGCAGCTGTCGATATTGGATCTGTCAACAAGATAGATGTTCTCAAATTCTGCTCCCTTCGGAGGAGTGATGCCGCTTATATCAAAGTCCTCTTCATCATCCGAAGCATCCGCAGCCTTAAACATATTGATAAGACCGTCAGCCATAATACGGTGGCCCACATTTGTGGGATGATACATATCGTAGAAGTAGCGGTTCTTGCTCACAACACCGCCATCCTCTTCGCTTAAATAGAACTGATCATATACCGCATCCTTTATACTTACCATGGGCAGCTTATATGCTTCGCCCACACATTTCAAGCGGTCCTGCAGATTGTAGCCGTCAACGAAAACGGAATACAGCAGTACAACGGCAGGCTTCTGGGGACTGTTGTATATCATCCTTACCAGTGAATCAAAGAATTCACCCTTTGTCTCATCGCCTTCATCGTTTACGGCAAATTCGACTACAACAACATCGGGAGCCTTGCTGCCGTCAGCGGTGACGTCATGTACATAGCGGAGTATACCTACCTCTGAAGGGGTACCGCCCACGCCGGCCTTTGTATAGCCTATATTATCTTCATATCCGCGTCCTGCTATATCGCAGAAGCCTTTGAATGCATTGTAAGCATAGCAGTTGGTATTGATGGGGATAGCTCCCGCACCCTGGGTGATCGATCCGCCTATGCAGGCAAACTCCAGCTTCTCTCCCCTGCGTGCTTTATCGATGGCAGCCTTCAGACGGTGTATGTTCCCCTTCTGCATAAGGGATTTCTCAATCATCTTCTTATAGGCATCGCTTTCGTAATCAACCTCTTTATCTTCCTTCTGCTCGGGAGCAACGTATCCGTCATTCAGATAGAAGCATACCGAAACCTTGGCCATGATACCGGGCTCGGGAAATTCGAAGCGGATCTGGCCTACCACGTTATCATCATCGGACCAGTCATACTTATCCAGTTCCATTACCATTTCCATACCATCGGTATCGATATCCATGGTAAGGGTGGTACCTGAATTATAAGGATCCTTATGGCCATACATCTGGAAAGCAAATTTAGCCTTTATGGGGTCACCCGCTTTCTGTATGGATACACCCACGCTGTGGACCTGTTTTCTGAAAGTATCGACATTTACCAGCTCGTTGAGCATGGTCTCATCCTGCAGATTTCCCACCAGTTTGGCACTGGCTTTAAGCCTGCCGTCGCTCTCGTATATAAAGGTCACGCCTTTCCCGTCGGGCGTGGGCATTGCACATATCTCCTTATCCCGCATGATGTAATAGAACGGTCTCTTCGCTGTGGGGTCTTTGGGTGCCACCGGCCCTCTTGATTCTGCCATTTATTTTTCCTCCTTGTATTCATATATAAATTCTTTAAACTCTGCGCTGCCGCCGCACTCCTTAGTGGAGTATACGAATAGTCCGAAGCGCGCCCCGGTAAAGTGATCAAGCTTAAATCTGAGCTGTGCCTGTGTACCCAGCTGCTTCTTCTGTCCGTCTTCAATATAATACAGGCATGCTGTATCTTTCATCATGGTAAAATCTGCTTCCGCACGAAGTACAGCACTGCTGCCGTTTAACTTAACCGCAGCCTGCTCCCTGCCGGGTGTAGTATCATGCCGCTCACCCCAGAGTCCTTCGGGCGCCTCACGGTCGTACATCACAAGATAAAGCTCCCCATCCCTGCGTGTTAAAGCTATGAACGCATAAGCACTTTCAAGCATGCACAGGCCGGCATAATCGCCTTCCTTTAAGCTGCTGCCGTCCACGGTAACCTGTGCCGCACAGGTGGGATAAGTCGAACGCTGGGTCAGGGTATTCTTTGCCTGTACCAGGTTCTTACAGATCTTTCCTGTAGTGATCCTTACACTGCCGTTTACACAGTCATGATCAACCAGTTCAAGTTCCGGCTCGTGGTTAAACTGCCAGCGGCTTCTGAAACCGAAACTGTCGAAAGATCCTTCGCTACGCTCAGGATGACATGCAGGGGACTTCTCAGCTGCCGGAACCTTAAAGTCATCGCTGCCTGCAAGAGGTTCATACTCATAGCCGGGCTTACCGTCAGGCACTTCGAATTCCAAAGGTACTTTTCCTTCATCACCGAATACGGGTATGTCTTCCCCATCCTTAAAAGTCACGGGCATGAGCACCGGTATACGGCCTACGGCACCGCTGTCCTGGAAAAGGATCGCGTACCACTTTCCCTCCGGCGTATCCACTATACCGCCCTGGGCGCAGCCGCTGCCGCAATAGCCGCGGTCATCACCCATAACATCACAGCCGGTATATTCGCCGTCGATGGTATCCGCCACAAAGCAGGCTTCGGTCCTGCGTCCCGTTGCCCTGGGCATATGTATAAAGAATATGTAATATTTACCGTTTATCTTATAGATATGTGAGCCTTCGTATCCAAGATAAGCATCATCGCGGTCTTTAACTATCATCTTGTTGATGCCGCCTTCCTTAGGACCGCTTAAGTCAGGCTTGAGCTCTGTCAGATACACCTCACGGTTTCCGTATACGATATATACTCTGCCGTCATCATCAAAGAGCAGGGAATTATCGTGATAGAAACCTTCTATCTCACTCTTTCTCCAGGGACCTTCTATCTTCTCCGAACGGTACAGGTATGACTTATGGGTATCGTTCGCAACAAAGATCACATAGAAAGTACCTTCATGATAACGCAGGCTTGCCGCCCACATGCCCTGTCCGTATATGTTCTCCTCACCTTCCATACGCTGTGCCGGCGTGGAGTCCAGTCTTTCATATACAAAAGCCGCATGCTCCCAGTGGACCAGATCATAAGAACGGAGTATCTCGCAGCCGGGCATGAAATACATGGTGGTACTGACCATATAATAAATCTCACCCACACGTATCACATCAACGTCGGGATAGTCCATCTTAAGAAGGGGATTAATGTCTTTAACTATCATTTTTATTGCTCCTTGCAGTACTTATAAGATCCTTCGCTTCGCTCAGGATGACATAAAGGGCGCTCAGGATGACACAATGGGCGCTTAGGATGACATCCACCCTATACAGTGAATACGAATACGTTCCAGGACAGGGGTTTGACGGTTACGGAATAAACACCGTCCTTCATACTGCCACTCGTATTCTCCACAGGTGCATATACATCCTGCGCATCTACGCTGCTCTTCTTTTCGGGATCATCCTTATCGCTCGCGATCTCGTAATGCTTCACATTCTTGTAATCCTTGAATCCGCTCACATCCACATTAAGGGAATAATCGGAATCTTCATTACGGTTGATCGCAAATACCGTAAGGGTCTTGTTTTCCTTATCCCATGCGGATGCGCTGTCGATATAGTTTACGCCCTCCTTGCCGGTATACTGTGAAGTATCGTCGATGGCATAGCCGGGCATATCAAAGGTCTCGGAATCCACAGCCGTTCTCATGGATGTTCCGCGGGCATACTTTATCATCTGCGAATAACCGTAATAGGATGCTGTCCTCCATACATTGTCATGGTCGGAAGCGCACATTGCTCCCAGACCGCCTGTCATACAGCCTATACCAACTCTGTCTGCATGGCGCAGGAATGCCAGCTGTATGGAAAGCATCGATAACATGTGCAGTATCTCCCTGCCGGGGAACTGGAAATGTTTCATATTATCGGGATCATGCAGGATATAAGGCCTTTCGGGATCGAACTTGTAATGTGCACGCGCCATATTGTAGCGGCCCCAGCCCGGGTTGAGAGGAGCATTGTCTCTCATCATGCAGCCGTATTCATCAAAGGAGATCTTCACCTTCTTGGGTGACCTGTGCTTTGCAGCCACATAATCGATCATACCTGCTTCGATATTAATGAAATCCTCATAATAAAGTGAACCGCCCAACAGGGACTTTACGTCATTTGCGGGAGCCGAATGGTAATGATGTATGGAAAGATAATCAACAACATCATAGCACTGGTCCAGTACCTTTTCGTCCCATTCGGGGAAATGCTCCATGAAGGATGCGGATGAACCGCATACACCTGTCTCTATGGATGCATCTATCCACTTGATGGCTTTTGATGTTTCCTGACAACGGTGGCCGTAGCCCAGAGGATTTCCGTCCCAGCTTCCCAGCTGCCAGGGACCGTCCATCTCATTTCCCAGATAAAACAGCTTTACACCGTAGGGCTTCTCGTGTCCGTTCTTCTTACGCAGATCGGACCAGTAGCTGCCACCTTCAAAATTCGTATATTCAACCAGATCCATGGCATCCTGCATGTTGCCGGTACCCATGTTTATAGTATATAAAGACTCCGTTCCTATCTTCTCTGCCCACTGCAGATACTCATCATGTCCCACATCATTGGGGATGAACTGATACCATGCGGGATCTAAGTGAACCTTTCTGTTCTCATTAGGTCCGATGGAATCCTTCCACTGCCATGCGGATACGAAATTGCCGCCCGGCAGTCTTACCGCGGGGATCTTAGAAGCCTTAAGCGCATCGATAACATCTCCTCTGAAGCCCTGCTCATCGGCAGTTTTGTGTTTGGGATTGTACATAAAACCGTTGACCATGGTGCCGATCGGCTCCAGAAAAGCCGAAAAAAGCCTGTTTGAGATCTCTCCGATCTCGAAATCCGGATGAACCGTTATCTTTGCCATTTTATTCCTCCTTTGTGACGAATGTCAGATATGTACCCGTAGGCAGGGTGATGGTCAGTTGCTTTCCGTCTATCTTCGCAGTCAGTATATTGGGATTGTCCCCGTGTATAAGCTGATAAGTCCCGTCTTCCTGAAGGACAAGATCTCCGTGGTACTCATTTTCCCCTGTGATGCTAAGGAAAAATGTTTTACCGTCATCTGTAGCAAAACGGGGGAGCCTGCTTTCATCATCCCCCTCTAAGGGATACTGCGTTTCCCCGTTGACAGTCCAGCTTTCTATTTTCCAGTCTGAAGTAATGGAAGGAACTGATTCCGACACGCTGTCGTTATCCTCTTCCTGTTCGAAATAAACAGGCGGACCGTATACCGTAGGTGCTTCATTCTCTACAGGCGGACCGTACACACAGCCTGTAAAACCACCCGCGCAGAAAAGCGTAGTGGCCGCCAGACCGAATACCGATGCTGCTTTTTTAGTCATTTTCATTGATAACCCCTCATCATGATCACGCGCTCAACCCGTGATGACATCATTCAAATGCAACATACGAAAAAGATTATATCATTTAAAAAATACGTCCACAAGCATTCAAGCGATGCGTTACCGCTTAAAAATTGCGCATTTTTGATTTGGTTTTATTTCCTCTTAATGATATAATCATGTCGATGGACAGGGATAACAGCGCGCTGATACGGCGATACAACAGCAATATAAGATTAAGCGGACGCTTCTTTATATTCTTCGGCTTGTGGAGTGTCATCCGTACGATAATAATGTTCACCATGAACAGTAATATTAAGAGTGCCGCATTCGCCGACGCCGAAATAGACGAAGGCGACGAATTGCTCTTTTCTGTCATACTGATCATAGTATTTGCAGTTATCTTTATGTTCATTATGGGCTTCCATCTTTTCGTCGGTATATGTGCGATCAGGTACAGCAGGGGAAAAAGCAAAAATCCTGTTTTCCTGATCCTGGCTGCTATCAATATTGTGATCGTTCTGATCTGCCTGCCGTTGAATCTTGATACCACGTATTACGGCATAGCGTCTGTCGTTGCATCCACTGTTGTCGATCTGACCATGGTATTTCTTCTTTTTGACATGATATGGTCAGCCATTAAAGTTCGTCGCCTGAACCGGGCAGCAAAGGAGTAAGGTACATGCAGGAAGATTTTCACTACTATGCTACCTACGCAGCTGCCATACTGGCCGGGTATACACATAAAGAAAGTCTGGATATCGCATACAGCGCCCAGTTTGTGGATCTGTGCTCCAGAACACTGCTGTCAAAGATCAAAGCACCGTTAAAAGCGGCTACCACACAGCTTCAACTGGAGATGATGGATGCGCGCACCGATATCGCGGGGCTTCAGGACATCACAAGGATATGGGCGTCTTTCCATTTCCTCCCGCTTGATCTCTATGCCGTAAAAGAAAAACGTCCTAAACGCTACATGAATAAATACCGCCTGATCTGCGGTCCCAACGGAGAACTGGTAAAAAAGACCGTTGATCTGGCAAAGGATAAACCTCTTCCTTCGACAGGCATTGCAATGCATGTACTCGCCGATACCTGGGCACATTCATATTTTGCGGGAACACCTTCCCTCGTCATCAACAATACCACCGACGAGTTCTATGAGATCATTACGACGGAAACAGGATCAGCCGAAAGAAAAATGCAGTTCAGACATAATCCCGGTGCGGATGATATTCTGGATGAGAGCATTTATACCAACAGCATCTATCAGGGATCGGAAAATTCCATCATGAACCTGGGACATGCCAGAGCGGGACATCTGCCGGATTATTCCTTTGCCCGGTACAGATATCTTCCGGCCTGGAATGATTATAAAGACGTGATAAAGGATAACCCGTCAGATTATTTAAATGCTTTCTGTCAGATGATCAGGGCAATGAGATTTTTAAGAAGTGATCTTCCGGTCTTTGAGACGCACGAATACGACTATGATATCATAAAACCGTACGAAGACAGGATCCGCACGATACTCACCAAAAGACAGCCCATCGCATCCGGAGACTGGAAAGCTTTCGGACAGGAATTATCCTCTGAAAGCATTGATGATTTTGATATAAACCGCTATCAGGATGAATACTTATCGGCGGTCGACAAAAACAGTACTTTCCTCGGACAGTTTATAAACGGCTCCATCGCACATAAAGGTATGGTCTGCAGACAGATATTTGAATCCGGAAATATGCTGGCCGGTTTTGTGGGGTAAGGATCTATGACTTTAATGCACAGGATAAAAGAGATCATCTCAGGCCTGTTTATGATACTGGGCGCTGCGATCATGATATCGGATCCCCAATATGGATATATGTTCGTAATCCTGGTTCTGGCACTGCTGCTCATAGTACTTGGGATAAAGAGACTGTTCTACTATTTTACCATGGCGAGATTTATGGTAGACGGAAAGGAATCCCTGTATAAAGGCGTACTTCTTTTGGATTTCGGAGCACTGACAGGTTCTTTGACCGATGTTCCCCAGTTTTATGTACTGGCATATCTGATAGCTATCCATGCATTTACCGGTCTGGTAGAAATATTAAGAGCAAGGGAAGCAAGAAGCCAGGGAGCAAAGATGTGGCGTATGAAGATGTTACACGGTATCATCGATCTGGTCATGGCCGTGATATGTATAATCTTCATCAACGAAGAAAGCATAGCCGTACTCATCTACGGGATAGGTCTGATATACTCTGCGATCATAAAGATCTCCATGGCTTTCCGTAAAACAAAATTCGTCTATATCCAGTAAAACCCGAAAATCTTTTCTGCTCCCCTGAAAATACTGAGGACACGGGGACGATCCTATTATCCTCACGCTTTCCTTAATGCGTATCGCAGCAGGCATGATCACAGACACGCTCGATTCCGTCGCTAAGAGGCTCTATGAGCCTGCCCGGGTTTTATGATACCGTCCGAAACCGGTCGATATTCGGAATCCATTCCTCATATCTCCCTTGCTCAGCCGTCCGGGCTTCGCATTTCTGGTATATATAGCAGTCTCAAGAGCCTCTAAGCTCCTACATACGCGGTCTGTGATCCATGCCTGTCTGCTCTACGCGTGAAAAACATGAGGACAGTAAGGACCGTTCCCGTGTCCCCACTGTCCTCTCTGTACCTGACAGGGATTATTTATTCTTACTCAAATATCCAGTCCAAAATCTCGTAGCCTTCGCCGCTGAAGGTGAAGTAGACATCCTGAACTCCTGTCACCGGTGTTTCGATAGCAGCTTCGCATGTTACGGTTCCGTCGCCCTTAACAGGTATATAAGCGATGACCGTTCTGTTGGGATAACCCACGGTAACACGGATAGAGCCTTCCTTGCCGTTGGTCTTCACAGTAGCCTTCACTTTGGATGCGCCCTTATCACCGAAGTCCACGCCTTCAAGCTTTACAAAGTCTCCTGTATCTATTGCGGTAAGAAGCAGATTGCCGCAGCCGTACTTTTCGCTTACTTCGTCAGCGGGAGCGGTATCCACACCGCCCATTACAGCAAAGGTAGCACCGTTTATCTTCTTGAAGGGATCAAGATGGCCTACCTGCTTTCTGGAATTGAGCGTCATCTTGATATCGCCGATGGTGCCGTCTGCTGCAGGAGTGAACTCATCTATGCTGGTAGAACGGTAGCCGTGAAGTATGCCCTGCTCCTTCTCAAGCATGCGTGAATGGTAGCAGATATACCACTGATCCTTAAACTTAAAGATTGCATGATGGTTGTTTCCGCCCACTCCGTAATAGAACTGGGGATTCTTAAGGATCCTCTCCTTAAAGGTGAAAGGTCCTAAAGGAGATTTGCTGGTCATCACGCAGATCTCGCCGTTATTAAAGCCGTACTCCTTCGTACCCTCTTCGTCAACGCTGAAGTTCGTACAGTAGGTATAGAAATAGGTATCACCGAATTTATGAATACCGGAATCCTCAAAAAGATAAGGTGCATCGATAACCTTGGGAACATCCGTAAGGCTCATCATGTCATCGCCCAGCTGTGCACATCTGCCGGTACCGGGATGCGCAGCCATTCCCTTAGGAACGCCTCCGCCGAAATAGATATACGCCTTGCCGTCATCATCCATGAGCACTGCGGGATCGAAGAGCCATTCAACGTTACCGCAGTTTTCCATATCCCTGCGGATAAGACCGTGACCCAGTTCATCCCTGAAGGGACCTACAGGGCTGTCGGCACATACAACGCCGATGCCGCCGCCGTTATCTGCAAAGTACAGGAAGAACTTGGGCTTGCCGTCGATCATCTTCCATGCTGCCGCGGGAGCCCATGAATTGTGAGCCCACTCCGTCACACCGTTTTCGCCTGCTATTGTTATCTCACCATGGTCGGTGAAATTGATCATGTCTTTTGTGGATACTACGTAAAGACTGCGGATCTTACCGTATGTATTCTCCTTTATCTCGCCGTTCTCATCATACTCATAAGCATCTGCCGTCATATAAAAATAAACGGTGTCATCATAGACCAGAGCAAAAGGATCTGCCCCGTAATGCTGCTCTATGATAGGATTGTTGTTCTGTACCCCCTTATAGCTCTTTGTTAAGGTAACATCCTTAAATACCTCAGCATAATCCATTGAAACTTCCTCCTGTTCATTATTTGTATTTGTTTCTGCACCGGCATTCCCGGCGCTGATGCTCGCGTCCGCTTCCCCTTTGCTTACAACGGCCTGTGGCTTTATATCTTCATTACCGCAGCCTCCCGCCGAGATCGCTATAATTATCATACTCAAGGGAAATAATACTTTTCTCTTCAGACTCATCATGCACTTCATCTTACCATAAAACAAGCCCTGCCGCAAGGCAGGGCTCTCCTTATCTGTCTTTCCTTATAAATAACAGGGGGCTTATCACCCCCTGCTGATCATTTTACTATATACAGCTTATTTTCTTTCTGTTGAAGCTTTGCCCCGGCACAGTTTTTCTCACTTATGAGAAGAAGCGAGTCATCAAAATATCCCGCAAATTTTGAAACTGCCTTAACCCGGTCACCTGCAGAATAACTGACATACTTACCATTCTTATCCAGAACAGCCAGTGTCACAGGCTTTGAAAAATCTCTTATTCCGCCTTTCTTTACCGCCAGCTTTTGAAAACTGAGTTCCGCATCGTTAACCGCATATATTCCGTGAACACTGATCTTTCCATTCACTATGCAGTCCCCGTCAAGACGAAGCCAGTTCGTTGTACTTACTCCATTCAGCTCAGTCTGGCTCAGATCTATCCAATACCTGCCGCTGTTTAATTTTACCGGCTTACCGCCTGAAACAGGCTTTATATTCCTTAAAGTAACATTACATGACATCTTCAATACTTTTGTTTTTCCGCAATCTACTGTCCGCTGTTCTCCGATGCCTATTATGTTCAGCTCTTTCAAGCCCAGCGGGATAACAAGCTTTTCCGTTCTGACATCGGCATGCAGCTCCAGCCTGTATATACTCCCCTCTGTCACATCATCAAAAATCCTTTCAAAACTCGGGTAGCAATCCAGATCTTTCCAGTAACCTTCCTTCTTATCTTTATCTCCGCCTTCCCACATAAACATACCTATGGCTTCGGCATATTCAGCCTTTACGGTTTTTCCGTAAGTAAAGGCTGAAAGCTCATTACCATCCGCATCAGTATTAACGATATTCACCTTCTTATCTATAGTCGCTTTTCCGGTATAATTGAATATCTGTGTTCCCGATGTTATCTCCGAACCGTCTGAAAAGCATACCGTCAGTTCATCGTTTATGCCTGCTATTTCCGTCTTTGCAGCATTGCTTTCATTAACGTACAGCAAAGCCGTTCCGATATTGCCTATCACCAGCTTGCGGCCTGAACGGCAGGTACCGTCAAATTCTCCTATCCCGCTCATCTGTCTGATCACATTAAGGCAGGCGCTTTCCGTGTCCACGTTGATAAAATTCTTTACGTTATCAGCAGTAACATCTGCTACAAGAATAAGCTTTGAACTCTTTTTTCCGCTCAGACTGCCCATTGCATCCTGCGGTTTTAAAAAACAGAGTGTCTTATCCGCAGCTGTTTTTACTGAAGGCTTTTTCTTCTTCAAAGACTTTAATGTACAATCTACTGTAAGATCACAGTTAGCAGTTATAGTAGGAGATTTAAGATTTAATATCCCTCCTGTTATGGTAATGCCCATATTTCCTTTAGGAAGCTTCAGTTCCTTCGGCTCGGTATGGGTCTCACCTATGTCAAAGATATACTCATCAGAAGTTCCGGCTATATCGCGAAATGCTTCTGCGAGTGTAGGATATTTTCCACCGGCGCCGATCTTTATAAGATTACCGGAAACAGCTATTCTTTCCACAATCTCTTCTTCGACGTCATCCTGATCCTCTGTATCTGTTTGAACCGATACATCTTCTGATACCGTTACATCTTCCGATACCGTTACATCCTCCGATACCGTATCCTCCCCGCACTCCGGCTCCGATGCAAAGACACGGATATCTCCGATGCAGAAAACTGCGATCAACATAACGATACTAAAAAAACCGGTCAGCTTATTTTTATAAATCCTGTTCATTTTCTATCCTCTTTCTGTCAGTTACAGCTTTATTATCACTCACAGCCTCTTCTCTATCTCTTCGATAACCGTCTCAAGGGCTTTGATACGCGCGTAGTGTTTATCATTTGATTCCAGTATATGCCAGGGTGCATATTCCGTACTGGTCTTCTGTATCATCTCGTCGATCGCTTCTTCATACAGATCCCACTTCTCACGGTTGCGCCAGTCTTCATCAGTGATCTTCCACTGCTTCTCCGGCGTGTTCTGTCTGTCGGTAAAACGCTGGAGCTGGGTATCCTTGTCTATCTGTACCCAGAATTTGACGATCACTGCACCCCAGTCGTCCAGTTCCTTCTCGAATTCGTTTATCTCGTTATAAGCCCTCTGCCAGTCATTCTCCGTACAGAAGCCTTCCAGACGCTCCACCATCACGCGTCCGTACCAGGTACGGTCAAATATGGCTATATGGCCGTCCTTCGGCAGACGGTTCCAGAAACGCCATAGGTAATGCCTGTTCTTCTCCCTGGGTTCCGGTGACGCGATGGGATGCACCTCAAAGCCACGGGGATCCAGAGCCGCCGTAAGGCGCTTGATATTACCGCCCTTACCCGCTGCATCCCAGCCTTCATAGGCGATGATCACAGGTATCTTCTTCTGGTAGATACGGTTATGCAGATCGGCAAGGCGATCCTGCAGTTCCTTAAGCTTCTCATCATACTCCGTATCCTCTATGGTAGCGCTTAAGTCTATCTCCGAAAGCTTGGGCATGCGCTTTAACGGGAAGGTATTCTGCAGCACCGTTGCCGCACGCCCCGTATTCTGCAGGGCAATGTCTATGCTCTTTACCAGAAGCTCCGTAACCTGCAGCTCCGCCCACTTGCGGCTCTTCGAATCTATAAAATACCAGGGAGCAATGAACTGATTGGTGGCCTCCAGATACTCATCATAAACATCCACACATTCATCGTAATGCTTATTCTGCCACTTGTCCCATTTCTCGACACGCCAGGAAGTGCTCTTTTCGCTCTCCAGCTCTTCAAGGCGTTTCTTCTGTTCCGATTTTGAAATATGGAAGAAAAACTTGACTACCAGATATCCGTTATCCGACAGCGTCCTTTCAAAACGCTTGATGGATGTAAGCTGGCGGTGGTAATCGTCCTTATCGGTATCGCCGTTAAGACGGTTACGTGTCACCTCATCCATCCAGCTGCCGTCGAAGAAAGAAAACTTCCCGGCCTCCGGGATACGTACGAAATACCTGTAAAGAAAAGGCCTGCGCAGCTCATCCTCGGAGGGCTTTGAAAGCGTCTCCGTCTTATAAAAGCGGGGATCAAGGTTCTTTATAACCTTGCCCAGCACACCGCCCTTTCCTGCGCCGCCCCAGCCGTCCATGATAACAAGCACCGGCAGCTTCTTTTCTTTGATGGCCATCTGCTTTCCGGCGAGTTCCGCCCTGGCTGTACGCAGGCGTTCGCTTATCTCTTCATCAGATGGTCTGTCCGCTTTAACCCAGTCACGTAACATGATCTTCACCCCCAATCCCCAATACACCACACACAGCGTAGTACTTTCATAATACCTTATCACTGCCTTTTTTTCAAGCTGACAAAAGCCGGACACAATGGTATAATTACAGATGCTAAGTAAACCCATTCAAAAAAGGAGGGAAATAAAATGCCTGCATTTACAGATGCTCTTAAGAACAAAAACGCCGGTTCAGGTGGTGATACTTCTAAAGCCGGAGCCATCGTTGCTGCAGCAAAGGCAAACGCTGCTGCCGGAAAGAAGACAAACGAGGAGATCGCTAAGGAAGTTATCCGCGGCAACTGGGGCGTAGGCCAGGAGCGCAAGGACAAGCTCACCGCAGCCGGTTATGATTATTCGGCAGTACAGTCGATAGTAAACGAGATGATGAAAAAATAAATGATCAAAGCCCCCGCTTTACAGCGGGGGCTTTAGTTTAAGCCAGTTCAAATCCCAGAAGGTCACATGTTCCGCCACCCCTGTAGGTGAGGAATATCGCTGCCACTCCGTCGGGAATGTTAATATCGCTCGTATAGGTTTCCCATACATTAGTAAAGTCTACCGGTATCTTTGCCAGTACTTCACCTTCCCGTGAGGTCCTTACTTCGAATTCACCCTTAGCATAACCCCTGACTTTGATGCTGATAGTCTTTACTCCCTTAAAATCAAAATACTTAAAGCCTGCAGTAGCGCTGTTTCTCATAAAGCCGATATAACCGGGCTCTTCGTCACCGTCGCGGCCGTCCTGCATGATCTTCGGGAACTGATCGCCGCCCACATATACGGAAGGCTTATCGGTAAAGAGATTACATGCCAGATATGCGGGATAGTATCCTGTACCGGGAAGGGGTCCGTTATTCAGGCCGCAGGAGGTCATCTCCACCTGAGGTATGCTTCCGTCTTCCTTTATCTCTATCTTTTCTGCGCAGCCCTGGCGGCTGTACCAGCTGCCGTTGGTCTGTCTGTGGTAGAAGATATACCAGTTACCGTTGATCTCGACTATACTTCCGTGATCGTTTCCGCCGTATGCCACAGGCAGATCGGCAGGCTTATCCTTGCTTATTCCTATATCCGCATTACTTACTATGACGCCGCCGTATTTGAAAGGTCCCCTGGGATCGTCAGCGGTGGCATAGCACATCTCGTGCATGGGTGTTGATGAATATATGAAATAATACTTGTTTCCGACTTTACGTATAGATGATGCCTCAAAGAACGCATGGCCTTCAAAGCCCGTGCCTTCCTGATATTCAATACCGGGTACCACGGTCTTCGGCTCTTCTATTATAGTGAGCATATCCTTATCCAGAACCTGCAGCCTGGAACCGGTACGGGACTTGTCCCCCCTGCCGCAGAAACCTGTGTAGAGATAGGTCTTTCCGTCTTCGGTTATAACACCGGGATCGAATTGGGGCTCATCATCCTCCCTCTCTCCAAGCCTGGTACCGTCTGCATAATGAACATATCCGTAGAACTCAAACTTTCCGCCGGGCTCATCGCACACTGCCACTGAAATGATAGGCAGCTTATCCAGGGCATAATACAGATAATACCTGCCGTCGGGACCTATGGTCATATCCGGCGCATACAGGCACATCTTGCCTTCCTTATTTTCGGGATCCTGAGTCTTATCGTATATAACACCCTCATATCTCCAATTGCCAAGGTCATCTACCGGTGCAGACCAGGTCACATAGTTTCCCAGGCAGAATACGTGTCCGTTGTAGGTGTCATGGGATCCGTAAACGTATACCCTGCCGTTGAAGACATAGGGCTCACCGTCGGGAATGTATTCCCATGAGGGCAGATAGGGATTAAATGCGGGTTTCTTCATAAATGATTCCTCCTAAACATCAGATTTTGAACCGGAATAAAAGAATACTCTGTCGTTAACAACACCGCTAAAGATTATATCATGATATCCGCTGCATGTCATCAGAAATGGGGATATTATTATTCTTGTACTGTTCCCGTAAAAAGCATATTATTAAAGTGTCGATGTTTTGTTTTCTTTATCATTTCATAAGGAGGGGTTCATGAATGCTTTTGTCATCAATAATAAGCTGAAACGGATCTATACCGAACAGCTGCCCATACCCGTTCAGAAAGATTCAGACATGTTTTTCGGTGTTCAGGATGAAGATATTCCGGTAGGTGTGGCTGCGATCCGTGCAGAAGGTTCTTCGTTTTTTCTGACATACATCTTCATCCGGGAAGAATACAGACACCGCGGGGCAGGTACCCTGCTAATGGACTCCGTTAAAAGCTTACTGCGTGAGATCGGCGCGGACAGTCTGGAAGCGACTTATACCCTGAATGACTCCACTGCCATACTGCATGATTTCCTGGAAGAGATGCAGATGGGCGATGAACCCGGATGTGAAATGCCCGTAATGGAATTCCGCCTGGGAGATATCCCGGACAGTTACAGGGGAAAGTCTCCGAAAAATATCATCAGCCTGCAGGAATTAAGCAATACAGCCTGGGGAAAATATATGACCGAATATCAGAAATACCGGGATGAAACATCTGAACCCATGCCGGATTTCAGGGAGAAGGATTATTACGATCCCGGATTGTCCTTCGTATGTCTGGATGATCAGCATAAGATCACCGGTTCCATACTTTTTTCCGGAACTGACAATGACCGGACTCTTGAACATCTTGCATGCATTCAGCCAAACAGCACCTCTGTCATACGCGCCCTAATCTTTGCGGCCATCAACAAAGCAGACAGCTTTATGGATAAAGATGCCCTGATAAAATTCTGTGCCTTTGACAGCAAAACACTAAGCCTGGCAGACACCATCTGCGGAGGCCGGGTCAGACAGATCGGTGTATCCATGACACAGATCTTTGAATTTTAAAAGGGGGGATAAGATATGTGCAGTAAAAATGTACCTAACGATACAGCAACAGCCGAAAAAGATAAAAAAACTACAATAAACTCCGCTCCCATAACGGCAGAAGTTCACAGTCAGGCCGACAGGAATGCTCTTCCCGCACATCCGCTGCTGGATCAGAGTGTCCCGGCAGGGGCAGCCACGACCACTACTATGCAGGATGATACCCGTTTTGATCATCTGAAGCAGATACATGTCGAACGCCATGCCAATGTTACCGCCCCCGCCAGAACTCTTCTGGATCTGGAATCGGTCAGCGAATACGGACGCAGATATAATGAACAGAAGGTTTCCGCAAATAAACGTGCAAAAAAAACACGGTATAATGTTTCACCTTTATATACAAAAGAAAAGAATGCAAAACTTTTTGAGGCTGCAAAAGCCGTTGAAACAGACAGACAGATCAGGCTGTTGAGTGCAGCTTCGGCAGGCATGACAATAAAGCTTAAAGAAGAGGATACTGTCGCCCTTACAAAACTTATGAACGGAAACCTAAGCCATGATCAGGCGCTGCTGCGTGATTATGCAGGCGATAAAGCATCTAAGGAAAAGGCCCTTATACAGATACTTGATGACTTTCTTTCCAGGGATTTCTCTGTATATAATCTTTCCGACGATACCGCAATAGCCGGGAAAACCGCTGCATTCGAGGAACTCAATTCATGTCTGGAGGGCCTGGATCTGCTGCAGAAAAAGCACCCTGCTTTCTTTAAGAACCTTCCGTCAAAGGTAAAGGATTCGCTGAAACAGCAGACTACTAACGCCCTGCATGTAGTATCTTATTACCGTGTTACCAAAATGATAGCAACGGATGCTTATTACCGCAGTCATGTAAACTCCGAGATATCACGTCAGCTCGATCCCCATGATCCTCCTGAAAAACAGCGGCTCACCCGCCTGTTATGGCGGCAGACAGCTTTAGCCACATATTCAAACAACGGTACAAGCTGGAAGACCATGCCCGATGGAGCGGTCCTGGGCGACAGCGCAGAAGTCAAACAACATAGTAAGGAATACACCGATGTTTACGCCGATATAAGTGACAGTTCCGGAGAGTACGGAAAAGCAATGCTGTATACCGATCAGACCAACCCTCATTTAGCTTTTTTTAACAGCTTTTCCGCTACTCATCCGGCACTGGATGATGCAATAAAGAATACTAAACCCCGACTGGCCGGAACAGATATCGTCATGAAAGAAACGGCTGCCCGTACTACACTCCGCGCTATGGCCTCTTTACGGGGCACGCGGGATATGACGGAACCGCAGATACTGAAAATGCTTGAGGACATGTATTCACAGCCTCAGGACTCTGACCAGCCTGACCAGATAGAGGCTGTAAAACAAAAAAACATTGACGGATTCCGTACATATAAGAAACTTGTGTCGGAACATGCCTTTTATCTTGACAGAAAATATTCGCATCTTTATGAAAACTGTCCCATAGATGAGATCAGCAATCGTAAATCGCAGATACAGGATGATCTGTGTTCACTGCAGATTTTATGCAGCTTTCTTGACTTCATTAAGCAGATCCCGGAGCTTTTTGATCCCGAAAACCCTGAAGACAGACAGTTGGAAAGGATTATAGTTACCTTCAATCTTATGGGTATGGCACAACGCGGCGGATATGCCGAATTAGTATTCGGTGAGGGTTCAAGCAAGATCTTCAACAGAGACCGTATAAGCGTGATAAATGTTGAAACCACGTCCTGTCTTGTAGACGCCAACCTTAACAGTCTTCATTTTCTGGAAAAACTTGAAAGTGACAAACCCGGAGTAAACTGGGATGCCGAAGTTATCCATTCCGGACAGACATCCGTACAAAAGGAACAGGCTCTTAGCGATACCGTAGAACAGCTTAAAGACAAAAAGAAGAAAGAAGAATCCGTGATCGATTCCGACCGTGCAAAAAGCGTCCTTGCACACCAGGACTTTTCCTACTCCAACAATCCGGAAAAAACATCAGATCTGATGATGGACGTAAAAGCCTGCTATACGGAGCTTGATAAACGGATGAAAGAAACTCTTCCCTCCAATGAAGCTGATTTTGCTTCGGCACTTGATCAGATCATACGGCAATATGACGATCTGTTAAGAAGTACCCGTACATATGAGAAAAAACGTCATCCCGTGACCACTTTGGGAAGACAGAGAAAAAAAATGGTACAGGCCATCCACCGGAATGCCGCAAAAGAAAGAGCCTTCTTTGAAACACGGGCCAAAGAGTATTTCATTTCCGGTAAGGGCGGTACCTTCGGCGATATCCTTAAAGATATGCGTACAGTTGTGCTGCAGCCCACCAGAAGCATGAAAAACGTGGGCGCAGCTACATCTGTGGTCTATCGTCTGCAGCATGAAGGTAAAACAGTTTTCTTTAAACCTGAAGAAGAATTATATGACAGGCTTGATATCGCAGAGACAATGCTGCGCCACCGCCCTGCTCATATGAGTACAGAAGACGAAAAAATGTTTGACGCCATCATCGCCGCCCTGAAAAAGAGAAAGGCTGTGGAAAAAGATGAGCTTGAGAAACTTCCGGCCGGACAGGACCCTTCTACACTGGATCATCATCTGAACCGCGCTACAGTAGGAATGTTTATGGGATCTGCAGCAGCAGCCTATATCCGGGCCGGTAAGAAGATAAATCCGAGTGATATTGATTCTTACGACTCATCTTTAATGGCATTCCCTGAGATAATGTATGCTTATCGCAGCAGTAAAGATAAAACGAAAACCGATCATATGCGCAGGATACTCAAACTGCTGGAACCCAGTCTGATAACATTTAACCTTGGCAATTTTATGAATACAAATGCCCAGATGGATCCCTCCGAATCTGCTGTCATACGTAATGTTGCAACATCCCGTGTGGCAGATATACTGGGCATATCCGGCATCGTAGCCAAATCCGAATATGCGACGCTCAACAAAGACGGCAGGCTTATTGCAGGAATCGTCATGGATGGCGCTGAAGGAGCCGAGATCGGAAAAGTCTTTGATAAAGCAAAAGAAGACGGGGCGCAGGTTAAGTACACGGCAGATGCTTTATTACAGATATCCATGATGTATGTGCTGGACGGCCTCTGTGGCCAGGTAGACAGAAAGCTTGATAATTTCTTTGCCCAGTATACTGTCGATAGCGGCGTATATACCATAACCGGTATCACCGCCATTGATAATGACATGGCTTTTGGTACTTATGATAAGACATATATCCCCAAAGAAACGCTGATAGCCCTGCCTCCGGAATTTGTTCAGACGATCAGGGATCTGGATCCTGCGGTCCTGACTCACGCACTCTCAGATATACTTGCTCCGGACAAGCTGACAGCTTTAGCCCAGAGACTGGCAGATCTTAAACAGCTTTTAACCGAAAAAGAACAGGAAAGCCCGGATCTTACCGATATCACCGACAGTGATTCCGTGATAACCCGTTTCATGAGCAGGATCAATGCTCCACAGTCGAACAACACAATGCCGGATAAATATTATCCTAAGACTGTATCGAATTAAACAATATGGGGCGGACACAAAAAAAACACCCGCCCCAACAGTCTCCCCCGTCAAAACAAGTGTTTTCCGTGCACCGCCAGGGGCTCGAACCCTGGACACCCTGATTAAGAGTCAGGTGCTCTACCAACTGAGCTAGCGGTGCATTTTGATTTTCATACTGCCTGTGCTTTTTTCAAGCACAAGCAGTATATTAACTCTAAAAAATACGTTTGTCAAGCACTTTTTTCATGTTTTTTCAAGTGCTTTTTCAGATGGCGGCAGCTGTCAGTTCAGTGCGTAGTACAGCCCCTTCTTAGCCATCAGTTCTTCATGGGTGCCGGACTCTGCAATACCCTTATCCGCGATGTAGAGTATACGGTCAGCATTTCTTATGGTTGAAAGCCTGTGGGCAACTATGAAGGCCGTCTTGCCCTTAAGCAGTGTCTCTAATGCTTCCTGTATCAGCTTCTCCGTTTCCGTATCTATGGCGCTGGTGGCTTCGTCAAGTATCACCACGGGAGGATTTTTAAGGACTATACGGGCAAAGCTTATAAGCTGGCGCTGGCCGGCCGACAGTCCGCTGCCGCGCTCCTCCAGCAGGGTGTTATAGCCGTCGGGCAGGGACTCTATAAACTTATCCGCATGTATGATGCGTGCAGCTTCGATACACTCCTCATCTGTGGCTTCGGGACGGCCGTAGCGGATATTATCTATTATGCTGCCCTTGAAAAGGAAGGGATCCTGCATCAGCACACCGACCTTGTTTCTTAAAGACTTAAGTGTCAGATCACGAACGTCGTGTCCGTCTATGGCAACATTGCCTTCCTGTACATCATAGAAACGCGTGATCAGATTTATGACCGTGGTCTTTCCCGCACCCGTGGGGCCGACTAATGCTATGGTCTGACCGGGTTGAACATGCAGGTCGAAATGTTCGAGTATAGGCACGCCTTCCTCATAGCAGAAGGTGATATCATTGAAATCCACTTTTCCTTTTACATCGGATAAAGTAAGGGCATCGCTCTCATCCGCTATATCCACCGGAGCATTGATGGTATCGAATACCTGCTCTAAGTTTGATGTAACCTGAGCCAGCTGCTGTATGATCACCGCTATCTGTGTCAGCGGTCCGGAAAACTGCGTCATGTAGGCAGAGAAAGCAACAACAGTTCCGGCATTCATCAGGCTGTTACCCTTAAGGATAAGCATAAGCGCCATACCGTATAAGCCCAGTGTACCAATATTCCAGAACAGCTCCACTATGGGGCCGTTCAATTCGTTACGCATGAATATCTGGAACCACTGATCCACACACTGTGTGTGGACATCTACATATATATCGTGATTTAAGCTGCTGCGGTTATTGCTCTTTATTATCTTCTCACCCATTATGGTCTCCAGCAGGAAGGCCGTACGGTTTGAGTTCTTTGCACGCAGCTTTGCAAACAGCTTACCGATGACCTTACGCAGCATGAGCACCAGTATCATCATGGGTACCACCGTTATGAACACCACCAGCGTAAGCTGGGGTGAAAGTGACAGCATGAAGAAAGTCACTACCGCTATCTTTAATACATAAGTGATCAGCATCAGCACAAAATTGGTAAAGAAGTTGGCCAGATCGTTTACGTAGTCCGTAACCCTGACCACTATCTTACCGTCAGGCTTTGAATCAAAATATTCAAAAGGCAGTTCCTGCAGCTTATAGAAGATATCCTGACGTATCACTGCGATAACACTGTGTCCCAGCTTTCCCATCAGGGTCTGATGCAGATAAGTGATGGTTATCTCCGTAAGAGCTATAAAGGCCATAGCTCCTATTATCATCCCCAGCATACGCATGTCAGCATCAACCGTAACCCTGTTGATTATGGTGCGCAGGAGCAGCGGGCTGATGAGTCCTATCACCGATGATACTCCCATAAGGAAAAGTACCAGTATGAAGATCTTCTTATAAGGCAGTATGTAGCTCAGTATGCGGGCGAACTGCTTTAAGTCGATCTTTTTTTCTATCTTTTCATCTTCAAAATATGTATTTCTCTTAGCCATGGTCTTCTGCTCCGATCTTTACGTTCTCGTCTACGATGTCTTTCTGCAGTGCCTGCTGTGAATGCCATATCGCCGCAAAGTGTCCGTTAAGTTTTATCAGTTCATCAAAGGTTCCGCGCTCGGTAATGCGCCCGTCCTGCAGATAGAGGATCTCGTCGCAGTCGGCAACAGAGCTCATACGGTGCGCAGATATGATCAGCGTCTTATCCGGATAATTCTCTTTAATGGATTTGAGAAGTTTGCGTTCCGTACTGACATCCAGTGCGGAAGTGGAATCATCCAGGACCAGTACGGGGGAATTCTTAAGCAGTGCCCTGGCTATGGAGATACGCTGCTTCTGTCCGCCGGATAATCCGAATCCGCGCTCTCCCACTATGGTGTCGTAACCGTCTTCAAGACGCTTGATAAAGCCTGCTGCCTGGGCATGGTACGCCGCCTCTTTTATCTTCTCATCCGCTATAGTGGGATGGGGGAAGGCTATGTTACTGTCTATGGTATTTGAGAACAGGAATACGTCCTGGAAAACGTAAGAGAACTTATCCCTCAGGGATTCCAGGGTATATTCACGAATATCATGCCCGTTAAGCTCTATGCTGCCGGAGGTCATGTCATGTATACGTATAAGGGATTCCAGTAACAGACTCTTGCCGCTGCCTGTACCGCCCACTATACCGATATGCTTACCCATAGGGATCTCCACATTTATATCCGTGAGCATCTGTCTCTCATCCAGCACCATGGAGGCGTTGCGTATGCTGATATCTATCCCTTCGGAAGCGGGCACTTCGTCGCTGCCGTCGGGGATACGGCTCTCCGTATCCATAAACTTCTTCATCTTCTGTCCGGAAACCAGCTGCTGCTGCATCTGGAAGATAGTGTTATTGATCAGTGTGACATAGTTCATTATACGGTTTACGTATTCCGTCGCGGATACCAGATAACCGATGAGCAGCTTTCCCTGCATTACCAGTACCGCGCTGACGGCTATGCTTCCGATATAAGCCACCTGGCGGATTATCGAGAACGCCGCCTCAAAACGTGCGGACAATGCTACCTGCTTAAGATATGCATCCTTAAGTGCATCATTGGTCTCATTGAACTTCTTCTTTTCAACTTCTTCGTTCGTAAATGCCCTTATCAGACGTACCGCACTTACATTTTCGGAAACGGTAAGGCTCATCTTTGCATTGGAACTTCTGATATTCATGAAGTTCTGTTTTGCTTTTTTACGGAAACGCAGCAGCGCCACCGCGAATACGGGGGTAAGGATCAGGGGGATCCAGAGAAGGCTTATGTTTATATTGGCAAGAATGATAATGGATGCCGTCAGTACAAAGATACTGTCAAAGGTATTGGGAATGATACGGCAGAACAGTTCCTTGAACATGATGGTATCGGAATTGATGGTGGTTAATAGCTCACCGGTATTGTATTTCGATACCGTCTCGCTGTCCAGCTGCATTAGCTTATCGAAAGTGGCATAACGCAGATCACTCTCAAGATTGAGTCCCAGATGCTGGTTTATCAGGTTACGTATATAGACCAGCCCCAGCTTGGCAAGCAGAAGTCCCAGAAAGATGGCAGCAAGGCTTAGAAAAAGCTGCATGCTGTGTATCTCTCCGAAACGTCCGTCCACCAGAAAGTACAACGGACTGTCCTTATCAATGCTGTCCGATTTAAGACAGCAGTTAATGAACATTGCTGATATCAGCGGTAATGTAAGATCCGCGCTCAAAGCCAGCAGACTTATGAGCTTGGCCAGAATAGAAAGGGGAAGATTCCTCTTCCAGTACTTGAATCCGAATTTTAAAACGTCCATAGCCTCATCCCTTTTAGTTGTTATGCTTATTATACTATAACAAGCTTAAAGGGATGATGCTGATTATTTTTTTGCATTTTAAAGTTCATTTTTTGTCATAACGGCGGAAGAAAAGATCCTTCGCTTCGCTCAGGATGACACATAGGGCGTTCAGTGTGACAGGCTGTTACGCTCACTCCGTACCGTCTGACATATCGAAGTCACCCAGCATAAGTGCGGACATATCCGCATCGGGCTCAGCAACGAGACGTTTGGACTGATTGAGTATGGCTTCCTCTACCATATTGCGGGCCAGACGTCCGTTACCTGCATCTGCGGCACGGGTCATCTGTACGCCGTTGAAGTACATGGTGAGTGCGGCATCCGCACCTTCATCTATGGTGTAGCCTTTGCTCTTTGCAATGCTTCTTGCTATCTTTAACAGTTCCTCACCGGTATAATCCGGGAAGTTGATCACATTGGGGAAACGGCTCTTGAGACCGGAGTTTGACGTTAAGAACTCCTGCATCTCATTTGAATAACCTGCCAGTATCACTATCAGGTTCTCACGGTTATCCTCTATGCCCTTTACCAGGGTATCGATAGCTTCAAGACCGAAGGAATCGTCCTTGCCGCGGTATAAGCTGTATGCCTCATCTATAAAGAGCACACCGCCGATAGCAGAACTGATAACCTTATTGGTAAGGGGAGCGGTATGTCCCACAAAACGTCCTACCAGATCTGCACGGGAAACTTCTATGAGCTGTCCGCCGGAGAGTACTCCGATGGATTTGAGATACTTGCTTATGATACGGGCTATGGTGGTCTTTCCGGTACCGGGGCTGCCGGTGAATATCATATGCTTGGAAAGCTCTGCCGTCTTTAAGCCTGCTTCCGCACGGCGCTGCTGTACCTTGTAGTATTCCTCCAGACCCAGCACATATTCCTTGATCTCGGTAAGACCCACGATAGCATCCAGCTCCTTGCGTATCTCTTCTGCCTCTCCCTTATATGCGGAAGGAAGCAATGCAGACATGTCGATACGTTCCTCACCGTGCATCGCATATATCTTTCCGTCTTCCACAAAGAGCTTAAGCTCTGCTCCCTTTTCGTAATCGCCTTCCAGTCTTGCCTGGGCCAGCGCCTTTAAAACGCTCTCATAAAATGCCTGTACACCTTTAAGGCCAGCCTGCTTTTCGGAATGGCTCACCGCTATATCAAGGAAGCTGTCATCAAAGCTTATCTTAAAATAGCACTGCTTCTCTGCCTTCTCCGGGAGCTCCGCCTGGTCGCGCTGTGCAACCTTTCTTATGGCTTCCTCATCAAGCTCCTTCGTTACGCATATATCTCCCAGTCCGTCGATAAAGGGCGCACCCATAATGCCTGCTGCTTTATCAAGAGACTTTTCGGTTATGAAAACAAGATATTTGTTCTTTGCCTCAAATGCGCTGACTGCCGCACTGGCCAGGGAATTCTGAACGTTGACCAGCTGTCCGTTCTGCAGCACATAACGTTCGGAAAGCTTAAAGCTGCCGGCTGTTACCAGATCGCTGATATGTCCTAAAAATGAGGGATGGCAGTTTTCAAAACGCTCGAATAGTATGATATTGCTGCTTCCCGAAAGAGCGGAATACATATCCTGCAGGAATATCTTCTCCATCGACGCATCCGTGTAGAGTCCCAGATCCACAACGGTTATATCGCTGCTGCCGATGAGCTTTCTGTCCTTCATTATCTGAGCCAGGGTTAACAGGCCGTAGTGTCTGCCCGTATCATCCTTACCGCTTATAAATACGGAATTGAGCGCCTTCGAACCTTCGGGAGGCATTACGAAAGGACGCTTAAAGGCTATTACCAGCTTCTTTATATATTCGCTCTGGCCGAAGACTTTTTCCTCAACCGCTTCCTGTACTCCGCTGAAAGCATCCAGTGCTTCTTCACCGCTTATGACTACGGGCTTTTCACTGACAACAGCGGATGCGGCTGCAGTCTGTGCCGTTGCTGCCGTTGACACCGTTGCCGCAGAAGCGGCTGCTCCTTCACCGACACCGAAATCTTTTGCCAGATTATCATTGAGCTCCTTAAGCTGCTGATCCAGCATGGCGGAGTTCTGCATCAGGGCACTGTTCATGGAATCCATGCTCTGCTGTGCCGCCTTGTTGTTGCCCTGAAGGCTCTGGGTCATCCTGCTAACATCCTGAACCTGCTTATTCAGAAGATCCATTATATTGGAAGAATTAGAAGGAGAAAAATAGGGCTTGGGCGTAGCGGAACGTCCGGTCAGCTTGACCAGATTATCGGACAGTGATCCGCCGTTCTTCTTCATCATCTTTTCGGCTTTTTCTATCTCCTCAAGGGTATAGTCGCTGCCCTTCATGGATGATAAGACATCAAACATATCGCTCATTGGTTTTCCTCCTATCCGGCATTGTCTATCCGTAAAGAATAGTCACTTCTGTCCAGTGAGAAATTAACATTATAATAGGGATCACCCTTATCGAGCACTTCCTTCCACTTGCTGCGGAAATGCTCGCATTCACTCTCGTAACGTTCCGCTCCGGGACCTGAAAGATCCGTTCCGCGGGATGCGGATTCATAATGATACAGCTCGCAGAAAGGTGTCCAGATATTCAGATAGCCTTTCTCACGGAGCTTTAAGCAGAAGTCCACATCATTAAGGGCCACACGGAAATCTTCATCCAGCCCGCCGGCTTCTTCATAAAGGCTCTTCTTTACCATAAGGCAGGCACCTGTTACTGCGGATACATTCTGGGCGTAGCACAAACGTCCCATGTAACCCAGGTTCTCGTAATTGACCCTGTAATGACTGTGCCCGGCTGTGCGGTGCGCTCCAAGCTTAAGTACTATGCCCGCATGCTGTATCGTCTTATCGGGATAATAAAGCTTTGCTCCCACTGCTCCCACGTCATCACGCTCCGCGTACATGAGCAGTTCTTCAAGCCAGTTTAAGGTTATCACTTCCGTGTCGTTGTTGAGCAGCAACAGATAATCACCTGTTGCCTGCTTTGCACCGAAGTTGTTTACCTTTGAATAATTAAACTCTCCCTTGTATTCAATTACCCTGATCTTCGGATGACTCTTTAATTCATCATAATATGCAAAGATCTCCGGACTGCGGGAGTTATTCTCTATTACGATTATCTCGTAATCATTATATGTCGTCTTTTCTATTATCGAATCTATGCATCGCTTGAGTACATCCTTCTGCTCACAGTTGGGTATCAGTATCGATACCTTTGCTGATCTGAGCAGCGGATAATGTATACGGAAGATGGTCTCAAAAGCCCTTGTTGATTCGATACGGAAGTTATCGTAACCGCACTTTCTTAAGTGATCCGCCACTGCGCCTTTGGCTGCATCGATAGCGTATTCCTTTGCGCTGATATCCGCAGCAACGCTGCCCTTATGGGAACGCCAGTAATAAAGTATCCTGGGGATATGCACGATATGCTCCGCCGCCGTGGTGAGCCTGAGTATCATGTCATGATCCTGGCTTCCGTCAAACTGGCTGCGAAATAATTCCGTACCTTCAAGCAGGCTGCGTTTGAAAACACTGAAGTGACAGATATAATTGTTCGCCCGCAGATTATCCGGAGAATAATCCGGCTTAAAGTGCAGGGTTATCATATTATCGACACTGTTACCGTGGAAGGTGGTCTCGTCGCAATAGATATAGTCCGCATCCTCATCGCATATGGCTTCCATGTAGTAATAAAGCGCCGCGGGATGCAGGATATCGTCATGATCATAGAGTCCGATAAAATTCCCTGTAGCCATTTTGAGGCATTCGTTTGTATTACCGGATATGCCTTCGTTCTTTTCAAGCTTTTTATACCTGATGCGGCTGTCCTTTGCTGCAGCTTCCCTGCAGTATTCACCCACATATGCATGTGCGTCATCGGATCCGTCGGCAAGGCACAGTTCCCATTTCTCATATGTCTGCGCTATGACCGCATCTATAGTATCCTTAAGGAAATCCTTCGGAGTATTATACAGCGGTACCAATATGGAGAAGGTCACGTCCTTATCAAACTTACGCGCTCTCTGTGCCGCTGCCTCTTCCGCATTCGGAAAACTGGCTGTACCGTGCTGCGCCCTGGCTTTTTTCTCGATACTCTTGCTCTTTAACTTCCTGGCTATGCCCCTGGGTCCGCCAAGATTCTTTACCCTGTTCTTCTGACGTATAGCCCAGTGCATGCATACACGCAGGGGCTTCGACATCTTCCAGGCGGTACTGTTCTTGATACGGTCTATCTGGCGCTGCTTGTCTTCCGCCAGAGCCAGTGCCTCCGAAAGCCTGGTGGCCAGCTGCAGATTCTGATAACGCTGCTCGTCCAGTTCTTTCTCCAGCTCTTCTATTTTTATATCTGTAGTCTTGTTATCGTCACTCATCCGTAGTCTTTATGATACTTCTTCCCTGCGCAGTCTGGGATAAACATCCTTTGCCAGCTGCACATAAGTATTTGTATACCTCACAAAAGGCTTTGAATTCTTTTTCGAAATAAAATACATTCCAAGCCTGTATTCACCGTCTTCTATGTCATCCGCCTGCAGCCTCACCACAAAACCTGACATTTCGGCTCCGGGCTGCTGCGCCAATACAGGTTTTACATCCGGGCGGTATTTGGAAAATACATCCGCTATATATGCTTCTTTATCAGCGCTTATAAGTATGAGTTTCCTGTCATACTGCCACAGGGGCTGCTTTATGGGTGCCATCCAGCCTTCTATCACCCACTGTCTGGAATAATCGCCGCTCTCATCAAATTCATACAGCATCTCTGCCGAATCTATACAGTACTGCGGATTGATATCAAGTCCCAGCCTGCGCTGCAGGGGGCCTCCCGTACTCTCGACAGGTATATCGCTTATCTTAAGGGCAGATACCGCACCATTCTTTTCATATTCGCATGGACTGTTGATGCTGTAATCCACATCCAGCCTGGTCTGCACCAGGTTTTTGTTATAGAAGGGATCACGGCCGTAAAGTCCGGGATGACGCTTGTACAGCTCAAGCCACTCCTGCATCCTGCGCTGTTTTCTCTCATAGCTCTCATCCGTACCGCGGCTTACCGATTCATGATGGATCAGACGCACATCGTTCCTTAATACGTTCATCCAGCCCTTCTCATAGAGTGAGAAGCACAGATCCACATCATTATAAGCCACTATCAGTTCTTCGAAAAAGCCACCTACGGCATTGAACTTCTTTTTCTCTACCGCAAGACACGCTCCTGTTACGGCGATGACATCCCTGTCGCAGAGATTCTGTCCGTGGTATATGCTTCCGGTATCCCTGAAACCGCCCATCTTATGCACGGGTCCCAGTATCGTATTCGTTATACCGTCATGCTGGATGCGCGGTATCTCGTCACTTTCATGAGGATAATAAAGCTTTGCACCAACGGCCCCCACATGAGGCTGCATTGTAACAGACGCCAGTATCCACATCCAGTCACGTCCCAGTACTTCCGTATCATCGTTTAAGAACAGCAGGACCTCACCGGATGAGCGCAGTGCACCGATATTGCACATGCGTGAGAAGTTAAACTGCATGGGTTCATAATAATATTCAAAACCATATATATCTTTTAAGGATTCGTACTGCTCGCGGTTTTCTTCGGAGGAGCCGTTATCTATTACGATTATCTCCATTTCACGGTAATCCGTAAGACTGGTAAGACCTATTATACAGCGTCCCAGCAGATCGGGATGATCCTTTGAAGGGATTATCACCGAAACCTTAACCGGATCATCGGGGAAATCGGGAACGATATGTTTTACTTCCTTTTCCGCAACTTCAGTGGTACCGGTATATACTATCATGTCCAGATGATAAGGCCTGGTATACTTTACCAGGAATTCCAGAACCCCGTCCATATCATTAAGAACAGGTATCTCTTTCATCTTTTTCTCAAGCAGGCTCTTACGTACGGCAACCAGACTTCCGAAATACGGAAGCGACTCATAGGTATCCGGTGACCAGTCGGGTTTAAACCAGGGATTGCGCCGTTCTGCTTTTGCCCACTCCACATCTTCGTCGCCGTAGATGATATCAACCTCAGGGTCTTCAGTAAAGACTTCGAGCATCCTGGCCATGGCAGCTCCCGAAACCTTGCCGTATTCCTTATGGAAGATGATAAACTCTTTATCCGGAAGGTATTCAGGTATACCTTTTTCGTAGTAGAGAAGGGCAAAATGCTCCATCAGCTTAAGGTCGCCTGCAGCCAGTTTCTCATTGTCCTTTAACCACTGCCTGTATGGATAAAGCTGCCGGTTTATCTCTTCATCATATTCTTTTTTTGCCTGTACTTCCCACTCTTTCAAACTCAATCCACCTTAAGTGTCTGTTTCGCTTTATTGAAAAGCCTCTGTCTTGATATCCTGCTTCGCGCCTCAACCCACAGGCTGTACTCTCCTGCAGGCAGTGCATCTTTTGCGATGCGTGCCGTAAGCCCCGACAGTGCCACGTTAGTCTGATATCTGTATGTCCTCTCCACATCGGCCCTGTAGCGCCGTTTGACAGGCAGCACAAACTTCCTGCCGCCGCCTTCCAGATAAGCGTAATAGTGATAATCCGCATTATCCCAGTCACGTACATGAACATGCAGGTCTATGCCTATCACATCCGCGCCGGGCTCTTTTTCCATTTCATCGATCTTTATTATAAGCGCTTCGTTCACCGGTGCAAAGGATTTTTTATCCTTTATCAGCTGAAGCTGGGTCGTAACCGGTATCTTCTTCCTCTCACAGGGGCGCGCCTCTTCGTATACATTACTCTCATCGCTTAAGCGCTCGTGCTCATAAGGATCATATGCTATGTAATCCGGGTTACGCTCATAAAGCTTAAGGAGCTCTGCATGAAGCCTCTTTATCTTTTCCTCATCATCCCTGTCATCCCCGCGGGAAGCCGACTCATAATGTATCAGCCTGACATCGTTGCGGATGACATTGCGCAGACCTGCCTTATGCAGGCGCATGCACAGATCTACATCATTATATGCCACAGGCAGTCCTTCATAAAAACCGCCCATGGTATCAAAGTTCTCTCTTGTTATGGCCAGGCAGGCAGCGGTCACCGCCAGTACATTACGTACTCCCCTGTTACGTCCCCTGTCATAGGAATAAGCATCACTCAGTCCCTGCAGTCTGTGTATAGGGCCTCCGCCTATGTTTGAAACCCCGCAGTGCTGGATCTTCCGATCGTCTCCCGGATAGAGCAGCTTACATCCCACCGCACCTATCCCGGGTATCATCGCGTGTCCCGCCATACGCTCTATCCATTCGGGACAGAGCACCTGTGTATCGTCATTTAAGAATATCAGTACGTTGCCCTTTGCTTCCTTCGCACCGGTGTTACACATAGCCGCAAAATTAAAGTCCCTTTTATTGTACAGATAACGCACATCATATTCTGCCGTGAGCTTCTCATATCTTTCCTTGTTAAGGCCCACGGAGCCGTTGTCTATAGCTATTATCTCCGGATTCTTATAGGTGCTGAGCTCCCTTATGGAATGCACACAGTTCTTAAACATCTCCGGATGATCCTTGGTCGGTATTATAATGCTGACCTTCGCATCATTCTGTATATATACCGGATAGATGCAGCCGTCGTCTTCCTTCGCATGTCTGCCTTCTATCCTGTAATGCGTAAAGAAGGATCCCTTTATGTTTGAGAATTCATCACCTGCCCATAAGGGATCGGCGATCATCATGTTTCCCACATTATCAATGCTCTCATACACTTCATGGAACAGCGGTTTTGCATTGATATGTACCGGAGCTCCGTTATTTGCGAGCCATATACACAGGGCATAGATGAACATGCTGCCTTTTTCCTTCAATACATCTTCCTGTATCTTAGTGATGGCCATAGCTATGGCATCACGTCGCACCGCAAACAGGCCGCCTATGTAAAAATATGAGAGCAGTGTATCTACAGACCAGTCCGGTTTATAGTACGGATAACGGCAGAAACCGTCCCTGCACAGTACATCTTCATCCGCATACAGCCAGCTGCATTCCGGATTACGGTCAAATCTCGTCTCTATTATACCCGCAGCATCCAGTTCCAGCTTTCCGCCGTCTGCCGCAAATACCACGAATTCCCCGGCACCCTTAAGGTTATCGAAGCATGCTTCCGAATAAGGTATCAGCGTACAGCGCCTTCCCAGCTTTCTTATCCTTACCTCGGTGGTGGCACCGGGCTTGTAAGGATAGGGATCCTTCTGCTTCTCAAGTTCCTTAAAATAATCATCTATGGCTTTGTCATGCCATCCCGCCTGAAGCTTCTGCTTAAACTTGCTCTTGGCACGGACTTCGGGTGCTGTCTCCCCTTCATCGGTATGTGTATCTTCTTTTATTACATTGATCACGCCGTTGCCAAGGAGCTCGTTCAACTCACCGAGGGCATGCCTGCTGCCTGTAACACTCTTCTGGAACTCACGCTCCGTCTTCCACAAAAGCTGCATATCAAAACTGTCGGGGAAGTAAGGTATGGCATCCCTGACTTTGTCGATATCAAGCATATCACCGCAGGCGTTATACTCCTTAAAGAGATATATCCCTCTTACGGTATTGTAGATAAGCTCGCCTCTTTCTTCGCCGGCCCACTCATAATCGATAAGGGTCCAGCCGCCATTGCCGTAAATAAGATTTGAAAGCTGCATATCCGGATCGCTGATAGTACCCTTGCAGTTTTCCCTCTGGAACTGCCCATATGCGGTCAGGAGTTCCTTTATCTTATCATCATCATTCTTTCTGACTGCACGGCTTAAAAGTTCATCCATTGTAGTCCCTTCGATAAAGGGGAATCTGATACCCTCATTATCTTCGGTGGGTGATACGGGACAGATCTTTAAGCCGCTTTCTTTAAACTTTTCGGAAAGCACCTTATATAAGCTGCTTATCTTCTGTATATGTTCTTTGGCTTCGGGCTTTGCAGGGTATTTCTCCACACATACGCCTTCCGCACGTTTTACCATATCCGTCCTTATGGAATAGATATCATCCCTGTCATTTGAATACTTGCTGTATACCACATCCGGCCCGGCCCCCAGTACCAGCAGGTATGAATTGGAGAATACAGGGAAGAGTCCGTCGCGCAGCAGCGAATCATAAGCCTTACCCTCATCAAAGAGTTCCATCCTGTCACGGTCGAGTTTAAGCTTATTGGTATTGAGTTCTCCTTCCCTGGGCAGGCGCTCATCGGAATAGAGACTCATCATAAACTTATAATCCGGGTAAGGATAATAGAAGTGATAATCCTCTACCCCTTCAGCTTTCAGCAGCTTCTCAAGAGCAGGTCTTGAGAAAGTCCTTACGACTCCGCCGTCCGGATAATCCTCTATACCTTTAAAGAACTCTCCCAGGTGATCCTCACGTGCCCCGCCGAAATACTTCATCCCCAGACGGTTTTCAATGGCGATCACGACTATGCCATCTTTTCGGGCATGCTTTCTGATTATCTTTAAAAAGCTGCCGTAAGGATCCTCATCATGTATATAGCTGGCGGCATATTCAAATACACCGATCAGGAATACCGCATCGTAATCCGTATCCAGCTCCGGTTCTATATCTTCAAAATTACCCACGTGGATGCACATGTTTTCCGCATCCTGATGTCTGTATGCATTGATAAGGCTGCGCTTTTTTGAAAGCTCCACACAGTCTAACCTGCCTGCTTTTTTAAGCAGTGCACCGCTTATGGCTCCGCATCCGGCCCCTATTTCAAGTATCTTTGCACCGGGCTTTAAACGCAGCCAGCTGACAATATTCTCGCGCAGATCCGATAAATGGTACAGAATGGGCCACTGAAGACGCTTAGCTATAACAGAAGGATACTCCTCCTGCTTATGCGTCTTAACTATTTCAAGAAGCTCATCTTCCACCTCTCCGTCACAGTACAGGTCTTTTCCGCTGTACTTTGACAGATCGAGAGCCACTTTTCCTATGTACTCTGTACTTTCGCTGTTGTTCATAGATCCTTTATCTCTATCTTCGAATTCATATCGTAAAAGCCTACGGTATTCTTTTCCGATATCACGCTGACATGCAGTGCATCATACAGTCTGTGATATACCGTAAACTCTTCATTCTCGTAACCGGTAACACCGAAAGAGAGCAGATACTCCCCTCCCTGCAGGTCTACCTTCTGTTTAAATATTATCTCTTTTCTCTCACCGGCTTTAGCGTCCGATAAATAGGACTTTTCAAACATCGTGTTGGTGCCGGTGATGTCAGTACCCTTCACATCCTTAAAGGTAAATGCAAAAATGGGTGCGGGCACATCCTCTTTGATCTTCACTATCATATGTATGCTGCACTCATCTCCCTTGATCAGGGCATTGGTACGGGTACCTTTGTTGTCACATACATATACTTCCTCTATCTCCGCCTTACCTGAACCGTATTCCAGCGCTTCGGTATTCTCACCCGGCGCCATATCACTTCCGGTATTGATGCTGTCATCTGCATTGTACTGACCCACCAGTACCTGCTTGTAAACATCCAGCATCTGTTTGGGCTTTCCTTCCCCCAGCTTCTTTCCCTTTTCCAGGAGTATGACCCTGTCGCAGTATTTTGCTATGCTGGACATATCATGGCTTACAAAAATTATGGTACGGCCCTGGGCTTTGAACTCTTCAAACTTGCGGTAACACTTCGCCTGGAAAAACACGTCACCCACGGAAAGAGCCTCATCCACTATAAGTATCTCGGGATCGATGTTTATGGCCAGCGCAAAAGCCAGGCGCACGAACATCCCCGAAGAATAAGTCTTTACCGGCTGATGGACAAAGTCTCCTATATCCGCAAAATCCAGTATATCCTGAAGACGTTCATCTATCTCCTTTTCAGAGAAGCCTGTCATCGTACCGTTAAGATAGATATTCTCAAGGCCCGTATATTCATTATTAAATCCTGCTCCCAGTTCCAGCAGCGCGGAGATACGGCCGTTAACCTTAACCTCTCCGGCGGTGGGTGTCAGCACCCCTGTGATAATCTTGAGTATCGTGGATTTACCGGAACCGTTGGTACCTATAAGTCCTACCGTTTCCCCTTTAGACACAGAAAAACTCACGTCGCTTAAGGCGTGATGATCCTTATGCCTGGGCCGTCTGGTCAGATGAAGTGCCTCCCGTACACGGTCGGAATTCTTCTCATAAAGACGGTAGGTCTTGCACAGATTTTTAACTTCTATTACAGTTTCCATTTATCATATCGTCAAACAGAGTCCGCAGCTTCCTGACTCTGTTTACCGTTTCCGTTACAGTACATCCGCAAAATGCGGTTTGAGATTCTTATAAACACTGCTTCCTATTAAAAACATCACTGCCGTAAATGCCCAGAAGTACAGATTGAGCCAGCCTTCCTGCCAGAACCATCTGCCTTCGAACAATGCACTTCTGTATCCGTTCACTATGTAATAGACAGGATTTAACTTAAAAAGTATACGTAAGGGCTCCCAGTCTCCCTTGAGGAACGATATATCCCAGAGTATGGGGGTTGCCCACATGCCTATCTGCAGCAGTATGTTTATTATCTGGTTCAGGTCCCTGAAAAAGATCACTACTGATGAACTCAAATAGCTGAAACCAAGTACCAGAACAAACATGCACAGGCTGTAATAAGGCAGCTGTATCATATGGATATCCGGCTTCATGCCGTAAAGGAAATACATCACTACCAGTACCAGCATAAAGAACAGATGGACAAAGCTGGCTCCGATCATTTTAACAACCGGCAGGAGCTTTATCTCAAATACCACCTTTTTCACCAGATAATGATACTGGATAAATGCCTGCATGCCCTGCATCACAGTCTCGTTAAAGTAGAACCAGGGCACCAGTCCCGCAGTGAGCCATAATACATACGGTGTATCTATACCGCTGGCAAGGCGCTGGGCACGGTTATCAAAGACCTTTTCAAAAACAAAATAATAAAGAACCACAGTCACCACCGGCTGTACCAGGGCCCAGATCACACCCAGATACGATCCGGCATAACGCGTTTTAAAGTCGTTCTTAGCCAGCTTCCATATCAGTCTGCTTTTATCGGGAGCATGGTTCATTTGCGATAATCCTTTATGCCTCCCCAGTTTCTGTCACGCTCGATGATATTGAGCTCCATGCCCTCGGGGATAGGCCAGTCGATCCCTATATCGGGATCGTTATAGCAGAGTCCGCCTTCATCACCGGGATGATAGAAATCGCTGCATTTATAGCAGAACTCCGCATAATCGGAAAGTACCAGAAAGCCGTGTGCAAAGCCTTCGGGTACGAAGAACTGTTTCTTGTTCTCCTCGGAGAGGATCTCTCCGTGCCATTTGCCGAAGGTTTCCGATCCCTCACGCAGATCCACTGCCACGTCAAACACTTCACCGCGGATAACGCGTACCAGCTTTGCCTGGGGATGGTTTATCTGAAAGTGCAGGCCTCTGAGCACACCCTTTGTAGAGGATGACTGGTTATCCTGTACGAATACCTTGTCTATACCTGCTTCCTTAAAATCATTATACTGATAAGTCTCCATGAAATATCCCCTTGCATCTCCGTGCACAGCGGGGGTGATCACTTTAAGACCTTCTATGTCGCATGTTTCTACGGTTATCTTGCCCATTTATATCTATAACTCCTTTCGTGCTTTGATTCATGTACTTCTATAAAGATCCAGCTACGGCATAAGTTCGACTACGGAAATCAAAGATTTCCTGTCTCACTTATTCGCTTCGCTCAGGATCACATCCTGATGATCTCAATTCTGCCAGATAAGATCCAGATCCACTCTTGTATCAATACCGTCTATATGTCCGTCGGAGGTGTACTGCCATATACTGAAACGCCCTGTATATAAGGGATCAGAACGGTACTCCGCCAGCCAGTGTACAAAGTCCTGCAGATCCTCATCGTTGAGCTTGTTGTAGTACCACCATCTGCCTGAATATACTCCGGCGTATAAGCCTTCGCTTTCTATGGTCTTGCAGAAAGCTTTTACCACTTCCGTGCGGGTCTTTTTGTCAAGACCGTCGGCCCTGCCGTTTCCGCCGGCGCCTTCCACATCTATGAATACGGGATAATCCAGATGGTAGTCCCTGCAGAGCATTACCACCATGGAAGCTTCCTCTACGGCCTCAATCTCATTTATGGCCTGGGTGAAAAAGTACACTCCCACCTTGACACCTGCCCTTGTGGCTCCTTCTATGTTCTGCTTGAACTTCGAATCCTCGATAAGTCCGCCTATGGTGGAACCGCGGTAGCCGCAGCGGATTATAGCGAATTCTACTCCGGAGGCTGCTACCTTATCCCAGTCTATATCATTCTGGTAGGTGGAAACATCTATA
>JAFYCS010000086.1 GCA_017539565.1 Lachnospiraceae bacterium
GGCAGAGTATGACAGGATCGATATCCTGGTCAATAACGCCGGCTTTATCTCACTTGACAGGCAGTTTACGAAGGAGGGGCTGGAGCGGCAGTTCGGCATAAACCATATAGGGCATTTCCTGCTGACTATGCTGCTCCTTAAAAAGATGGGAGAGGGTTCACGTATCGTAAATGTTGCATCCGGAGCCCATAAGACCGGAAAGATACATTTCGATGATATAAATCTGTCAAAGAACTTTAATGTCATCACCGCATACAGCCAGAGCAAGCTGGCGAATGTGCTGTTCACAAGAGAACTGGCAAGACTCGTAAAGGACCGCGGCATTACCGTGAACTGCTGTCATCCGGGAGCGGTGGCGACCAATATAGGCATAGACAGGGAAACAGGATTCGGAAAGACCGTTACGGGATTGTTAAAGCCGTTTTTCCAGACTCCGGAGGAAGGTGCACGTACGGCGATATTTTTAGCATCTGATGAGTCTGTTAAAGACATCACAGGGGAGTATTTCTATAAATGTAAGATAGCCCCGTCTTCAAAGCGTTCAAAAGATATGAGGCTTGCGAAGAAGCTGTTTCGTTTCAGCAGGGAACTGATAATCAATTCACGGTGAAGACAAGGGGACGCCAACCGCGTCCTCTTTTTGTAATAAAATCTTAATCTTTTGTCATCTTTTTTCTTAATTTCTGGTATATTATAATACGCATCAAGAGCTCTTAAGAAAGCAGGTAACTGAAAATGTATAAGATACTGATCTGTGATGATGAAAAGGATATCGTCCGCGCGCTTGAGATTTACTTAAAAGCCGAGAGCTACGAGCTGGTAAAGGCTTATAACGGTAAACAGGCGCTGGATGCTATGCAGAATGAAAAGGACATCTGCCTGGTACTCATGGATATCATGATGCCGGAAATGGACGGAATAGAAGCACTTACGGAAATACGTAAGTTTTCGAATGTTCCGGTGATTTTCCTTACGGCTAAGTCTGAAGATACCGACAAGATACTGGGACTTAACCTTGGGGCGGATGACTATATAACCAAGCCTTTCCTGCCGGCAGAATTAACAGCCAGGGTCAGATCGTCACTCAGGCGCTATACGATGCTGGGCAGCATATCGCAGGAAAAGGATGTGATAACCATTGGCAGCATCAGCCTTGACGATCCGGCCAAGGAAGTAAGGGTGGACGGCGATATCGTAAATCTCACAAAGACGGAATATGAGATCTTAAAGCTTTTGATAAAGGAACCGGGACGGGTGTTCTCACCGCATGAGATATATACAAAGGTCTGGGGTGACGATCCGTACGGTACAGAGAATACGGTGGCGGTGCACATAAGGCGCCTGCGTGAAAAGATAGAGATCGATCCGGCAAAACCGCGGTATCTTAAGGTTATCTGGGGAAGAGGATATAAGATCGAGGGCGGCAGATCATAAGCCGCACGCGGATGGAGGAAAAGATGAAAGAGGGAAAGAACAGTTTTGTCCGTAACGGATTATTTCATACGGTCTGCGGCATATTGTGCGCCGCAGCGGCTACAGGCTTTGCATTCATAGCAATGCTCATGTTGCTGGCAAGGATGGGTGGTTATCGCGGCATGAGCTATGAACAGGTTTTTTATACGGCAATGGACAGGATAAGTGCCAATAATATGGCTATGCTGGCCAATGAGCTTACCATGGGGTATGACACCACAAAGGAAATGGTCCTGGAAGATCCGGAGGGTGAATACAGGAAGCTTAAGGATTGCTGGAAGGAATCGGTGGATTACTATGGCAAGTTAAAAAATGTAAACTTCGCCGTTATCGTATCGGAGAATGAGAACCTTGAGAAGATAAATACAGATGACGAGGATGTGTATTTTTATAAGAGTCCGGGGTACGACGGATACACCGCTCATTTAACGGGCAGGGTATTCTCAACCAGTTACTATACCGAATGGCGTTCGTACAGGATAGTGTCGGATGACAGCTTCCCCTGGATAGGTACCAGCCGTACGGACAGCTATTTTGAGACACCCTTATATGTTCATGTGCTGTATAAGACGGCTCCGGTATTAACGGAGAATCCCGAGTCACACTATGACAGCATGTATACTGATAAGAATCTGAGATCATATCTGTACTGTCTTTACTATATGGATGCCTATGGCAGCATATATGCTGTGATCACGGCAGCAGCTTCTCTGTTATTCCTGGTACTGTATTGCGTCAGCGCCGGTTACCGCAGGGATAAGGAAGGAATATATATTTCCTTATTGGACCGCACACCACTTGGTATCGTATGGTTTGTTGCAGGATGTACGGAATACATACTGGTATACATTTTTTACAGTATGCTCAAGTACTTCTCAAGAGATGTGGACGATTATCTGAGCTTTGGCGAGATGACGTGTTTATGCTGCATCGTACTCTTTATCATGCTGTGGATGGCTGTGGGATTTTTAGGAACACATATAGTCCGTATCAAGTCAAAGACCTTATGGAAGAGCACTCTTTTGTACCACATCAAGGGTTTTACATGCAAATGGATAAGCAGGATCGCCATGTGGATAGCGGAACATGTGCCCATCGCGGTTATAGTGATCGCAGTATTACCGTTTATCGCTGTTGAGTCACTGATAGAAGCCGCACTGATCGAAGACTGGTCCAGATTACTGGCATTCTTCTTCGTTATCGTAAGAATGGCATGCATAGCATTGGGGCTCTATCTGATCTGGGGATATTATAAACTGCGGGAAGGGGCTAAAAGGATCGCGGCCGGTAAGCTGGATGAGCCTGTTGACGAGACACGTATGTTTGCAGATTACCGCCTGTTTGCAAGGGATCTTAACGGTGTGCGCAACAGTATACAGCTGGCAGTGGACGAGCGTATGAAGAGCGAGCACCTTAAGACCCAGCTTATAACGAACGTATCACACGATATAAAGACGCCGCTTACTTCTATAATAAACTATGTTGACCTGCTGGGTAACGAAGATACGACGGAAGAAGAGAAGAAAGAGTATCTGGATATACTTACAAAGCAGTCAGGCAGGCTCAAGAAGCTGATACAGGATCTGATAGATGCATCTAAAGCTTCTTCCGGAGCAGTGGAGGTGGAGCTTTCGGAGACTGATCTGTCGATGATGGCCAGACAGGTTATGGGAGAATACCAGGATAAGTTTGAACAGGCGGGGCTGAGTCTTGTGCCTAAAAACCTGGATGAGAGCATGCCGGTTAAGGCAGACAATAATCTGTTATGGCGTGTTATGGATAACCTCTTTAATAACGTCTTGAAATATGCGATGAGCGGGACACGTGTATATGTTGAAGCCAAGAGGGAAGGTGCCAGGGCAACACTGAGCGTACTTAACATTTCGAGAGCGGAGCTGGGGGTATCCGGAGACGAGCTGATGGAGCGTTTTGTAAGAGGCGATGCTTCAAGAAATACCGAAGGTTCCGGTCTGGGGCTGTCTATTGCCAGAAGCCTGATGGAATTAATGGGCGGAAGCCTTAAGATAATCGTTGACGGAGATATGTTCAAGGCAGTGATAGAGATCTGAACAGGCTTGTAAACAAAAGATGCAGATGTTATAATCCCTTTTTGGCTGATTTAAGTTAGAAAGGGATTATTATATTGAATCCGGAGTTATATAAAAAAGCATATGAAGCAAAAAAAAGCGGCCTCTGGGATGTGTTCATGGAGGAACAGGTCTTTGCGCTGAAAGTACCGGATGCGGATACGGTATTTGTACAGGTGACCAGGAGCGGGACAGACGAGAAGATGCTGGCAGTGTATTACGGAGAGCAGGTCCTGGATCTGGTGAGGCGTTTTTATGATATGGAATCGGAAAGCATGGCCGATGCTGACGAGGCAAACCATCTGGAGGCTTCCTTTGAAGGGGTGGAACTGACTTTCACTCTTAAGGACAGGCTGCCCAAACGGGAAGCAAAAGAGGCTTCCGGGGTGGCAAGGGAATGCGGGATAAGGCTTGGAGGCAGCGGGGCTTATCCGCTGTTCAGGCGCTTATGCTGCGGGCATAGCGGCGAGGAGCTGAGCCTGGAAGAAGATGAGAAGATAATGCAGCTGGCGATAGATGCGGCAATGTGGCTTGCCAAGGACGGCAGCGCCAAATTCCGTCTGTTCATCCCGTCGCTGACCAATTCGGCCTACGACATGCCGCTTCTTGAATATAATAAAGGAAAGTATAAGAGATCCCGTATACATATAGAAGCGCTTGGGGAGATGAAATATCCTGCAGGCTCTAATTGCAATGAGATCCTCCAGAAGAAGATAAAAAAGATGCCTAAGAAGGGGGAATGGGCCTGCAGGCTGGTCAGGCTCAGGAATACTGTGAATCTGGGCCTGGGAAGGGAAAATGTCCTCCCTTCAAAGCTCAAGACCTATGACTACGGAAAAGACCGCTATGTGGATGTGGCTTCAGTGGTGTTTTATGAAGAACATACGGACGCGGTGCTGGATGCTTTTATGGAAGCCATAACGGAGTACGGGAGATGTCCGGTACGTATAAACGTTATGGATATGCGGACTTTTGTGCTGCTCAAGCGCTGGTGCAAAAACTGCGGCATAAGCCTCAGGCTGCACGAGTACATCCCCATTTTGGATGTGCCGGACAGCATATATATGGGAGACCCGGAAGGGGAGGGGATGACGGAATTCGGCCCCGAATATTTCGATGTGGTCCTGGAATGCCTGCTGTCAGCGCCGGAAGAGCAGTTAAAAAGCTTTGCATATGAGCTAAAGGAAATACGGGCGGTAAAGGACAGCGGGGTTTTTGAATTGTTCCCGCCGTCACTTCGAAAGAAGATGGAAAAGCTGATAAAAAAACTGGATAAGCTGGGATTGTAGAATTACAGTGCCTGTGGTAAACTTATATATTAGCGTTTATTAATGAAGGAAAAGCGAGGGGAGTCAAGATGAGTTTTGAAAGAAGCCTTCAGCGCAGGGTGCTTGAGGAAAAAATGGAGGAAAGCTTAGAGGAACTGGCAAGAGACCGGTTTAATAAGAGTCTTTCCGAATGCAGTGATGCGCAGTGCTATGAGTGCGTATTGCAGTATACCAAGTCTCTTATGCAGTTTACCGACCGTATTGAGGGAAAGAAGAAGCTGTATTATATTTCAGCTGAATTCCTGATCGGAAAGCTGCTTTCCAATAATCTTATAAATCTGGGTATCTATGACCGTGTGGCAGAGATACTGAAGAGCAAAGGAAAAGATATAAGCCGCGTAGAGGACGAGGAGCCCGAACCGTCACTTGGTAACGGAGGACTTGGCCGTCTCGCTGCATGCTTTATAGATTCCATTTCGACACTTGGACTGCCCGGAGAAGGCGTAGGCCTCTGCTATCACCTGGGACTGTTCAAGCAGGTATTTAAGGATCATCTGCAGAATGCGGAGAAGAACGAATGGATGGAGGAAGAGTCCTGGCTTCACAGGACGGATACTACCTTCACCGTGAACTTCGGAAAGAAGAAGGTAACCTCACGTCTCTATGATCTGGATGTGGCAGGTTATGAGAACGGCATCAACAAGCTTCATCTTTTTGATCTGGAGAGTGTTGATGAAGGCCTGGTAAAGAAGGGCATTGATTTTGATAAGGAAGATATTGAGAAGAATCTGACACTGTTTTTATATCCCGATGATTCTGATGAGGCAGGTAATCTCCTGCGCATCTACCAGCAGTATTTCATGGTAAGTAACGCTGCACAGCTTATCCTTTCGGATATGAAGTCCCATGATTATGATCTGAGGAAGCTCAATGAGCATGCAGTCATACAGATCAACGATACACACCCTACCATGATAATACCCGAGCTGATCCGTATCATGGTAAACGATAAGGCTTTCACTATGGATGAAGCTATCGATGTGGTGAGCAAGACCTGCGCTTATACCAATCACACCATACTTGCGGAGGCGCTTGAGAAGTGGCCGCTGGCATATCTTGAGAAGGTAGTGCCCCAGCTGGTACCTATCATCAAAGAGCTGGATAAGCGTGTCAGAAAGAAGTATAAAGACGAAAAGGTACAGATAATAGATAAGGATAAGAGAGTGCATATGGCACATATCGATATCCATTACGGCTTCTCCGTAAACGGCGTTGCAGCCATCCATACGGAGATACTTAAGAATACCGAGTTGAATCACTTCTATAAGATATATCCGGAGAAGTTCAACAACAAGACCAACGGTATTACTTTCCGCCGCTGGCTGTTATCCTGCAACAGACCGCTGGCAGCTTATCTCGATGAGCTGATCGGAACAGGATATAAGCAGGATGCGGATAAGCTGGAAAAACTCCTTGAGTATAAAGATGATACTAGGGTATTAAGAAAGCTTGAAGCCATCAAGCAGGAAAATAAGAAGCAGCTGGCAGCATTCGTTAAGGAACACGAAGGCGTTGAGCTTGATACGGATTCCATATTTGATGTGCAGATCAAGAGACTGCATGAGTATAAGCGCCAGCAGATGAATGCGCTTTATATCATTCATAAGTATCTGGAGATAAAGTCCGGAAAGAAGCCTGTAAGACCCATAAGCTTTATCTTCGGTGCAAAGGCTGCACCTGCCTATGTTATCGCAAAGGATATCATCCATCTGCTTCTGGTAATGCAGGAGATCATAAACAATGATCCAGACGTTAATAAATATATGAAGCTGGTGATGGTTGAGAATTATAATGTGACATATGCGGAGAAACTCATACCCGCAGCAGAGATATCCGAGCAGATATCACTTGCCAGCAAGGAAGCCAGCGGTACCGGAAATATGAAGATGATGCTGAACGGTGCGGTGACCCTTGGTACTGCCGACGGTGCCAACGTTGAGATAGGAGAGCTGGTAGGCCCGGAAAACATCTATGAATTCGGTATGGATGCAGATACCGTTATAAAGCACTACGAAGCAGCTGATTACGTTTCGAAGGATTATTATAAGAAGAGTCCCGTTATCAAAGAAGCTGTAGACTTTATAACGGGCAAGCAGGCACTGGCAGTCGGACATAAGACAAACTTAAAGCGTCTTTCCGACGAACTGCTTAAGAAAGACTGGTTCATGACATTGGCGGATCTGGAAGAATATATTAAGGTAAAAGATAAGATGCTTGCGGATTATGAAGACAGGGATAAATGGATGAAGATGAGCCTTACCAATATCGCTAAGGCAGGCTTCTTCTCTTCAGACAGGACCATAAGCCAGTACAATAAAGATGTATGGAAATTAAAAAATGCCGATGAGGCATAAAAAAACAGGAGGACCGGATAAATGCCCATTACAGATTACTTAGAGCGCAATCACAGGGAGTATGGCGATGAGGTGGCTCTCATAGAGCTCAATCCCGAACAGAAGGAGACCAGAAGGATCAGCTGGAAAGAGTATTCACTTATACAGCAGACAGACGATCAGCCCTACAGACGCGAGATCACCTGGAAGGTCTTTGATGAGAAAGCTAACCGCATGGCAAACATGCTCATGAGCCGCGGGGTCAAGAAAGGTGATAAGGTAGCTATCCTTATGATGAACTGTCTTGAGTGGCTGCCCATATACATGGGTATATTAAAGACCGGTGCACTTGCGGTGCCTTTTAACTTCCGCTATTCGGCTGATGAGATACAGTACTGTGCAGAACTTGCGGAAGTGGATGTACTCCTCTTCGGTCCTGAGTTTATCGGACGTATAGAGTCAATAGTTGATGAGCTTTCAAAGAACAGACTGCTCATTTATGTCGGTGAGAACTGCCCTACCTTCGCGGAGAGCTATCGCGAGCTGGTTGCGGACTGCTCCTCCGAAAAACCCGACATTGTTGTAAAGGATGATGATGACGGTGCTATCTATTTTTCATCGGGAACCACAGGATTCCCCAAAGCTATACTGCATAAGCATTTAAGCCTTATGACGGCTGCGGAAGTGGAACAGCATCATCATTCCACAGGGCGTGATGACTGCTTCCTCTGCATACCTCCTCTGTATCACACAGGAGCAAAGATGCACTGGATGGGCAGCCTGGTGGCAGGCTCAAAGGCAGTCCTGCTCAGGGGGACCAAGCCCCAGTATATATTCGATGCCGTATCACGTGAGCACTGCACCATAGTATGGCTGCTGGTTCCCTGGGCACAGGATATACTGGACGCACTGGATTCCGGCGCACTGCGCATAGAAGATTATGAGCTGGACCAGTGGAGACTGATGCACATAGGCGCACAGCCTGTTCCTCCTTCACTTATCAAGCGCTGGATGGCATACTTCCCGAAGCACCAGTATGATACAAACTACGGCCTCAGCGAGTCCATAGGACCCGGCTGTGTACACCTGGGTGTAGAGAATACCCACAAGGTAGGTGCTATAGGTGTTCCCGGCTACGGCTGGCAGTGCAAGATAGTTGATGATAACGGTGAGCCCGTAAAACAGGGAGAGGCAGGAGAGCTCTGCGTTAAGGGTAACGGCGTGATGGAATGCTATTACAGAAATCCCGAAGCAACGGCAGAAGTACTTAAAGACGGCTGGCTCTTTACCGGTGACGTGGCTATGCAGGATGAAGACGGGTTCATCTTCCTGGTAGACAGAAAGAAAGACGTTATCGTATCCGGTGGTGAGAACCTTTATCCCGTACAGATAGAAGATTTCCTGCGCGGACATTCAAAGATAAGCGATGTAGCTGTTATAGGTCTTCCCGATAAGCGTCAGGGCGAGATCGCAGGCGCGATCATACAGATCAAAGAAGGCATGACATGTACCGAGGAGGAGATAGAAGAATTCTGCCAGGGCCTGCCCAGGTATAAGCGCCCCAGGAAGATCATCTTTGCGGATGTTCCCAGAAATGCTACCGGAAAGATAGAGAAACCTCTGCTGCGTAAGCGCTACGGTGTTGAGCAGCTGGTAGCTCAGGAGAACAAGGGCTGATACATGAAGAGCATAGAAGAGTTAAGGGAATTCTTTGCTAAAGACAACTTCGCATGCGGACTTATGGGAGCTTATATAGAAGAAGTTGCTCCGGGGTATGCAAAGGTCAGCCTTAAAATAGAAGAAAAGCATCTTAATGGAAGCGGTCATGTCATGGGCGGCGTATATTATACGCTGGCCGACCTGGCCGCAGCCGTAGCTGTTAATCAGGATTTCGATAAAGAACTCTGTGTGGGCTTAAACGGGCAGATAAGCCACATAGCATCCGTCACTGGAGGCACGCTTTACGCGGAAGCCAACGTGCTTAAGGATGGCCGCAAAGTCCTATTCATAGATGTCCGCGTGACTAATGAGGATGGTAAGCTGCTCACACAGAGCAGCATGACCAGCTACAAAGTTATTGCAGGCAAATAATCATAAGGGCGAAGGCAGGACTTCACATTGCCTTCCCGATTTTTCCATATCGCAGAACATACAGACATGATCACGGACACGCTCGATTCCGTCGCCAAGCGGCTCTAAGCAGCTGCTCAAGGCTATGGATCCGTCCGGGACCGGTCGACATTCGGCATCCCTGCCTCATGTCTTCCTTTCGCCCGCCATCCGGGCGGCGAATCCCTGATATAATAAGCAGCTACAAGAGCCTCTAGGCTCCTTCATAGGCGGTCCGTGATTCACGCCTGTATGTTTCTGCGATAGTATTTAATAGTGCGAAGGCAATGTGAAGCCTGCCGCTATTTGATGTTTCACTGAACAGAAAACAGGCGGAGTGGTGCAGGGATCAGGGCGAATATGGAGGAACTTAGCAGCTCTGGAAACTGCTTGATTGATCAGGAATGCGAAGCCCGGACGGCTGAGCAAGGGAGACATGAGGAAAGGATTCCGAATGTCGACCGGTTCCGAAAGGAATATAAAAAAGCTGGGCAGTTTCATAGAGCTGCTTAGTGACGGAATCTGAGCCATGACCCTGCATCCTCCGTCTGTTTTCGTCAGAAGGGAAAAAAGGGGCAGGCTCAGTCAGTGCCAAGCACGTCGGCTTTTTTCAGGGCGTAGTCTCCAAGCAGCTGCTGTTCCCAGCTCTGAAGGTCGTTCATGTTAAGACGCCTTCCGGTGCGGGGCAGGAGGCCGTGTGAATCACAGAGTTCCTGTGAATAATCCTCAAGGAAATATATGTGTCCGAATCTCATGGGACCATAGGTATAATGATTGATCATAGAGAGCGCACCGCTGCGCTCTTTATCTACTTTAAGGCCGTAGCCGTCATCGTAGAGCTGTACCCACGCCATAGCTTCATATACACGTTCCGGATAGTCCTGGGTGGAAGTGTAATTGCCGAGTGAGTAATATACCAGGGCTTCATTGCCTGCATCCGTGGTGATCCATTCAACGGGTTCAACGACATGAGGATGCGCACCGATGATAACATCGGCACCGGCATCTATCATCTGCTTGGCCATTGTGGTCTGGTAAGGCATGGGCTGGAAGGTGTACTCAACACCCCAGTGAGGACATACCACGACCGCATCGGCGATGCTGTCTGCTTCGCTGATATCATCAAGGACGGTCTGCGATACCTCTGTCATCGTAAGCCTGCGGGTATTGGGATCGTAAGGGCAGAGGAAATCGAGATGGCCTATCGCGTCAGCTGCAACACTTTCCCAGTTGTGGGAATAAGTGGCATTTATGAATGCGATGGTGTATCCTTTTATATCTAATAAGTAGATACGGTTATTATCGGTCTTTACGCTGGTGGAAGGATGGGGCGTTGTATCTTTTAAGTTGCGCCAGCCTTCGGGAGTGGGAGGCCCTACGAACTCGCGGGTCTCTGCGGCGTCTGAAGATGTATCGGCATCGCCGTTTACTTCACTGCCGTGTATGCCGCATAAGAGTATCTCGGGATGATTATTACGGAAATAATCGGCAAAGTTTATCAGTCCTGAATAACCCTGGTCGTAAGCGTGGTTGGTCGCGCCAAGTACCACATCGAAGCCTGCTTTGGCTTCCGCATCACCCACGGCTGTAGGTGAATTGAAAGTGGGGTAGCTGGTGAATTCGCGGTCATCGCCTCCGAAAGGAGTCTCCTGATTTATAATGGAAACATCTGCCGCATCCAGGAATTCTTTTATGTCTTCAAATTCGAAATCAAAATTCCAGCTTCCGTCATCCTGCTTACCTGTCATGAATATACCTGTGTGAAGAAGGTTGTCGCCTACCATCATAAGGCTTATATCAACACGTTCGGGTAAAGGAGCGGGAGTGGGAGTGGGAGTTGCAGGCGGAAGATTGTTAAGATCTATTACCGTAGCAGTCTCTTCACCGGCGTAAGTTAAATTGAGCTCCACGGGTGTGATATCCGTGGCGCCGCCGCTTGTCCCGGTGCAGGCAGGTAAAGCAAGCATAAGGGTAAATGGTGTTATCAGCCTGGAAAAATGCCTTCCGCGCATTAAGATGTTCTCTCTTTCAGTAATTATTGTAAACCATATATAGTTCAAACAAGGCGTATTATACCATATGTGGCGGAAAAAGCAAAAAAAAGCTTGCAATTAAACTTAAATGGTGTATAATGTTACAAAAATGTTACAAATGTTTTGAAATTGTTACAGAGTTTTACGGAATTGTTTTAAACACAGTTAAGAGAGATTTTATGAAGAATAACAGATTAAACAGAAGCAGATCACGAAAGCTCTCACGCTTTGAGCGCAGGCTGATAAAAGGTATCAACAGATTTGCGATACCTGCGGTCGGAATGGTAGTATTAGCAAGTTGCCTTTCAAGTGTTGTTCAGGCTCATAAAGATTCTTCGGTTTCATCCGATTCTCTTCAGGATAAGGAAGAGATTTCATACCAGGTAAAGACAATAGAATTCCTTGGCGGTGCTGCTGACGGCATTGGCCTTATGCTTTATGCAAAGAACGAAGAAGAAAGTATAGCGGATGAAGTTCTTCCCGTTGCAGGTGCAGCAGAAGAAGTTATCTATAAAGATGAGCAGGTAGTTACCGTTGATACGGATGCGGCTGCTGATACCGTAAGTGATGTGAGCATCAGTTCCAATGAACTTTTAGAGGACGATCCCCAGTACGGCGGTCTGCGTGAAGAGTACGAAGAAGTAAATGAGTATGAAAAATTTGCGATCGCAGATGTTGATTACGATTTTATAAATGTACGCGGCGGCGCAGGTGTTAATTACGAAGTCGTCGGTAAGATGTATGATAAATCCGTTGCAGAGATCCTCGATGAATGTGAAGAAGCAGACGGTTTATGGTTTCATGTTGTCAGCGGTAATGTTGAAGGTTACATCAAAGCACAGTATTTCATTTACGGTGATGATGTTGAAGATGCGATCGAAGACAGTATCATAAGATATGCAGTTGTAAAAGTAAACGTTCTTAATGTAAGAGACGAAGCCGATATCGATGGTGAGAGATTAGGTTATCTTACAACAGGAGAAAAAGTTTTAATATTAGACAGTGAAGACGGCTGGTACAAAGTTCAGTATACCGATGATAAGACAGGATACATTTCTGCAGAGTTTGTCGGAATAGAAGAAGAATTCATCAGCGCTAAATCGATCGAAGAAGAAAAGAAAGAACTCGAAGAAAAGAAAAAGAAAGAAGAAAGAGAAAGACAGAAGAATGCTGCACAGCAGACAGTTGTTGAAGATGTAACGTTTGCAGTTACCGCACCTGCATCAAATTATTCAACAAATCCCGAGCTGCGTCAGGCGATCATAGATTACGCAATGCAGTATGTAGGTAACAGATATGTTCCCGCAGGACAGTCACTTGCAGGCGGTACCGATTGTTCCGGATTTACATGCTACGTATACAGAGATTTCGGATACAGTTTAAGCCGTACACCTTCAGGCCAGCTGCAGACTGCAGGAAGAAGTATTTCACTTGCGGAAGCACAGCCCGGTGATATCATCTGTTACAGTTACGGCGGAGGATGTTCACACGTTGCATTGTACATCGGTAACGGACAGATAGTACATGAAGCAAACAGCAGAATGGGATGTGTAGTAAGCAGTATAGATTTCATGCCTATAGTCGGAGTTAAAAACGTAATCGACTGATAATGATGATAAAGCGTGAGAGCCAATGTTTTCAGGGCTTTCACGCTTTTTTATTTTTCAAAAAATGCAGATGAAAATTTTCAATGTCAAAAAAAATCCTTTAAAATCAAGAAAAATCAAAGAAAATTCAAAGAAAACTCTTGTAATGTTTACATAAATAATGTACACTGTAGCACAGATATATCAACTACATTATATCATCAACGCAATTAAATGGAGGAGTAAAAAATGGCAGCAACAAAGAAAACAAGCGAGAAAGCTGAAGTAAAGAAGACCGCAGCAAAGAAGCCCGCGGCTAAGAAAGAAACTGCAGCAAAGAAGACTACTGCAAAGAAGGCTACTACTGCAAAGAAGGAAACCGCAGCAAAGAAGACTACTGCAAAGAAAGAAACTGCAGCAAAGAAGCCCGTAGCAAAGAAGGCAGCAACCGCTAAGAAGGAAACTGCAAAGAAGACTACCGCAGCAAAGAAGCCCGTAGCAAAGAAAGCTACAACCGCTAAGAAAGAAACCGCAAAGAAGACTGTAGCAAAGAAGGCTACTACTGCAAAGAAGGCAACTGCAGCAAAGAAGCCCGCAGCAAAGAAAGCTACAACTGCTAAGAAAGAAACCGCAAAGAAGACTGTAGCAAAGAAGGCTACTACTGCAAAGAAGGCAACTGCAGCAAAGAAGCCCGCAGCAAAGAAAGCTACTACCGCTAAGAAGGCAACTGCAGCAAAGAAGCCCGTAGCAAAGAAAGCTACTACCGCTAAGAAGCCTGCAGCAAAGAAGAGCACAACCGATAAGAAGTAAAAAATTCGAAACAGTTTTAATGTGATGTGTAAGTGCCGGAACCAATAACGTTTCGGCACTTTTTAAAAAATAAAACAGAAGGTGTGGACAGATGAAAGATAAAAAAAGAAAGAGCGGCATATTGCTTCCCGTTACTGCGTTATCATCAAAGCATGGTATCGGATGTTTTTCGAAAGAAGCATATGCGTTTGTTGATTTTCTGAAGGAGGCAGGACAGAGCTACTGGCAGGTTCTTCCTTTGGGTCCCACCGGATACGGAGATTCACCGTATCAGTCTTTTTCTACTTTCGCAGGTAATCCTTATCTTATCGATCTTGAAGAACTGATAAGCAGAGGATGGCTGAGTGCAAAAGAATGTGCAGCGATCGACTGGGGAAAGAACAAAGAAAAAACAGATTACGAAAAAGTTTATAACAACCGTTTTTCTCTTTTGAAAAAAGCATATAAGAAAAGCGGTATCGAAAATGATAAAGAGTATAAGAGCTTTGTAAAAAAGAATTCTTTCTGGCTTGAAGATTACGCGCTTTTCATGGCGATAAAAGAAAAGTATAAGGGCAGAAGTTACTCACTCTGGGATGAAGATCTGCGCCTGCATAAAAAGAAAGCGCTTGATAAGATAAAGAATGATCCGAAGATAAAAAGCGAAGCAGGATGTTACCGTTTTATCCAGTTCCTGTTTTTTGAACAGTGGAGCAGACTTAAAAAATATGCGAACGAAAACGGTATCGAGATAATCGGTGATATACCTATCTATGTTGCATACGACAGTTCCGACAGCTGGTCGCATCCTGAACTTTTCCAGTTTGATGAGAAAGGTTTTCCCATTGCGGTAGCCGGATGCCCTCCCGATTATTTTTCGGCAACGGGACAGCTGTGGGGAAATCCTTTATACAGATGGGATAAACATTCGGAGACCGGATTTGACTGGTGGATAAAGAGACTTAAGTTCTGCTTTGACCTTTATGATGTGGTGCGTATCGATCACTTCCGCGGATTCGAAGCATACTATTCGATACCTTTCGGAGATCCCACTGCGGAATTCGGACACTGGGAAAAAGGACCGGGTTACGAACTCTTTAAGGTGATGAAAGAAAAATTAGGAGAGAAAGATATCATCGCAGAGGATCTGGGATATCTTACCGCAGGTGTAAAACGCCTGGTGAAACGTACCGGTTATCCGGGAATGAAGATACTGGAATTTGCGTTCGACAGTGCAGAGGATAATGATTATCTGCCTCACAATTATGATAAGAACTGTGTGGTATATACAGGTACTCATGATAACGATACCGCGATAGGATGGTATAAGAATCTCAGAAAGAAGGACCAGGATTTTACCAAAGAATATCTTGGTATAAAGAATGCAAAGAATATCGGATATGAACTGATCAAACTGGCACTGGGAAGTGTGGCAGATACCGCGATAATACCCATGCAGGATTATCTGGAGCTCGGAAGCGAAGCAAGGATAAACACGCCTTCCACTCTTGGCGGTAACTGGGACTGGCGAATGAAGGAAGGATGTTTTGATAAGAAGCTGGCAGCGCGTATACGAAGACTCAGCGAGATCTACGGACGCTGCGCAGCAAGATCTACGGAAGATAAATAAGAGTTACTGTAATGTCTGTCATTTGTAACGTCTTCTTTAAACCAGGCGGGGGGTGTAAAGCTCTCCGCCTCTTCTATTGAAGTGAACTCCACTTCGGCCAGGATAAGAGGGGCAAAGGCACCTTCGAACACATCCAGCTCTATCGTCAGATCGCTGTCTTTAATGGGAATGAGATATCTCTTCTTGCAGATGATATTGCCGTCGGCTTTTGTTATGAGATGCTCATAAGCTTCGCGGTTTAATGGAAGGTTATATTCTTCGCGGGCAAGGAAGCCCTTGCCTTTATACGTGAGATAAAATTCATTATCCTGTCTGCGGACGCGGACAACGGGATCCGTATTTAAGTAACCCTGCTCGATCAGATGAAAGGGATAGCTTTCCAGATCATCAGGCAGGGAAGATATGAGAAATTTGCGCTCGATTTCCATTTCGCCGGCTCCTTTTCAGCTTTAAGGATCCTTCGCTGTACTCAGGATGACATAGAGGATCCTTTTGTGATATAATTATACATCGTCAGACCCGACAGGGTCAAAAATATTTTTTTCGAGCCCATAAAAACATCGAGTATCATCCGTATTGATAATCAGAAGGGCTTTACGGGGGAAAAGTCTTGAAGGAAGAACAGTTTGCCCAATGCATGCAGCGCATAGCTGCGGGCGATAAAAACGCATTAAGAGAGATATACGAGGAATACCTTGCGTATCTGTATTCGGTAGTATACGGCGTACTGGGACATAAGGAAACAGCTGAGGATGTCACGAGTGAAGTCTTTTTGCGCATCTGGAATACTGCGGACAAATTCAAACCGGGAGGAGGGCACAAAGCGTACCTTGCGACCATTGCCAGGAATATGGCAATAGATGAGCTGCGGAAACGAAAACGGGAAGTGCTGATGAGCGGCAATACTGAGGACGAAGATGACAGCGGCGGAGTTGATGATATAGGCAGGGCGGCATCGGAGGAAACCGGGCCGGAAGAACAGGTGATAGAGGATGTGAGCCTTAAGGAGGCGCTGGATAAATTAAAACCTGCCGAACGTGAAGTAGTGAGTATGAAGATCCTGTCGGAGATGACCTTCCAGGAAATATCGGATACACTGGGAATACCGATGGGAACAGTAACATGGAGATATCAGGCGGCTATTAAAAAGCTTAAGAGGTGCGGATATGAATAAAAATCTGGAAACTGAATATCAGAATATGATCCGTGCAGAAGTGCCGGATATCTGGGATAAGATAGAAGCTAAGATCGATGCGCAGGAAGCGCAGAAGAAAGTGGTCGCTTTTAAGAAGAAGCCCACACGTTGGAAATACTATGTGATACCCGCGGCAGCAGCACTCTTATGTGCAGCGATAGCGATACCTGTTCTGCTTAACAGAGGCGCGATGGGCGGGGCTGCGGCTACGGCTCCTGCTTCGAACGGAGCGTCTACAGGCGGAGCTATGTATTTTGCTGCAGATACGATGACAGAAGCTCCCTGCGAAGCGGCAGCAGAAGAACCGGAAGCAGATTATGATAATGACATAGAAACTGATAATAAGAGGAAGGATTCCGTAGCAAGTTACACATTAGATCTGTGGGGATCGGATCCTACGCAAAATGCAGCTTTAGCAGCAGGTGACAGTGTGCAGGCGGAAGCGGCAGGAGCAACACAGGAAGCCGAAGCGGAGTATAATGATGACAGTGAAGATGAAGCTCAGGAAATGCAGCTTGTACTGATAGTAAGCGTAGATAAGTCGATGGCACGTATTGAGATAGAGGATCTGGCTGAGTCCCTGGATTTCGATATCACAGAAGATGAGGATGAAGAGAACAGCTATATCTTCATATCACGGAGACCGTGCGGAACAAAAGAAATGATCGACATCACCTCATATCTTATGGAGTATAAGGGAATAACCGGCGTAAGGATAGATGATGACGGCGTCAGATGATACGGTTACGTTCTTCGCCATTTAAGAAGGCAGTGATATTCTTATAAGCTTCCGTTACGACGCGGCTGCGGGCCTCAAGACTGCCCCAGGCCATGTGGGGAGTGATTATAAGACGGTCACTGTCTTTTATGCTGTTCAGAGGATTGTTTACGGATATGGGTTCGCCTTCGACCACATCAAGACCTGCGGCTGCAATGATGCCGCTGTTTAAGGCGTCGGTAAGTGCGGCATTATCCACGACACCGCCCCGGGCTACATTGATAAGTATAGCAGAGGGTTTCATAAGCTTTAAGGTTTCTGCATTTATAAGGTGACGGGTGGCTTTGGTAAGAGGGCAGTGCAGGGAGACAAAGTCGCTCTGCTTAAGCAGTTCTTCAAGTGAAAGCTGCTCGTATCCTTCATCACGTTTTGTATCCGTGGTTGATGCCCAGACTACCCTGCAGCCGAAAGCCGTGGCGGCAGCGGCAACTTTTCTTCCGATATTGCCCATGCCGATGATACCCCAGGTTTTACCGCTCAGTTCATAAAAGGTATTGGCGAAGTGCGTAAAGCCCTCCTGGGCGGCCCAGGAGCCGTTTTTGACATAATCATCGTAGTAAGAGAGGTGCTCACTTAAGGAGAGCGCCAGAGCGAAGGTATGCTGCGTTACGGAGGGCGTGCTGTAATCACTTATGTTGCAGACTGCTATACCGTGTTCGCGGCAGTAATTGATATCGACATTATCATAGCCTGTTGCAAACTGGGCTATGAGTTTTACATGGGAAGCATCCTTTAAGGTGTGACGGCTTAAAGGCATTTTATTGGCTATAATGATATCGGCATCTTTAACGCGCTCCGCAACCTGGATAACCTTGCTGTTTTCGTAGATGGTGACGTTGCCGAGTTCCTTTAAGATGTCAACGCTGACATCCATGCCTATGGTACCGCGTTCAAGAATGACGATGTTCATTGTATTGCTCCCTTACAGTTTTTATTGAATTATAAGGCGGACGGATGAAAAGGGCAAGATGGTTTTCTTATGCGTGAGATTGTGGTAGAATCATAAAATATGAATGGATAGAGAAAAGTAATCTTGAGCGGAGCTTGGGATCGGAGGAACAGATTATGAAAAAAAAGCTTATAAGAACTATGTTGATCGCGCTGGGGACGGCAATGTGCATAGGGATGAGCGGCTGTGAGGACAGCGGAAAAAAACCGCGTGGCCCTATAGGCGAGGCCGGAGAGGATGATAATGTTACTCCGACGGAAGCAGAGCCTACGCCCACGCCTTCGCCGGATATCATCGATCCGGACATAGATGTGCATCCGGAAGAAATTGACTATAAGTCGGAGAAAGATCTCCTGGATTTTCTGAGCGGACAGTGGTATCTGGCAGACAGATATACCGGAGAGGATTACGGTATATTTAATATACGTCCCGACGGAAGCGTGGAATATTTCAGTATGGATGGGAAAGACGCGTGCGAGGGACAGATGGGCTTTACAAACCATACTGCGAAGTGGTCCGGAGGCTTTGATATGTATGAGATGAGCTTTTCGGAGGTGCCTAAGGAATACAACGGCGGTGACGATGTATTTCTGACCGGTTCTAAAGGATTCTTCCATATAGCGCAGTCAAGAGGAACGGATTATCTGTATCTGGAAGAGATAGGAAACGGCGGATCTGAATTGGTCTATAGCGTGTTCCGTTCACCGTATGTGGGAAGTCCGGAGATGAGCTGGGTGCTCCACAGGGATAATGAGGTGACAGAGACCGGAGGCGAAAGAACGGATACTGTGTTTTACGCGATGCTCTGGAATAATAATGATAACAACGAGCTGCTGCTTCAGCAGATGGATATGTTACGTTATGAGACGGAAAACGAATATACGGGATTCAGATATGGCAGCGGCGTTTTTGAAGACGGCGATCATACGGATGCGGTATGGTATGAGGTCAAAGACGGTGCAGATCTGAGTACGGTGCTTTATGAGTCTGCATTTTATGCTGCTTATCCCGGCAGGATCTATTCGGTCACCGTTGACAGTAACGGGAAGGTGGAAAAGGTTGCAGAGGTGGAACATGCCGGCTACGGCGAGTATGAGGTTATGCCTGCGAGCCAGAACATTACATACAGCGGAATTAATTTCAGCTGTAACGGTATCGATTATACCCTGGAGGATCTGGGGAATGTCGGAAACAGCATTCAGGATGTTACCGTAATGGGGGATTATGCGATCATAGAGGCGCATTTAAATCCTCATCGCAGTATTTATACCGTTTACAATATGCGTTTAAGATGGCCCACAGAAACCATTGTGGGAGCGGCACTTCTGTTTGGCGATGAGATATGGGACTATTTCTATGCCGATATGAATACCGTTTATGACGGGGAAGGAAATGCGATATACGAAGCGGACGGTACTGAGATAAAAGCACTGTCATTTACGGATGATGAACAGCATATCAAAGTGGAATACTGGAAAGATGATGTGACGACCGTATATGAGGAGATCATAGACAGACCGGAGGTACTTAATGCACCCACGTTTGCTTACAGGGAATTCAGGCGTCACCAGAATGCGGAGAACTGGGCGAAATTCATGGAATACGCCCCGGAGGATGCAGTATTCATGGTAATGGTAAATCCTCCTTCGGATGATGTGTGGGATTTCTATCAGCCTAAGAAGATAGGTGACGGGGGCAGTGATGTCGTATATGTGATAGCACTGCAGGATGAAACGGGGGTCGGTTTCGGCGGCGGAGAAAGCATAACGCTGGATAAGGGCCAGATGACCAATTATTCCCTGACCGTTCCCGAAGGCGCACCCGAGTATACGATCTATGCAGTTGCACCGGGAAAAACAGGCGATAAAAAGGCTGAGTGGCCTGTATGGACTATAAGCGGTAAGGATCCCATAAACTGGATGTTTGCCACCGAATGATAAAGGGGGAAAGGTATGAAGAAAGGAAGCGGAGGAGCGTTATTCATAGTATTGCTGCTGGTATCGGTGGCAGTTATCATACTGCTGGCTGTATGGTCGGCCAAACAGGATGTGAAGGAGCTGGAACAGATCAAACAGCAGGAGATCATCCAGGAACAGAATGCACAGGAAATGGGTGATGCGATGCAGGGCATCAAAGATGATATAGAACAGGGCTACGAAGATCTGGACAAGCAGATAGAAGAATAAGTAAGAATAGTAGTTAACGATAATGGTGCCAGGCACTTTGTACAAGAGCGCACATTTTGTGCACTTAAGTACAAAGTGCCTGGCACCTTTTATTTCTTGTACAAAGTGCCTGGCACCTTTTATTTCTTGTACAAAGTGCCTGGCACCGTTTTGGAGCAAAAGTGCAACTGATTGGCGCTATAAAAATATTGACTTTTTATATTTATGTGATATCATAATGATATCAGTTAACAACAAGCAAACCTAAAAGGAGGAAATTGCTATGAGAACAAATGTACAGGAAAAGATCATCAATGGTCATAAGACCGGCGGGCTGGTATTGTTACTGGTTATCGCATTATATATCCTCGCAATACCGGGCATCGCATTCGGAGCGGCATCAGGAATGGGCATCATATCAGTACTCAGTGTAATATGGTTATGTGGAGGCTGGATCTTACTTTGCGGACTTAAAGTTTTAAAACCCAATGAGGCACTGGTACTTACCCTCTTCGGTAAGTATGTAGGTACCCTTAAAGGCGACGGATTCTTCTGGGTAAACCCTTTCTGCACCGCATTTAACCCTGCATCAGGCACCAAGCTTGGACAGAGCGGTGACGTGGCAATGACAAACAGCCTGGTTTCCCTGACTACCGGAACCACCACAGCAAACGCAGAAGCATACAACAAGAAGATATCACTCAAGGTTATGACCCTTTCAAACAGCCGCCAGAAGGTAAACGATGTACTTGGTAATCCCGTAGAAGTTGCTGTTGCAGTAATGTGGAGAGTAACCGATACCGCTAAGGCAGTATTCGAGGTTGACAACTACAAAGAGTATCTTTCCCTTCAGTGTGACACCGCAGTTCGTAACGTGGTTAAGATCTATCCTTACGATGTGACCGATAATGTGGATACCACAGGTGACGGCATATCGGATGACGGAAGCCTCCGCGGATCCACCGAAGTGGTGGCGAACAGGATCAAGGAAGAGATACAGAGCAAGGTTGTAAGCGCAGGTCTTGAGATAGTGGATGCAAGGATCACTTATCTGGCATACGCTCCCGAGATCGCAGCAGCAATGCTCCAGAGACAGCAGGCATCCGCAGTAGTAGATGCAAGAAAGCTCATCGTAGACGGTGCAGTGGGAATGGTTGAGCTTGCACTTGAGCGTTTGAACGAAAAGAATACCGTACAGCTGGATGAAGAAAGAAAAGCTGCAATGGTATCCAACCTGCTGGTAGTGCTTTGCGGCAACCATGACGCACAGCCGGTAGTTAACTCAGGGAGCCTGTACTGATGGCTGAGAAAAAACAGGTCCCCCTGCGCCTGTCGGAAAAGCTTTACAACGCAATTGCCGCCTGGGCAGAGGATGATTTCAGATCCGTTAACGGACAGATAGAATATCTTTTAACGGAATGCGTGAAACAAAGGAAAAAGGATGGCAAGTACGTTGGACAGGATATAGATGCACCGCTTGATGTAAAGATCGATTAAGGAACGGCACCCCCGCAAATTTGCGGGGGTGTTGTTTTTCTGGTATAATATCACGGATCAAAGAATTCTGAGGACATGAAAATGAAAAAGAACGTTAATACTCCGGAGGAAGAAGAACGTTACGAATTCACCTGGCCGGGGAAGAGAAAATGCATAGAGGAAGCGAACCGTGCCTGCGAAGATAAGCTGGTATTTGATGCGGAGGAGAGCTTCCGGGCGGATACCACGGCCAATCTGTATATCGAAGGCGATAATCTGACGGCATTAAAACTCCTGGAAGCAGAGTATGCGGGACGCATTAAGATGATATATATCGATCCGCCTTACAATACGGGCAGCGATCATATCTATTCTGACAGGTTCACTGCGGGAGAGGCACAGGGCAGCAGTAAGGGAAACGCCAACGGACGTTCCCACGCGGCGTGGTGCTCTATGATCTACCCCAGATTATATATTGCAAGAAAGCTTCTGACAGAGGATGGAGTCATCTTTATCTCTATCGATGAGAATGAGGAATTCAATCTCAAAAAGATCTGCGAAGAGATATTCGGTGAAGCAAACCGCGTGGGAGAGGTGATAAGAAAGACCAAGTCCATGACTGCCGATGACGGCTGCGGTTTCAACCTGCAGCATGAGCTTTTACTGATATACGCAAAGGACCGCAGTAAACTGCGTCTTAAGGGTGAGAAAAAAGCATTTGCAAACTATTCGAATCCCGATAACGATCCCAAGGGCGACTGGTGTGCCGGGGATCCAAGTGCACGAAGCGGCGGGCCTTCAACATATTTTGAGATAGAAAATCCCTATACGCATAAAGCAGATCTGCCTCCTTCAGGCAGGTACTGGGCTTTTTCAAAAGAGAGCTTAAAGCGCTATATCGAAGAGGGAAAGATAAAGTTTAAAGAGAAGTACCGTGACGGAGAGAGAGGCTTTGTATTCAAGAGATACAAGGCAGATGCAAAGAGCCAGTATGAGCCTGTACACAGCCTCTTTGCAGTCGAGAATGAATACATGAACCAGTCGGCTACAGTGGAACTGCGCAAGATTTTCGGCAGTGATGTGTTCAGTTATCCTAAGCCTGTGGCTTACATACAGAAGCTGGTACAGTACTGTACGGCTAAAGGTGATATGGTCCTGGATTTCTTTTCAGGAAGTGCCACGACAGCACAGGCGGTAATGGAGCAATGCGCTGCAGACGGCTTTAAAAGGAATTTCATAATGGTGCAGCTGGCAGAGGAAGTCGATAAAAAAAGAAACGCCTATAAGGAAGGCTACAGGACTCTGTGTGATGTGGGAAGACAGAGGATAAGACTGGTGGCTGAGAGATTACAGGACAGTGCGGATTGCGGATTTAAGGCATACAAGATAGCAGGAGGTGCAGACAGATGAAAGGACTTGTCAGAGTAGCGGCTGTTGTACCTGAGGTGCACATCGGAAATGTTGATGCAAATGTGGATGAGCATATCAGGTATCTGAGAATGGCTAAAGAGCAGAAAGCATCGCTTGTGGTATTTCCCGAGCTTTCTGTTACGGGATACAGCTGTGCCGATCTGTTTTTCCAGCAGAATCTTTTGAAGGCTGCAGAAGAAGGACTGCTTAAGATAGCGGAGGAATGTCCCGCGGGTGTTACAGCTGTTGTGGGAGCACCTTTAAGACACAGGGGACAGCTTTATAACTGTGCGGTGGTGATAAGCCATAAGCATATCTGCGGAAGCGTGCCAAAGACTTATCTTCCCAACACAAACGAGTTCTACGAAAAACGCTGGTTTGACAGTGGTAAGGATGTAGATACAGACGACATCGGAAGACGTGTATTTGTAAGTGCCGATGGTGTAAGCTTCGGTGTTGAGATATGCGAGGACCTGTGGGCACCTCTTCCGCCTTCGAATATCTTAGCTACTGCAGGCTGTGATCTGATACTTAATCTTTCGGCATCAAACGAGCTGATAGCAAAGCGCGAATACAGAAGAGAGCTGGTAAGACAGCAGAGTGCGAGATGCCTGTGCGGATATGTATATGTTTCTGCGGGGTGCAGCGAATCGACTACGGATCTGATATTCTCCGGGCATTCGATGGTGGCTGTATGCGGCAGCACCATAAGTGAGAATACGGAGTATATCGATGAGGATTACATCATGTGTGCCGATATCGATATCGAACGTATACGTGCCGACAGGAGAAAGTCCGCAAGCTTCAGGGATTCACTGGGTCTTGGCTTTAACGAGGTAAGAAGAGAGGAACTTCGTGATACCACGCTTCTTCTTGCAGCTGCGGAAAAAACGCTGCTTAAGATCAGACGCAATCCTTTTATTCCTTCGGATGAAAAAGAACGTGTAGAACGCTGCGAACAGATATTTACCATGCAGGCTGCAGCATTGGGACGCAGGCTTTCGATTACCGGAGGAAAGGTAGTGGTGGGTATTTCCGGCGGACTTGATTCCACACTTGCATTGCTTGTGGCATGCAAGGCTGCGGACAGATATTCGCTGCCGCGTGAAAACATAATGGGAATAACGCTTCCATGTTTCGGAACAACAGACCGTACACATGATAATGCATGGACGCTTATGAAAGCCTTAAAGATCACCGCGCGGGAGATAAACATAAGCGATGCGGTAAGACAGCATTTAAAAGACATCGGGCATGATGAGAGCGATCATTCCGTTGCATACGAAAATGCACAGGCCAGGGAACGCACGCAGGTACTTATGGATGTTGCAAATGATTTCGGCGGGATCGTTCTTGGTACCGGTGACTTAAGTGAGATAGCACTTGGATGGTGTACTTACAATGCGGATCATATGAGCATGTACGGCGTGAACAGCGGTGTCCCGAAAACACTGGTGCGCTGGATAATACAGACTGCGGCAGACATGCCTGAATTTAAGGATGCAAAAGCTGCACTGATAGATATACTTGATACACCTATATCACCGGAGCTTCTTCCTCCCGATGAAAACGGGAACATTGCGCAGCAGACAGAAGACCTGGTGGGTCCTTACGAGCTGCATGACTTCTTCCTGTATTACATGATACGTTTCGGCTTCGGGCCCACAAGGATCTATGATATGTGCCGCATCGCATTTAATGGTGTGTATGATGATGAGACTATAAAGAAATGGATCAGAAATTTCTACAGACGTTTCTTTACACAGCAGTTCAAACGCAGCTGCATGCCTGACGGTGTGAAGATAGGTTCCGTATCATTAAGTCCAAGGGGCGACTGGCGTATGCCTTCGGATGCAGAAGCTGCACTGTGGCGCAAGGAATGTGAGGGACTTTGATCTTTTGACAAATAAATTTCAAAAAAGTTCTTGACAAATTTTACAGATGGGTCTATTTTATTTTACATAATTGATATCGCAAATGAACGAGGGCGTTCCGATAATAGTCGGAGCGCCTCTTTTTTATGCGTAAGAATAATACAATAACGAGAGGAGGAAAGTAAGTATCATGAGTGAGAATTTCAACGTGGAGGAGATGTTTGGAAAGAACGTGTTCACTATCGAGAAGATGCGTGTGTTGCTTCCCAGAGCGGTATACAAGGAAGTACGCAAAGTGATGGCAGAGGGCGGCGAGCTTTCACGCACATCTGCTGATGTAGTTGCAAAAGCAATGAAGGATTGGGCTGTAGAGCAGGGAGCTACACATTACACACATTGGTTCCAGCCTCTTACAGGTATTACCGCAGAGAAACACGATGCATTTGTAACTCATCCTGATGAGGAAGGCAGAATGCTTCTTGAGTTCTCCGGCAAGGAGCTGATCAAGGGCGAGCCCGATGCTTCTTCTTTCCCTTCAGGCGGACTGCGTGCAACATTTGAGGCAAGAGGATATACCGCATGGGATATCACCTCACCCGCATTCATCAAAGAGGATGCTACAGGAAAGATCCTTTGCATACCTACCGCATTCTGTTCATATACAGGTGAGGCACTTGATAAGAAAACTCCTCTGCTCCGTTCCGAAGAAGCAGTAAGCCAGCAGGCACTGCGTATCGTAAGGCTCTTCGGTAACACTGCAGCAAAGAAAGTTACCGCTTCAGTAGGACTTGAGCAGGAATACTTCCTGGTAGACCGTGAGAAGTATTTAAAGAGAGAAGACCTGATCTTTGCAGGACGTACACTGTTCGGTGCACCCGCACCCAAGGGACAGGAACTTGAGGATCATTACTTCGGAGCTATCCGTGAGCGTATCGGTTCTTATATGAAAGATCTGAACGTAGAACTCTGGAAGCTGGGCGTTACCGCCAAGACACAGCATAACGAAGTGGCACCCGCACAGCATGAGCTGGCTCCCATATATGAAGATGACAACGTTGCAGTAGATCATAACCAGCTGGTTATGGAGACAATGAAGAAAGTTGCCGGACGTCACGGACTGACCTGCCTGCTGCATGAGAAACCCTTCGCAGGCGTTAACGGTTCCGGTAAGCATGACAACTGGTCACTGATCACAGATAACGGTGTAAACCTTCTTGATCCCGGCCAGACACCCAACGATAACATCCAGTTCCTTCTGGTTCTGGCATGCCTCATAAAGGCAGTTGATGAGCATGCAGATCTGCTCCGCCAGTCTGCTGCAGATGTAGGTAACGATCACCGTCTGGGAGCTAACGAGGCACCCCCCGCTATCATATCAATGTTCCTTGGCGATCAGCTTCAGGACGTTGTAGAACAGCTGGTATCCACCGGAACCGCTAAGAAGTCAAAGAAGAGCGGAAAGCTTGAAACAGGCGTATCCACTCTGCCTGATCTGGATAAGGATGCAACAGACCGTAACCGTACTTCACCTTTTGCATTCACCGGTAACAAGTTTGAGTTCCGTATGGTAGGTTCAAACGATTCCGTAGCAGGACCCAACACCGTACTGAATGCCATTGCAGCAGAAGCATTCTGCGAAGCTGCCGACAGACTTGAGAAATCAAAGAACTTTGATAAGGAAGTACATGACATA
>JAFYCS010000003.1 GCA_017539565.1 Lachnospiraceae bacterium
TCTCTTCTTCGGCCTTCTTGACCGCGGTATCCAGATCGGGATAGAAATTCTCGATAACCGTGCGCCAGTTCACCTGGCCTTCTCCAATGTTATCAAGGAGGCTCTCCATGGTCGCGGTAAAGTTTACGTCAACGATAGCAGGGAACTCATCCTTCATAACCTTGTTGACTATCTCACCCAGTTCGGATACGAAGAGATTCTTGTTTTCCTTGAGTATATAACGTCTTGCCAGGATCGTAGATATGGTAGGCGCATATGTTGAAGGCCTTCCTATACCCAGTTCCTCGAGGGCACGTACCAGCGAAGCCTCGGTAAAATGTGCGGGAGGCTGGGTGAAGTGCTGCTTCTTCTCGATCTCATTAACCTTTATCTCGGGATGCTTGTCCTTATCAGCGAATTCCTTTAAAAGGAAGCTGTTCTGTGCCTTTTCATCATCGGTATCGGTATACACCTTCATAAAGCCGTCGAATTTGATTCCGCTGGCCGCTGTGGTAAAGATCATCCCTCCTGCGCTCAGCTTGATCGAAAGAGTATCATATACGGCTGCAGACATCTGGCTGGCTGCAAAACGCTTCCAGATAAGCTGGTAAAGCCTGTACTGCTCCCTGGGCAGCTTAGCCTTTAATGAATCCGGCGTAGCACTTATGTCAGTAGGACGGATGGCTTCATGCGCATCCTGGATCTTCTTATCATCCTTCTTAGCGGGGGTGCTGCCGTTATGGTAGTCGGCGCCGTAAGTTTTGGTTATATACTCCTTGGATGATGCCAGTGCCTCATCCGATACACGGGTGGAATCGGTACGCAGGTATGAGATGTAACCGTCTTCATATAAAGACTGCGCGGTACGCATGGTCTTTAAGGTTGAATAATTGAGTGCCTTGGAGGCCTCCTGCTGGAGCGTGGAAGTCGTAAAGGGCAGGGGAGCCTTTCGTGTACGCTCACCGTGCTTAACTTCCTTTATCTCAAACTTTGCACCTTTAAGTTTCTTTTCTATAGCCTCTGCTTCCGCACGGCTGTCTATGGTCTTCTTGCCGTTCTCATCGCTGTAGAAGGATGCGGTAAAGCTCTTCTTGCTGCCGGCAGTGCCAAACTGTGCTTCTATGGTCCAGTATTCCTTGGGAATAAAGGCTGCTATCTCCTCTTCGCGGTCACAGATGATACGGAGCGCAACGCTCTGTACACGTCCCGCCGATAAGCCGCGCTTTATCTTACCCCACAGGAGCGGGGAGATCTTATAGCCCACCATACGGTCCAGTATGCGCCGCGCCTGCTGCGCATCCACCAGATCCATATCTATATCCCTGGGGTGCTTTAAGGAATCCTTGACCGCATTCTTGGTTATCTCATTAAAGGAGATACGGTGTACCTTCTTCTCTCCCAGCTTAAGGGATTCAAAGAGATGCCAGCTTATAGCCTCACCTTCGCGGTCGGGGTCGGTTGCGAGATAGATATTATCGGCTTTCTTAACTTCCTTACGAAGCTTTGCAAGCACCTCACCCTTTCCCCTTATAGTTATGTATTTAGGCTCGAAGTTATGCTCCACGTCGACACCCAGCGTGCTCTTGGGCAGATCACGCACATGTCCCTGGCTGGCGCACACTTCATAATTGCTGCCCAGAAATTTTTTAATGGTCTTAACCTTTGCGGGCGACTCCACTATTACAAGATTCTTAGCCATTGCATCTTCCTCATAAATATAAATTGCGTGTACAATTTGCACACGCAAGATAATATACTATAAAAGTTTTTTAATTGCAAGAGTAAAAAAATCCCCCGTTCGATGAACGGAGGATTTGAGCAGATCATTTGATCCAATAAAAACCCCCGCCTGCCGGCGGGGGAAAAAATGTTGCTTAATAAGTAGGAGTGTGATCGTAATATGCACCGTAAGGATCGGTATGACTGGGATTCTCAGGATCGGGCTCCATTGTTAACAGCTCATCCAGCAGATTTCCGTGCTGACCATCACTACCGGTCATCTGGGGATACATATAAGCATATGTATCATATATCATAGAGTCCGGAACACCACCGCCGGGGGCAAATGTACACCACAGATGTACACGCACATAACCTGTGCCGCCGCCGAAGCCATGAGCAACTATATTATCCCAGTAACTCTGTGAATCCGTAGTATGTGTTGTGGTCGTAAGGGCAAAGCCGTTTGTAACATCTGTATGTATGCTTGTACGTTTGTACTTACCGCCCCAGTTTCCGCTCTCTGCAGGCCACTTAAGATACTCAGTACACTTATCATAACATAACTCATAAACATACTGGCTTGTGGATCCCGGCACGAATGAAAACGGATCAAGTCCTTCGTATGTAGTTCCTCTATACATATCCTTCAGATAACGAGGCTGCCATTCAAACACGCAGTTTGTCAGATCTATCTCATCTGTTCTGGATCTCTGGAAGATTTCATTATCCCATATGCCGACCTTGGTCATCATGGTAGGAAGTCCTGAACCCATATCATGCTCACCGGGCTCCGGTTCATGTGTCTTTACATTAAAGTTACCGCTGTTGCTGTTTCTGTTCAAGGGCAGCTCAACGGGATGCCCATTTACATCCATTCCCTCTACATTAACGGTAATCTCACCATCCATAACAACTTCATCTACGCAGTCATCACATGTACAGATACCTGTAACAGGAAGTACGCTCAAGCAATCTGCTGTTTCGTTTGACCATACATAAAGAGGCATCTTGTTACCGTCGTTAACAGCATCGGTATGGATACGTATCTCAAGTGTATCGCTTCCGTATGATCCGTCTCTGGAAGCTAGAATGGTACCGGTACAAGTAGCATCCCACATAGTTGCTAATGATGAGCACTGCAGCTCGTCTCCGCTCAGGTTATACTTTGTACTGAGTGTAGCAGCTTCTGAATCTTTGAATTTGAAATAAGCATAACCTGCGGGAACATAATCCGTTAAATAATACTTATGTACACGAAGGACCGTAAGATCAACATCCGCACCGCTGGTTACGGAAGATATAGGCATCGTAGGTCCGCCTGTTCCTATCTGGTTTCTAAGATATACTTCACTCTTAGCCGAATAGCTGTACTCTTTGTTCTGCATCTCAAGCTCTATGGTTACCATATCGGATTTATCATAATGGAACTTATCAAGATGCATTGCACGAACACCTTCTGCAACAGGGATCGGATTATCAGTATCACCATTCTTTATCAAATAGAGAGTACAATACTCTTTACCCGGATGCTGGCCGTCATCATTTTTCATAGCAGTGGCCAGTCCCAGATCAACATCACGGCCAACTACATAAGTAACCGGCGTATATCCGGTCGGCTTACCCGTACCTGCATCATAAGTACGCTCTACAGTTTCGATCGTAAGCTTATCCGATACGATACTGGGACCGGTTACAGGTACATATGTATACATATCAAAATCTACCTCAACCGCCGCATCCATCAGCATATCCTGCACCTGAGATATGATCTGCTGCGCATTCTCCTGCAGGCTCACTTCATAGAAACCGTTCGTATAAAGCTTCTGACTGTTTACCATGAGCGAACCGACTTCCGCCATGACCAGGATCAACACTGCTACAGCCACTATAAGCTCTACCAGGGTATATCCTTTGTTCCTTTTCATAGTGCCTTCTCCTTTCTTCTCCTCTTAAATGTCAATTACTGCTGCTCTTTAACCACTACTGCACCTGTTTCCTTATATACGGTTACAGAAAATACCTTCTCACCTTTTTTAAATGAAAATATGTTATGTGTTGTACCATTGTCAGCACCGGTGTCATCAACACCGCTCATTCGCATGATACCGTTGGTCTCAAACGTTATCTTTCCGCCGCCAAACTCTTCACCGGGTCCGGGAACATACGAGTAATCATCAGTTTTTTCAACCGCATATACCGTTACTCCGCCGCCAGTGATAAGATCTCTCGAACCTGCTCCGTCGATCACAGCATACATATTACCGCCATCAAATACCAGATCAAGCGTACCTGCTTTTGTGCCCTTACTCATAGTGGTAACACGGGCTGTCTTGATAGCACTTTCCAATCTTCTTGCCGACTTTTTCACATCTGCCCTGTTGATAAGATTATACGATATAAGGACCATGGAAAGGAGCAGTACCGTTATCGCCATAACAAGGAGCAACTCAAGTACACTTAAACCCTTATTATTATTTTTTAATCTTTTAAACACGCTCATAAGAACCTCCTCTCCATATCAATCCTTGGTCCAGTTGCTTATGAACACGGTAGGCTGTGCACTGCTTCCGGAAGGATCGGGATCACTTCCGCCCTTGAACGCTCCCAGTATATCTGCAGCTGAATCAGAAAGGAACTTTGAATAAGGGAAGAAGTTCTGTCTGTCATTAGACATGTTGTAATAATACCCGTCATGATAAGGCAGTACATTAAGTCCGGATAACACCTTCATCTGAGGATAAAGCGGATTTGGTGTAGCAGGATCCAGTATCATATCATTGGTCCAACCGTGACTAGCAAAGCTTACTGTGCTGCCGCCCAGATTTGACATAGGCCAGTCAGCCTCAAATAAAAGCTTCTTAGCTGCTTCATAATGAACATCATCCATAGTTCCCCATGAACAGGAGATAGGCTGGGTACCGCCACCTTCACCCATGTTTATCATACCATCGGCGCAGGTATTTAAGTACAGACTATTGGTAACCGGTCCATGGAATCTTAAACAGGTTACAGGTGAAAGTATCAGGGTATTCTCAAAACCATGACTTACATTGTTGGTCAGATAGATTGCCTGAACATCAACGCCGCCAACGTTTCCTGCCTGAAGATGTCCGGTATCATTGGAACCTGCCTGCATACCATCCCTGAATTCTTCCTGGGTAAGCTCATAATCCATACCTGCACCGCTTCCTGCATAATGCAGATACATATGCTCAGCAATAAGCTTATTAGCAAGACCGTTGGGGAAGTTTGTATCATAATAATCCCAATCTATGCCGCCATATCCCTGATGTACTTCACCGCCGCTGGATACTCGTATCCTGGTCGCACCGTTTATAGCATGTCTTGCATATACTTTTCCGCCTACGATAAGCTGTGCCTGGTCTTCAATATTAATAGTACCGTCAACTATACATGTTCCCGCAACATAAACGCATCCGTTACTCTTTATCGTCAGGTCACCCTGAAGGAAGCAGTAACGGCTCATTATGGTAACAACACCCTTTTCACCGACTCTGAGTGCATCACCGTCAAGCGATCCGTTTGCAAACAGATACAAGTCACCGCCTATATACTGGCTGCTGGCCTCACAGTTCATAGGAGAGTCAGAAAGGATACTGAAATCATTAAGCTTTCCTTTGTTACCGGATGTTCCGGGGAAACCAAAAGCAAGATCGGCTGTAACACTGCTCTCATAATTTCCATGTGCATCATCAAGGGTTGAGGTTACGGTAAGGCCGTAGATCTTGATATAATTACCGTCTTCCTCATAAGTTACCTTTGATGTTCCATCATAGATACTATGTATCTTTATATCTACCAGACCTTCGACCAGCGTATCGTCGATATTGTTTATAAGGCCGTTCAGAGCGGTCTCATTAAACTTGCCGCTGCCACCGTTCAGCAGAGTCTTTAATGCCTCCTGGGGATCACTCTGTGTCATGCAATACTGCTTGATCTGTGAAAGCATCTCGCTCATACCAAATTCGGCAGTATAGAAATTGCTGGATGAAAACTGTCTCATACTTTTCATCTTGTAATTCATTGTAGACATATAGAGCAATGAACTGGCAAGGATCGCTATAAAAAGAACCCCTATCAGTACCGCAACTAATGCCGCACCTTTGTTACTTCCTCTTTTCTTCATCTTCATAGTCCTCCTTAACCTTTACTCCGTTGCCTGTATGCTCTTATTCATGATACCACCCTTTAATATAGCACAGGGCGCATCGTCAAACATATAAGTAGAATTGAACCTGTTTTTCATCTCACCGCTTACCTTATCAAACTCAAAACTGTAAACGATGACCGTTACTTCATAAGCAAAATAATCCTGAGCGGTCTTTCCTGAAGCGGTATCGATATTGATATTATTTGCCCTGGGTATAAATGTAACTATGGCGTCAAAACACATATTGTCTTTTCTGATATCCGAATACATCATATATGTAAGCTTGGGAATGCCTTTATTGGCAGCCCCAGGTACATCTGCATATCTGTCATTATAACTGAATCCGAAATACAGCCTCTTATCAGGCGAAGCATCTTCTCTACTGGGAGTATTACCAGCAACTACGGTATCCGTATACAGATGCAGTATGGCACGCTTCGCCATCTCCTGACCATAGAGCATACTGTCACCGGTCACTATATTGGTGTCGGGAACGGTTACACCGTCTATATAATAATCACCTTCATACTTTTCGGGATCTGAATCCGGTCCGAAACATCCCGTTGCTGTATTTCCGAGATTGTACCAATCATCATTGATACTTGAAAACTTATTCTGTGTGGGATCAAGAAGATCAAAACCACCTACCGTATCAGCCTGACCAAGCCAGCTGACAACCTCTTCGTAAGTCTTTCCGCTGATCCCTTCCATGATGCTGTTAGCCACATCTGTGGCGATCATGGTCTCACGCGAATTCTTATTTACCGACATAGCGGTAACAAACGAACGCATGATGGGTGTGACGATAACGGCGAAAAGGGCCAAAGCTATCATCACCTCGAAGATAGTTACACCTCCGGATCCAAACATTAATTTCTTAAACCACTTCTGCTTTCCCCTTCTCATTCGATTCTCCTCCGTTTTGCAACCATACCCTCCCCTCATCGGGGAGGGTATATCAATCCTACCTTACCTTGCCTTACTCTAATCCTAATCCGTTTCCGTTTTCTTCTTCCTCTTCTTCAGCCTGTCTTGCAAGCTCCTCAAGATATGCTTCAAACATCTGTCTCAAGTACAGCGTATCATCAGACAGCGGTCCGAAAAGTCCTTCCTCAACAATACCGCGAAGTTTCTCTTCATCGATATCGGGCCAGGGATCAACAGGCTGAAGTGTTCTGCCCTGTCCTGCGATGGCATACTGCTCCACCAGCATGTTACCTTCAAGCTGTCCGGTCTCCTCATCAAATTCAAGAGTTACGCTCTTGTAGATCATAGGATCCGCATAGTTGAGGATGTAATCCAGAATGTACTTAGCACCTTCCTGGTAACAAGTAAATACCAGCGTTGAGTCATTGATAACACCCGTAAGTCCGTCAGCCGCACCTTCATCAGAGATCGGTATGTAATCATTCTCACCATAACCTACGGTCTTGATCAAAACGGTAGTATTACCATCGATGCCGCTGTAACCGAAGCGGGGAGTCTCATCACCTTCAACCTCATCATCCTCTTCATCCTCGAGCAAAGCAGCCATCTGCTCTTCTGCCTTGATGATAGAATTGTACTCCAGGTACTGAAGGAACATTGTGTAGTTTTCCTGATTAACTTCAGCAGGGAAAGATGCTATAAGTTCGTCTCTTTCCTTCTTCATACGCTCCGTCTCAGCCACATAGAAATCACGGTTCTTATTCATTTCCTGTAATTCTTCCAATCTTGCCTGTAATGCAAGATTATCGCCTTTTATAACCTCAGTATCTTCTCTTAAGCCCTTAGTGTAAAGAACATAAGGTAACGCGATTATGGCAACTATCAAAAGTACCAAGATTATCTTCGAGTCTCTATCCGAAAGTCCCAGCATTACTCTTCACCTCCTTCAGTATTACTCTCCTCGGCAGCTTCAGGTGCCCCGCCATTCTCCATCTCTTCGTTGATTATCTCCTCAATGCTGAGCATAGCAGCTCCACGAAGTCCGATATGGCAGTGTGCCGTATATACAACCTGACGCTGTCTTACTACTTCAATGGCAGTAATACCATCGGGAAGGATCATACCCACCTCATATTCGACAAGTTTTTCAGGTTCATCGGGATAACGGATATCTTCCAGGCCCTCAAGATCTTCCGCACCTATCAGGTCTGCAGCATCTTCCTCTTCTTCGCCTTCTCCCTCTTCATCTTCTGCTTCATAATGATCAGTAAGATAGATGGGCTCGCCTGTCTCCTCATCATATCCGATAACGATGACATAGCGCCAATCATCTTCGATGCTGGGGATGTAGAAGCCGGATACATAATCAAGGCCTCCGATCTTTAACAACGTATCGGCAACTTCGTTCTTCACTGTGTTATGCCATCCGCTCTCAAGCTCGAATTCAACATCACCGCTTTCAAAGTTTATCATCTTGACCCTTGAGCCCGTAGGCAATAACGCTTCCAGATCATCGATGAATTGCAGTATGTATTCGTTATCATCATGAGTACTGTCCTCAAATACCTTAACGAGATTATACTCACGCTCTGCAGCTTCGTATGCTTCTTTGATAGCCTCGATATCTTTGATCTTATCGATCTCAGCCTGCAGGCGGGTATTCTCATCAACCACTTTCTTGTGCTGATACCATGAGATACCGGTAAATACAGCACTTCCTACAAAAGCTACTGCGAAAGCATATTTCAAGTATTTGATAAGGTCCGAAGACTCAATAAGTGTCTGCTTCTGTCCTGCACCTATATTAAGGTTCATAGGATCGATGATAGCACCTATGTTGGGCAGATAACGAAGGACTTCCTCAGCTGTAAGAGCAGCCTGTCCTTTTATCGATACGCCTGCAAGCGTTTCGAAATGTTCAACCGGTGCCCCCAGCTCACGCTGAAGGATCTTCTCGATACCTGCTATAGCAGAACCTTCACCGAAGATCTTGATACCCTGGAGAAGTTCACCGGGATTCTTTGTTCTGTGATACTCAACCGCACGGCCGATACCGTTTACCAGGTATGAAACCGTCTGTGCATATTCGTCTGCAGTTACGTGTTGGTCGAGCAGTGACTCGTTGGAAAGCAGTGTCTTGGCATCCTTTTCGGATATCTTCTTGACATCCATCAGGGCGTTGATAACTGCTGTCTTACCGTAGTTAACACTACGCTGAAGGACAAGCACATGGCCACGCATAACGTTTACGTATGTTGCGTCCTTCTCTATCTGGAGGACCAGATCGGTACGTCCTTCCTGCATCTGCAATGCAAGCAGCTGTATAACGGAATTACCGAAGTAATCGATACTCTTTACATTAACCTTAAGTTCTTCAGCTATCTCATAATAGCCGCGAACCAGGTCCATGGGAGCCGCAACCGCGGATACTCTGTATTTTCTACCATCCTCTGACATATAATCTTCGAGAATGGAATAAGCGAAAAGGTAATCTCCCGATCCGCTCATAGGGAAATACTCCCCTGAATTTGCCTGCAGAACCTGTCCCAGCCTCTTTGTGTTCTTGAAGTAGTTGATATCTACTTCCTTGCTGGCTATCTTCTTACTGGATATGGTAAAGATAACTTCCTTCGCCGTAAATCCCCTTCCGAAGATTGCTGTTCTGATGGCTTCTGCAATTGCAGTCACGTCAACGATATAACCATCATTGAATGCCCCCGCCGGGGTCGTGATCTCTGCGGCGTTGCTCAGCACCACAGTTTTGTTGTTGTTCTTCTGCATCTCGGCTATACGTATAACATCACCCGAGATGTAGATAGTCAATGCCTTGTTGGCCATCCTTGCTGCTCCCCTTTCATATAGTTGTATACGGCTTTACAGCCTGTATCATAGCAACGGCCGATGGCCGTGATATGCATTATGGTATAAAGATCACCACTCTGTCAACTCATTTGATAAACATACCAAGATAAGCCATGATAAGTTTATCTCCGCACAACATCGCAACTACCGCTCCCGCAGCAAGATACGGTCCGAATGCCAACGTGTGCCCGTCTTTATATATGATCATCCTGACGCCGTGTATCAAGGCTCCGGAGATCGCTCCCAGCAATAATACAAGTATTATCTTCTGCCATCCGAGCAATAATCCCAAGGCCGCCATAAGCTTCACGTCACCGCCGCCCATTGCCCTGCCTTTACTTAAAAGCCCTATAAGCAGCAATGTCCCGCTCACACACAGTGCCCCGATGATATATACATACCAATGTCCGATGTCCATCGCCATCCTTATCGCTCCAAGTACGGCTATCAATGCGTTAAGAAGCGGTGGCAATTCATTTATTCTTATATCAACATAGGACAGCCCCAGTAAAAGGCTTATGCATAAACCATACAGCAGAAACAGCCAGCCGGCATCAAGCACATACAGTGTCAGCGTCCACAAGCACACAGCCAGTATACGTATGATCCAGGCAGCTTTATCTTCTGCCCTGCACAGTGCCATCCCATCAATAGTCTTCAGGCTTGAAAGATATCTGTCCGGCTCCTCTTCCGGTCCGATATCCGCTTTTAGTTTCGCATACCGGTATACAAACGAAGCCGTCAAGCCTCCAGCACAAATTGCAATAAAATAAAAAAATGCTCTCACTCGTCAAAAATTATATCAAACAAAGCATTATACGTCAATTTATTAAATACAACAAAATTCCCAAAATCAACGCAGGAAATTTAACTAATATAATACTAATACATATAGCTAACCACCCGCGTATGCATAAACTTATAGACAAACCTTTGTGCTTACACTATAATACAGAAGTAGTTTTTTTTCAATAGTTTATACACGACTTGAAAGGCTTAGGTAATGAACAAAGAATCGATCCCCTTCAAATTCAAAGAAAAACATTCACCATTATATGCCGCTTTTTTCACCGCCCTTATCTACATATTGATACTGCTTTTTTCCGGGATAGCCGGCTACGGGAACAATACCATTCTTTCCGGCGATCTTTATTCACAATATACAGCTTTTATACAGCTTTTTCTTGATACTATCAAACACGGCGGAAACTTTTATTACTCTTTTTCCCTGTTCCTTGGCAATCCGGCAGTTTCTACATATGCATATTATTGCTTAAGTCCTCTTAACCTGCTTTATCTTATTCCCTTTATATCAGTATCTTCAATGACCATAATAATCATAATGTTAAAACTCTCTCTTGCTTCTGCCGCTTTCTGTTTATTCCAAAAGAGAGTCCTTAAACAGACCGGCCTGTTCCCGGTCCTTTTTGCAGTATGCTATTCCCTTTGCAGCTTTACCATAACGATGCAGATCCATATCATGTGGCTCGATTCTTTATACATCTTACCGATCCTCATGATACTCATATACGGTTTCGTTAAAGGCGGCAGTTTTCTCCCTCTTGTCGCTGCCTACGCTTATCTCTTTATAAGCAATTTCTATATGGGATATATACTGGGCATTTTTTCCGGCTTGTGTTTCATCGTATTACTTATAATGAACATGGATGCCGTCAGCAAAACCGCCATCAGCCATCTTATAAAACGCGGTCTGCTTTTTATCCTGTCCGTCATACTTGCTGCAGGCTGCTGTGCGGCTGTTCTTATGCCCGCCGCATATGAACTTTTACAGCAGCGCGGATCCGGAGGTTCCGGTTTTTCTCTTGTTGATATCACACTTTTAGATGTGTTCAACAATATGTTCCTTGGGGAAATGCAGGGCATGGGCAGCCCCATCCCGCTTATCTACTGCGGACTCCCGGTCCTCCTCTTACTCCCGCTCTATGTTACATCAGCCGGGATAAAGACAAAAGAAAAACTGTGTGCGCTTTTCCTGCTTTTATTCTATCTGGCGGGATCACAGTTTCTTCCTATATATAGTTTTCTCCACGCAATGGAAGCTCCCAACTGGTATGCACACCGCTATGCTCCTTGTATCGTATTCATATTACTCTACATCGCTTCCCGCTCAGTTAAAGAGCTTGAGGGCTTTCCGTTAAAAAAACTCATAATATATTCTATATGTCTTTTGGGCTTTTACGCAGTCATGATCCCTTTGCAAAGCCTTATTTACAGTAACTACGAAACAAACAGCCATGGTTTCTTTATTCTTACGGCATGCTTCTTTACAGCTTATATCTTATTACTTTACCTTCACAAAAAGGGCTGTGATAAAAAGCTTCTCAGCGCCGGCCTGAGCTTTATCCTTATGGCCGAACTGGTCATAAACGGTTTTACATGCATGCTGCGCAACAATTTCGGCTACGAACCCGAAGAAACGGTTTCCGCGTGGGAAACCCCGCAAAAAAGCTTGATCCCCGAATTAAAAAATGCTGATACCGGCTTTTACCGTATAAGGACCGATAACGAAAGATGCTTCAATTCGCCCTCATATTTCGGCTATGCCGGTATAAACAGTTTTGCAAATGTCGACAATGTCAGATTACGGCAGGTTCTTTCATCACTCGGGATAGGCACATCGTTTATGTGTATCTATGATCAGGGTTATACGGATATCACCGATATGCTCCTGGGTGTGAAATATTCGATCGATCTAAATACATCGGAAATAGCCGGTTCACCGCTGGCTCTGCCCGTAGGATTTATGTGTCATCCGGCATTACTGAACTATGCCTCCACCGACAATGTATTTGATAACCAGCAGGCACTTATAAATGCCATGACAGGTGAAACGCATAGCTTTTACACCCCGGTACCCGATTATGATATCGCAGAAAAGAATATGGAGGTAATGAGCTTCGATGACAGCATACTCTTTAAGCACATAAGCGACACGGTCATCAACGGAAAGCTCGATATTACCTTCCCCAATTACAAGGGTGCGCAGATCCTTGGATACTTTGCCCCGCTCTCCGAGCCCGTTATCAACTTAAGTGCTCCTGTGATAGAATGCACTAAAAGAGGCTATTACAAAAACGCCTCTTTAGCCGACGGATCGATAGTATGCGCATACACTAACGATGACGGAGTACCTGAATTAGACCTGCTCTTTTCATCGGGAGCATACTACGACTATGCGATAAAAAATGCCAGATTCTGCTTATATGACAATTCACAAGTGGCTGATTCCGCTAAGGCCCTTGCTTCGCATCCGTTAGTGCTTTCGTCATGGACGGACGGCGAACTCAGCGGAACTGTTGAATCAACGGAAGAATCCCCTATACTGTTTACTTCCATCCCTTATGCAGAGGGCTGGACGGCTTATATAGACGGCAATCCGACACCGATCATTACAACCGTCGACGATGCATTTCTTTCATTGTATATTGCTCCGGGAGTACATGATATACGTCTGGTCTACAACCATCCTTACGGATCTGCTTCGATCATTATCAGTTGCATATGCATTTGCGCATTTTTGCTTCTGATCCTGGTATCTAAGCGCAAGAAAAGCTCAGCAGCTCCGGAGGCCGGATCTTCCGATAAGGAGGATGGCAATGAAGAAGCATAAGATCCTGCCTTTTATCTCATTTATCCTGGCTCTGGCAGCGTTTCTGCTGTTCCTTGCTCTTTATAATGTACTTGGCTATGGTAACTATACTATATTGAGAGGGGATCTTTATGTTCAATACGTAGATTTTATAAAAATGTTTCTCCGCGTGCTGAAGGGAGAAGAGGATTTCTGGTACTCTTTTTCTATTTATTTAGGCTCGGGTACGATACTGACCTATGCTTATTATGCGTTCAGCCCTTTTAATCTTCTTTATCTTATAGGATCTGTTTCGATCCCCGCTATGACAACTGTAATAATATGCCTCAAGGTTGCTTTATCCGCATTTACTTTTACGGTGTTTGCAAACAGGATCCTTAAGTGCAGCGATCACAAAGCAGTCTTTTTTTCATTGTGTTATGCTTTGAACAGTTTCGCCATCACGCTGCATTTTAACCTCATCTGGCTGGATGCCGTCTATATGCTCCCGATCGTGATAATGCTGGTATTCATACTTATAGATGAAGGTGATTTCCTGCCGCTGGTCCCTGCCTGGGCTTACATGTTCATTACAAACTTTTATATGGCATATATCTGCGGTATATTTACAGCCATTGTTTTCTTCTTCCTGCTTATAGCGCGCAAGCAAACTTTCAGACAGAATTGTATGCATTTTATCAAATTTGCCGCAGGAGTATTCCTCGCCGTCTGCTGCAGCGCTGCGATACTGCTCCCCTGCGCATATTTTCTGATCTCACATATGGCGGCCGATAATGTTGAATTCACGCCTCTTCCCACAAATATTTTTGATCTGTTAAACAGCTTATTTATCGGCAGCATGCCTAATATAGATAACCGCACACCTTTAATGTACTGCTCCATCCCTGTTCTGCTGCTGATACCTTATTACTTCACAAATAAGCTTATCCCGGCTAAGGAAAGGGTATTGACCGCACTTTTATTATTCATTTATATGCTGGCTATGGTATTTCTCCCTCTGTTCATAGTCATGCACGCTTTCGATTATCCGAATTATTATTTCTTCAGATACAGTTTCTGCGTAAGCTTCATACTTTGCTGTATGGCTTGCAGGAGCACATCCGTTTACGAAGAAAAACAGATCCCCAAATGGATATGGTTATACGGCGGAGCGCTTATGGTATTTTATTCTTTTATGATAGTCTTCGCTCCTTTGTACACCCGCGCGGGGGATGTCACCAATTCCAAAGGACTGTTTGCACTAAACATCGCCGCTATAGTCATCTGGCTCACTCTGTTTCGTCTGAATACGCAGCTTGCAAAAAATATCCGCATTAAACGGATATCCGTCATAATATCCTTTATACTCATTATCACAGAGCTTGCCCTGAACGGGAAAATAAGCATGGATCACACAGGCCTGCTTCCTATAAGCGAAGAGGATTACAATAACTGGTATACAGCTCAAAGCAGCGTTCTTTCAGAAATACCGGATGATGACAGAGATTTTTACCGCGTATCCATGTATGGTGATAATAATTATAATGCGCCATCTTTCTTTGGGTATGCGGGCTTCAATACTTTTTCTTCTTCCGATGACTACAACCTGCGTTCTGCCCTCTACGGCCTGGGCATTTCAGGTGCTAACCGCAGCATCACCGAAAACGGTTTTACAGACATAACCCGTATGCTCCTTGCTACCGGTTATATCGGGCGTATCAATTCAGTAAGTGATGAATCCACTGAAAGAAGTTCCTCACTCACTCCTTTCGCTTACCGTCTGCCGATCGCATATATGGTTTCCCCGTCTGTAAGAAGCTACACCCCGGACGACAGTCCTTTCGATAACCAGGAAAAACTGTGTGAACTCATGACCGGAACGCACCGCAGCTTTTTCGACCGGCTTAAGCTGTCGGATGTAAACTTAAGCAGTTATAATGCAACCATGTACGAAATAGGCAACAATAACATCTTCCACAAGGGAACAGAATTTAAGGAAACCGGCGGGCTGTATTATACTATGCCCAAAGAAGAAAACAAAGAATTCATGATCTGTTTCCGCCAATATACATCGACAGCCGATGTAAATGCCCCTTATGTATTGTGCGGAGAAGACTGCTTTGCTGTCACTCCGACCCTTTCAGAGGGCTGCATATTTACCGGCGGTTACCAAAACGGTTCTTTCGGAGAAAACACAGAGACTGTAGTTGTATATTTTAATGACGACAGGACAAATGATTATCCCTGTACCAATATTTATCCCGCTTACTATAATAATGCGCAGACAGCCGATCTGTATAATGATCTGGATCAATATCCGTTTATTACCGATGATTGGCACGGCGGATATATCAGCGGTTCTGTAAAGGTTCCCGACAACAGAAGCGTATTATTTACTTCGATCCCTTATGATAAAGACTGGACGGCTACCGTCGACGGAAAAAATACAGAAATATCTCCGGTATTGGATAATGCTTTTATCGCGCTCGATCTTGATCCCGGCGAACACCATATCATTCTGGAATACCGGGCTCCCGGCAAAAAAACAGGTATGATAATAAGTGCCGGCGGCGCTGTGATCTTCATAGTTCTCTTACTCTTATATTTGAATAAGCGTAAAAAACATAATTAAGATCTCATTCTGATGTATCTTTCAGATGCAGTAATCTTGTGCCATCATGTTCCGATACCGTCTGGTGTCGGCCGGCACATATCGTATAACCCCCAGCTTATCCCTCAATATCCCCCCGCTATACGAATAATATTCGTTAGGGTACAACCATGATCCTGCGAATGATCACAGACATTCACAGACATAACCCGGCTATCATTGATCCATGGCAAGAGGATTATCTGCAGCCGGCGTAAAACAGCTGTCTGTTCCTATGATGCAAAGGATTTCTCACGTAAGCGTATTTCTATACTTACAGCCAGCGTAAAACACTGTCTGTTCCTTCAATGCAAGGATTAATTCCTCGCGCATCGAGCTTAAAAGCAGGCTGTCGATTGCCTTCAGGCAACATATTCCTTTCGGCAGCCCTGTACATAAAAAAAACCCGGCGCTTTCGCGCCGGGCCTCTTTAATTCGTTTTTAATTACTGTACTACGATTGCGTAACCGCTGGGGCTCTTTGATCCTCTTGAGTCAGAACCTGCTACCCAAACAGATACCTTGTTGTTACCAACGATCTGGAAAGAGATGTTAGTAGCGTTGGTGCTCTTAAGACGTGCATCTACTGCTGAACCAGCGGTCTCACCAAGGATCTCAAGTGCTGCAGAAGCGATGGGAGTAGAAGCGGTGTTAGTCAGAGTAGAAACGCCCTTAGCGCCTGACTGCAGAGTAGTGAACTCAGTGTTGTAAGCGCTGTTGTTAACAACTTCGGGATCCATCATAGCGGTAAGGATTGCTGTGTGAACACTGTCAGCTGCCTGGGTGTCTGCGGAAACCTTGCTCTTCTCAATGTACTTGATCAGCTGGGGTGCCATAACACCTACCAGGATTGCCATGATGGCAATAACGATGATCAGCTCAACCAGTGAAAAACCTTTGTTACTCTTCATTTCTTTTTCCTCCTTTTGGAATTTGATTTGTTTTTTCCGGAGCTCTTTTGCTCCCTGTTTGATTGTAAGCTCATTATACACCGCTCATGTTTTATTACAAGTCCGTTGATAACCTATTTTTCATGGTTCATGTTTTTTTTGATCACCACATAAAATGACATAAAAATCATCAATATTATTCCTGCTGCAGACAGTATCATTCCCCATTTCCGGCCGGGAACCACGTATTTCAGGCTTATCTCATGTTCCCCCGGAGCTAATCGCAAGGCCATGAAACAACTGTCGATCACAGGTATAACCTCAAGAGGATCGCCGTCTGCATAGACTTTCCAGCCTTTATCATAGGGTATGCTCATAAACAAAAGCGGTCTTTCCTGTGTTGCACTTACCGATGCTTTTATATATGTTTCATCCCACTCTGCGGTACTCCACGCCCCCTGCGACAGTGTTTTATAAGCTTTTTCAATCGCATCTTCCTCCTGATAATAAAAGTATTGATCCATATAATCAAAGCTCTTATCAGGATCTTCATAATCTGCAAGGCTTATAACAAAAGCGTTTCCGTCCCGGCTCATCTCCATGATGGAATTATCTATGACCGCATTAAAATGGCTTGTATCGCCCTTTCTGTCATCCACGGAAAACAGCGCTATCTCCGTTGCCATCTTCAGTCCCGTGATAGTTTCTGTTTTATCTCCCATATACGGAAATACATTAAAAAACGCGTATGCATGGCGGTATCCGGCTTCAGGAATGCCAAAAAGCAGATCTCCGCTCTGTCCGGGATAAAGATTACGTATACTGTATCCGTTGTCATACTGCTGATATGTCAGCATATTCTCCTCATATCCGAACACATCGGCTCTTGTATACGCTCTTACTTCTTCGCCGCACATGGCACTTACCACAGCGTTCTGATATTCAAACGGATCACCGTTATACGCTATATCCTCAAGCAGATCCTCCGAACACATATATCCCAAAGGCAGCGCATATTCATAGCTTTCAAACACGCCCCCATCATCTCCCTGCGTATCATTAAGCTGTCCCCTGTAGCGCACCCCCAGCAGCATATCGCTCAGATCGGTCGCTCCGGCCTGGGAATAAAGCACTTCATCGGCACGATCCCCCATTTTCTTCATAAACCTGTTTACCGCAGAATAATTTGATGAGGCAAACTGTCCGATGCCCATATATCCATACCTGGCATTCTGATTATTCCCGGGATATGCTGCCGCAAAAGCCCTGTACACTTCTTTATCGGAACGCCTTGCCTCATCACAGCGGGCTTTAAAGAGCTCCATCTGGCTTTCCATTTTCCTGATCCACGCTCCTTCCAAAAGCCCCTGTTCTTTAACATTTAAATACGCCTGTCCGCCCAGTTCTATAAATATCAGGGCATAAGCCAGAAGCGTTGCGTTTTTGTCATTAGCGGCAGCAAAGATCATATAAAATACTGCCCCCCACAGAGGGATCAGGATCAGATTAGAAAGCAGTGCGATCCCCACACCTTTGCCGTCTGCATATTCTCCCATATTATCATGAAAAAGTATAACGGATAAGGCTGTAAGCAGTACTATAACGATCAACAGGATAAACCTGGATCTGTTCTCTTTTTTTATCTCTATCCGGCAGCTTATCAGACATCTTGCCGAAATGACCAACATCAGAAAAACATACAAAAACGCATATCTTACAGTAAAACCGTCAGGTCTGTTAAATGCATGCAGAAAGAAATATACGGGATCAGCATACAGACTGACAAACAATCCGGCCAACGCCGCCCCCATTATGATACGTTCCTTTTTTCCAGCTTTAGGCGTCATGAAATACAGCGGAAGAAGGATAAGCACCGGCAATCCGCAATAAAGAAACGGGATGTCCGTCTTCAGTGAAGTAGGCCGCGCATGACACATACTGTAAAACACTTCAAAAAGATGTATCTTTTCATGTACCATAACCGTATCGTATCCCAGCGAATCCCTGAAAAAAGCGAGCGCCGGCAGCAATACACACATACTCATCAACACCGCACACACCACACTCAAAAAATAGCTGACTATCAGTTTTACATTCGCCGAAATAAATCTTTTTCCGTCTCTTAAATACAGGATGACAAGCAATGATACCGCCGAAAACAAACCTATAAGGAAACCGCAGTAGAACTGTATGATAAAGCTAAGCGCATATGCTATGGCCAGTCCGGTAAAGCGTCCTTTTTTGATAAAGATCATCAGAAAAGTCATTACTAACGGCAGCAGATAAAGCCCATCCATAAGATTTGATGAAAGCATATATTCCAGCTGGAAACCGCAGAATGCGTAACAAAGCGAAAAAAGACAGGTCCATTTACTCTTCCATTCCATCCCGCACAGGATAAACATATGGAACAGAGCTGCCGTAAGCCCTATCCTCAGCACTATCCCGACCATTGTTGCCGTATAAACATCCGGAATGATGATATATAAAAGAGTCATGGGACTGTATGCACAGAATGCGAATAACAGCGCCGTATTCTGCCCCAGAGAAGTATCCCAGGAATAAAAGATGTTTTTACCGTTCCTGATCTTATCCGCTAAAAGCGCAGATATTGATGCCATCTGATCCATTGTATCAGTGTTCCAGGCAACAGCTCCGCCGCCAAGAAGACCGCAAAGAGCGAAGGCCGTCAGGGCGAGAAATACCGCAAAAATAAAACTCAGCGCTATCCCCCACTTACCCTCTAACGCCCGGGTCATCTGCTCGTTTCGCCTCTTTCCTTCCATATGCTCCAATTATCCTCATCAAAAATACTGTCATGCACCGAATACCACGGAGCATCGGATGTATCAAATACATGCTTATCCATAGGGATATAATCTACTCCGTCATGTCCGAAGGTTGCCGTAACATGCAATACGCCCTGTTTTTCGCTGTTTTCTATCACCTTACCGGTAAACGGGTTGACCGGCTCATCAACCACGCCTTCCAGCGCAAGTATCGGAACATCCGCATCCGTCATAAACTCGTCGCTTACACTCCATCCCGTCGCCCCAAAATCTTTTACCATCAGCAACGGGTTAAATAATGTCAGATCAAGGCTTCCGTTAAACATCTGAAAATCCTCAAACTGTTTCAGATCCGCTCCGTGGTCGGAAACCAGTATTATCCTGGTATTATCATATACTCCCTGATCCCTGAGGTAATCAAAATAATCAGCCAGCTTAAGCATTGCCGCCATATCGATCTTATAATGCATTTCCTGATAAGTCGTTGTAAATACCAGGCTTTCACCTTTATCGTTTATGCGCGACATTCCCATGTACTCTGAATTATCCACTACTGCAACCGGAACATAATCCGGAAGCTGCAGATCCGCCAGTTCGTGTGTGGTATTGTTCGCCATAATGATTGCTTTTCCGCGTCCGTCATCCGTGATCTGTGTTATCTCGGGCATCTTTTCGAGCACTTTATACGGCGCTGTAAATGAAGGATATACATCATGTTCCCTGCCCATAACCGACTGATAGTTTCCTCTGTCATAAAGCTGTCTTGAAAAGCATGACGGCATAACATCAAAAACACTGTAAAGAACGAACATCCTGCCCTGCAGGACCTGTCTTATCTTTTCGTTTATGTCATCATTTCCGAAACGTCCTTCCAGATATATTCCCTGAACATTTTCATATCTGTCAAAAATACTCATATCTGAGGGAATGGTATATCCGGCAAATGGCAGATCGGCCACGACAACATCCATATCATTCCGGCCAAAAAGAACCGGCATGACTGACAATGCTTCATTTTGTTTATCGACCAGCAATTCATCATCCCTCTCGTTTATATGCTCCGGTATATATTCATACCCTCCGAATAAAGGTCCGGATGCATACAGCGTTTTAAATGCAAATGAAAGACAGTCCGGATAATAGGTAAAGCCGTCAAATGCCTGTTTCAGTTCCGGCTTTTCCTCAAAGATCCAGGGCATATATGAGGATATCGCACGATCGAGCATGATCACGATAACATTTTTCTCATTTCTATCAAGTGAAAGAAGCTTATCGTCTTCTTCCGGATCTGTCCGCTTCTCTTCCGCCAGTTTATTTTCAGCCGAATCAAATTCCGCTCTGATCCTGACAAAATTATACACAGACATTACAAGTGCTGCCACCAGTACGATATTTACACAGCCTCTCATAATACCCGGCAGATACTTTAAAAGCATTAATACCACAGCCGCGACTACCGCCACTATAGCCAGGTTTAAGATAACCGCCTGCGCCGAAGGCATGGGCTCGATATCAAATACCAGATATTTGTTGATCATTCCGTATCTGCCGGAATTCAAGAAATGGTCGGCCACAAAGATAAAAAGGATCATCGTTCCCAGTGCATAGATGCTTTTTCTTTTTTCTCCGGCAAAGGCAAATATCACACTTCCCCAGAATATAAATAAACCGGAATAAATAAGTATGCATTGTACACAATAACCCAGGGCATCTGTATCCTCAAAGACACTGACAAAATCCCAGGGGGCTGCCCCGATCACTCCCAGCGGAATGAACATTCCCATAAATACGGCAAGTGCCGCCAAAAGAGGCAGGATCTGCTTCATCCCCGGCTGCTGTTTTACAAAAAGATCACCAAAACTGAAATCTGTCTTTTTGATAAGAAGGCTGCCAAGATATATGATCAGCGGAGAACATACCAGCAGCAGATAATTATTATATCCGGTCAGCCAGTCGCTCTTCTCCAGCGCTATTGCGTCATGGTAGATATATAATATCGGCAGCATGCTGAGACATGCCGTTATAAACAGTTTTTTATTCTGGATATGATTTTTATACAAGTTCTTACCCAGAGAGAACAGATTGTTAAGTATCCAGTATAATACCAGGCCCGACGGGCTGTGATAAAGCAGGATCAGGAAAACTATGGCAACTGCATACGGCTGGATAAGTTTTTTAAACTTTCCGGGTCCCTTTTCATACGCAAAAGCCGAAATGAAATTAATAAGCGTCATCAGTATAGGCAAAAGATTGATCCTTGCGTTTCCTATCGCCAAAAGGCCATCCTCCGTGGCCAGATCGCTTATCATCCACGCTCCCACTCGCTGCAGTATACGCAGGGATGAGATATAATTATATGCCGCCATAAAAAAGGGGATCTGCAGGAGCAGTGACAAAGAACCTCTTAATGCCATGATCGGATGATAGTTTTTCAAGCGGTAATAACGCTGAAGTATCATGCTCCTCTCATCACCGGTAAAGCTCTTTTGGATATGCTGCTTCCAGGCAGCCATTTCATCCTGCCTTTTTTTCTCCTCGGCTGCCTGTTTTTCGGCAACATTATATAAAGGCAGTGTAAGCACATTAACAGCAGCACTTAAAACGACAAGTGTTATAACTGCCTCACTGAACACCTCATATGTACGATATGTGATAATGTCCATCAGATACTCGATGGGCATTATTATCAGATTATAAAGAAATGAACCCATTATTACCCTGCGTAAATCTTAAGAGGACGACCCCGGCAAAGCAGGATCGTCCTCATAATCATCCTTCTGTGTATTGTTTATGACAATGCATCGTACAGTGTGAACATAGGGCTTAATATTGCCAATACCAGGAAACCGACTACAACTGCCATAACAACTATGATAGCAGGTTCCAGAATTGTCATCATCTGCTCTGTTGCCAGCTGAACATCGTCCTCATAATAGTTTGCAACGTTCTCGAGCATCGCCTCGATATTACCTGTTTCCTCACCGATTGCCACCATATGAACGACCATGGCCGGGAACAGACCGCAGCTCTGAAGAGGTCTTGACAGAGGCACACCACGGAGCACCTGATCCTTTGCTTCCTTCATTGCTCTCTTATAAAGCATATTCTCCATGGAACGTCCTGTGATCTCAATAGCATCGACCATGGGAACACCGGCTCCAAGAAGTGTACAAAGTGTACGGCCCAGTCTTGCACAGGCACTCTTGGTCTTAACGGGTCCCAGAACAGGAATCTTAAGTGCAAGTGCTGAGGTAACTTCTTTTCCTGCATCCGTTGAAGCATAGGCTTTAAAGCCGAATATCAGACCGACTATCAATATAAGCAACAGCCACCACCAGGCGACGAAGAAGTCGGAAATATGTATGACCGCCATCGTGAGAGCAGGCATTTCAACATCCAGATCGGCAAACATGTTCATGAATGAAGGTATAACCTTTACCATGACGATAAAGATAACACCGATCATAACAACTATCAGTATGATAGGATAGGTAACAGCCTTCTTAACAGCCTGTTCCAGAGCCGCTTCCTTTTCGAACTGTATAGCCATACGTTCGAAGGATTTTTCAAGCGAACCTGAAGCTTCACCGGCTTCAACCATGTTGTTAAGCATTTCAGGGAAAACACCGCCCTGCTTTCTCATGGAGTTTGCCAGAGTCTCACCTTTTGATATATCCTGATGAACCGCCTTTATAGCAGCACACAGTGCAGGGTTTTCTGTCTGATCCCCCAGCATCTCAAAGCTGTCAACAACAGGCACACCGGCCGCATTGATCGAATGGAACTGATGACAGAACAATGCAAAATCTCGGGGTGATATTTTCTTACCCTTGCTGAGGAAATCTATCGGAGTATGAACACCGATCGCTTCCTCACAGCTTACAACCACATTCTTATCCTGTTTGAGCATGGTCATAGCGGCATCTCTGGTCTTTGCCTCCAGTATGCCCTTCTTTTCTTTTCCTGCCGGGGTTATGACCCGGTATGCAAATTGCGCCATATTCTCCCTTTCCTTTCTTTAATCTAAATCCGTTGACCGCAACGGAAATATCTCATTATGCATAAATAGATGAGGCATCTTCTTCCTCAAGGGTACTGGTATTTGCGGCAGTCTGGGCATCCATATCATAAGCCACACGTACCATCTCTGCTATTGATGTAATGCCCTCCACCACATTTCTGGCGCCTGCCATACGCAGGGTATTCATACCTTCAGCAACCGCAGCCTCCTCTATCTTCTCGGCTGTAACGGTTTCGTGAAGCACACGTCGGATAGACGCGCTTATAGGCATTATCTCATAGATAGCTTTTCGTCCTTTATAGCCGTTACCGCACTTCTCACATCCTCCGGGTTCATATACCGTAAGGGGCTGCTCCTGCGGCCAGTCAAGAAGGATCTTCTCCTGCTTCGTTGCCTCATGTCCCACCTTGCATTCCGGGCAAAGACGGCGGACAAGACGCTGAGCTATGATACCTACGACTGCATCACCTATCATGTAAGGCTCAACGCCCATATCTATAAGACGGGTAACTGATGCGGATGTAGAGTTGGTATGCAATGTACTGATAACCAGGTGACCGGTGATAGACGCCTGGACAGCTATCTGCGCGGTCTCACCGTCACGGATCTCACCTATCATGATAATATCGGGGTCCTGACGCAGAATAGAACGCAGTGCAGATGCAAAGGTAAGTCCCGCTTTGACATTTACCTGCACCTGATTGATGCCGGCGATATTTGCCTCCACAGGGTCCTCAACAGTTATTATATTAACATCCGGCTTATTAAGCTCATTCAGAACGGTATAACAGGTTGTTGACTTACCGGAACCGGTAGGTCCGGTAACAAGGATTATACCGTGAGGGTTATTCATGATACCATCCAGACGCGCCTCATCATCAGGATAAAGACCAAGGAATTTCTTCTCCTGGGTAAGTCCCTGCTTCTTTGTGAGTCGCATGACGGTCTTCTCTCCGTATACGGTAGGAAGGATAGAAACACGGACGTCGAACTCCACGCCATCAACGATGTATGTGAGTCGGCCGTCCTGAGGCTTTCTTTTTTCGGAAATATCCAGACCGGATATGATCTTGATACGTGCGGTCATAGCTGCCAGCATGGCAGGTGCATATTCTGCATCCAGCTGAAGCATACCATCCACACGGCTTCTGATACGAAGACTCTTCTCCATCGGCTCGATATGGATATCGGATGCCCCCTCACGAACGCTCTGCTGTATCATACTGCGCACGATCTTAACGATAGGTGCTTCACCAACGCTATCTTCCTCATCCTTATCGTCCTCTTCACCGAATTCGGCTTTGTGCTGCTCAAGGAATTCATCGGCAGCCTCCATGGTACTGCGCTTACCATATATCTTATCCAGCTGTATCGCAAGTTCCGTCTGAGGTGAATAATGAGGGATAACTTCCATGCCGGATGCCATCTCGATATCGTCTATGATACTGAGGTTATTAGGCTCCGCCATAGCCACATGGATCGCATTTATATTATCGGGATCAAAGGCATAAGGCAGTATCTGATGCTTACGTACCAGATCATCGCCTACTACTTCGACAGCTTTGGGATCAAAATGCTTAAGGTCCTCCGCACTGGCGGTGGGGATTCCCATCGTATTACTAAAGAAATTACTGAAGCTCTCGGATGTCATCAACCCCATAGATATGAGGGTCTCACCTAGCCTTGCCTTTGTGTTCTGCTGTTCAACCAGAGCAAGTTCCAGCTTATCCTGAGTCAGCAGTCCCGCTTCGACAAGCTGCTCACCTAATCTTTTTTTAGCACCAAATAATGCCATTCAACCGTCCTCCTGCACCATTAGCCTGTTTAGATCGAATAAAAAGACCGTTTACTTTAACTTCTGTGCCATACCGTCGGGATCGACCGCATACTGTACTGCCATATCCCTGGTGATCTTTCCTTCCTGGAAGAGCTGCGTCAGTGACGCATCCATACTGATCATACCCAGTTTAGCATTGGTCTGCATAACGGAAAGCAGCTGATGTGACTTACCTTCACGGATAAGCGCACGTACTGCAGAGTTTGCGATCATAACTTCGAAAGCGGCGCAACGTCCCATACCGTCTGCAGTAGGGATCAGCTGCTGGGAGATAACGGCTTCAAGCACGTTAGCCAGCTGTACACGGATCTGCTGCTGCTGATGGGGCGGGAATACGTCGATGATACGGTCGACGGTAGATGCCGCACCGATGGTATGCAGTGTGGAAAGCACCAAGTGACCGGTTTCTGCTGCGGTTACCGCAACTGATATTGTCTCAAAGTCACGCATCTCACCGACGAGGATAACATCGGGATCCTCACGGAGGGCTGCACGAAGTGCATTTGCATATGTCATGGAATCAAAACCTATCTCACGCTGATTGACCATTGAAGTCTTGTGAAGATGCAGATACTCGATAGGGTCCTCAAGTGTAATGATATGAGCATCTCTGTGCTCATTGATCATGTTGATGATAGATGCAAGAGAGGTTGACTTACCGGAACCGGTAGGTCCTGTAACCAATATAAGTCCTCTCTTTCTGGTATATAATTCAACGAATGCCTCAGGCAGACCCAGCTGTTCGGGGTTAGGCACCACGGTATTAACGGTTCGCATAGCCATGGCAACCGATCCACGCTGGCGGAATGCATTAACACGGTAACGTCCGATAGGATCCACTGCAAAGGACATATCCAGCTCACCCTTGCTGTTGAAGATCTCACGCTGATGGTCAGTCGTAATAGACAAAAGAATCTCAAGAGTATCATCCGCGGTCATGACCGGGAACTGTTCCATACGCACCAAGTGGCCGTTCACACGCATCATGGGCGGAAGCGAAACGGTCAGATGGATATCGGAGGCTTTCGCCTGCTGCGCCACCAAAAGTACATCGTTGATTCTGATAGACATTATTATACCCTCTCTTTGGATTATTTGCTAAATCTCCCCGCGCGTAAGCTAAACGCGTGCCGATACTCAACAGAGCTATTATATCAAACTACGCCCCAAAGTGTAAAGATAAAAATCAAAAATTCTTCCGTCCCTTCTCTTTCATATATTCCCCTGCATCCTTGATAAAGCTCCAGATCATCAGGATCATGATGATCCCTATGGGGAATGCGCTGATTATACTGACGGACTGGATGTTGTTCATGCTGCTCTCGCTGAATACCAAAGCCACCGGCAGAACGATGAGCAGGATGCACCACAGCAGTGCGATCATCGTATGCGGCTTTTCATCCGGTCCCAGTTTCTTATAGCTGTAGCAGGCCGCCGTATATGCGATAGAATCAAAACTCGTGGCATAGAACGCTATCATGCAGACCATTATCCATACCATAAACACTCTGCTTCCCGGCATTGTCCGGATGATGTCGATGATCAGCGCATACAGATCTCCCCCTTCTTCATAACGAGCGATAAAGTCTGCGGCACCGGCTGCCTGCAGGCCCAGGCTGTGATTACCCAGGACTATAAAAGAGCTGATCGTCGATCCCACCCCAAAGATATATCCGCCCAGTATCGTCTGCTTAACAGTCCTTCCTCTGCTTATATTCCCGATAAAGAAAGGTGCTGCGATACACCAGACCATCCAGTATGCCCAGTAATATATGGTCCAGTCCTGCGGAAAGCTGTTTGTCCTGGCCGGATCCATATAAGTGGCAAGCCCTACAAAGTTCTGGATCATCCTGCCAAGGGATTCCACTCCGTTTTCAACGATAAATCTGCCCTGTCCCCCGATGAGCAGGAAAGCGATCTGTACGCCAAAGAACAGATAGATACACAATTTGGCAAGAAAACTGATCCCCTTAAATCCGTGCAGGACCGCATAAGTATATACCGCGCAGGTAATAAGAAGGATGATGATCGTAACGGCAGTACGTGAGATCTCAATCCCAAACAGCGTAACGATGATCTCCGCCATCAGCGGCGTTGCAACCGAGAAGGTGGTTGCCGTACCTGCGAGCAGTGCAAACAGTGCAAAAAGATCTATCACACGCCCGGCAAGCCCATGTGCATTCTTCTCCCCTATAACAGGAAGGCATGCTTCACTGTATCTCTGCTTGTCCCTTTTCCTGCAATGCACCATAAAGCCGAATGCAACAGCCAGGACAAGATAAAATGACCACGGGATAAAACTCCAGTGAAACAAAGGAAATACTCCTGCCCATTCGGTAATATTACCTCCCATCCGGGCAATATGAGGATTGGTGGCATACATCACCCACTCAGCAAAACTGTAGAAAAGGATATCCGCCGCCAGACCGCAGGTAAACATCATCGCTCCCCAGGTAAAGAAATTATATTTCGGCTTTTCATCCGGCTCTCCTAAAACAATATTACCGTACTTTGAAAATGACAGGAAAACGGATATTGCCAGGAAACCGATCCCTATAATGATATAGTAACTGCCGATAGTATCTCCGAAGAAAAACCGTATCTGCGATATCACTTCATTTGCCTGATCCGGAAAAATAAACAGATACACCGCCAGGGACATAATGAGGATAAACGGCACCAGAGTGATCATCCAGTCGATCCTGCTTTTGTCGGCAACTTTTTGTTTTTCTTTCATAGAACATCCCCTCTCTTTTATTTTCTGTATTTTCCGTATGCATCATCTACCCTTATAAGTTCATCCAGATCGTCTATCTCAACGATATCATCTTTCTTCATCGGTCTTATCCCAAGCTTATACTCCTTAAAATGACGGAACATAACGACATCATCCCAGTATATATCACGGTTTCCCGCTTCAAATTCGTACTCCACATGCTCCCGCAGCTTTTTTCCGTCCCCGGCGCTCCAGCGCGAAACCGAATACAGCTGCCAGCCGCGCGCCCCACCGGTGCGCGAACAGCTTATGACGCGCCCGTTTTCTACCTCCATAAGCCATTCATCCGTTCTGCCCTCACACCAGACCGCATTATACCCCGACATTTCAAATAAAGGATCAAGGGCTGAAGTGTTATAGATCATCTGATCGCCATCCAGGATGATGCAGTCTTCAAGATGTCCGCGCGCCATATACAGGGAACTTATATTATTGCAGCTGTCATAATACGGATTATCTATTATCGTTATGCCGGGCTTTGTGCACGCCCACTCATAGAACTGTTCTTTCAGATGCCCGACAACCACATATATCTCTTCTATCCCGTTTATGCGCAGTCCTTCGACGACCGTATCGATCATCCGTCTTCCCCCGACCTTAACAAGCGGTTTGGGGATCTCAAATGTCAGCGGCTGCATACGCGTACCTTTTCCCGCAGCCATTATGACCGCGCGTTTTACCATATGTACCTGCTCCGTCACTCCTTACTCCTCCTGTCAAGCTCCATCTCTTCCCGGGCATAAGCATAAAAATCCTTTGCATAACGGTATTGTTTAAGCCCGTATTCCCCGAATTCGACACCCAGGGTACTCTTATATTCCGTCCAGTTAGACCACAGAAGTCCGCAGGCTGCCACATAACAATAGATCTTTGCCCTGATCATATGAGGCGGCTCGCAGCCGAAGTATATATCCATGAGCCTGTCGATCTGTTTTTTATCGAAATAGCTGTATATCGAAAACATGGCCAGATCCACATGCGGATCCTGCATTCCGGAATACTCCCAGTCCGTAAGCTGCAGTTTCTCCCCGCCTTCAGTCTGATAAAACAGGAAATTATCCGGAACGGCATCTATATGTGTCAGGCACCGGTCTTTAGGCTGTTCTTCGACATAACCCTTCAGACTGAATACATTTTGCTTTGTTTTATCATAATCCCTGTATGCCGAAGGGACACCGTTCCATAACTTCTCATAAAAAAGTATCTGGCCAAAGATATCAAACTCATGCCCAACCTGCAGTTTCCGCGAATGCATCTCCTTTAGTTTTTCCATACACCGGCACAGATCTTCTTCGGATGCTGCATCGCATACTCTCACTCCCTCCAGATATTCTGTGATCTTATATCCGTTTACGGGATCGATATATACGGGATCATCACAAAAGCCATAGCCTTTTATGGCTTTATATACTTCTGCCTCCTGCCGGCGGTTTATAAGCCTGTCCGTTCCTTCTCCCGGTATCCTCATGATATATTTCCGGTCCCTTAACGTAAACAGGAACGATCTGTTAGTCATACCCTTTTTCAGGACCGTGATGTCTCTGATCTCTTTTGTAGTGCATGATAATACTCCGGCTATAGTATCCAGAGCATCCGATCTGAGATGATCCGAATCCCCATCCAGTTTACGCAGCTGTTCATAAGTATCGATCTCCGACACATCGGAAGCCTGCACGACTTTTGCCGCAAGAGACATCTTCCCTCCGCTGTATAGTGCAGCCTCCCAGAAATCATCATCATGTCCGGCGCCGGATGCCATTTCTTTGATCTTATCCCTTATCTCCTGCGCGTCCCCCGCCAAAATATATGCTATCCCTATCATTGCATTGCCGCTGCTGTTCTCCGGTATCGAAACCAGCTCCATCTTCCGGTTCACACGGACATCCGATCTGATGTCAGCAGCATCACTCACCATGTACCATGAGTACATCTCCGTCAGGGAAAAGGGATTATGAGCAGCCCATACATCGCACGGAACGATATATGTATTCGATATCCCGCCGGCGGCAAGAGCCAGCGAATGCAGATTGTTTTTGTCGGCATAATCCGTATTGACAACGAGTTTAACACCATACTTATCTATGAGATGATCGAACCTTTCTTTCATAAAACCGACGACTATGGTAATATCTGTCACATTAACCTCATGAAGCTGTCTGATCAGCCTTTCAACCAGCGGCTCACCTTTTACCGCCAGCAGTCCTTTGGGTGTCATGGCATTTATAGGCACCATTCTCATTCCCACACCGGCTGCCAGTATTATCGCATTCGCAGGTCTGTTCTTCTCTATCTCTTCAATACCTTTTGAAGTCAGTCTCATATCGTTGCTTATATAGCCCTGACCGGTCAGATACTTTAAGGATCTGTTCACCACCCCCAGAGAATGACCGGAAGACTCAGCCAGAATGCGCTGACTGACAAAAGGTTCTTTATATATCGTTTTTAATATGTCAGATTCTTGTATGTTCACGAACATTCCTCCTTTTTATTCTCGTGAACCGGTGTACAAAAAAACAACAGCCTATACAGATAAGCGCTCATATGTTTTCATCATATAATCGGCTATCATCTCTGCACTCTTTCCCTCATTGGCCCAGGCAGTCTTTTTCATCTTTGCCCTCTCATCTGCGATCTCTTTTGATGAAACAAGGTTATCTATCATACTTTTCAATTCCGGAAGATCTTCCTCCCTTAACTTGACACCTGTTTTCTTCAGTGCCCCCACTTCCCAGCGTTCCTCGCCGGTCCATGCTATATCATATTGTGAATTATCAAACTCCACATCCGCATATATCACCGGTCTGTCAAACACCAGCATATAGTCCCAGATGATCGATGAAAAATCCGAGATCATTATATCCGAACGGTTAAGCGCATCAAAATTGTCATTGTCTAAGTTCCAATGCAGTTTATCATTTTCCTGATATTTGTTCATCAGCGCATCCATCATTGCCTTCTCCGAAGTTATTGACTGCGGATGCGGGCGTATGATCACATTATACCCTGTAGCTGTCAGCGCATCAATGATCTTTTCTCCGAATCTGCTCAGGATCGCATTTTTCCCCCATGAAGGAGCGAGCAGAATGGTGAATTCCCCGTCATCATCTCTTTTTTCATTCCGGCTTCTGGCTAAAAGATTATCGATATGCGGCTCTCCCACCACCACGATCTCCTTTGCGGCTTCATTCCATATCTTTTCCATCTGCCTTAACTCGCCGACCTGGCGCTCCCCTGCCGTCAGCACCGCGTCAAAAGAGTTAAGCCCGAACATCTTATATCCTCTGGCATCTCCCGCGCCATGAATAAGATGCACGTACCATCCGGTATCCCGGGATCTTTTCCACTGATAAACATCCAGGCCGGGAGTGGTCGCTATACAGATTCCCGCGTTCATCCGGTTAAGACGTACGGAGGCAGCGTTGATATTCCCTATATACTCAGTTTTGACATATTTATAATCCATGTCCAGAGCCGGATCATCTTTAGAACAGGTCCAATATACTATCTCCGTTTCCCTGCTTTCAAATAAATCACATACGGATCTGAACATTTCCCAGTATCTTTTATCATCCGAAAAGATAACATAAGGTATCCTTTTCTTTTCCACGACCCCGCTTTTCCCTCCGGAGAGCCAGATCTTAAGCCAGATAAGCAGTTTCTGGGCAAAGAAATAAACGGTGGTGACCAGCCCCATCGCCACAGCAAACATCATGCTTCCCGTTCCGGGATCAATATACAAAAGCATTTATATTTACCTCCAGAACTCTATCGCTTTAGCTATATCCATATATGCTTCAGGATTAACATCCTTAAGATAGTTCAGCCCCTCCGTGCCATAAGTCAGGCCGCTCACCACTGCCGCCAGCACGACCAGCACGATCAATACTATCCTCCGGATCCGTACAGACGGCTTCTTTATCTCCGATGATGCAAAACATAATATCCCGCATACCAGAGCCAGAGCGGCAAAAGGCGCTATATCCATACGGTATCTGTCCATCAGGCCGCCCATCGCCGCCGTTATTGCCGCCAATACCGGTACGAGTACGATAGCCGTGATCCCGGTCCATTTAAGCTCTGTTGTTTTTCCTTTTTGGGTTTTGACAAAACATGCAAATGCAAGGAACAATACAGGATAGAGCATATATATACCGCCGGTCGAAGGATGACTCGCCAGCAGATTGGGATTGCTCCATTCCAAAGAGCTTCTGTCAAGATAAGGATAGAAGCCGGTAAGATGAGGCAGTCTGAACAGATAGTAAAAGATCCCGGCTCCTGCTGCCGTCAGATTAAACCCGGCATTTGACAGGAATGCAAAAGTCAGATTCTTCATTGCACCGAAATCAAAGGGCGATCCGAACCTGAGCGCGTTATAAAGCATCAGGCCCGCCGCGACTATGATATAAGGTATGGCAAAAACAACACAGTTTGCTATATTTAATCTGTACTTCCCGTCACGCTTCTCAAATAACAGATGCAAAATGAACGGCAGGGTGCAGGCCGCCCCCAGGACGAGCTGGGGTCTGCATCCCGCAATAAATGCCATTAAAAGACTGCTGAAGCAAAGCAGTATCCTGCCCTTTTTTGTATTCTCCGCATCCAGTGCATCCGCAGCCGACAGGCCAAGTGCCATTCCGAAAAGAAAACAGTCTATCGCAGCCAGCATAGGCGCATAATAATTACTTGCATCTCCCATAGCCGCCGGTAATGAAAGCAGTGATGCCGCTCCCAGCCATATCAGCACTGCCGGTCCCAGCGCTACAGTGCTTCGATATCTCCTGATAAGGTTCTTTATTACCAGCCATAAGCCCATATAGCACAACAGCAGCATGACCGTCATAGCCACCCATCCCGGTATATCGCTGCCGGTGATGAGGTACCACGGCAGGTAAAGGAGCAGGCAGGGGATAACGCCGAAATAAATATAATACTTTCCTTCATAGAAGGCATAATCCAGCTGAAAAGGCGCCTCTGCTTCTTCCCTTGCAACAGGATCATAAGGATCTTCCAATGCCAGAAGCTCTACAGACGGTTCGATATCCAGATACAGCTGTCCTTTAGCCAGCGCCCTGGCAAGATCCGTATACGGATGAAATGCATTTTCGCTCTGAATGAACACACTGCTCTTACTGAGCATTACAGGCGTAAATACGGCAAGTGCCAGCAGCACGGCAAGTGATAAAGCTATATATACGCGTTTCATCTTCCCTTTATCATCAAGCAGGCTGTCGGTCCATACAAAAGATTTTTCCCTCATATGGTACAAAAACGCCAGAAACATAAATACCGCAACAGCTCTCAAGGATATGAAGTGCATCGGTACTCTGGTATTTAAGCTCAACCCCTCTAAGTGAAGCGTACTTCCTTTTACTCCCGAAAGCTGTATAGTCAGCATCTGCGTATCTTTTTTATACGGAAGATTTATGATATCCCATCTTCCTTCCTTTCCGTACAGCATGCGCTCACGCAAGATGGTATTATCCGCCTCTCCGCTTAACATGACCGTAGCCTTCACGGAAGTGGAATTGATAAAAGCATACGGAGTCCGCATATACCCCCACCAGGTTTCATTGCCGTCAGTACAGCTCACCTTTAAAGCGATGTTTTTAAGCTTTATGCCGCTGTCCTTGATCGAAAACTGCAAAAAAGCTCCGTTTTCACCGCTGTCCAGTATCACACTGCCGTCTTCGAGTTGTTCCTTCACCCCTTCATAACTGCAGTAATCGAGCGGTACCACCACTTCATTTTCATTCACGGTGGTGAAACACTGATAATTGAATATGAACAGCTCCGCCATTACAGCCAGAAGTATGAACATTATCATATTCACTATGATCTTATTGAGAAAATTATCTTTCATGATATCCTGATCACCCCAGCCATCCGTATAATAGTCTGTAATACAATCCCGTATCCGTTGCACTCAGATTGCCCGTATAATAGAAACAGCTATGATATAATAGCGATAAAACAAACGCCGCTATAACAAAGCCTCTTAATAATCCTTCAGCTTCCTTTCCCACCCTGCTGCGGATCCGCATCACGCCTATCGCTCCGACCGCCAGTATCGCCGCCGCAAAATCAAGCCTGTAATGATAAGCCACACCTGCAACACATATATTGATGAGCATGTTAAGTCCCGATATGCCCAAAAGCCATGCAGCAGTCTTATCAGTGCTCTTTTTTCCGAATATCCCGAAAGCAGCCCAGGCTAAAAGGCCTGTGGCCAGTATCCCGCCATATCCCCAGGTGTAATAAAAACTCCCGTGGCCAAACATGTTCTCCTGGACAAAGCTTCCTTCTTCCATAAACGGGAAGCGGTAAGTCATACGCGGCATCCTGAAAAGATACTCGTAAAGTCCTATGACTATCCTGTCCGAAAGTATATTCTTCTTTGAATAATCCAAAACCGTCAGCTGATAATCATACCCAAAATCCGTCACCGATCCGAAACGCAATGCATTATAAGCCATCAACGCGGCTGCTACGGGTATGTACGGAGTCAGAAGGGCGGCTATTGCCTTGTTCCTGTCTCCTTTCTCAAACCCTTCTCCCGTTTTAATGAAAGGCATAAAAAGCGGTATGGCCATAAATGAATAAAGAAGCTGATTGGGTCTGCACCCTACTGCCAGAGCCATACAGACACTGCCTCCGGCCAGGCTCCCAAGATACAGCCCCCGCTTGTCGGTTCTTACCGAATGCTGCCACAGGTAAAATCCCCATGCCAAAAACGCCAGTCCTGCAGCCCTTGGGATATCATGTGCATCCGGCGCCGATATATCCGCCATCATGCCGCTTCCCATAAATATCATCCCCGTAAAGAGCAGGAGATATGCAAAAGGCGCGGAAGCAGCATGTTTCTTCATCCACTCCCGTACTGCCATATAGATGCCTGCATATATAAAAACCGCAAGCAGCATCATCAGCACACCGTCGCTCAGGTGTGAACCGGTGATCAGGTATACCGGCAGGTAAAAAAGAACACAGGGCACAACACCGAAATAGCAGTAATACCTGCCATTATAATATGCCATATCCCAGAGGTAATCCACATCCGCTTCGATCCCCTCTGCTTCCCTTACCGTTGTATCAAAAGGATTCTCAAGTGCGGCAAGCTTTTCCGACGGCACATCCAGCAGGCTGAGCTGTCCGGCCGCAAAGGCCTCCGCAAGACGCTGATAGGGTCTGAATTCCCCGATGCTGTCCAGGCCGTGGTCGGATATATTGATCACCAGTGCCGGCATTATAAGACATACCCCAAGTGCCGCCGCTATGAGCTCATTGCGTACGCCCTTTTCTTCTTTCCAGAGCTTTGATGAGCCCCTCAACATAAAGAGCATATATGCCACAAGGGTCAGCACCAATAAGCGTACAGGTGACAGGGCAAGACTTCTCTTTGCATTTATAGTGATATCCCTTATCTGAAAAATACTGCCTTCACTCAATGAGATATTAAGCGCAACAGTCTTTACATCTCCTGCCGGTGTAAGATACAGGTATTTAGACTCCTCTATATCCTGCCGGTACACGTGTTCGGCTAAGATATCATAACGATCGTGCCCTCCGTCCCTTACATAGGGTGTGATATACATACAGCCGCTTTCCTGCCAGCCCACATCCACAGCTTCGGGCAGGAATATATCGAGCCGCACATTATTCAGCCTGCTGCCCTGCATAAGGTCAGAGAGTCCCTTTAGATATATAGCCGCATTACCGTTTTCATCGGTGATACGGTATACTCTGTCGCCAAATCCCTCTGCCCCCTGAACATCCAGGTTTTCCGGCATGACTGCCGTCTCCTTATTGAACATGGAACCAAGACTTCTGAAATTGAAGACGGATATTTCAAGTATAAGCGCTAAAAGAAAAGGCAAAAAACAGATATACCTGATCTTCTTATCCTTTTCCATTCAGACAAATCCTCCCCATACGTAATTGGCCAGATCCTGCCCCCTTTGAGTCAGCGTCAGCCTGCCGTCTGCCGACTCCATAAGTCTTTCGGACATCATCCTGTCTATCCATTCCCTGTACAGGCATGAGGGCTCAATACCATATCTTCCGGCAAACTCCGCTTCATCAACTCCCCGCATGAGCCTTAGTCCCAGAAACATGGCTTCACTGCACTGCTGTGTGATATCAAGCTTCTGTATATCCTGTTTTAACTCATCTGCCCCGGCAGAAAGATATTCATCCGGATCCTCTGTATTCTTCCATCTGCACTCATCCACACAGGAAGAAGCTCCCAGTCCGAAACCGGCGTAATCGCCGCGCTGCCAATAAACCTTATTATGCCTGCACTCGTATCCCGTCAATGCATAATTCGATATCTCATATTGGTGATATCCGGCATCTTTAAGGATATCGCGTCCCAGATACAGCATCCTGCGCTCTTCATCCTCATCGGGAAGGTACCTGGGCCTGCCGCCCTTATCCCTGATGAGCGCATCCTCCTGATAACGCTCAAAAAATGGCGTCCCCTCCTCTATGATAAGACTGTAAGCACTGATATGTTCAGGCTTAAGGCATAACAGCTTTTTAAGACTGCTCTCATAATCCGCTGCCGTTTGACCGGGCAGCGCACTCATCATATCAACGTTGATATTGTCAAAGCCTGCATCGCGCGCAGCTTGGAAAGTTCTGTAAAAATCCTCTTGTCTGTGTATCCTGCCAAGCACTTCCAGTTCCTTATCATTCAGTGACTGGCAGCCAATGCTTATGCGGTTGATCCCCGCTCTTTTATAGATCTCAAACTTTTCTTTATCCGCTGTTTTCGGATTAACTTCTATGCTTATTTCCGCATTGGCAGAGATATTAAAACTGCTGCCTATCAGTTCCATGATACGTCCGGTCTGCTCCGCGCGGAGTACAGAAGGTGTCCCTCCGCCGAAAAAAACGCTTATCACGTATCTGTCTTTATAACGTGCCGCTTCATTAAGGATCTCTTTACAAAGCCTGTCTATATACCGCTCCTTTAAGCTATCCTCTGCAGAGAATGAAAGGAAATCACAGTACGCGCACTTTCTTACGCAAAAAGGTATATGGATGTAGAGCGAAAGATCCTTACTCCTCATCCAGCTTAAGCACGCTCATAAATGCGCTCTGAGGTATCTCTACATTACCTACCTGCCTCATGCGCTTCTTTCCTTCCTTCTGCTTCTCCAACAGCTTCTTCTTACGGGTGATATCACCGCCGTAACACTTGGCCAGCACATCCTTACGAACGGCTTTTACGGTTTCCCTGGCTATTACCTTACCGCCGACAGCTGCCTGTATAGGGATCTCAAACAGGTGTCTGGGAATCTCATCCTTGAGCCTTTCACACATGCGCCTGCCTCTCTCATATGCGCTGTCTGCATGCACTATGAAGGAAAGAGCATCGACCTCTTCCTTATTGATCAGGATATCCAGTTTCACCAGTTTTGACTCTTCATATGCCTTCATCTCATAATCAAAGGAAGCATAGCCTTTTGAACGGGATTTAAGCGCATCAAAAAAGTCATAGATTATCTCATTAAGAGGCAGCTCATATTTGAGCAGAGCCCTGTTCGCCTCTATGTATTCCATTGAAAGGTATCGTCCGCGCCTCTCCTGGCACAGCTCCATGATAGGACCGATAAAGTCCTTGGTCACCATTATCTCCGCAGAAACAATGGGCTCCTCCATATGATCTATCTCCGAGGGATCCGGAAGGTTTGAAGGGTTGGTCAGTTCGATCATCTCACCGTTTGTCTTATACACCTTATATACAACACCGGGAGCCGTTGTTACCAGATCCAGGTCATATTCCCGCTCAAGACGCTCCTGTATCACTTCAAGATGAAGAAGGCCTAAGAATCCGCAGCGGAAACCAAAGCCCAGGGCTATCGATGTCTCCGGCTCGTAGAATAATGAAGCGTCATTTAAAGTCAGCTTTTCAAGCGCATCCTTAAGATCCGGATACTTGGCCCCGTCAGCGGGATAGATGCCGCAATATACCATGCTGAGTACCTTTTTATATCCAGGAAGGGCCTCTGTACAGGGCCTGTCGGCCTCTGTTACCGTATCGCCCACGGCAGTATCCTTTACATTCTTTATCGAAGCAGTCAGATAACCTACCATTCCTGCAGAAAGCTCATCACAGGGCAGGAACTGTCCGGCTCCGAAGAAGCCCACCTCCACCACCTCTGCGGTGGCACCGGTAGCTATCATCTTTACCTTAGTTCCTTTCTTTACACGACCGTCCATTATACGCATAAAGACTATAACACCCTTATAAGAATCATAAAGCGAGTCAAATATAAGAGCTTTGAGCGGGGCATCGGGATCACCCTTGGGTGCCGGCACCTTTTCAACTATGGCCTCAAGCACATCTTCTATGCCTATGCCGTTCTTGGCACTTATAAGAGGTGCGTCCTGTGCCTCTATGCCTATAACATCCTCTATCTCATCCTTTACGCGCTCAGGTTCCGCACTGGGAAGGTCGATCTTATTGATGACCGGGAATACCTCCAGGTCATGATCCAGCGCCAGATATACGTTTGCCAGAGTCTGTGCCTCTATACCCTGGGCGGCATCCACCACCAGCACTGCTCCGTCGCAGGCTGCCAGGGCACGGCTGACCTCATAATTAAAGTCCACATGTCCAGGTGTATCGATAAGATTCAGTACATACTCTTTACCGTCTTTTGCCTTATATATGGTCCTGACCGCCTGAGCCTTTATGGTTATGCCTCTCTCTCGCTCAAGATCCATGTTATCAAGGACCTGCTCCTGCATCTCACGCTCGGTGAGAAGCCCTGTCTTTTCGATTATCCTGTCTGCAAGGGTTGATTTGCCATGGTCTATATGTGCCACTATGCAGAAATTTCTTATATTCTCCTGTGAGGTCATTTATATGCTCCTATCATTCTCTTTACCTATAACTTATTGATGTTAACATATCCCCCCTTTATTTTCAAGATACGCATCCCCCGCAAAAAAGGCTGCCGTTTATTCACGGCAGCCCTTCAGGCTCAGATATCATCCGCTGGTTTTATCTGAGATAATTCCTTTTGATCATTCAGAAACTATTACTGTTACAGTAACCTTCTTTCCGTTGATCTTAGTAGTAAGATTACTTGTTCCGGCGCTTCTTGCAAACACATGACCATTTTCATCAACAAATGCGATGTCAGCCTTGCTGCTCTTAAATACCACATCCTGCTCTAAGGAATCGCTGAATACAAGGTCAGTGCTTTCGCCTGCTTTAAGGTTTACGGTGTACTTATTAGCCTTAGTCTTTTCAACTTTTTCACCGCTTATAGTAATATCCTCAGAATAAAGAGTGATCGAGTACCCGGTTCCGTTGGAAGTGGTAGTAAGAACAGCCTCACCGGGAGCCACTGCTTTGACCTTCTTACCCTTCTTATCGGTAATTACAGCCACTTCAGTTGCTTCGCTGGTCCATGCCGTCTTTACGCCCTTAACGCTGATCTTCTTTGATGCCTCAACATTAAGATGCATGGTACGTTTCGATAATGCAACGTTTTCCTTAACGGTAACAGTACATGTGAAAGCACAGCCGTTAACATATGCGGTAACCTTAGCAGTACCCTTACCGATCGCAGTAACAGTACCATCCTGTTCTACGGTTGCAACATCAGGTGATGCGCTGTACCAGAGTACATTCTCAATATTTGCATCCTTTGTAAGACTGATCTTACCGGTCTTAACCTGATCAGCACTGTCAACAACAAGCTTAAGCTTCTTATCGATGACCGGCTTGCATACATGAACAGTGATATCAGTTCTGCCCGCATGACTGAGCTTTACAACAATACCGGCAGGTGTTTCTTTTTTAGCTGTAAGTACACCCTTCTTGCTGATGCTTACGTATTTCTTGACAGACTTATCAACACTCCAGCCGTCACCTATGGTAAACTTCTGTCCCTTTACGAGCCACAGTTCATTGGTGCTGACTGATATTTCAGGCGTAGGATCCAGTGCGGACTTTCCGCCTTTAAGTTCCTGTGCCCTCTTATCCCATTTTGCATAAATCGTGATGTCCTTTGTTACCGGCTTCTCAAAATCATATGCTGTCTTGCATGATTTCTCTTCAAACCAGCCACCAAAATCATAACCGTCCTCTTCGGGATCTGCAGGCCTCTGAACCATTTCTCCTTCAACTACCATGACCTCACGATCCTCGCCATGTCCCTGAAGATCAAATGTCACCGTATACTTTACCTTTCTGGCGGTAGAACCTGCAATACACTCGCTGAATCCGTTTTCGATCAGCCATTCTTCCGCATAGGAACCGGACACAACATAAAACTCAAGATTATCGATATAAGGTTTTGTATTATTAAATGCATCATCTCCTATAGCAGTCAGGGTATCCGGCAGATATACCTGTGTCTTTTCGTTTTTGCCGGCATTATAAAATGCTCCAGCTCCGATCACAGTAGTATTTTCCGGTATCTCGATCAGCCTGCCTATCGGGCATCCCATAAATGCTTCATCTTCTATAACATTCAGTGATCCGTTGATATCGAAGTTGACAGTAGACACTTTGCATCCACTGAACGCACTTATACCGATAGACTCTACGCTCTTAGGAATTGTTATACTCTCAATCTTTTCACAGCCTTCAAAAGCACCATTACCTATAGCTGAAATAACAGCGCCTCCTGCAAACTCAACCTTTTCCAGATTCTTACAATTATAGAAGGTATCATTCATGATTTCAGACAGTTTAGCACCAATCTTAACATTTTTGATGCCTAAACAGCTTTCAAACGCCGATGCTCCAAGGTCTTCCAGCCCTGCAGGAAGTTCTATATCAGTAAGCTTTTCATCCTCAAGAAATGCACCTGTTCCGATACTTTTAACGGTAGCGGGTATAGGGCATGACACAAGATTCTTACACTGCTGGAAAGCATAATCTCCGATTTCCGTAAGAGCAGATCCTGCGGCAAATTCCACTTTCTGAAGATTATTGATATTAGGTAACGCATATGAACCTATTCTTTCTGTGGAAGCCGGAACCTTGATAGTTACCCAGACAGGATCTTCCGTTCCGGTAACCTGAGCAAACTGAGCTCCCTTGAACAGATTATCGGGGAATAATCTTACCTTTGAACCTATCGTTATGTTCTTAACATTACATGCTGCAAAAATATTTTCATTAGATGATTCTACCGCAATAGCATTATACGTAATGTTTGACAGTATACTGCAATCCGCAAAAGCTGCTCTTCCGATTTCTGTTACACTCTCCGGTATCAATATACTCTCAAGTTTATCACATCCTTCAAATGCAGAGGCTCCGATGTAAGTCACGGTATCAGGAATATCAAAGGCCTTTATCGCTCTGCTGTAGCAGAACGCCGCATCGCCTATCTCCTTTATGTTGTAACCGCCACCGTCTTTCTCCTCAAACTTTATCTCAAAGAAATTGGAAGTTCTTGGATCGTTAGGGCTGCCCATAAATGCGCCAGCTCCGATATACTCAACGGTATTGGGAATAATTATGGTCCTGTCAGTAACCCAGGTGGTCTGATTAAACAGATTATCCGGTATCTTATTAACGCCTTCAGGGAAATTGATCTTTCTTACCAGATCAAGATAGAATATCCTGGGGCCACATTCGCTTATCTTTTTTGACTTGATCGTAACTTCATCTACAGGACAATTTTCAAATGCACTTGTACCAATATATTCAACGTTCTCAGGTATCGTAACTGCTTTGATGCTAAGACATTTGTGGAAAGCAAAACCACCTATGCTGACAAGTGTAGTAGGAAAATCTACAGATGAGAAATAAGGGCATTCCTCGAATGCATTAGCCCCTATTTCGGTTATCCCTTCACGGAATCCCAATTCATCATCAGAAATCCTAACAGCAATCAGGCAGTCACACCCTTTAAAACACCTATCGGGAATTACTGTAAACGCCTTGTTTGAAGGTAATGTGATATCAAACAGGAAATCACAATCTTCAAAAGCTCCAACATCTATTGTAGTCACCGTATTACTGAATGTAACTGTAGATAAGCCGTCACAATCTTTAAACATATCCACGCCAACATATTTCCAGGGAGAAGGGATCACAACCTCATGGAGTCCTTCACATAATTCAAATATGCCTATTCCGAGGCAATTTTCATCTTTCGTGCCCTGTCCAAGTGTAAGTTCGCGTACCTCCGAGCAACCTTTAAACGCATGATCACCAATCCATATAACAGTATCAGGTATCACTAAAGCCTTAAGAGATGAACATCCTATAAAGGCTTCTGCTTCAATCCTATGAACGTTCTTAAGATCTATAGCCTTAAGCTCATCGCAGCCGCTAAACGCTCTTTCCGAAATAGTAGTCAGGTCATTGGGAAGGATTATGTTTTGCAGATTTGAACCTGCAAAAGCATTTGCACCTATTTCTTTAACAGTAGAAGGTATCTCTATTACCGCACCTTCCGCAAATCCGGCCCCACTAAAAAGATTTTCGGGGATTATCTCATTATTATCGGCAACCTCTGATTCAAGTTCGAATTTTTTAATATTACACCCTTCGAATATTCCCGCATCAACTGTGAGATTTGTTGCCTCGATCCTGATACTCTCCAGATTCTCACATCCGCTGAAACACCGTGTTCCAAGACTAACGATATTCTTCTTTATAACTATGGAATTCAGGCTCACGCATCCTGCAAACGCAGTATCTTCAATATATTGTGTCTTGATATTGAAATTTACTTTTTTTAGATTCTCGCATCCGTTAAATGCAGAAGTATCTATTATAGTCAACTCATTTGCATTCGAAAAATCCACTTCCTCCAGATCGGGGCAGCCCTGAAAAGCGCCGACATGAGTGACATCATCACAGTGTATCACGGTTGCCTTTGAACCGCTTTCAAATTCAATCTTTTTCAGTCCTTCCCAATCATAAAAATACGGCACTACCCTGTCAACACTTTTGCTGATCGTAAAAGTACCGTTCTTATACACACCGTATGTTTTTGAACCTATCTTAACTGTGCCGTCTTCCCCGATGGTAACAACATTATTAAGTGTCTCTCCATCTGTATCGCCCGCAGGGAGATCAACGTCCTCTGCATCTTCTTCCTTTTCAGCTGCTGCGTCGTCTTTGGATGCAGTCTCATCCTTAGCCCCCTTATCGGACGCTTTCTCCTCCTTTTCAGAAGCATCGTTCTCTCCGTCAGATACTTCTTCCGCATCGTTCTCCGATGCCACCTCAATAACAGGTGCATTTTCCCCTGCAGCTGCATACAGCACAAATCCGCTGTCCCATATACCCTGGGTCAGCATCATGGATGTACACAATCCCGCAAGGAACCTTCTGAACTTGTTCTTCACTTGATCTTCCTCCTATCTGTTTTTATAACGCACTGCCGTGAGTGCACAAACACGTTACGATAAAGTATACCCAAAGCGTTATTTACTGTCAACGAATCCCGCTTTAAATTTGTTGAATAATTCAGAAAAAATATGCTATAATCTCTGTTATGTAAACAAGAAAACACCTCTTGGTGAAAAAAGGGTGATTATGAGCACAGAAAACACCGGATCATCAACCGCATCCGATATCAGACAGGAAATCGATCTTCTCAGCACTCGCAGAAAGCGCTGTTTATTTGCATTCTTTTTGATGCTGATCCTTTTCCTGCCGTACGCTTTTATGGAGCCCTTTACCTCCGACACAAATGACGATACCGCCATGAACCTGATCGCTGCCGGAGCCTTTGGAGAGGACAGCCAGTTTCTGGTCTATTCCAATATAGTATATGGTTATTTTCTAAAAGCCCTGTTCTTTCTTTTTCCCGGGATCAACTGGTATCTCACCATGCAGCTTTGTTTTAACGCCCTTGCTGCCGGGTTCATCGGAATGTGCCTGGCCTATTTTATCGATAACGGCATGCTCATTCCCATCCTGCTGCTTTTACACTTCCGTATAGCTATTGATAACTACCGTTTGGTACAATTCACACGTAATGCTTACCTGTATGCATTATGCGGGATAGTCCTTTTATCCCTGGCCTGTGTCTCAAAGACTCACCGCATCAAGTTATGTATCGCTGGCGGATTCTTCCTGCTGCTCTCCTTTGTCACCCGGGCAGAATGCTTTTACCTGATGGTCCCCTTTCTGCTCCTCATGTTTACCGGTCCTTTTCTGCGCGACAAAAAACGGACACTCCTGCCCCTGGCTTCATTCCTTATCACAGGCATTACCTGCCTGGCACTTGGTATCACGGACAACATAGCCAGCCGCCGTCCCGCGGAATGGGCAGCTTATTTTGATTATCATTTTAACGGTACTTTTCCCGTCCTGGACAACGACATAAACCGCTGGTTCAGTTTTGATGATGAAGACTCAGACAACCTGGACATGATAGACCTGTTGCTCCTTAACGAGTATCATTATGCCGATCCCGAATATTACTCCGTTGAGAGGCTGAAAAAGCTGCAGGAGGATAAGCCTGATATCCCTATCGGTGACAGGTTCGGCTCATTTGTTCAGGCCCTTGGCGTAAACTACAGTTTTCCCGCAGAAAACGATTACCTGGTATTATCCGGAGGTTTACATAACATACTTGATATCGCCGAACGCTCAATCGGCTGGAATGTCGTGAGCGAAGCCGTCATTCTTCTGTTTATTACCATATATCTGATAAAAAAACAGCTCAAAAAGACGGATATACTGCTCATACTATCCCTTGTGGTCCTGATGCTCTGTGAGATATTCGTGACGGTATATATGACCGCCCACGCTCCCAAACGCGCCACCATAGGACCTCTTACCGCAGCCGAATTACTGACCGTATTCACTATGCTGTCTTCGGATAAACGCACCACCGGCGATAGCGGCCGGCATCATGCCGTTATACCCGTGATATGCCTGATCTGCGCAGGGATACTGATCTTCCCTCTCCGCTTCATGAATCATGCTGCATTACCTGAAAATACGGAAACCGGGCTGGTCCTGGACGAATTAAGACAGCTTGAAGGTGAGCACTATCTGCTCGATTCAATGATACTGTGGGGAGAACGTATGGGTGTTTCCGATATCAGAAAGATAAGCAGGAGCAGGTATGAAGATTTCTTCAGCCACTATACCTTAAGCGGAGGCTGGCTTGCCGAAACTCCGCTTGCTACGCATTACACACTCCGGGCCGGTATATCCGCTCCCATGACGCAATTGGCTGTGGATCCCCACTTCCATTATGTGGTACGCAGCTGGAAGGCTGAATATCTCGTTCCCCTGCTTAATGATTACCTTAGCCGCAGGACCGGAAAGGATCTCGTTCCCGCCGTGGTTTATGCCGGTAACGATCTGTATGTTATCGATTTCATATCATCTGACGCCCAATAGGGCATCCTGCCCCCATAATTTGAATATCCTTCCCCGATATGTTATAATCACGCAATAATGTTTTAAAAGTAGTCGGAGATAGATATGTCCAAAAAGAAGAAAAAGAACAATAGCAAGGCTTCTTACGCCAATAAACAGCGCAAGAATGCCGCTCCCGGGAAAGAAGCAGCTTCTATAGCGCTGCAGAGCGAAAGTATCAAAGAAACCGAAAAGGCAGCCGTCAAAGAAAACGCTTCCTTAAAAGAAGACGCTTCCGTAAAAGAAGACGCTTCCGCAAAAGATACTTCTGCAAAAGCTGCTCCCGTAAAGGAAGCCCCTAAAAAAGCCGCTCCTAAAAAGAGTCCCGGAAAATCAAAGGCTGCTGCCGATCGCGGCATCGACAGCCACCATATTATGCACCCTGTGGTGAGCTATATATACATTCTGGTGCTTTTTGTACTGCTGATAGCCGTATTCTTGCTTAAATTAAAGGCCGACAGAGATCTTAAAGAGGCCAACAGTTTAAATGAACAGTTAAAAACGGCGATACTTACCGCCAGCGAAAATATCGCCCAGCTAAGCCAGGAGAATACCGAGCAGAAAAAACAGCTTGAGGCAATGAGCCTGGCTCTCAACGCACGTACGGAGATTGACGAAACCCAGAAAAAGGAAGAGGAGGAATCCTCTGTCCCCGAACTCTATCCTGTAAAGGGCGATGCGATAGTCGTTACCCCCACCGGTACCGCCGGTAACGAGGATCCTGAAGAGGAGAACCTGCTTAAGTTTAACATGTATGACGGCAGTTACGCTATCGCTACCGGAAACGGTGTAATAGAGATAATGAGTGACGGCGGCGACGGCTTCATCAATATAGTTATAGATCACGGAAACGGCTACAAGACCAGCTATACCGGAGAAGGAATATCGCTTAAAGAAGCCGGGGATGAGATAAAACGCGGTGATGCCGTAATGACCTTTTCCGGAGGCAATAATGAATTTACTTACTCCATAAGCCTAAACGGAAAGACCGTGGATCCCTTGAGCGTTATGGTCATCGACGGCTGACAGCATTGTCATACTGAGCGTAGCGAAGGATCTTATAAGGAGAACTCAATCATGACACTTGATACAGGCGATCTTATCAATTCCATAATGCAGAGTCTTGGGCGTATCAGCTTTATCAAGCCCGAAGATATACCTAATATCGATCTGTATATGGATCAGGTCACGTCCTTCATGGACAGCCGCCTGAAGAACACTGCCCGCTTTCAGGACAAGGATAAGATCCTTACCAAGACCATGATCAATAATTACGCTAAAAACGATCTGCTGCCACCGCCGGTCAAGAAAAAATACAACAAAGAACACGTATTACTTCTTATTTTTATATATTACTTTAAAAACGTACTTTCCATCAATGATATACAAAGACTGCTGAACCCTTTGGTAGAGAAATACTATGGAAAAGACGAAAGCACCGACATCGCTTCTATCTATACAGAAGCCCTTAATCTGGGTGAAGACCAGATTGAAGCCTTAAAAAAAGATGTCATGGAAAAATATGCAAGATCAAAGGAAACCTTTTCCGAACATGAAGAAGGAGAAGAAAAAGATTTTCTCCAGCTCTTCTCCTTCCTTTGTATGCTTATTTTAGACGTTTATGTAAAAAAACTGCTTATAGAAAAGATCATTGACGAATGCGTTTGAGCAATTCATCATACTGTTTATACATCTTCTGTACACTGTTCTCCAAAAGATAATAGTGCATCACATACGGTACCTCAAGTACTACCAGGAGCAGGAATAAAATAAGCAATCCCCAAGAGAATCCTTCAGACAGTCCGGACTGTGTGATCCCTCCTATCTGAATATACAGCAATACAAACACTGCAAAGGTGAGGGCCGAAAACAGTATCGTTACCATCAGATGTACCAGCCTCTCATGCTGAAAAAAAGATATCTGGGATAAATGTGTTTCCGCAAGCTTTTCATAATCCTTACGGGTAGGTGCCTCATCCTTAGCTGCCTTTTCCACATATTTCCCGTCCGCATCAAACGATGCCGTCACCGGTAATTCATGTGCCAGTATCTTATCAATATAAGCCAGATAATTATTAACCCTTTTACGCATCTTTCACTCCCCCCTTTCTTTTCCCCATTATACAACAAAACCCGGGCATGACGGTACCCGGGAATGTTATGATTATTTAAAATGAATTTACGCTAACTTGTTTACGGCAAGATTAAGGCGTGAGATCTTGCGGGAAGCATAGTTCTTATGATATACACCCTTGCCCGTAGCTTTATCTATGGTGCTGGTTGCCTTTAAGAGCGCTTCCTGAGCGGCTTTCTTATCACCGGCTTCTATAGCTGTATATACCTTCTTTACAGCAGTCTTAACGCCGGAACGGATAGCCTTGTTTCTCTCTTCCCTGGTCCTGCTGACAAGTATCCTCTTCTTTGCTGATTTGATATTTGCCAAGTCCCTGTACCTCCTGACTATGATGCTATTTATTAGCTCCTGCATCTGCCAGCGCCGGACACGGACAGTCTGTACAGACACAACAAAGATTTTATGATAAGAACAATGCATTGTCAAGGGTAATTTTTCATATTTTTTCTTTACTTTTCGCCCTGTATATGATATATTATTCATGTCGTTTTTTGACGCAGCATATATTTTTGGAGGTACTAAAAGATGCAGGGTAAAGTAAAGTGGTTCAACGCACAGAAGGGTTATGGCTTCCTTTCTACAGATGAGGGCAAGGATGTATTCGTACATTTCTCAGCTATCCAGAACGTAGAAGGCTATAAGACCTTAGACGAAGGTCAGGCTGTAGAGTTTGACATCGTTGACGGTGCAAAGGGTCCCCAGGCAGCTAACGTTATCAAGCTTTGATCAAGGGATCACCACAGTTTTAATCAGTTGCTTACCGATGTGCGTTTTCTATAGATTAAGTTCTGGTAACCAGGAATAGTTTACGGAATAGGCAATACCGTATGGAACGATTAAAAGAATGAGCAGCGTGAAAGCGCTGCTTTTCTTTTCACTAATAAGTTTAAACATTGAATTATGGAAGATAACACAGAAGATATCAAAGAAAATAACAAACAACCCGGGATCAACCCCGTTTTAACTGTTTTTATACTGCTATGGGGTGCAGTATTATTTTGGCGTTGCTTTATATTATACAAACATGTTGTCAACTATGTAGATGACGATCAGGCCCTGATGTGGTACGGAACCGTTTTATTCGCTCACGGTTCTTTCCCCCAGCCGGCATTTTTCGGTCAAAGCTACGGTTCAATGTTTGAATCCCTTCTTACGGTGCCTTTATATCTGTGCGGCTGGCCTCTGCATGTTGCCCAACCGGTTGTAACAACATTTATGGGTATAATAGCCTTTCTTTTTGCAAGTATCTCTTGTTACAGAAAAAACAATAAGGCAGCCGCTTTTTTATGCGTACTCCTGTTGGCAATGACCGGATGGCAATGGGACGTTGTCACATCTTTAAGATGCTATTTTACGGGTCTTCCTGTCACTACAATAGGATGCATCCTTATAAATGATCCCAAAATGTCCCGGCTTAAAATATATATCGGAAGCTTCCTTTCAATAATCGGCGTTATATGGTCAGCATCTGCTATCGCTGTACTTGGAATCGGTTTTCTCTGGTTTGTTACAGACCGTGAACGGCTCAAAAAATCGTGGGGTGCTTTGATCCCCGGCAGCATATGCGGATTATTGATATGGTTATACCGTATCATATTCTTTAAAAATCACGGTGATTATATTTCTTTCAAGATGACCTCATCCATCAACCTTCAGACTTTTCTGCGTAACATAAAACTGTTCCCCCAAAGGATCGCAGAGAATTTTGCGATCAGCTGGGCAGGTCTTGTGATCATTCCTGCTTTGATCATATTTTCATGTATAATATGTATAAAAAGGAAAATGTGGAGACGTTTGGCCGTCATTATCATTTCGGTATCAGGCTCACTGGCAATGCTCTCTTCCACACAGTTAAACTCTTTTGATGAATACGCCATCAATTATTGCCAGCTGCGTATGCTTCTGTTCATGACTTTTATCGGACTTCTCCTGATCGTTTTATTTTCATATGACGGGCATCCCCATGCTGAAATAGATTTAAAAAAAGCTGTTATACTCTTTACAATAGCGATGATCTCAATAATAATAAAAGGCGGGTTATTTATACGGGCATGCGCAGATCCCGACAGCGCTTTGTATGGACAAAACAGTGTTAATTATATGTCAATTGATGAATTAAACAGAGTCGGTAATACCGTAACCGGGATCGCTGATGAATACCGTGCCACCGTACTGACCAGCCTTGACCTCAATCTTATATATACCTATGGTTTTGCCGCATTATACTACGATAAGCCCTATGAATTTTATCTGCCGACATGCGACCGCCGCGCCTGGGTCTATTATAAACTTCTGAATTCCGATAATGAAACCCTTATGCTCTACGGTCATGATGAAAACGGAGATATCATATACTCAGTAGAAGATACCGGCGGATCATCTGTTATTGATTATCTTGATCAGAATTACGGTGTCAGAAGAGTTATGGCTTTGATCGAAACCCAAAACAGATAGAAATAGGAGGACAATACAATGAATGAACCAAACGAAGCTGAAATCCTGGATGAAAACAGTTTAACTAAATTTGAAGATGACTGGCCTTTATTTGAGAAATTCCTTGGTTATCTCAGATATCTGCAGATAAAACCGTATATCATGTCTACCCCTAAACCCATATGTGTAGATATAGGCTGCGGCTTCTATGGCAGGTTTTTAAAGAGCATCTCTCATCTGATCAAAAGGGGATATGGCTTTGATATACGTGGTAATGACGAAAAATATGCCAATATCTGCATAGTTAATAACAGTAAATGCTTAGGCCGCATTCCTCTTAAGGATAACAGAGTAGACAGGGTTTTTATGCTCGCGGTACTGGAACACCTGCCTCTGAATGACAGATTACTTGAAGAAGGCGTAAGAGTCTTAAAACCCGGCGGACTTTTGATACTGACAACCCCGACCCCCCTGGCCAAACCGGTCCTGGAGTTTCTGTCATACAAATTACATCTTATCAGTGAAGCTTCCATCCGTGAACATAAGCACTACTATAACAGACAGGAATTGGGATATCGTGTTATAAAAAGCGGATGTGCCGTATTGGCATATCAGACATTCCAATTAGGCTTTAATCAGCTTATCGTCGGAATAAAACAGGGTTAACCCCCCTGCCGCTCTGCTTCTGCTGTTTTTTCGTTTTCTTTTGCTGCCTTGTGATCACAGTTATCAATACACACAAATGGCAGCAAGAGAAACATATTATATGCAAGATCTATCATACGATGCTCCAACAGGCAGTTCAATGCCACTATCGCCATTATAAACATCTTCATGGTCTGCTTCTTTTTCATCAGCCTGCACTGTATTCCGGTATATATTGCCAGAAATACGATCAATGCTACCACTCCATACATCACATAGATCCTTATATATGAACAATCCAGGAATGTATAAAAGCCTGTATTCACAGCAGCATCAAAGCCGTCTCCGATCTGATTAAAATACTTTCCAAACCATGAAAAAGGCAGCACTTTGGTTACACGGTAAGATGTTTCCAATCGCCATCCAAGATTCTCCAATGCATGGATACGATGATAAAATGCATTGGGATCATAGGTAAAAGTCCAATTTAATATCATGTAAAAGGCTGCAAGGATCACGTATGAAGCCGCCAGTCCCCATCTCCATACCATAAGGAGCTTCTCTGGCAGCTTCCATCCCTTTTTCACATATAAGGTATATATGATGCTTCCCGCGGCTGCCAGCCCCACACACAGATAGGATAAGCGGCCGTCTACCAGCCAGATATTTAAAACAGTAAGGATAAGCATTATCAGATATGCCGGCCATTTCATATTACCGTCTTTGATAAACACATACAGCAGTATCACAAAACACCAGTGTGCCGCCAGATCCGTACAATAAATGATACCGAATGAATGCCTTACCGCATCAGCGTGCCTGTCATTTATAAAATCAGGCAATATCCCCATAAGGCTTAACACAAAGGTTATCACCAGTAGAGACGTCATCACGGCTATTGCTATGCGTGCGATCTTTTTAAAATCACGTTCTGCAGAAGCCGCTATCATCAGCAGCACTTCAAACACTGCCGTATCGTTGTGCTGTCTCCAATAAAAGGCATAAAACCATCCGATCACCAGCAGCACTGTGATCAATATCCTCTTTTTGTTATTCTTTACTTCAAAAACCAATGTATATATTGCAGGTATCATTATCAGAAAGCGCAGATTAAAGATATTCTCTACCATCATCTCCGCCAGGTCATACGGCATACCGCCGGCGAAAGCTTCCGTCATATAATACTTTACATTTCCCAATATCACGGTGGTACCAAGGAAATGATAGACAAGTATGACCGTCAGGAAAATATAATACATTTTTTCCATGGGCTTCTGATACTTGATGAACTGTTCCCGTATAGATACCGATTGTTTTTCCTGCTTTTCCATGACCGTTTATTCTCCTATTGTTCCTTGTTCTCTGCCTTCTTTGTCTTTTTCTTTTTATCTTTATCTGCTGCGGCTTTTACAGGATCAGTCTGCAGATTATCCAATGAGGCAAATGGTAACAGCAGAAAGATATTATAAGCCGGCTCCAGCAGATGATGCTCCATCATAAAATGCAGCGATAATACAGCTAAAACATACATTCTGAATGTATGCTTGTTCTTAAACAGGCGGTACTGTGTCCACAGGAGGAGTAAAACGATCAGTATAAAAGCCACCAGGCCATACATGATCAGTACACGCGCGTATGAAGAATCAAGAAATTCATATTCGCCTGTATTCTTAAACACATTTCCACTAAGCCAGTAATGATCATAGTACTTTCCGAACAACGTAAGGCCTGTGACCCCCAGAATACGATTGGGATTCTGGATACGTCCCGCTAATGAATACAATACATGATATTTATTATAAAAAACCTCCGGATCCTCACTATATGTCGCTACCCATATCATAAATACAGCGATCACTATCAGATAGGATGCAAGCAAAAGATATCTCCACGGTTTTAAAAGCTTTTCGGGAACAGTCCATCCCTTTTTTCTGAACAAAGTATATATCAGGGCTCCCGCACATACCAGGAATACGGAAAGGAATGCTGTACGTCCATCCACATAGATAAGGTTAAGCACAGTCAATGCAAGGATGATCAGGTATGCCGGCCACTTAAGATCGCCGTTTTTCACAAACACATAGGTTACGATCACAAAGCAGACATGCCCCGCCAGATTGGTCGGTCCCAGAGTTCCGAATGAATGTCTTATCACTCCGTCCCTCTCAAGGTTATATTCAGGAATAACTCCGACCAGGTTCATGAATACAGTAAAAGCCATAACACCACCGGCCAGCCACATACTGTATTTGGCGATCTTGCGGTAATCCTTACCATATGATGCCACGATCATCGCCATATCGCGGAATATATAGGTATCGTTCTGTTCCCGCATATAAAAAGCATAAAACCATCCCAGCAGGAGCATAGCGCTTAGTATTATCCGCTCTCTGTTATTTTTTGTCTCAACCGCTATATTATATATTGCAGGGATGATGATCAGAAAACGCAGATTCATCAGGCTCTGATATATCAGTCCTGCCAGCTCGGGTGATATATTTCCCATACCACCGGACATCCAGGATGCAAAATAAGCCAAAAACGGCGTTGATCCCAAAAGCTCATACAGTAATATCAGCACCAGAAATATCCAATACATCCTGTCTACGGCTTTTGAGTATTTTTGAAGTTCTTCTTTTATTCCGGTCTTTTTATCCATTTTTATCCTCATCCTCTGCCCATTCACCGACAAACAGTATCCTTAACAGGCGGCTCTTCGGCAATATCCTGACAGAAAAATACAATGTTAATATCAAACCCAGTACTGCCTCCAGAAAGACCACAGGCAGGTATTCCCATCCCATATAGCGGTAACAGAATACACGTACGAATTGCTGAACATAATAACTCAGTATATATATGGCATATGAATTATCTCCGCAGCAGGCAAATGCGCGGCATAATACGCCTTCTTTTTTCTCTATCGCTATCGCCGCTGACAGTACAACATAGATCCCCGCCACTGCAGTGATAATATACGGACATTTCCACACAATAAACGGACAACTCAATATGGCGGTCAATACTAACAAACAAAGCGCTGCCCCGGAATGAAAGATATATTTTATCCTTTGATATAAAAGAAGAATAACGATACCAAGCACAAAATAGATATAATATCCGAATAAACGCTCTATCGTAGTCTCTGTGTCAAAGCGCAAGAAAAATCCTATAAAATAGAATACCACAGCTATAATCGATAAGCAAATGCTTTTTCCCTTTGGTCCTAACCTGTTGATAAAATGATGAACGATCTCCGTAAACAGGCAATATATGAACAGAACATACAGATACCATAAGCTTCCGTCCGGACTCCGCCCCAAAAGGATCCTCCAGGCACTGTAAGCATCTACAGGATTCCTGGCATATGCATTAAGTAATATCTTAGGGATCAGCGAAGCATAGGATAAAAACAGATACGGGATCATAAGACGTTTGAATTTCTTTATCAGAACAGAAAAAACATCGCTCTTTTCCGCTAAAAAGTATTTTGCGTTTACAAATCCCGAAATGCAGAAAAAGGCTGCCATATGAAATGAATAACAGAAATCGTATATCCATTTATAACCGAGCGCAGGGAAGAAGCCTTCCTCGGCATCCGGAAAGGAGTGTCCAAGAAGGACTATGAGCACTGCGATCCCACGCGCGATATTGATCTCTTTATAATACTTTTTCATCAAAAATACACTTCAGAATACCTGATCCACATTTCCCCGTCGATAAAGTAATAATACACCCCGGGATCCTCTGACAAACCGTTACGTTCAAGCCATGCTCTTGCGTTTTCAAGATATACCGATATATCCGTCTGTATCAGATCCCAGCCTTCAGGTGCATTTCCCGAATAGCCGTTTATTGTGTTCAGATCATATTTATCCGCCAGCAGCCAGCCTTTCATATTCATATTAAATGCGTCATCCCCTGCTCCTTCCGAAAGCGACGGGAAGATCACTACCGCACTGCAGTCATCCGGAGGCGCCGGGACACTGTCCACCCATGCTTTTATACTCTGAGTATCCTCATTTGTGACGTGAGGTGCCTGAGAGGGGATGATCAGCAGAACCAGCAAACAGATAAACAGCCCGTTTACGAGCACCGGCTTCTCTTTGCCCACTCCCGATGATACAACTGATAAACAATAACAGATGATAACCGCCACCGGTATGGTAAATATCGCAAACGCCCTGCCTGTAGCCCTTATCGCCGATGCTCCGGGAATAAACTTTCCCAAAGCCACCCAGAGGGAAGTATTCCCAAAACGGCATACAGATACATAGATCAACAATATTGTCAGGATAACATCCGCGACAAGAAAAGCGCTCCATTCACTATGCTTCTTTTTTATCATCAGGCTCATAGGTATACATGATAAAAAGAGTAAAAATACGATCAACGGCCATCCGTAAGACGTTTCCATGATTATATTGGGCTTTAAGCTTTCAAACCCTTCTATAACGGAAAACGGAAGCTTATCGCGCAGAAATGTCTCTACAGGTGCATAAGAAAGTGTTCTGACAATATCCGTTAAGACCGGAGAATGCGACAGTGTAAAATATTCACTGTAGCCGCCGTTATTAAGATAGATCGGCAGATATATCAAAAATAAGGGTATCATCCATATCAACTGGAGCAGGCCATAGAATAAGAGCTCCTTGATATGTACCTTAAGGAAATCCAATGCATATTTAAAACCCTTTTTCAGGATCGTATAAATGCATAAGAAGAAGAAAAGCATAAACAGCATAAGACTGCAGAAATATGCCACATAAAACGCAGATAGGCAGATCAGCCCGAATGCGCAAGTGGCAAGGATCCCCCAGAGTAAGCGTGCTTTTGCCCCCTTCCCCCTGTTTTTTATCATCCGTATCATCAGATAGGTAAAAACAGGAACATAAGCCAGTGAGAAAAACTGCGAATGATAACTCAGCTGGGTAAAAGAACACGACCAGAGCGATATGAACAATCCGGCATATGCAAGGATACGGTTCACTCCTATCTCACGCAATGTCAGATACATAAATATCACACCTGCAAAATGAATTATGATAAAGCTGATATTATACGATACGAACATATCCAGGTCGAAAACTCTGAGCAGGCTGTAGATGATCCCCGGTCCCAGCATCGTTTCGCTGTAACCCAGAGTATTAAGCTGCGGCCAGAACGCACGCAGGGTGAGTATCGGTGAATGAGACGTAAAAACATCATACCAATGTTCCAGAAACATTGAAACCAGCAGTGAGTCCGCATCACGGCCGAAGATCTGTGTCGACACATTCGTATTGCAGAAATATACAATCTCCCCCAGCACCACTGCAATAATAACACAGATGACAGCTGCAGGCTTGATCAGTTTATCCTTGTCCAGTTTCTCCATTAATAAATAACCCTATTTATAATGCCCTTGCGGCAAAATAAGCAGTCCAGGATCCGAAATCCGGCTCTTTCAGAGTATTGCAGTCGATCACTTCCAGCAATTCAAATCCTGCTTCCTTAAGATACATCTCTATCTCTGGCTTAAAGAAATAGCGCATATGATGACTCTCAGTGATGGTTTTTAAAGTATGCGTATCCTTGTCTTCCACCAGCAGCTCATAATTAACATCAACAATATCCGTATTTGCATGAACTACGGGTCTGGCTATCCTGCGGATCCTGAAATCTTTTTCTTCCACATCTTTTACTCTCAGCGCAGGCGGATCCGAAAGCACCCCGGGGCCATACCATGCATCAAAAAGAAATATCCCGTCCTTGTCCAGTGCTTTTCTTGCAGCAACAAACGCATTACATATGTCTTCATTGCTGTTCTGATAGCTCATTACATGGAACATCGAAACAACTACATCGTATTTCTCTTTAGGCTCATACGTACGGATATCCGCAACCTCATATGTGATGGAAGAAGACGCCTTCTGCGCTTCCTCGACCATCTCCCGGCTCATATCGATACCATGCAGCCGGTATCCCAGTTTTTCAAAGCATACATCATGCTTACCGGTCCCGCATCCGTATACTATCATAGTCTTTGCAGCCGGATCCCATTTCTTTATTATGCTGTCTGCCTCTTTGGCTTCTTTTGAATAATCCTTTTCCTTATACAGTGCATTATAAAAACGAGCGTAATCCTGAAAAACATCCATCATCTCATACCTCACTCATAACTTCTTTTACTGCTTTGACAACCGTACTCATCTGCTCTTTCGTCAGTGCCAGTCCGCTGGGTATATAAAAGCCCCTTCTGGCCAGCTTTTCCGCAACCGGGTAACTCTCACCTTTGAACAGGCCCATCTCCTGAAAGACCGGCTGTTCATGCATACACCAGAAAAACGTCCTGGTCCCTATGCCCTTAGCCGCAAGCCTCTTTTGCATCTCCTCATTATCTATACCTACGCTGTCTTTAAGCACTATACCGTAAACCCAGTATATGTTCTTTGCATATTCCGTTTCTGTTATGGGAAGCTGCAGGCCCTTAACATCCTTTAATCCCTCAGTATAGAATGCTCCCATCTCGCGTTTTCTGTTTATGAACTCATCAAGACGTTCAAGCTGCGCCAGACCGACTGCTGCCTGAAGATTGGTAAAGCGGAAATTGCCGCTGAGCTCTTCATGTACATATCTTTTTTTCTTCTGAAAACAGAGATTTCTTATGCTCCTGCATCGCTCTGCCAGCTCCTCGTCATCAGTCACCACCATCCCGCCTTCGCCGGTCGTTACGTGCTTATTGGGATAGAAACTGAAAATGCTTATATCGCCAAAACTTCCGCAGTGCCTGCCCTTATACGTCTGTCCATGCATCTCGGCAGCATCTTCTATGATCTTCAGGCCATGCTCCTGTGCCAGCTTAAGTATCGGATCCATATCCACGGGAAGACCATACAGATGCACCACCATCAGCGCTTTTGTTCTTGATGTTATCTTTTTTTCCACATCTTCAGCGCAGATATTATATGTATAAGGATCACAGTCCACCAGAACCGGCTTTGCCCCGCATCGCACTATTGCCTCGGCACATGAGATTATCGTAAAAGCCGGAAGGATCACTTCATCTCCTTCCTTAAGCTTAAGCGCCTGCACAGCTACCTCCAGCGCCGCGGTCCCGTTAGTTACGGCAATACCGTATTTTCTTCCGACCGTAGCGCTCATCTTCTCCTCAAACTCCTTTACAAAAGGTCCTTCCGAAGAGATCCATCCCGTATCGATGCACTCACAAAGATATTTTTTTTCATTTCCGTTCAATAACGGCTCATTTACCGGTATAAAATCACTCATCAATCTTTCCTCTCCATAACTATCTTATCTTCATCAACGCCCGTAAAGCGGGTCTTATCATTGTCTCCCGCATAAGGTCCCTGCTTAACCTCGACCATCTCAAGCTCTTCAAGTGCCTTAAAGCCATGGCCTCCGGAGACCAGTAGGAGAACATCTCCTCCGTTTAAAACACGGCTTTCCAGATAATCTTCATATTCATCATAAAAATCCACACGGAGCTTTCCCTTTTTGATAAACAGGACTTCCTGGGTGAACATCACAGAACGGTGTACGGGGTTATGCACGTGTGCATCTATAACCTTTCCCGCAGGATGATGCATATAAGCCACCTGCTGTGAATACTCATTAGGCGTGATAAAATCCACACCCTGGCATTCATGTCCGTCACGTATGATAAATGCAAGAGTTTTATTTTTTTTCTTAATGATCTCTACCATATTTCCACCCTCCGTTTCATCCTTTATATGATTTATATTTCATAAACTATGCTTTTCTGATCAGTTTTTTCAAAAATCCCGACACATCCTTCCACAGAGGCAAGCGGCTGTAGAAAATAAGGATGATCACATTAGGTAGGACAGCACATACCATCAGTTTAAGTATCAATCCCGCAAATCCCGGTATCTGTATCGCGGAAGTGGCAAAATAACATATACTGCCTGCGATCACATATATCACAAAATATAATAAATGATCCGCAAAATACCGCCCCGGGGTATTCTTGTAATAATGTTTGAACAGCACATTAGTCCTGCAGAACATCGTAAATACCGCAACAGTAAACAGCGTTGCCGCCAGAACACCTGTGATCCCGAAAAAGTATCCTAATGTAATGTTTAATATAACATTCGCTGCCGCTTCTATCGCAAGCCATAAGCGTCCTTCATAGAACAAGCCTTTTGCATCAAAAAACATGTTTCCTATATATGTCATATTAAGGATATAAAAGTATAAGCCAAACATTACAACCTGAGGCATACTAAGGAGCATTTCTTCATCGTTTTTCATCCATATAGTCATAAACGGCTGATATATGCAAATGAGGCAGATGGAACACCAGGAAATTATCCACATAAAAAGCATATTCAGCTTACGCATGTTCTTATAGTTACTTTCCAGATCCTGCGTAGCTATGGAATTTCCGACACTGGCTTTAGCTCCAAGTATGATCATGCCTATTACAGCATATAGTGCATTAAATATATACATGTAATTATCATACATAGCTACCGCTGTCAGACCGCCTGCCGCAGATATTATGATACCGTCAAACCCGTTTCGTGCTATATCTCCGATCTTCCCCAGATATACGGAACCTATCTGCTCATCGAACTTCTTCTTACTATCCGCATCCATGGTCCCTCCGGGTTTGTATTGAGGAAAGTATCTGTCAAAACTCCGGTGCTGTAAATAATTACCCGCCAGAGTACCTAAAGGAAGCAAAACAATGTAATAATAATAATTCTTAAATATCAAAAGCATGATGATCTGCAGGATCCTGACTGTTATCATCACAAATATATGTATCCTGTTTTCGATATCCTTTCTCTGGGCCGCGATTAGAAACACGCCCTTATATGCGAAAAACATATACGTCAGTGCCGCATTGGCAACAAACACAAAATACAGAATGTATATGTTTATATCAGCCGGTCTTTCATCAGGAACAAAGAATTCCAGAAACGGCGTAAGCAGGATACCTGCCCCCATAATGATCAGCCCGACTCTGAAGTATATCTTCTTTAAGGTATTTAAAATAGCGCATACCTTTTCAGTATCCTGCTCCGCAACCGGTTTATACAGAAGGATCAGAAAGATAGTCGCAAAATCAAAATCAGCAAGATTAAGTATCTGGATTATATAAGTAAACAGGCCATCAAGTCCAAGATAGTCTTTCCCTAAAGAATATAGAACTGCCGTTCTTGTAACAAAAGAAAGACATACTACCGTTATCTGTCTTAATATGCCGCTCGCAATATTACGTTTGGAATTACTTACTCTCGTGTTTTCCATTGCTGTATGTTACCACTCAGCAGGTGCATTGATAACAGCAGGAATTTGTAAATAAATATCAATCATACATTTCTGCATAGGATTGAAACTCCTTGAAAATCTCATCCATTTTTTCCATAAGATCATACTTTTCTATCTCTGATCTTATCAAAGCAGCACTCTTCTTCATGCTTTCTGCTTTTTTCCCGCTTTCATGTTCCATGACCGCCTGTGCCAGCGAACGTTCATCCAGAGGATCAAAGTATATCGCAGCATCCTTCATCTGCTCCCTGTGTCCGGGGATACCGGATATTATAACGGGACATCCAAGATATACAGCCTCATAAGGCGGCATATTATTGGGTCCGAGAACAGATGCATACAGCAGTGCCTTTGCATGTTTGTAAAGATATTTCAATTCAGGATATGAAACCAGGCCAAGAAAACTGATCTGATCATCTATCCCGTACTCAGCTGCCTTCTTTTTAATATAATCGCAGTTACCTTTATCCGAACCGGTAAATACCACATTGATCCGGATACCGTTCTCCTCCTTAAGTAATCTCAGTGCCTTAAGTATGCGGATGTGATTCTTATGCGGCCAGAACTGTGCCGGATAGAAATAGTATTCTTCCGGAAGCTTTGCCTCAGGAGCTGCTTCCTCCCCCCTGCAAAACTCCGTTAACGGAAACGGAACAATACGTATCTTATCCGCTGATACATAATAGTTTTCAACTATTTCCCTTTTACCGCTTTCGTTAGCCGTCAGAATATAACTGGCTCTGTATACCATTTCCCTGTATATGTTTTCGCGTTCCTTCCACTCCATTACGGGTCTGCCTACCTCGGGAAGCATTGAGAGCCCCCTGTGAGCAAGATCCCATATCGTAAAGATATACGGAACGGAAGTCCTCTCCTGGATCGCTGAAGTAAACCAGATAAGGTCAACACCTTCCTTATCACAGAACAGATCCCAATACGAATCCGTCGCACCTGCAGGCTTTCTGTCAACCAGACGGTAAAGAAGCTTTCTGGGGAAAGTTTTTATATCACTCAGCTTAGACGCAGCCGCCAAAACAGTCCTCATATAAAACAGATTGTAATACTCCATTCCGTTTATGATGCTTTTATAAGCCTGTTTGGGACCTCCCTCATAGACGACCACAAATTCGTAATCAGCATTTTTAATATGCTTCATTCCCTTCTTTATCGTATCCAGAAGTGAAGCTGCCCCGCCTTTATCGGGCTTGAAATCTCTGATGACTACCGCTATCTTCATTTAAGAATTTCCCCTTGCATATAAATAATAGATCAGCTTGTTTTCCTTTACGACCGGGATGATACGGTTTCTGATAAAGCGCTTAAGCTTATATTCCGATGTAAGGCCATATTCCTTCTGTATACCCAATGCTTCTTCCGTATATTCTTTAAACCTTTTTCCGGTAGTTCCGGATGCATCGAATACAACTATGTCCCTGTCGATACGTTTAAACCTGCAACCTTCTTTAAAAAGCCTGACCCACTGATCATAATCCGCAGCCAGCTTTCTGCCGGTATCAAACTTATGTGTACGAAGCAGATCCGTTCTGACAAACAATGCCTGATGCACAAAAGGCAGCTTATACTTGATGGTGTCGATCTCCGAAGCCTTCTTACGGTATTTTTGCCCGTTCTCTCTGCGGATTATCGTATCCCCATATATGCAATCGGCATCCGAAATATCTGTTTTCAAAAAAACATCTTCAAGAACCGACACATCACGGTAACAGTCATCTGCATTGAGAAAATTGATCCAGCCGGAATCCTCAGACGCCAGCCTGATCCCTTTATTCATTGCATCATATATCCCGTTATCCTTTTCAGAGATATACTTAAATGTAATACCTTTCTTCTCAAATAACTGCCGGCAACGTTCGATTATCCCGATAGTCCCGTCTGTCGAGCCTCCGTCAATGATCAGATATTCATAGTCCGTATAAGTCTGCTTTAAAACGGACCTGATAGTACGTTTGAGACTCTTTTCGGCATTAAATGTGACAGTAACTATCGTAAGCTTCTTATTCTCCATCAGTCGTCACCATTCCCTGCCTGATCATACGACTCTTCCCATTTTCTTATCGATCCGATAAAATCATCATACTCATCGGAATATCTTGATGTCGCACTTACAACGATTGTGTTGCGATATCTGTGGTAATCGACCTTAACTCTCTTTTTACTGATGTCAATAACACAATAGCAGGCGGTCCTCACTTCACTCTCAGGCGCTGAAGCCTTTATTGCATTCTGCGCCGCGATCAGACTGAATCCGGTATCCGCCGAATCATCTACCAAAAGGATCTTTTTATATTTACTCCAGTCCAGGCGCTGATATCTCTCGCTTATCTTCACCTCCCGTTCGGAGTTTGTCTCCTGATAGCCATAAGTCGCTTTGGAACTCAGCAACGCAAAAAGAAGCTTCTGCGGCATCCTGGGTATCAGTTTTCTTATCGTATCCTTTCCGTCATTCCCCGGCCTGCTTACGGATATATCCACCATCGGACATCCGAAGTGATCGGCCATAGGTTCCGCAAACAGGAAACCGCTCTTAGCAATGAAAACTATAAGATCCGGCCTGTACTCAAGCCCGATCTTTTCAGCCCATTTTTGGCAGTCTCTGTCTATCTCTGATCGTGTCCTTGAGAAAACACGTATTTTATTCATAGGAGAAAAAAGAAATGCCTTTATACCCGAACGTAAGGGCATTATATAATCAGAGCGGAAATGATCCCCTATATGCACTATATTGTTCGTCCCCAGCTCCGATATGAGCCTTTCATATAAGTGCCCGGTCCTCTTTGCCACCCCGTCATCACCGGATACATAAAGCTTTTCATAGCCTTTGAACCCATTCTTACTAAGTATCTGCGCGATCACCGTTTTGGGCAGATACATATCAGATGTTATGACTATACGTTTTCCTTTTTCCCTGAGATATTTAAAAAAACGTAATGCATCCGGATTGGCATATGATACTTCCAGTTCTTTTTCTATTTCCTGCTTTTTCAGTATTTCAGTCTTTTCATTTCCATACTTTACAGCCAGCCTGGCATAAATCTCATCAAGCGTAATATCCTCTGCCTTTGTATTGGCTCTGACATATTTTTCCGCTTCTATCCTGTCATCTTTATACTGTGGATTTTCTGTATCGATAAGCGAAAAAACATCTTCCGGAGCTTTCACACTCCGAAAAATAAGTGTATCAAAGACATCAAAGGAAATTATCCTTGCATCGCAGACAGCAGTACAGTATTTAAAACTCTTTCCCAGCATGCTGCCAAGAACTTTTTTAATCTTCTTTTTAACTGACATACCCAGATTCCCTGTATCTTTCAGGCAGCATAAAACGTTATCTGCCGTTCTACATGGCTCCGTTCTTCTTAAGAATGGCGCTCACCGTGATGAACATGAGCTTTATATCAGTCCAAAGGCTCATTTCCATTATATATTTCAGATCCATCTCTACCCATTCATCCCAGGGCACCTCTGCACGTCCGCAGACCTGCCATATAGCAGTGATACCGGGCTTTACCACCCAGCGCTGCTTTTCATAGGCCTCTATCTCTTTATCGGTAGTCTGTATAGGGCGGGGTCCGACAAGGCTCATCTGTCCTTTAAAGACATTCCAGAACTGGGGCAGCTCATCTATACTGGTTTTCCTGATAAACTTCCCAACCTTGGTTATTCGGGGATCATCCTTTATCTTGAATGCCAGACCGTTTTTATCGGCATCGCTTAATACCGACTTGGTCTTCTTTTCGGCATCAATGCACATTGAGCGGAATTTATGCATGGGAAAGTATTTCATATCCTTTCCGTAACGCTGGCCGCTGTAAAATACAGGGCCCCCATCCTCAAGTTTAATGGCTATAGCTGTTCCCAGAAAAACAGGTGAAAACAGGATCATCGCTATCGCAGATCCGAATATATCCATAAGACGTTTGGCTATCTTATAAGAAACAGGCTTTTTCCGATACACTTCACGCATATCTATGCCTTCATAAGATCTTTTCAGTACCCCGTTCGCATCACGTTCCCCGACAAAAATCGGTTTAATCCCCTTATCTCTTGCCACAATACCATTCTCCGTTTCTGCTATAAGTATGATATGATTTTACAACTATCGGATATCATTGTCCACCCTGTGATTTACTTCTGAATACGTAATTACGCCATTTAATCCCGGCTGTATCGATCACCCCAGAGCCTCATACCTCTCCCCCACCTTCTTCCAGTCAAGTATCTCAAAATAAGCCTTGATGTAATCTGCGCGGAGATTCTTATATTTCAGATAATATGCATGCTCCCATACATCCAGTGCCAGCAGCGGAGTATATCCCTCACCGGCCATAAAAGGATTATCCTGGTTAGGTGAAGTATCTACGATAAGCTCACCCTTGGTATTTGCGCTGAGCCACGCCCAGCCCGAGCCGAACTGGCCGGCAGCCTTCTTACTCAGCTCTTCTTTCAGTGCTTCAAAAGATCCGAACTGCTTATCTATCTGCTCTGCAAGTTTTCCGGAAGGTGCATGCTGCGCGTTGGGCGAAAAATTGGCAAAATACAGGTTATGATTATAGAATCCGCCTCCGTTATTACGGACAGCCGTCCTCAGCGCCGGGTCTTCTATTATGACAAGGCTGCTCAAAAGCTCCTCTATCGGCTTATCAGCAACGCCTGCCTTTTCTGCTGCCGCATTCAGGTTTGCGGTATAAGCGGCATGATGTTTGCCGTAGTGAGTCTCCATGGTAAGTGTATCGATATACGGCTCCAGGTCTGCAAACCCGTAGTCTAATTTAACCTGTTCATACATGATAGAAAACCTCCTTAGTTTTGTTATATATGTGCCATTACAGCTTTGACATATCTATCTCAAGATCCTCATATATCGCAACCGGAACAGTATCCTTAAAACCATATTGTTCCATAGTATCGGTCATAAAGTCGTACACGGATACCATTTCCGAAGCCGGATCAACTATCCAGTACAGACGGACACCTTTCTGCTTATAATGATATAACTTGCGCAGGTAATCCATGCTTTTTGTCGAAGGTGATACCACCTCTACGATCCAGTCAGGAGCGCCTTCGCAGCCCCTTTCCGATATCTTGTCCTTATCGCAGATGACCGATATATCCGGCTCTACATAGTTCTTTTCATCCTTAGTCAGGAATACGCCAAAGGGTGCAGTAAACACCTCACATGAGCCGCCCTTATGGTCAATATGATCAGCAACCTTCCGTGCCAGATTAAAGGCGATCCTCTGATGCTGCGTACTTGGTGCCGCCATATCATACACCACTCCGTCCAGCATTTCTTTATGTACCCCTTCCGGGAGATTTAAAATATCTTCTAAGGTATATTCCTTTTCCTGCATCTTAACTGCGTCCATTTCACACCTCCTGTTTCCAAGGCGTGTCCTTTCCACGCCTATTATACGCTATTTACAGTAAAGTCACAAGAAGGGGCCTGCCTTTTGGCTGCTTTCATTTCAGTTCATACCTGCCGCCACGGCATAATACCAGTCCTTCGATCTCCAGCTGCATCAGTTCGCTTAACAGTTCCTGTATCTTTACTCCCGGCTTTCCCAGCCTGCCATAAAGCTCCTGGGCAGTCATAGGTGTATCAAGCAGACTCTTCCTCACAAAATAACGCAGTTCACCATCCCAGCGCGGATCTACTGCGGGTGCGGCCTCTTTTCGTACGCCTTCCTTTTGAGCTTTCTCTGTAATACGTATCTCCCTGTGCCTGTTTTCGCTGTCAGCCAGAGCCAGAAGCACCTCTTCAACACAGTATGCCACTCCCGCCCCCTGGGTAATGAGCCGGTTACAGCCGTGGCTGAGTTCATCCTCGATACGTCCGGGTACCGCATACACATCCTTTCCCTGTTCAAGCGCATAGTTGACCGTTATAAATGTCCCGCTCTTCTCCCTGGCCTCTACCACCAGAAGGATATCGCACAGGGCACTGATCAGCCTGTTTCTCATCGGGAAGTGGAAAGGCAGAGACTCTCTCCCGGGAGGATACTCGCTTATCACACCCCCGTTTTCGATCAGCTTGTTGTACAGGCCTTTATTGCTTGGCGGATATATCACATCTACTCCGCTTCCCAGCAGCGCATAACTCTTCTCCCCTGCATCGATGCAGGCTTCCTGCGCCATGCCGTCTATCCCACGGGCCATGCCGCTTATCACCGAAACACCTGCTTTTGCCAGTTCACGTCCGAAGTACTCAGCAGTTCTCCGGCCGTAATCGCTGCACTTCCTCGCACCGATAATCGACACGTACTTCTTATCCGGATCAGGCAATTTTCCTCTCACGAACAGGGCATACGGTGCATCTTCCAGACACCTTATTTTTTCCGGATACCCGTCTTCATCCACACATACCATTTTTATGGCATGCTTTTCCATATATCCGGCCATCTCTACCGGCAGCCCACGTTTCTGTGCTGCCCTTAGCTCCGCCTTTTCCTCTTCTTTCAGATATGGGATACCGTCTGTCTCCATAGGATCCAGTGTACATATCCTCTCTGCACTGCCATATTCTCCTCTCAGGCTGCGCACTGCCTGCGGCATCACATCCGTCAGATTTGCCAGCTGCAGCCTGTATAATCTGTCCTTATCCATTACCGGTCACCTCCAATACCTGTCCTCAACGCCGCGGTAACACAGCGCTTCTTTCAACTGTTCCAGCCCGACATTGCAGAGTCCGTCAATATCGGCGATCGTCCGCGCCACCTTTAATACTCTGTGATATGACCGCAGGCTCATATGCAGGTTCTCATACACCTTATCCATGTACTCACGTTCCTTCTCTCCAAGTTTTACATAGCGCTCCAGCTCTGCCACTCCCATCTGCGCATTGAAGCATATGGCCTCGTCCCTGAATCTTTCCTCCTGTATGGCCCTTGCTTCCAACACACGCTGCCGCATCGTATCACTGTTAAGTTCATCCATGCTTCCCTCATGGCTCTTTCTATACTCTTCCATACTTATCCTGCCCATTTCCACACACAGGTCAATGCGGTCCAGCAAGGGTCCCGACAGCTTATTTAAATATCTTCTCACCTGCTCCTCGCTGCAGCGGCATCGCTGCGGATCCGGGTAATTACCGCAGGGGCAGGGATTCATCGCCGCAACCAGCATGAATTCCGCAGGAAATTCGTAGCTAGCGGTACTCCTGGCTATCAGCACCTTCTTATCTTCCAGCGGCTGGCGGAGCACCTCCAATGCTGCAGATGAAAAATGCACCACCTCATCCAGAAACAGCACACCTTTGTGGGCGTGGCTTATAAGCCCCGGGCGCGGGCTCTGCCCTCCGCCGGCAAGAGCCTGCAATGTAGCAGAATGGTGGGGTGCCACAAAAGGTCTGTATTTTATAAGTCCTCCGCCTTTGAGTTTCCCGGCCACACTGTATATCTTTGATACTTCCAATGCTTCTTCTTCAGTGATCGGCGGCAGGATACCCGGCAAACGCCTTGCCGCCATGGTCTTGCCCGCTCCCGGCGGCCCTATCATCAGCAGGTTATGAAAACCTGCTGCCGCTATCTCCATAGCGCGCTTAACTCCCTCCTGACCGTACAGCTCCCCAAAATCCGGCACTGTATTATCAGCCGTCTCTTCCGTCTGCTCCGCTGGCTTTGCATAATGCAGCTTACGCATTTCCTCATCAAGCTTAAGATACTCCAGCATTTCTTCAAGACTGCCGACACCTACTATATTCATATCCCTGACTACCGTTCCCTCCGGCGCATTCTCTTTAGGCAGTATGCATTCCCTTATTCCTGCTGCCCTGGCCTTTAACACCATCGGAAGGCAGCCCCTTACCGCCTTGACTTCCCCGTCCAGTCCCAGCTCTCCGGCTATGAACAGCCCTTCCAGCCTGGTCGGTGGTATTAGTTCCAGAGCCGAAAGCATTGCCGCCGAAATTGGCAGGTCATACTGACTCCCCTCCTTATGCAGGGATGCGGGGGCAAGGTTTACCGTGATACGCTGCGGCGGGATAGCTATCCCCGCATTCTTAAGAGCCACCCTGACTCTCATCTGCGCTTCTTTTACTTCTTTTGAAAGACTGCCTACCATTTCCATCATCGGCAGGCCATTCGACACATCCACTTCCACCGTGACCAGATCACACTCAATACCACTCAGTGCCCCTGTAAATACATTGATTACCATGTTAACCTCCTTTTTTGCACGCAAAAAAACGCCTGTGCATCCAAAAGGCGCTAAACAGATATTAATTTTTCCCCTGTCATGAAGATCCGGCCGGATCGTGCCCAGAACACTAACGACTCAGATGTGAGTCATAGTATCACACAATAATATGCATTTCAAGAAAAAACGCATTAAAAACCAAGTTTCTTTAAAATACCGTCCTTCTTAGGCATCATCTGCTTAAGATACTGCTTATACTCCGCAAGGTCTATAAATCCCGCGATGCTCTTTATCTCCTGATAGCGGTGGAAATACTCCTTGCTGAAGACTATATGGAACTGCTTGGGGATCCTGAAGAAAACCTTCGTAAGATTCTCCTCGGGACCTGTTATATTGAACATCTCATAATAAGCCGCAAACTGATTTATAAACATCTTCTGCTGGGGAACATGATATACAGGCAGTTTATAGCATTCGTTCTTTCCGAATACCGGTTTGCAGATAAAACGCTCCATATCCGTGCACACAAACCACCAGCGGTCCCACCTGTGCATGTATTTTGCCCCGGCAGAGAACTTAAGCAGGTATACCGGAATGGCCATGCGTACATTACTATCCTCCAGGAAAGTCTTTACCTTTGCGGGAAGCTTTTCGTCAATAAGGGGCTTTTCCTTATCATATCCCCCGAATATCTTCTTTATGATGGGCTTTGCATAGATATTCCCGAAATATCTGCAGGCTCTGTATGCCACCCCGAAAAGCATGGCCCCCACTGCCACCGTAGCTATCAATACCAGCACGAAAAGGATCGGCACATAAACAGCCATCAGTACCAGGACTATTATCGCCAGAAGCTTGCCAAGAACCACTGCTGCCGACACAAAAGGTATAAATGTCGATATCGGTACCAGAACTATATCAACCAGAAGGAAGAGGTAACGAGTCAGGAAGAATACCACCAGCATCAGCAGAAGCGCCATAAAGCATGCTATAACTTCTACCCCGCGTCCGACTATACCCATGAGTATAGGCATAGATCCGGCGGTTGTAACCACCATTCCGGGTGCTGCCGCCAGTGCGGTATCCGCAGTCTCCGAATTGGCTATCATCTGTGACATCGCTATGAGCAGAAGGAGCACAGCGTCCAGTTTCTTTAACTTATTCTCCAGTGCTATACCGATAGCGTTTGTCTTGCTGAAGGCCTTTAAAAGCAAAGGCAGACCGAACCAGACAAGTATGATAATGCTGAAATAGACGTTTTCGAAGAGCCCGAAAGAATAATTATCAAAGAAGTCAAACAGCCTGATGCCGGCCTTATGTCCGGCAATGCTTCCCAGGGATGTCCCAGCTAGTATCACCATAGCCCAGTTCCGGTCGAGTCCTTCAATAAAACCGCTGCCCACTATAGTGGCAAGAAGGACTCCGAAGCTTCCGCCGAGGGCCAGAACTTCGTCTGTTGAGGATGCAAAACTGCGTCCGCCCCCGCCGAATACCAGCACGGAAAAAGCCAGGCTCAGGTCGACGCACAACATGATATAACGTTTGTTTTCGCGATACATCAGTGAAAGGCTCTTCATCCTATCCTCTCCATAACATCCTTAAGAGCTATGCTGCCTCCGAAAATATCCAGAGCAGAACCAACGGTAACGTTGATCCTCCCCCTGCCCAGTTCGCGCAGCGTATCGATATCATCAAGGCTGTGGACCCCGCCGGCATATGTTACCGGTATCCCGTCATATTCACCCAAAAGACGCGCAACGTCCTCTTCTATACCGCTCTGCCTGCCTTCCACATCTACTGCATGGATAAGATATTCGGTGCAATATTCTTCAAGCTGTTTTAAGAGCTCCACCGAAAGCTTCTGATCCGTAAACTTCTGCCAGCGGTCTGTCACTATATAGTACGCACCGTCGTCCTTTTTCCTGCAGGAAAGATCCAATACAAGATGCTCGCTTCCCACGGCATCCCTCATCGCATAAAGACGCTCCATATCGGTCTTTCCGTCCCTGAATACATAAGACGTCACGATAACCTGGGAAGCCCCGGCATCAATGAACTCTGCCGCATTATCGGGAGCAATTCCGCCTCCCACCTGAAGACCGCCGGGATACGCATTAAGTGCAGATATCGCCTGGGCTTTGGTAGCTTCATATTCCTGCGTGCCCCTGGCATTCAGGAGTATCACATGGCCGCCCTTTATGCCCATTTCCTTATAAAGCAATGCAAAATGAGCGGCATCCTTATCGGCCACAAAGTTCTCCTTTGCAGCCGCATCCGTAAGACTGCCGCCCACTATCTGTTTAACTTTTCCGTTATGTATGTCTATACAGGGTCGAAACTCCATACGTTGTCTCCTTATGGTTTTATCAAAACCCTACAAAGGGTCATAAGGTGATCTTCCCACTTTTTAAACGGCACCAGGTACCTCCCGCGCTGCGGGTCCCTCCTGGTACCAAAAAGCGGGCCCCTCCTTATGACTCGATGACGTCCCCCATATCATACAACCCCGGCTCTTTTCCTGCAAGAAATTTCGCTGCCTGAACAGCTCCCTTTGCAAATACAGCCTTGCTGTATGCCCTGTGTGAGAAGGTTATAACTTCATCAGTACCTGCAAAGATCACATCATGGTCACCCACAATGGTACCGCCGCGGACTGCACTGATACCCATCTCTTTTTTGTCTCTCTTCTGTCTGCGCTGGCTGCGGTCGTATACATATTCATACTGGCCGTTCATCTCTTCGTTGATGGAATCTGCCAGTGCCAGAGCCGTTCCCGAAGGTGCATCCAGTTTAAGGTTATGATGTTTCTCAACGATCTCGATATCAAAACCTGCGGGTGCCAGCTGCGCTGCTGCCTCTTTAAGGAGCTTGAGCAGTACATTTATACCCAGTGACATGTTAGCTGATTTGAGTACTGCGGTCTTTTTGATGCTCTCGGTGGTGGCACGCTTTACCTGCTCTTCAGTCAGGCCTGTGGAGCACAGTACAACGGGCATGCCCTTTGCCTCACACCAGTCCAGCAGTGCATCCACTGCGGGAGCTGCCGTAAAGTCTATAACTACATCAGCCTCGACATCACAGTCAGCCAGTGACTTGAATACCGGATACTCATTCTTTATACCGTCAAACAGGTCAATACCTGCAACGATCTGCGCATCTGCATCTTCTTTTACGATATTTGTTATGGTCTGCCCCATTTTACCGTTGCAGCCATGCATTATTATTCTCGTCATAAAACTTCCTCCCTGATAAACTCCTTATATAACTGCCCTCCTCAGGATGACAACAGATTGCCTATCATCCTGAGTGTGGCGTGGGATCTTTTAAAGTATACCGAATTTCTTCATCTCAGCTTCCAGTACAGCCGCATGGTCGGGCTCCATCTCGGTAAGAGGTCTGCGGAGCACACCGCTGCAGTGTCCCATCAGCTGCTCTGCTTTCTTAACAGGGATAGGGTTAACCTCACTGAACAGTGCGTTGATGAGAGCAAGTGCCTCAAGCTGTATCTTTCTGCTGCCCTCTACATCCCCGTCAAAGAACTTCTGGCACATATCGTGTGTCTGTCTGGGTGCCACATTTGAAAGAACGCTGATAACGCCCTTACCGCCCAGTGAAAGCAGGGGAACAACCTGGTCGTCGTTGCCTGAATACAGATCAACATCATCACCTGCGATGCTCATGAGCTTTGCAACCTGTGAGATGTTTCCGGTTGCATCCTTAACGCCTACTATGTTCTTTACTTCCCTGCAGAGGCTTACGATGGTCTCCGGAAGGATATTAACTCCACCGGTACGTCCGGGAATGTTATAAAGAATGATGGGAAGCTTTACGCTCTCTGCCACCATGGTAAAGTGCTCCTTTAAGCCTTTCTGTGTAGCCTTGTTGTAATAAGGTGTTACAACGAGCAGTGCATCTGCCCCTCTCTTCTCTGCCTCCTGTGAAAGGTAGATAGCTGTCTCCGTGCAGTTGGACCCTGTACCTGCTATAACGGGTACACGATGGTTAACATACTTAACGCATGCTTCGATAACGTCCAGATGCTCCTCATGAGTCAGAGTTGATGCCTCACCTGTTGTGCCGCACACGATTATCGCATCGGTACCGTTTTCGATCTGGAAGTTGATGTTCTTCTCAAACTGCTCGTAATCTACCGAACGATCTGCATTGAATGGTGTGGTAATAGCCACGCCTGCTCCTTTGAATACTGCCATTTCTTTTTCCTCCTTAAATTGTGCGCGGGGAAATCTCTCATAAAACGAAAATACCGACATAGAAAATGCCGGCGTGTCTCTCATTCTGTGATAGCGCCCCATCTTCGTTAATAAAGATGACAGTGATACCGGTATTCCCGGCACCCCCAGGCATGAGCATTCGGGGCTGCTCACCCTTCGGCGGTCTTTCCTTTCATCCCGCCTCACCTGCGCCCCTGCGCATCAGCCGGATTACTGATAAATCCCGCAACCTCTATACAAGGCACACTATACCACCGCTTCAAGCGGATGTCAACGATAGTTTTTGTATAAAAAATGCACGTCAGAAGCCCCGGAAAGCGTCCAAACTTAAGCATTTTCACATATTGTATGATAAATAGTATAATGATATAATTTTTCCGTTTGTGTATGGATATAGGCAGAGAAAAGATTCTTCGGTTCATACAGAGCCTGTGAAGGATCCAGGGAGGAAAAGAAGATGTTACAGACAAGAGAAGATATCAGAAATGTAGCGATCATAGCCCACGTCGACCACGGTAAGACCACACTGGTTGATGAGCTCTTAAAGCAGAGCGGCGTTTTCGAGGCTCATCAGGAAGTAGCCGAGCGTGTCATGGACTCCAACGATATAGAGCGCGAGCGCGGTATAACCATACTTTCCAAGAATACAGCAGTCAACTATAAGAATACAAAGATAAATATCATCGACACCCCGGGACATGCAGATTTCGGCGGTGAAGTAGAGCGCGTGCTCAAGATGGTAAACGGTGTTATCCTGGTAGTGGATGCTTTCGAAGGCCCCATGCCCCAGACCCGCTTCGTGTTGGGTAAGGCAATGGAACTTAAGCTTCCCGTAATCGTCTGCATCAATAAGGTAGACCGCCCCGAAGCAAGGCCTACGGAAGTTATCGACGAAGTATTAGAGCTGCTCATTGACCTCGGCGCCGATGACGACCAGCTTGAATGTCCTTTCGTATTTGCCTCCGCAAAGGCAGGTACCGCTTCTCTTTCAGCTGATGACGAGGGCAAGGATATGACTCCCCTGTTCGAGACTATATTAAGCGCCATCCCCGCTCCCACCGGCGATCCCGAGGGCGGCACTCAGGTGCTCATCTCCACCATAGATTATAACGAATATGTAGGCCGTATCGGCGTTGGTAAGGTTGATAACGGCGTTGTTAAGGTAAATCAGGATGTGGTGATCGTAAACCATCACGATCCCGATAAGGTACGCAAGGTCAAAGTCAGCAAGCTTTATGAGTTCAACGGCCTTGATAAGGTTGAAGTAAAGGAAGCAAATATCGGCTCTATTGTAGCCATTTCCGGTATATCCGATATCCATATCGGTGATACACTCTGCGATCCCGAGCATGTAGAGGCAATACCTTTCCAGAAGATATCAGAGCCTACCATAGCAATGAACTTCATAGTTAACGACTCGCCCCTGGCAGGTCAGGAAGGCAAGTACGTCACCAGCCGTCATCTGCGCGACCGTCTCTACCGTGAGCTCAATACCGATGTATCCCTTCGTGTTGAGGATACCGATACCACCGAAGCTTTCAAGGTTTCCGGCCGCGGCGAGCTTCACCTGTCCGTACTGATCGAGAATATGCGCCGTGAAGGCTATGAATTTGCAGTCAGCAAAGCCGAAGTACTCTATCATGAAGATGAAAACGGTAAGAAGACTGAGCCCATGGAGCGCGCTTACGTTGACGTTCCCGAAGAATTCTCCGGCTCCGTAATAGAGAAACTCAGCACCCGCAAGGGCGAACTCCTTAACATGAGTGCTGCTGCCGGCGGATATACCCGCCTTGAGTTCATGATCCCTTCCCGCGGCCTTATCGGCTACCGTGGAGAGTTCATGACCGATACCAAGGGTAACGGCATAATAAATACCATTTTCGAAGGCTATGCTCCTTTTAAGGGTGAGATAAACTACCGCAAGCAGGGTTCACTCATCTCCTTTGAGACCGGCGAATCCGTAACCTACGGCCTGTTCAATGCCCAGGACCGCGGCAACCTCTTTATCGGCCCCGGCGAGCGTGTATATGCCGGAATGGTAATTGGCGAGAATCCCAAGCAGGAAGATATAGAACTGAATGTATGCAAGAAAAAGCAGCTCACGAATACCCGTGCATCCGGATCCGATGACGCACTCAAGCTTACACCGCCCAAGATCATGAGCCTCGAGCAGTGCCTCGAATTCATCGGTACCGACGAGCTTTTGGAGGTTACCCCCAAGAGCCTGCGTATCCGCAAGAAGATCCTGGATTCGACCGCAAGAAAGCGCGCAGCAATATCTGCACAAGCCAAAGCTGCTAACAGCTAACCAACCGAAAAAGACAGGGGACGTTCCTCTGTCCAGTCATCACACTAAATAAATAGGCTGAGTCGTGTGCTCAATGCTGAGACTGTATTTCGCCGCCGGTGCTTAACGAAGCGTTAGCTGAGTTTAGCATCCGCTGCGAGCGAAATCCAAGTGAGAACGTGTCGAAGCATGAGCACATGCTCAGCCTTTAAACAAAAAAAAGACAGGGGAACGTCCCCTGTCTTTCTTAATATACTCACATTCAGATCTCTACGATCCAGCCTTCGGGAGCCTCAAGACGTCCCATCTGGATACCGGTCAGGGTATCATACAGTTTCTTGGTGATCGGTCCCATCTCATCCATACCGCTGGGGAAGCAGATCTCCTTGCCGTGATCAACGATCTTTCCTACGGGAGAGATAACAGCTGCGGTACCGCAAAGACCGCACTCTGCGAAGTCCTTTACCTCATCAAAGTGTACTTCTCTCTCCTCAGCCTCAAGTCCCAGATACTCTTTTGCCACATACATAAGTGAGCGTCTGGTGATAGAAGGCAGAATGGAATTGGACTTAGGTGTAACTACCTTGTTATCCTTGGTTATGAACAGGAAGTTAGCACCGCCGGTCTCCTCAACCTTGGTACGTGTAGCTGCATCAAGATACATATTCTCTGCATAGCCTGCCTTGTGAGCTTCTACAATGGGATGAAGGCTCATAGCATAGTTAAGGCCTGCCTTGATGTGACCGGTACCGTGAGGTGCAGCACGATCAAAATCACTTACACACAGTGTAAGGGGCTTTGCACCGCCCTTGAAGTAAGGTCCTACAGGTGTAGCAAAGATACGGAACTGGTAATCATCCGCAGGCTTAACACCTATAACAGGGTTGATACCGAACATATAAGGGCGCAGATATAAAGTTGCACCCGAACCGTAAGGGGGTACCCAGGCTTCATTAGCCTTTACTACCTGCTTTACGGCATCAATAAACTTATCCTTGGGGAAAGGCGGCATCTCAAGACGCTGTGCGGTATTGTACATACGCTCTGCATTAAGATCCGGTCTGAAGCAGACAGTGCGTCCGTCTTCGGTAGTATATGCCTTAAGGCCTTCAAAACAGGTCTGGGCATACTGGAGCACTCCGGCACACTCATTCATGACAATGTTGGCATCATCTGTCAGCACGCCCTCGTCCCATGCGCCGTTCTTAAAATTGGCAACATAACGCTTATCGGTCTGTACGTAGCCAAATCCCAATCCTGACCAGTCAATGTCTTTCTTTTCCATTATAGATCACACTCCCTCTTTATCAGAATAGATTAAGACTAAAAGTCTGCATTCAAGTTTACAACTGCCCACCTTTACTGTCAAGAAGGCATTTACTCATGAGGGTTTTCATGCTATACTCACTATATTAAAGAGGGGGGATTATATGGATCTTTCATCTTCGAAATTTATCCGCTTCCTTTTACAGGATGTCAAGAACGAAAAAGAAACCAAGGATATGGCGGTACTCATACGTATCACCTGTATCATTTTCGCGTTTTATTACCTTGTTACCGGAATAACAGTAGCCTTTATGCAGCATTACATTTTAGGTCTCATGCTGATAGGCGCCATCGGCCTTGTAACAGGAAGTTTCATCCTGACATATGAGGACCGCACCCTGTTTGCTCTTATCCTCTTAAACATCGATATCCTGCTTTTCTCGACACTCCTGACCCTGTTTATGGGTTTTGACCTGGCATTCAGTATGCCCATCTTCTTGAATATACTGCTGGTATATTTCAATAAGACGGAGCATATGGCTCACAAACGTATATATGCCGCCGCACTTATGATATTCCAGATGTGCCTGGCCGAGATATGCAATGCCGCAAACCTCGGAATGACTCCTTCTCCCGTCATGAAGATGGCTTTCCAGACCTTTAATATGATGATGTTCTCCTGCAGTCTGCTTGCAACCGCTTATGCGTACTGCATGAAATTCAACCAGGCCGAAGATAAACTGCGGCGTATCAATGAAAATCTGGAACGTATGGCAAATATCGATACCTTAACAGGCCTGTCGAACCGCCGTCACATGAATGAGTATCTGGCAGGACTGGTATTTGAATACAACCGTTCAAACAAGGTATTTACCATGGCCATTGGCGATATCGACTTCTTCAAAAAAGTAAACGATACCTACGGACACGATACCGGCGACTATGTACTGTCCACAGCCGCCGCATTATTCAAGAAATTCATGAAAGATAAGTGACATGTAGCCCGCTGGGGTGGCGAAGAATTCCTCTTTGCCTTTGAGAATATGGATCTGGACAAAGCATACCGCTTTCTTGACGAGCTGCGGCATGAGATTGAAAAGACGCCCATGGACTTTAAGGAATTCCATTTCAATATCACCATGACCTTCGGTATTGAAGAATTCAATCCCCGTCTGGGCATAGAATCCACCATCAACCGCGCTGACGGCAAACTCTATAAAGGCAAGCAGGGCGGCAGAAACAGGGTGGTCAAATAGTTCTCACGTAATCAACATAGCTGTAGGGAATATCAAAATCCGTCTGCGTCTCCGACGTCTGACGGATTTTCCATTCCGGATCGGCATCCAGATTGGGATAAAAAGCATCAGACTCAGCTTCATGATCCACCCTGGTAACATAAACGGTATCACAATAAGGCAGCATCTGACGGTAAATACTCTCTCCGCCTATGATAAACACATCCTCTGAAGGATATTTCTTAAGCTCTTCCATAAGCTCTTCCATCGAATGTACCACTATCCCGCCTTCGACAGTGTAGTTTTCATCACGGGACAGGATTATATTGGTACGGTCTTTGAGCGGCTTTCTTCCCGGAAAGGTATCCATGGTCTTTCGCCCGAGAACCACAACCTTACCAAGGGTAAGTGCTTTAAAACGTTTAAGGTCGGAACGTATCCTGACCAGAAGCTCGCCTTTATTACCTATACCCCAGTTTTTATCAACATTAACTATGGCGTTCATGGTCCCTCCTTATCATATGGCTACCGGAATATTCTCTAATTCTTCCCCGTACTGATAGCCTACCAGCTTAACATCATCACGTGTAAATTCATAAAAATCCTTCTTATCGGGATTCAGGATAAACTGCGGTGCCTCATATGGCGTTCTGCTGATAAGCTCCTTCACCATATCAACATGTCTGTCATAAATATGCGCATCGGCGATAACATGTACCAGCTCTCCGACCTGCATGTCACAGGTGCGCGCCAGCATATGCACTAAAACTGCATACTGTACCACGTTCCAGTTATTTGCGGTAAGCACATCCTGGGAACGCTGGTTTAAGATAGCGTTAAGGGTCAGCTTATCCTCTCCCGGACGCTGCGTCACATTAAAGGTCATACTGTAGGCACAAGGGTAGAGGTTCATCTCATGCAGATCCTGATGAACATATATATTGGTCATGATGCGGCGGCTGAAAGGATTATTCTTAAGGTCGTATATCACCCTGTCCACCTGATCCATCATGCCCTCTTTATACTGATGCTTAACACCCATCTGATAGCCGTAGGCCTTGCCTATGGAGCCGTTCTCATCAGCCCAGGCATCCCAGATATGGCTGTGAAGCTCATTTACGTTATTTGATTTCTGCTGCCATATCCACAGCATCTCTTCGGTGGCGGATTTGATCGCCGTGCGGCGCAGGGTTATGATGGGGAATTCCCTGCGCAGGTCATAACGGTTCACCACGCCGAATTTCTTGATGGTATAGGCACTGCTGCCGTCCTCCCAGTGGGGACGCACCTTCTCGCCTTCGGTACTGGTCCCGTTTTCAAGGATGTCCTTACACATATCTATAAATATCTTGTCTGCCATGCTCATGGTGATTGCCTCCGATCATATCACTATTATTCTGATGTTTATTGAAACAATATACTCTTTCAGGATCCTTCGCTCCGCTTAGGATGACAGAGTCACAAGAAGGGGCCCGCCTTTTGGCATTAGGCAGGGCCCGCATCGCGGGAGGTACCTGATGCCGCTTAAAAGGTGGGAAGATAGTCTTGTGACCCAGCTGTATTACTCAGCCCCCTATATCCAACACTCTTGTTGCTATCGCAAAATATACCAGCAGCGAAAGTGCATCTACTATCGTTGTGATAAAAGGGCTTGCCATTACTGCCGGGTCAAAGCCCAGCTTCTTTGCCAGCATAGGCAGCGTGCAGCCCACCAGCTTTGCCATCAGCACTGCCGAAAGCAGTGTAAGGCACACAACCAGTGCTACCAGAACGCTCACCCTGTCAAAGAAAAGGAGCTTAATAAAATTAGCCGCTGCCAGTGACAGTCCGCAGAGTACGGCGACCCTGAACTCCTTCCATACTACTTTAAGTACATCCCTGAATTCTATCTCATTAAGTGACAGACCACGGATCACGGTCACAGATGCCTGACCTCCCGCATTACCACCTGTATCCATCAGCATGGGGATATAAGCTACCAGCACGGGAAGGGCTCCCAGCGCATCCTCAAATCCGGCTATTATGCTGCCGGTAAAGGTTGCACTTATCATCAGCAGAAGGAGCCAGGGCATACGCTTGCCCCATATCTCAAACACACTGGTCCTCATGTACGGCTTATCGGAGGGAACGATAGCTGCCATCTTTTCCATATCCTCCGTAGCCTCTTCCTCGATGATATCCACGACGTCATCGACTGTGATGATACCTACAAGCCTGTCTTCATTATCGACTACGGGCATGGAAGTAAAGTCGTACTTCTGGAAAGTCCTGGCCACTTCCTCCTGGTCCATAAGGGTATTGATGCTTACTACATTCTCATGCATTATCTCGCCGATAATGTCGTCATCTTTGGAAAGCAGCAGATAACGCAGCGCAACGGTTCCCTTAAGCTTACGGGTGCTGTCCAGCACGTAGCAGATATTGATGGTCTCAGAATCTATTCCTATGTTTCGTATACGGTCTATGGCCTGTTTTACCGTAAGATCCTCATTCAGGTCTACGTACTCCACGGTCATGACCGATCCTGCGGAATCCTCCGGATAACGAAGCAGATGATTAATATCGCGCCTGGTCTCAGGACTTGCATTAGCCAGCAGCTTCTTTACCACATTGGCAGGCATCTCCTCTATAAGGTCGGTAGCATCATCGGCCATAAGGTTATCGATGATGTTAGCCGCATCTTTTTCGGAAAGCGAAGTGATAATGGATGACTGGTTATCGATCTCAAGGTACGAGAAAACATCGGCAGCCATGGACTTGGGAAGAATGCGAAATATCTTAAGCATCTTCTCATCATCCATCTGCTCAAGGAAAGCAGCGATATCCGCGTCGTTCATCTCGGCCAGTTCCTGGCGCAGGCGCGTATATTGCTTCGTCTCTATCAGTTCGTTCAGCTCTTCAAATTCTTCGATCATTATAAAGCTTCTTTATCAAGAAATGTGCAGCTTCCAAGTTCTTCAATATATATGCGGCCGGCAGTCAGCTCTGTCAGGGCTTTCTTAAGGTCTTCCTTTTTTTCAACGGCGCAGATCACTTCCATCGTGACATCCGTTCCGTAATCAGACTTATCTATATTCTGTCCCGCATTTTTCAGATGATTGAGCACCCTGTCAACATCGGGATAATCCATAGCCAGAAGAAGACGTTCTCCTTCCCTCTCCGTAGCAAGTATACTGTTGGCAATACCTTCCTGTACTGCCTTGGTATAAGCACGCACAAGACCGCCCGTGCCCAGAAGCACACCACCGAAGTATCTTGTCACTACCACCGCGGCGTTATGCACCTCTGCGCCTGTAAGCACCTCCAGCATGGGCCTGCCTGCGGTTCCCGAAGGTTCACCGTCATCCGAACAGCGGCTGTATTCGTTATTCTTCCCGATAACGCAGGCGCTGCAGTTATGCCTGGCATCCCAGTATTTCTTTTTCATCTCATCAAAAAAGGATGCCGCTTCCTCCGGCGTACTTACAGGCCGCAGCGTGGCTATGAATCTGGATTTCTTTTCCTCATATTCACCCACGCCACCCGTGAGCAGTATCCTCATCTCTGACATAAAAAATATTCTAACATATTTCTCATGGTTGATATAGTAGTTTTTATCATATATCTCAAAAAAAATTAAAAATTTGCAAATAAATCATTTGACAAGCGTGTTTGAATCTGCTATTATACTGTTTGTTTGCGGGAATGCTGGAATTGGCAGACAGGCTAGACTAAGGATCTAGTGAATGTATTTTCGTGAGGGTTCAAGTCCCTTTTCCCGCACAAGAAACCGTGGAAGTGATTCCACGGTTTTTCTTTTTGCAAAAGAAAGATCCAGCTATGACACTAACCCAATAAAAAACCGCCGGCCGGTTTTCCCGGTCAGCGGTTTACTTATTAACATTGGTCTTGCTTTTATTGATCACTTAGCATAATCAACAACTCTGGATTCTCGGATCACATTGACCTTGATCATGCCGGGATACTGCATTTCATCCTCAACTTTCCTGGATATATCCCTGGCAAGTATTACCATATCATCATCTGATACCTGTTCGGGTACCACCATGACCCTGACTTCCCTGCCGGCCTGTATGGCAAATGATCTCTCCACTCCCTTGAAGGAATTGGTAATCTCTTCCAGCTGTGACAGACGGTTGGTATAAGTACCAAGTGTCTCTCTTCTTGCACCGGGTCTTGCTGCGGAAATGGCATCTGCAGCCTGTACAAGACATGCCACCATTGACTGGGGCTCCACATCTCCGTGGTGCGCTTCTACCGCGTTGATGACCACAGGAGATTCCTTGTACTTACGGCACAGCTCAGTTCCAAGCTGTACATGTGAGCCTTCCATATCATGATCGATAGCCTTGCCTATATCATGCAGTATACCTGCACGTCTGGCAGCCCTGGCATCAAGTCCAAGCTCTGATGCAAGGTGGCCTGCAAGCTGTGATACTTCAATGGAATGGGTAAGTGCATTCTGTCCGAAACTGGTACGGAATTTAAGACGTCCTATCAGCTTTGTAAGCTCCGGATTCAGGCCATGAACACCGCATTCAAGCAATGCAGCTTCGCCTTCTTCCTTCATGATATTGTCTACTTCCTTGCGTGCCTTGTCCACCATCTCCTCGATGCGTGCGGGATGGATACGTCCGTCCACGATCAGCCTCTCGAGTGCGATCCTTGCCACCTCACGGCGTACCGGATCAAATGCGGAAAGCACAACAGCTTCCGGGGTATCATCTACGATAAGCTCCACACCGGTCATTGTCTCCAATGTACGGATGTTACGGCCTTCACGTCCGATGATCCTTCCCTTCATCTCATCACTGGGCAGCTGAACTACCGATATGGTAGTTTCGGATACATGGTCAGCAGCACATCTCTGTATTGCAGTAACCACGCATTCCTTGGCCTTTTTATCAGCCTCTTCCTTCGCACGTGTCTCCGCTTCCTTGATCTTCATGGCGACCTCGTGCTTTACCTCTTCCTCAACGGATTTTAACAGAAATTCTTTTGCCTGGTCGGAGGATAACCCTGAGATTCGTTCCAGCTCTTGCAGTCTCTGTACACTGAGCTTTTCGACCTCCTCTCTTTTCTTGTTGAGGTTGTCTTCCCTCTGTGCCAGACTCTGTTCCCTTCTCTCGATCGCTTCAGTCTTCTTATCTATCGACTCTTCCTTCTGCTGTATCCTGCGTTCCGAACGTGCCTGTTCATTTCTGCGCTCTTTAAGCTCTCTGTCCAGTTCGTTCTTAGCCCTGATCGTCTCTTCTTTAACCTCGATCATGCTCTCACGCTTCTTCTCTTCAGCAGTCTTTAAGGCCTCGTCGATGATCGTCCTCGCTTTATCCTCCGCGTTACCTATCTTTGCCTCTTCGTCCCTCTTATATTTATTTATGGAAACACTACGAGTAACAGGTATAGCAATGAGGAGAGTGACAACCACAGCGATCGCTGCGCCTATAATATATTCCATAGGTGCACCTCCTTAATTAAATTTTCATTGTGCAAACAAAAAAGCTGTTGAAACCACAACAGCTTTATTATAGTCTTTGACACAATATTATGTCAAGTCAAACATCACTGCCGCTATATCTTCTGACTTAAATCCTCTGCGGCAGAGGTATGCATAATGCTTTTGTTTTTCCCTGCGGTCATCCGTCTTTGCATCGTAGTGTCTTTTTTCCAGAAGTACCTTTATCAGCTGCCTTTCACTCTCTGCAGCAGGATGGGTCTCTTCGCTCTCCGTTACAGCCTCCTGTATCAGTTCCCGCGGAACCCCGTGCCTGGCCAGATCCTGTCTGATACGGCCCATGCTCTTTCTTCCGCGATAGCAGTCCACATATCTGCGGGCAAAAGAAGCATCATTTATATAGCCGTATTCCTCTACTTTTGACAGTGCATATTCACGTACCGCTTCCGGATACTTCCCACTCTTAAGCTTGTCTTCAAGCTCCCTGCGTGTCATATCCCTGCTGCCTAAAAGGTACAGCAGGCGGTTTACTGCCCTGGGGTTCAGCACCTCAGTATAAATACGCTCCAGTTCATCCTCATCTATGCAGCTTCCGACACTCAGATCCAGGCGGGAGAGCTCGGCTCTGTACAGAACAAATCCGAACTCCCCGTCCAGCCACACTTCGTTACGGCCTTTCCCTGCAGGAATAAGATCCGTTACTTCTTTCATATATTATTGCTCGCTGCCGTTAACCGGTGCTTCGTCCTCTGATGCCTTAGACTTGCGGGTGGTCTTTACCGGCTTGCCTACAGGCTTGATATCTATCTCAGAAGGTGATCCGCCTATATTGTAGTGTTCCCTTACCTTGCGGTCTACCTCTGCACATATCTCGGGATGATCCTGCAGGAATACCTTTGCATTCTCACGTCCCTGGCCTATCTTCTCCCCGTTATAGGAGAACCATGCCCCGCTCTTTACTATAACATCGATATCTGTAGCCAGATCCAGAAGGTCGCCCACATAGGATATGCCCTGACCGAACATGATATCGAACTCTGCCTCCTTGAAAGGAGGTGCCACCTTGTTCTTGACTATCTTAGCCCTTGTACGGTTACCGATGAACTCCCCGCCGTTCTTGAGCTGCTCTACACGCTTGATCTCCATACGTACGGATGCGTAATACTTAAGTGCATTACCGCCGGTGGTCACCTGGGGATTACCGTAGAACACGCCGACCTTCTCACGCAGCTGGTTGATAAATACCACGGTGCAGTTCGACTTGCTTATGGCACCTGCCAGCTTACGCAGTGCCTGCGACATAAGCCTTGCCTGAAGACCCACATGGGCATCACCCATATCACCGTCCAGCTCTGCCTTGGGTGTAAGTGCAGCAACAGAGTCGACTACGACTATATCCATTGCTCCGGACCTGACCATGGTCTCTGCTATCTCGAGCCCCTGCTCTCCGTAATCCGGCTGGTTGATATAAAGATTATCTACATCCACACCTATGTTTGCCGCATATACGGGATCGAGTGCGTGCTCCGCATCAATAAAACCTGCGATACCGCCGCGCTTCTGCACCTCTGCTATCATATGCAGCGTGACCGTCGTCTTACCTGAAGACTCGGGTCCGTATATCTCTATTACACGTCCCTTGGGTATACCGCCAAGGCCCAGTGCTATATCAAGACTTAAGGATCCTGTGGGAATGGTCTCCACGTTCATCTTTGAAGCGGGATCACCCAGCTTCATCATAGCCCCCTTGCCAAACTGCTTCTCCACCTGGGAAATAGCAGCTTCCAATGCTTTTAACTTTTCTTCTCTTACCATTGTCTCTCCCATTTTTCGATTCTCCTTTTCTCTCCGCGAACATTCGTTCGCTTTACATAATATAAAACGTTTGTTCGATTTTGTCAACAACTATTTTACAAAAAGATAGTACTGCATCAAAAAAGATTATGAGTCCTATAAAACGCCCTCCTTATTTAATTGACTGAAGTGATTTTCGGGATCTTGCTAAAGGATCCGCGGGTTGATCTTAACCCTTTTGACGCTGCTGCTAATACAGCGTACGACAGGAGCTCTCCTGAAGATGTGTGAATGATAACACCATGTGTAAGATAATGCAAGTATTTTTTTCAGGGAATCTGAATATTTTTTAAGAATCTGAATATTCCGCGATCTGTGCGGCACATACCGCATCCGCATCGGCACCGCTGACATATGCTGCCGCCCATTCCACGGTCTTTTTCACCGCTTCGGTACTGTCCCAGCGCGGCTTTCTCCCAAGAACTGCCTTTATCTTTGTGCAGTCGAGCTTAAGCAGTTTTGCCTCGTGAGGCCCTCCGTCAGGCCTGCATTCTATAACGGCCCTGTTAAGATTTCCGTAAGATCCCGCCAGCTTATTCCACTGTGAAGCAAAAAGCTCCGCCATTTCTATGGTACGCAGGCAGTCGCTCTCTTCCGGACCCACATTGTAATTTCCCGCAAGGCTTTTATCTTCGAGCTGCGCCGCCGCAAGATACAGATATGCATATACCGGTTCCAGTACATGCTGATATGGTCTGACGGAATCGGGATTACGCAGCACTATCGGCTCTCCCGCAGCCACCGCCCTTACGCAGTCGGGGATAAGCCTGTCCTTCGCAAAGTCCCCGCCTCCTATGACATTTCCGGCGCGCATTGTGCTCACCGCCTTATCACTGTCCTTAAAGAAAGACTGTACATAGCTGTAGGTAACAAGTTCGGAACAGGACTTTGAATTGGAATACGGGTCGTAGCCCTTAAGCTCCTCATCTTCCCTGTATCCCTCGTCTCTTTCCCTGTTAAGATAAACCTTGTCGGTGGTAACATTGACAACGGACTTAACGGAAGGACACTGCCTTACGGCTTCCAGCACGTTGACCGTCCCCATAACGTTCGTCTCATATGTACCGACGGGATCTGCATAAGAAGTACGCACTATCGGCTGTGCCGCCATATGTATCACGATATCGGGCGATACCTCCGTCATAAAAGAAGACAGGCTTTTAAGATCACGTATATCTGCTATACGGCTGTGTTCACCCATTTTCTTATCAAGACCGATGAGCTTAAAAAGCGACGGCTCGGTAGGAGCATCAAGACTGTAGCCATATACATCTGCCCCAAGCTCATAAAGAAGCCTGATCATCCAGCTGCCTTTAAAGCCGGTATGGCCGGTGATAAGGATTTTTCTGTTTTTGTATGATTCTTTAAAATTCACCCCTGCAGACCTCTGTGTATCTCCCCGATCATCACGTCCATCATGCTCTGCGTCATTCCCGGATATACTCCTATCCAGAAGCCGCTCTGCATGATCCTGTCCGTATTATCAAGACTGCCGGCAACCCGGTATCTGACCCCCTGTGCATCCCTTAAGTGGTCAAAGCAGGGATGCTTTATAAGATTTCCCGAGAAGAGCATGCGGGTCTGTACCCCTGCATCCTCAAGATGTCTTACCAGCTTAGTCCTGTCCACGCCCTCACGGCAGCAGATCATAAAACCGAACCATGAAGGATCCGAATCCTTTGCAGCCTCCGGCAGTATCAGTTTATCCGAAAGATCCGATAAACCTTTAAGCAGATATGCATGATGTTCACGCCTTAAGTCGGTAAAAGAATCTATCTTTTCAAGCTGCGCCACACCGACAGCAGCCTGCATATCCGTTATCTTAAGGTTATATCCCAGATGTGAATAGACATATTTATGATCATAGCCCGCCGGCAGCTGTCCGTATTGTCCGTCATAACGGTGTCCGCAGCGGTTATCCTGTCCGGGCTCGCACACACAGTCCCTTCCCCAGTCGCGCAGCGAACGGGCAATACGGTGTAACAGCGGGTCATTTGTATAAACGGCACCGCCCTCTCCCATGGTCATATGATGCGGGGGATAAAAACTGGATGTCCCGATATGGCCTGCTGTTCCGGTCTTGATCTTCTTTCCCTTCAGCGTGTATTCGCTGCCCAGGGCATCACAGTTATCCTCAATGAGCCAGAGACCGTGTTTTTCGCAGAATTCCGTAACCGCCGCCAGGTCAAAAGGATTCCCCAGTGTGTGGGCTATCATAACGGCTTTTGTCTTTCCTTCGCAGAAAGCATCTTCCAGCCTGCTTGCATCGATATTGTATCCCGGTACGGTAACATCAACAAAGACCGGCACCGCACCGTATTGTACTATGGGTGATACCGTTGTAGGAAAACCTGCTGCCACCGTGATCACTTCATCCCCGGGCTTTACCGCCCTTTCCTTCAAAAGGGGCGAAGTCAGTGTCATAAAAGCTATCAGATTTGCAGACGATCCGGAATTGACCGTCGAACAGTACTTCACTCCCAGCCATGCCGCAAACTTCTTTTCGAACTCCTGCACATATCTGCCGGCAGTGAGCCAGAACTCCAGGGAAGAATCCACCAGATTCTCCATCTCACGCCTGTCATAGAAACGCCCTCCGTAGGAGATATGATCCCCGGGCGTATATTCTTTTCTCCTGTGATAGAGCTCGCAGTAATCACCCGCCAGCTCGCTAATCTTTTTCCGGGCCTCCTCTTCACTCAGGCCCTCAAAAAAAGCCTTATCCATCGTCAATACCCCTTAAGCTTCTGTCTGACTTTTGCTTCAGCCTCATCCATGGTCTTTACGCCGCTTCCCATCATGCTCTGTATATCCATACAACGCCTGTAAAGCATGAACATGGCGTTTATCTCAAGGCTGGCCTTCTGGTCCGTTCCCCACATATCATGGGAAAGAGTCACATGACGCTCGATGACTTTTGCTCCCAGAGTTGCAGCAACTACAGTGGGCTCCAGATTCTGCTCGTGGCCGCTGTAGCCTACTATGCAGTGATAACGCTCACGCAGGGTATTTATATATGCCAGGTTAAGACTCTCCGGCGGAGCGGGATAAGTCGAATTGGTATGCAGCAGCACATAATCTCCGTTACTGTAATCTTCCAGCCAGGATACTGCCTTGTCCAGCTCCTCCTGGGTACTCATACCGTCAGACATGATTATGGGTTTCTTATAACTGCATGCTGCCTTGATCAGCTCTTCATTTCCGTTGGCTGCGGAAGCCAGCTTGATAAAAGGAATATCATACTGCATAAGGAACTCAAGGCTGGGCATGTCCCAGGGACTTGCAGTCCAGGCCAGGGGCTTTTCCCTGCAATAGCTGTCTATATAGTCATATTCCGCTTTTCCGAATTCCACATGCTTTTTATAATCCAGATAAGTCATCTGCCCCCAGGGAGTGTCACGCATTACGCTCTTCTGTGCTTCGGGCACCGCGATATCAGGCTCCCTCTTCTGAAACTTAACACAGTTCCAGCCTATTGCAAATGCCGCATCCATAAGCCTTTTCGCCACCTGCATATCACCGTTGTGATTGATACCTATCTCGGCGATAAAATAAGGGACACTGTTATCCCCCAGTTCGAAGTCTCCCAGCATTATTTTCTGATTAGCCATGATGTTTCCTCCACACTCTCTATAAGCTCCTTCGTCGCTGCGCTCCTCAGGATGACAAACTAGATTTTCATTATACTTTCTTTAAAAGAAATACGTGCTTCCCAGCCCGTATCATTTTTAAGCTTATCCACGGATACCGCCAGTGATACGAAAGGATCCGGATCTGCCCCGAAGTCAAGCTCTGCCCCGGGTGCATATATATCCCTTGCTTCTTCAACAAACTCCTTAAGCGGCCTGTACGCACCGTTTGCTATATTATATATCTCACCGCTCCGCCCGTTACGTGCCAGTGCCAGAAGTGCCGCCGCACAGTCCCGTGGATCCAGATAATCCCAGTCCTGCCTGCAGCTGCTCAGTGAAAAAAGCTCTCCGGCCTTAAGTTTTCTTACCAGATCAGGCATCATGCGTCCCGCCGGTTCATACTCACCGGTAAGTGAGAATATCCTGCCCCATATCCATTCAATTCCAAGCCCCTGTGCCAGCACACGGCTCAGATGACAGGCGGAAAGCTTGGCAGCTCCGTAGGCACTGAAAGGCTTTGTAAGACTCTCTTCCGTGATAACGCCGTTTACCACACCGTACTCTGCCTGTGAGCCCACTCCCACGTATCTCCTGCAGCCCATCATGGCTGCCGCTTTTAACGAATCCAGACAGTAGTCCACATTCTGCATCTGTCCGGCCATATCATTACGGCCGCCGCCCCAGGCCAGATCAAAGAATACGTCCTTGTCCGTACCTGTTTCATCCACATATCCGGTCAGGCTGTGCTGTGCCCTGTCTACATATAAAGCCGTGATCACCGCATCCTTATGCCTGTCTTTAAGCATATCCAGCCGGTCTGCATGTGCCGTACCCGGCCGCAGTATCGCCGTAACCTCGATCCCCTGCGTTAACAGAAGATCCGTCAGATGCACGCCTGCAAAGCCCAGCGCTCCGCTTACAACAGCCTTCTTAATCTCCATCCCTGCTCTCCTCAAAATTGAGGCGCCGTTCCTCCACAACTACAGGTCTGTGGATCACACGGGTATTTATGTTCAGGATGTATTCTCCTATCAGTCCTATAAAGAATATCTGTATGCCGCCCAGCACGAACACACCTATCATCACGGGCGCCATGCCCATGCTCATGGAATTCCAGTGAGTCAGCTTGAGCACCAGATAGACTATCGCGATGATAATGCTTATGGCACTGGTGAAAAATCCCAGAAAAGTAGCCAGACGCAGTCCCACCTTCGTATATGAGGTAAAAGACAGCATAGCCGCATCATAGAGGCTGTAGAAATTATTATGGGTCTTTCCGGCCCTTCTCTTTGCCTGCTCGTAGGTAACTTCCTTCATGTTGAAGCCGCCGCCGTATTCGGCAACTATACCGCGCAGGAACGGAACGGGATCATCCAGTTCCCTGAGCAGACGGATAAAAGACCTGTCATAAAGCCCGAATCCCGTGAAGTGCTCTATCATCTGCACATCCGACATATTGCGGATCATGTGGTAATAGATACTGCGGAACATGTACATAAGCGGATTTTCACGGCTGCTTGTCTTAATGCAGCTCACCACCTTATGTCCCTTTTCCCACTCGGCCACCAGCTGCGGGATCAGCTCCACCGGATCCTGGAAATCACAGCAGACGGAAATAGTACAATCCCCCGTAGTCTGGCACAGGCCATGGAAAGGTGAATTGAACTGTCCGAAATTGGTCACGTTAAAAATGGCTTTGACCTTTTTATCCTTTGCGCAGATCTCTTCGAGCTTTTCACGGGTACCGTCCGTAGACGCATTATCTATGAACAGCAGCTCATAATCATACTTGGGAAGCTCCTCTTTAAGGACCTTCCTGAGCGCATCGGCCATAGCCTCCACATTCTCTATCTCATTGTAACAGGGTACCATAATGCTTATAGTTTTCATATTTTTACATTATACCTTATAATCTTTATGTTTTCAAATCGTACGCCGCAGGAAATCGAGCGAACTCTTTATATATTCCGCTCCGATATCCCTTATATCCACCTTTATCCCGTACTTTCTGTAAAGCTTTAAAATATATTTTACCATCGGGAAGCCGTAGCCTCCCATCACGGCCCTTATTATCTTTCCTCCGGGCCATTCCGCCACCTTTTTAAAAGTCTCTTCATCCAGCCTTTTTTTCAGATACATATACTCCCTGGCATATACCCACACGCTCACCTGGTATTTATGGGGACTTACATGGGAAGTAAGGCTGCCTTCCCTCTCTGTGATGCAGTATATCTTTTCCTCACATGCTGCGATCCTCCCGGCATTATATGCGGCCTTCACGGAAAACATCACGTCCTCGGACCAGCAGCAGGTATCAAAACGCACCTTGTTTTTTTCAAGCATCTCCCTGCGGATAAGCTTGGACCAGGGCGCATAAAGCTTATACCTTACAAGATCCTCCTTCGACGGATCGGCAAGATACTCCCTTATCACCTTCTCATATGTCTTATGCCTGCTGCCCTCTTCAAGCCCGGGCATTACAAGAGACCATGGTATAAAATAGATGATGTCTTCCTCTGCATCCCTGTATCTGTCGAGTACTTCAAAGGCATTATCGGAAAGAGCATCATCGGAATCCACAAACAGCACCCATTTGCCCTTTGCATGCTCAAGCCCCTCATTGCGGCATCTTCCGGCTCCGTGGACAGGAGAAGGATTATAATACAGTTCTATGCGCTTAAGCACGTCCTCTCCCAGCTCACGCTTAAGCATCCCGGGATCTTCATAACTGCTATCGTCCACCACTATCAGCTGTATATCAGACCGTTCCGGTATCGTTTTAAGCATCTCCTTCAGCAGGGAGACGTTATCGTAATGCGCGGTTATAACGCTGTATGTAAAATCCATTTTTACTCCATTCGTAAATGCTTCATACATTAAACGAGTTGCTTATAAATCCAAGACTGTTTTTCAGATACCTCATGCTCAGGCCGTTCATCGGCACCCCGTATCTTTTATAAGTCCTGTACATATAACTGACCATCGGATACCCATAGCCCTGTACTGCAGCCCGTATAAGTTTTCCCATAGTCCAGCCCATCAGCTGTTCAAAAATATCCTTATCGATCCTGTCCCTGAGGAAAGTATATACACAGACATAAGCGTCAAAACGCTCCTTATATCCGTAAGGGTCCTTCCTCATGGTCAGGCTTCCCTGTTTTCTGGTAATAACATATATAACATCACTGCTGGCTTTTATGGTTTTCGCATAGTATCCGCTACACACTGAGAACATAACGTCATTCGCACACATACGGCGTGAAAACTGCAAATGATTTGATACTACCATAGACCTTCGTATCATTTTGGAAACCGGCCCGTACATCTCATATCTGAGCGTAGCCTCCGACATCTCATTTTTGTCTTCCATAAAAGCTTTTATCTTTTTTTCGGCAGGGATATGTCTTATTCCCTTCTCACCTGAAGGAAGCTCGATCGACGTAGGCGTAAAATAAACTATATCAGCCTCATCATCATAATATTTATCAAGCGATTGAAAGGCAGTATCCGTATAATAATCATCGGAATCGGCAAACAAAAGCCATTTCCCCTCTGCCAGCTTCAGGCCCTGATTGCGGCATAATCCTGCACCGTTTTTTTCGGCGGTGCTGATCATCACACTGAATCCGTCTCTTTTATATTTCTCCACAGCATCAAATATCACCTTAGGATCATCAAAGCTGTGGTCATCTACCAGGATCACCTGTATATCTTCTCTTGGCGGTATACTTGAGAGGAGCTTGTCAAGTGCCTCAAGATCCCTGTAATGCGGTATTATCACGCTATACTTGTACATACTGCTACCTCCGGATTTATAACAAGCGTGCCAGCTTTCTCATAAAGATTCGTTTTTTATTTATCTCTATCATTTCCTGCGGCAGATCCTCATGGTTGAATATACCCTTGGGGTTTTCGGGATAGGTAAAAAGATAAGCTTTTTCCTTCATAAAACGGATCAGTTCTTTTTTATCCATAGCCGCTTCCAGCCCCAGTTCTTCCGCCATCTTTCCCAGCCGCAGCCTGTAATCGTCAGCTATCTTTTTCTTCTGTATCAGCACATGATATAGCAGCGAATAATAGTAGTCTTCAGCCGAAGGAGCATATATCACTTCGGAAACGACTCTCCTGTTCTTTATCATATCCTGCTCCCACCGCGTATCATAATATCCGTCACCGATGGTCCTCAGATCCACCGGGATCTCTCGTCCGCCAACAATCACCTTACGGTGTATAGGGTCATTTTTCTTAAGCCGCGGTATGCATCCTCCGGCCTCGATAAACAGCTCCCTGTCGCTGCACAGAAAATCTATATCCTGATGCCCGCCCTTTGTAAAATCCCCGAAAAGATCCTCAAAGTTGCGCACCACGATGTATTCGCATCTTTCATTCAGAGCCCGGAAGAAGCTGTGCAGGTCGGGCCATTCTTTACATTCTGTATTTTTCATTTACTCCGCTTATAAGATCCTTCGCTTCGCTAAGGATGACATTCCTATTCATCACGAAGGATCTTTTTCCTTCTTATTCTGTTTCAGCACCTTTATTATCTTCTCCCTGTTGTATACCAGCACGATTATCAGCGCCATCACAGTAAGGTAACGTATGATAATGTGATCATACAGTATCAGTAACACCACGCTCACTGCCACCAGGGCCAGCGACAGCATAAATATCGCGCTGTCATTATATACGCTCTTTAATCCGGTCTCCTTATAAAGAACTATCCTCATCACCACATAGTGGAACAGCGTATAGGCTATATAACAGAACAGGGTGGTGTACGCCGCAGCCATATATCCGAACTGCGGTATGAACACCATGTTCAGGGCAATATTCAGCATAGCCGCACAGGTAGATGCTACCATCATATATGAATTCTTTTCAAAATAAAACTCAAAATTCGCATAAAGGCTGTAAAGGAAAATAAAATAAACGCTTATCGTTACAGTAGGGACTATCTTAACCGCCTCATAATAATCGGCCGGTGCAAATATGAACATCACCTCGGGAGCCAACAGCATCAGCAGCAGGCACACCGCAGCCACCAGCAGGAGCAGTATAAAAGAAAAGGATCTCAGGTCCTTATAATTCTTCTTTTTGATCTGCTGGTATATCCAAGGATTGTACGCATTTAATATGGCCTGAGTAAGTATCTGCACCGCCGTGGCCAGATTATAGGCCAGCGTATATTCCCCGGCATCGTCCTCACCGCACATATCCTTTATCATTATCCTGTCGGACTGGTTCATTATAACCTGTGAAAGATAATGCGGTACAAGCGGTATATTGTAACCCAGGGAATACTTCCAGTATTTCGGTGAAAAATCCCTTACCGCTTCCGTGATCATCTTTACCCACAGGATGCCGAAGCTTATCACATCGGCTATTACCATGGCGTAGATCCTTGCCGCAGCCCCGTCCTCAAACATCATCACCGCGGCCAGCTCAAGCCCTGTCTTCAAAAGGGCGTTAAAGACTGTCAGGAATACCATCATCTTATATTTATAATCAACTCTGCGCTGTACACTCCAGAAACGGAATGACATGACAAAGAAAAGATCCGTCATCATGCCGAGGATAAATCCCCGGGGCATCGCCAGCAGCTCGCTTATTCCGTTCAGCATCAGTGCGATCGGTAGCAGCCATATAAGAAAAAGCAGTATAAAAAGCCCCTGTACCGAAGCACTGAAGCGTTTTCTGTCATCATCATATTTTATCAGCCCGCGCATGTATACACCCGATGCCAGGTTCATGGTCACAAATATGGACACGATATTCTGCCATGTCATATATACGCCGAAAATACCGTATTCACCCTTAGACATGATCCTGGTGAATATGGGTGTGCTGATATATGAGATACCGCTCTGGATAAAATTGCTTATGGTAAACCACAGAGCGGCTTTAGCCTGATCAGGCAGGGATTTATATCTGTTTTTCAGAGCCTTCAGATCAAACATAGCTCACTGTTCCAAAATATCCTTGTATTCTTTAAGCTTCTTCGATAAGAAGATCCGATAATACGTGCTCTTTATTTTTCTCCTGATGGGAAAATACACGATCTTCCTGATACGCTCTTTCCAGCGTTCCAGCCTTTTGTTAAGCGTATTCTCAGGCTCACCCAGTCCGTGGAAAGCCCTGTAGACACCGGCAAAGGGCGAACTTAACAAAGCCTCATTCTTGGAACGGTATCCTTTAAAATAATACCTCTGCACAGGCACTTCCATATCACCGCCGTTTGCCTCCCAGAGACATACAGCCCTGTGCTGTCCGTCATAAATGATATTATCATCGCCATAGAGGATTATGTATTTATCATCATAAGGATAACCCTTCTGCGTGATAAGCTCCACACAGCTGTCCATCCTCTCCTTCGGAGTCTGGGCATTATGATCCGAGCCCTTTTTCCTGTACTCTCCCTTATCGGAATGCAGTTTTTTATAATAATCGCTGTCCTTGATGCGTTTTACCCGCTTAAAGCCAACCCACAGCTTTGACAGTGCCAGCTTTTCTTCCGACACACGCTCCAGATCATGCAGAAGGCACCTTTCATCGCATAAAAGCTGTTCCATAAATACCGGATCCGTCTTTGATGCATCAAAGCCTTCAACATCCACCAGCGAATTGATTGTCACTTCAAGGTCGCTGCACAGCTGCGAAAATGTCCCATAATCCATATCCGCCCTGAACCTGTTGATATGCAGGTGCATCTTCTCGCCTATGTTATCATCAAGCCAGACACTATACTTACCGATCTTCTTTTTTTGTAATTTTGTAACTGCAGGATTACTCATCCCTGATCTCCACTCTTATATAAATGACAGATAGCGTGATATTATTTCTCCGTACTCATGCTTTTTGAGCATCTCTGTCATTACCGGCGTAAACTCAAAGAACACCTTGCCCATCAGCTCAGCTGTATGCTCATCATCCAGTACCTGTTCCATCTCCGTCAGTTCTTCCACGTCGGCTTCACTGAAAGCACGCTTAAGGAATATGGCACGGCACAGGCGGTAGATATAGCGAAGGTGCCCGGACAGATAAAGTATACCGTCCCTCTCATCTGCACTCTCCCAGACATCAGCCTGTATCATACGGTCTAAGGGTATCCAGGTCTTTGGCGTTAAGCTGCAGCATGGAAGCTGACGGTATATCTGGTATAGGCGTCCGTTTTTCTCATACAATTCAAAGGGTGTGAGCTTATACAGATAGATATATCCCATTTCAACACAATAGGGATGAACCCTTTTTTTCAGTCCCGCACAGACCTTTGAAAAACGCTGCTTCTTAGGCATATCCACGATAAGTGTGATCACACCTTTCCTGCAGTCTACAAGCCTGTATGCGATATTCCTGTCCCTCAGGGCTTTGAGGACCGGATCATCCGCTGCCGGAGCTTCCGTACGTGCTCCGCCTTCCGTCACAGGGTATTGCCTGTTCTTTTCCTTATCCTTGAAATAATCCAGCTCGCTCTTTGCACGCAGCACCGTAGCTGCCATACGGAGGAACTCACGCTCATACATCTCAAGCCTGAAATCCTTATTCTGTATATGGATTATCTTACCGGTAGCGGCATTACCGCCTTCGTTAAGCTCCACCATCAGCTCTTCATTGCCAAGCTTAATGGGATGTATCTCTTTTAACAGTTCTCCCATATCAGCCTCCCCTGCTTTCCTTTTCAGCCTTAAGGATCATCCGGTCATGGAATATCTTGAAAATGCGCAGAAAGAGTTCCTGCGGCAGCACCCTGTATAACAGCCGCTCTATCTTCATTGTAAGCGACAGCTCTGACTTTTTCTTCTCTACTCCCTTCCAGGGTGACTTATCAAGATATTTATCAAAAAGCTTCTGTATGGGATGAATACTGCCTGCACTTAAAGGATATTCTCCCATGAAACGCAGGAAGTGGATGATCGCAGGACTTTTCTTTGCCCGCGCGATCTCTTCCGTACTGTAGTATGCCTCATCCTGCTTAAATATCCTGTCAAAACGCTCCGGCTTATATGCCAGATACATGCCCTGCAGATTATACTCAGGAGGCAGCACTTCTATGTCGCCCTTTAATACCACGTTATAGAAATCCTGGTCAACGGTACCGTATACACGCACATTGCAGGCATGGTCCACTATACGCTCAAGGCAGTGTTTCTGTCTCCACTGCCGCATATCAAAGAGTATCACACCGGAATTAAAATACGGCTCACCCCTTTTGATCCCCACTGCATTCTTGCATTTGGACATAAGGCAATCCTGGACCATGCCTATGGGATGGTCATTCATGGGTATATTCATAAGCGGAGTCAGGTCTCCTCTTATCAGGGTATCACTGTCAACATAGACCAGCCTCTCCACCTCTTTGGGGACCACATATTCAACAAACATCTTAAGATACGACATCTTATTCTTACGAAAGCCCATATAGGATGTAAAACCGCTCTCCTGCGCTTTTTCCTGAAGAGCTTTGGCATCAAACAGGATGAGTTCTCTGCCGTAATGCTCTGCGGTCTTTTTAAGCTTTGAGATATTTTCTTCACTGATACCGTCAGAGATAACATATATGTCTATAGCCTGTGCGGCTTTATTGGACGCTAAAAGAGACAATAAGGACACTCCAAGGTAAGGAGCATAATTATCGTCCGACTGGTAGAGGATGTTTAGTTTATTAAGGTTTGGATTCATATAGGCAATCTACCCTTTCAGGATGGCAAACAGCGCTGCTCATGCTCTGCCGCCAAAAACCGCGCGCATTTTTTTAAACAAGGGATGGAATAAGGCTGCCATCGCTATCGTCAGTATCAAAACGAACAAAAGGCGTATCCGGTAATCCTCCCATACCACTCCGGCCAGCTCCAGCCACACAAACTGAAACAGATAAAGTTCCGTCGATACGGCGCATAAGAGCTTAACCGGTTTATTATAACATAAACGCACCACACCGCACAATGCGGTGATCCCCAGCACGATGCCAACACACAGCATATTACGCAGTACCACCATCGTAAAGATATTCTCATCCCTGACAAAAAGCGTCATAAGCCCGAAAGCAGTAAACAGGATGCTGAGTATTATCCCGTGGATCCCATACAGATATTTTTTTATCTTATCAAACTCATCTCCCACAAACACTCCAAGCGGGAAGCAAAATGACGATGCCACCCAGGCCTCCGACATACTCGAATAATAAAAGAAGATCACCATTGCGGAAGTGGCTGCACAAAGAGCGATAATGCCGGCTCTTTTTTTCAAAAACAGGAATATCAGAAAGAAGAGCAGATAGAACAATATCTGTTCCTTGATATACCAGTTTGTTGATGAGAAAAAGCACTTAAGAACATCCGGCCTTACAAACTTAAGCTGCACACCACTGACTAACCCCGTAATAACATAATGCAGAAAGACGATAAGTGCTGCCGCCGCCAGAAACACAGGCTTTGAAAGGATGTAGCGTCCGTTAAGATAATGCTCTTTATTCTTTAATGAGTATGCCAGGCCAAAGCCGGACACATAGAAGAAAAAACCTACCGAAACTATCATAAATTTCCCGAATGGAAACAACAGACTATTCTCATAGCGGACCACATGCCCCACTATCACCTCAAGAGCAAAAAGCCCCCTTAAGCCATTAAGCTCCGACAGGGCTTCTTTGTCCGTGGGCAGGCTCTCACGCTTTTTGCTGCCTATAGCAGCCAACAGCAGGAAGATAATATAAACCGCCGCCTGCACCGCTATATCCGTATACTTACTCACTTCTTTACACATTCCTCCAGCGGAGTGATGTACATGTTCTTAAGGAATTCCTCCCTTGGAAGGAACGGTGCCAGATCCTCCAGCGGAGGACTCACTATCTTGCCATCCTCTGTCTTTCTTGCAGAATTCTTAGGTTCAAAGAACTGTTCCGGAGATACAAAGATCTCGCATATTGCCGGTCCTTTATTCTTCGCCATAAACGCGATACAATCATCTACTTCTTCATTAGCGTGTGCAGCCATATACGGTATACCGAATGCTGCCGAAAGCTTCTCATATGAAGGGAATGAAAGATCCCCGCTTTCCGGTCCTATACCCACTTTGGTATGGTGTCCGAAAAGATTGCTCTGTGTCTGCCTTATTGAATGGTAGCCGGAATTATTTATCAGATATATCTTGACCGGCAGATCATTGGTTACAAGGGTCTGCAGCTCCTGAAGGTTCATCATTATGCTGCCGTCGCCCTCAAGGCAGATGACTTCCTTAAGCTTATTGGCATAGCAGGCACCTATCGCCGCCGGAAGCCCGTAACCCATACTTGCTATCGCATTGTTATTAAAAAAGCGGCTGCCTTTTTTGATATACCAGGTCTGATGCCCTGCCACACAGCAGGTTCCGTTACTCGTAACGGTAACGGCATCTTCGGGAAGAGCACGGCTGATACGGTCAAACGCATCATATGCATTTGCATACCCCTGCTGGCCCTTTTTGTGTCCCTCATGTGCCGCGGGGTAATCCCTCTTCCATGCACGGCATATCTCACACCAGTCGCAGTCTTCCTTTGCTTTAAAGAAGGGCTGTGACTCCTTATCAAGCAGCTTTTCCATCTTTGCAAGGAAATCAGCGGCATCCGCATGTATGGGCTTTTCCACATGGATAGTGGGCTTTTTAAGCTCGGCCGCATCTATATCCACCATTATAACCTTTGCCTCGCGCGCCCAGGAATTAAAATTATACCCTGTAACACGGATAGGCAGACGGTTGCCCACTGCCAGTATCACATCGGCATTCTGCACCGCAAAGTTTCCGGGACGGTCTCCCATGTTACCGGCACGGCCGCAATAAAGGGGATGATCTGTCTCGATCAGATCGATCGCATCCCAGTAGGTACATACGGGTATGCCCAGCTTATCCACTACGCGCTTAAAGCAGTCAAAAGCGCCGGAAAGGCGTATGCCCCAGCCGGCATAGAAAACAGGCCTCTTTGCGGCCTTTATCATATCAAGAACTTCCTTAACGGTCTCTTCAGCCAGGGCTTCGGGAGCATCCTGAACCTTTGCATCCTCTGCGGGATCATATCCCTTGAGACCGTCAGTCTCTATCTCCATCCCCTGGAAATTAACGGGTATATCAAGCCACACGGGGCCGGGGCGTCCGGTGCACATCAGATGCCATGCCCTCTCAAGATGATAGAGTATCTCTTCCGGCTTTTCTACCATCACAGCATACTTGCACATATTTGCTACGGATTCGGTGATATCATACTCCTGATCACCTACGGCGCGGAGCTTCATGCCATCCGTAAAGCCTTCACAGTAACGGGAAGTGGTATCATAACGCACCTGCCCGGAAAGCACGAACATCGGGATCGAATCCAGCCATGCGCCGACAACACCGGTGATGGCATTTGTTCCTCCCGGGCCGGTGGTAACACAGCAGAGAGCCGGTTTATTCTCAAGCCTTGCATAACCTTCCGCAGCGATGGCACTTGCCTGCTCATGATGCTGGAAAACACACCTGAGTCCCTCTTTGTGTCCCAAAGCATCGTTTAAATGCATGGCGCCGCCTCCGACGACCATAAAACAGTCAGTGATACCTTTCTTTACCAGGAAATCCGCCACATAATCAGCCAGTCTTATCTTCATGCCCTCCCTCCTTTGTCATTTAAACGACAGAGTCCGTTCGATTGTCAGTTACGCTCCCATTTCATCCAGGGCGCGCTGCCCTCATTTACCATCTTATCAAGCTTCTCCATCTCACGCTTGGTATCCATACATCCCCAATAGCCGTCATAACGGTATGCCTGCAGCTCACCCTCTGCTGCCAGACGGTTTAAGGTATCCTTTTCAAGTACAGTCTCGTCACCGTCGATATAATCAAATATCGCAGGTTCAAATACCATATACCCCACATTGATACGCGAAGAATCCTCTACATCCTTCTCACGGAAGCTGCTTACCGTACTGCTCTCTTCCTCTATATCAAGCACGCCGAAACGCTGGCCTATGGTCACCGCAGTAAGCGTTGCTATCTTGCCTTTTTTTCTGTGATACTCAAGAAGTTTATTGATATCCAGATCGCTGACACCGTCACCGTAGGTCATAAAGAAGCTGTGGTCACCTATGTAAGGGCGTATGCGCTTGATACGTCCTCCGGTCATGGTATCCAGTCCCGTATCGACTATCGTGACCTTCCAGGGCTCGGCTACGTTTGTGTGCACCTGCATCTTCCCTCCGTCGGAAAAATCAAAGGTCACATCGGAGTTATGCAGATAATAATTTGCAAACCATTCCTTTATCACGTGCTGCTTGTAACCGGCACAGATGATAAAATCATTGAAGCCATGATAGGAATACTCTTTCATGATATGCCAGAGGATGGGCTTTCCGCCTATCTCTATCATGGGCTTGGGCTTTAAATGGCTCTCTTCACTGATCCTGGTCCCGTATCCGCCGGCAAGGATCACTACCTTCATCTCATCACTCATTTTCATTATCCCCGAATGTCAGTCTGCTGTAATACTCAAGTATACACTGCCTCATGAGTATAAGTGCCGATGCAACAGAACTCTCACGTACCTTGGCGCGGTTGCCGCTGAAGTGATAATCTTTCACGGTTACCTGTCCGCAGACGCTGACCGCGATATAAACCAGCCCCACAGGCTTTTCAGCAGTTCCCCCGTCAGGTCCGGCTATGCCCGATACTGCCACGGCAACGTCGGATTTGGTATATGCCGCAACACCTTCGGCCATCTCCCTGACCACCTGCGCGCTTACTGCCCCGTATTTTTCAAGGCTCTTGCGCTTTACGCCTATTATCTTTCTCTTGGCTTTGTTTGAATATGTGATATACCCGGATTTGAATATCTCCGATACCCCGGGTACATTTATCAGACGTCCTGCGATAAGTCCGCCGGTACAGGACTCTGCGGTAGTTACCGTAAGCCCGTTAGCCAGGAGCAGCTCAACCACGGACTGTTCCAGGCTGGTCTCTTCATGTGTGGTAAATACGCTGTCACCCAGTCTGTTCTTGATCTCTTTGATGACCGGCTTTACCAGCTTCTTTGCATCCTTTTCATCTTCTGCCCTGGCAGTGACACGTACATGCACTTCACCTGTCTTTGCATAGGGTGCAACACTTACATCCCCTTCGCTGCGGATCAGATCATCCAGAAGCTCCGCCACTTCGCTCTCTGCCCTGCCGCAGATCTTTACCATCGCCGAATAGATCACCTGTCCTGTATATTTCTGCAGGATACCGGCCACTTCAGCTTCCCACATGGCCGTAAGTTCTTCGGGCGGTCCCGGCAGTAAAAGTATCATAGGCGCATTATCTGCGCTCTTTCCGAACTGTGCCGCTTCCTTTGCACTCAGATTTATTAGCACTCCGGGAGCAAGACCGTTATTATTGTCTATAATACGCGCATCCTCAGGTATCAGCGCCTGGCGGATGTTATTGCTGCTCATCTTCTTGCCGCGCCTGTCAAAATACAGCTTAATGCGCTTTGCGCTGGTCTCATCCACATTAAGCTTCCTGCCCAGCAGCTCTGCCACCACTTCCTTGGTAATATCATCCTGGGTGGGTCCCAGACCGCCGCTCACTACCAGCAGATCAGATCTCCCAAGTGCCTGGCTCACGCATTCCCTTATCCTCTGGGCATTATCTCCCACAACTGTCTGATAATAGGATGCTATGCCCAGCTTTGCATACTGGGTCGCCAGATAAGCTGCATTGGTATTTATGATATTTCCCAGCAGTATCTCCGTACCGACACATAAGGTCTCTGCTGTCATTTTCCATCACCTTCCTTAAGGACATCACGGTTCCTGATAAGATAATCAAACAACGATATAAGCGTTAATGCAAGCGATACATACATAAGTATAAGAGTGACTATCTCAAGCTCCGGTATATTGATTATCATGGCTATCTCCATAAACATGGTAAACGCCGTTTTAAACTTTCCCCACCAGCCGGCAGCGATCACTCTTCCCTGCTCGACTGCCACCAGACGGAATCCGCTTATGATAAACTCCCTGGCGATGATGATGACCACTATCCATGCCGGCATACGTTCCAGCTCCACAAAACATATCATTGCGGAACATACCAGCAGCTTATCCGCCAGCGGGTCCATGAACTTTCCGAAGTTACTTATCATGTTATATTTCCTGGCTATATATCCGTCCAGGAAATCCGTAACCGATGCGACAACAAAAATGGCGAGGGCTATCCATTTGGAGGCGCCTCCCGCCAAATCCGTCATCAGAAAAAGTATAAAAAAGGGTATAAGTATTACTCTTAATATCGTCAGCTTATTGGGAAGATTCATCTTCACTGCACTATCTCTCCGATCAGGTCATATTCTTCACTGCCGCTTATCTTTACCTTAAGGATGCTCCCGCTCATATATTCGCGGTCTGTATCCACGAATACGTATCCGTCCACCTCCGGCGCATCACGGTAACTTCTGAGTACCAGTACATGCTCCTCCGGGATACTGCCTTCCACCATGCATTCAATGATCTTTCCTTCAAGCTCCGCTGCCTGCTCAAAGGCTATCTCCTGCTGCAGCTCCATAAGCTCGTCACGGCGCTCTTCCTTAACTTCATCGGCTATCTGATCCGGCATCTCCGCCGCCGCGGTTCCTTCCTCCGGTGAATAGGCAAATACGCCCAGGCGCTCAAAACGCATCTCGGCGATAAAGGCTTTAAGTCCTTCAAAGTCCTCATCGCTCTCTCCGGGGAATCCGGAGATCATGGTGGTACGCAGGCATATATCGGGAATGCGGCTGCGCATCTTTTCTATCACCGCCTTAAGCTCATCCCTTCTGGTAGCACGTCCCATCCGTTTAAGTATCCCGTCCTCACTGTGCTGCACGGGCATATCCAGATAGTGGCATATCTTGGGCTGGGTGGCGATGGTCTCGATAAGCTCATCATCGATCTCTTCGGGATAGCAGTATAATATGCGTATCCACTTAAGATCCTCTATGGTGCAAAGCTCGTTTAACAGTCTTGAAAGGCTCTTCTTTCCGTACAGATCAATGCCGTAGCGTGTGGTCTCCTGGGCTACCAGTATCAGCTCCCTGACTCCGCCCTCCACAAGGCTCCTTGCCTCAGCCATAAGTACCTCTATCGGTACACTTCGGTAATGCCCGCGGAATGTGGGTATCGCGCAATAGCTGCAGCGTTTGTCACAGCCCTCGGCTATCTTAAGATGTGCATAGTGTCCGCCGGTGGAAAGTATACGCTTCTTTCCGTATACCGCACGTGACATATCCTCAAGGCTGTCTGCCGGTTTATCATCCAGACAGGACTTAAGCACTTCTGCTATATGGTCAAAGGATGCCGTTCCGACTATCGCGTCTACTTCAGGTATCTCCTCATGGATCTCGGCGGCGTACCGCTGGGCCAGACAGCCGGCAGCGATCAGCACGCGGCATCTGCCTTCTTCCTTAAGCCTGCCATACTCGATCAGGCAGTCTATGCTTTCCTGCTTTGCATCCATAATAAAACAGCAGGTGTTTACGATCACTGCTTCTGCCTGCGATTCATCATCGGTGAGCTCGAAGCCCGCCTCAGATAATAATCCCAGCATCATTTCCGCGTCCACAAGGTTTTTATCACACCCAAGCGAACGCAGCAGCACCTTAACCTGCCGTTCCATTAGTCTTTTTACTCCTCAGAGCCAAGTATACGGATCTTTGAGCCGTAAAGCTCCTCCACTGCCATGGAAAGGGGCTTCTTGCTCTTTCCGTCTTTAGCTACAGAGCTTACCAGGGGAATATCTCCCGCTACGATCTGTCTTGCTCTCTTTGCTGTAGCCATAACTATGGAATAACGTGAATTAACTACGGCGTTCTCAGAACTCTCCTCCGTATCATCCTGGCCTATCTTTCTCTGATTTACAACTTCCATCAGATCAGTGTATGAAGGCTGAAGCATCATGATTTTTTCCCTCCCTGTGTATATAAAAAATAATTTGTTTTCTTAAATAAAGATCCTTCGTCGCAGCGCTCCTCAGGATGACATTATTACTCAGCTGCCATCTTGTCCAGTTCGTCATTTATGGACTTGAGCAATGCCGCGTTACGTGACGGCCTTGCATGTGCAGCGGTTATTATGGCATGGGCATCGCTTACCGCTTTATCCACGGTATCGTTTATCAGGATGTAATCGTATTCACCCATCCCGTCGGCTTCCTGTGCTGCCCTGTCCATACGCTTCTTGACTACATCGGGAGTCTCTGTCCCTCTGCCCAGAAGTCTCTGTTTTAATATCTCCGCACTGGGCGGCGTCACAAAGAGCAGTAATGCCGTGGGATATATCTTCCTTATCTGCAATGCTCCCTGTATCTCTATCTCGAGTATTACGTCTTTTCCCTTTTTTAACTGCTCTTCAACATATGCTCTGGGAGTTCCGTAATAATTATCGCAATACTGTGCGTACTCTATGAGTCCGCCTGCAGCTATCGTCTCTTCAAACTTCTGCTTATCCACAAAGAAGTATGCCTTGCCGTCTTCTTCTCCGGGACGGGGACTGCGTGTCGTCATCGATACCGAAAGGGCGTAATCATCGTACTTCTCCATAAGCCCTTTTACGATAGTACCCTTTCCTGCACCTGCAAAGCCTGAGATAACTACCAGTATTCCTTCTCTATCCATTAGGCTTCCTCCTCCGTCTGAGCATCCCATGCCGGCTCACCGGGCTTCTTTGCCCTGTTATATATGGTATCCGGCAACAGCGCTGACAATACGAGCTGCTGGCCTTCCATAACTATCACCGACTTTGTTTTTCTTCCCTGGGTGGCATCCACCACCAGATCCGCTTCCCTGGCATGCGCAACCAGGCGTTTTATCGGTGCTGCCTCAGGATGTACTATGGCAACTATCTTTTCTTCATTGACCACGTTCCCGAAGCCTATATGTATAAGCTTTGACATCTCTACTCCAGATTCTGAACCTGCTCCCTGATCTTTTCGATCATGGTCTTTAATTCTATCGCCGCATCGGCCACGCTCAGATCGCTGGACTTCGACAGGGTGGTATTTGCTTCCCTGTTCATCTCCTGCGCCAGGAAATCAAGTTTCCTGCCTACAGCGCCGCCTTTTTCCAATTCATTTTTCATGGCCTGGATATGGCTCTTGAGCCTCACCATTTCCTCATCCACACAGATCTTATCCGCATAGATCGTGGCCTCTGTAACAATACGGTTCTCGTCCACCGCACTGTCCGCAAGGACTTCCTCAAGCTTGGCACGGAGTCTCTCACGGTATTCGCCCACAAGCTGCGGCATACGCTCTTCTATCACAGCCTGGGCTTCTTTCATTATCTCAAGCTTCTGCAGCAGGTCTTCTTTAAGCAGTTCGCCTTCATGTTCGCGGCTTGCCTTAAATGCCTCCGCAGCTCCTCTTATGGCCTGCTCCAGATCCTGCCAGATCTCCGCTTCGTCGCCTTCCTCCTGCTCCATTGTGAAGACTTCCGGAAAGCGTGCCAGAGTTGAAGCCCTTACGTCCGTCTCCAGTCCGAACTCATCGGCCATCTGCCTGATATATTCCAGATAGCCCTTGGCCAGTTCCTTATTATACTTAAGGCTTAAGCGGTCTTCGCCAAGCTCTTCACAGCTGATATATATATCAGTCTTTCCGCGTTCAACATAATCCCTGATGACATTGCGGATCTTTGATTCAAATGCGTTGAAGCTGCGCGGCATCTTGATGGACAGATCCAGATAGCGGTGGTTCACCGCCTTTATCTCCACGCTGATCCTGCGCTCATGTGCCTCAAGCTCGTAACGGCCGAAGCCGGTCATACTACTGATCATGCTAACCCCCCTGTTTTCAAAACATACATGGTTGATTATACGTCATCTGCCCTGTCGCGTCAAGAGCGGGCGGCATACACGGTCAGGATACCTCCGGAAATAACAAAAACCTCTCAGGCGTTCCTGAGAGGTTTTCAGTCGAGGTGACTGGATTCGAACCAGCGGCCCCCGCGTCCCTAACACGGTGCTCTAGCCAAACTGAGCCACACCTCGAAGTGAAAGCTGCCTAGCAGATTTGAACTGCCGACCTCATCCTTACCAAGGATGCGCGCTACCA
>JAFYCS010000011.1 GCA_017539565.1 Lachnospiraceae bacterium
ATGGTCAAAGACCACCTGATAACGGTTATATGTATGGAGGAGCACCGCTTCGGCCTCCTCGATGTAATCGCTCATGATACTCATGTAATTATCCTCCAAATTCTTAAAGATTCTTCGTCGCTCTGCTCCTCAGAATGACATGCAGGGGTTACTGCTCCAATTCCACATCATCCGGCATGATCATGGTTCCGATACCGCTTCTGGTGAAGATCTCCAGGAGCAGACAGTGAGCCAGTCTGCCGTCGAGTATATGCACTCTCTGTACGCCGCTCTCGATGGCGTCGATGCAGTTACCCAGCTTGGGAAGCATACCGCCGCCGATTATTCCGCCGTCGATAAGTGCTTTTGCGTCCGATACCTTTATTGCAGAGATAAAGGAAGACTTGTCTTCAAAATCCCTGTAAAGTCCCTCAACATCCGTAAGGAATGCAAGCTTCTCAGCTCCTACAGCCTTTGCTATGGCGCATGCCGCATCATCCGCGTTGATGTTATAGCTCTCGAAATTTTCCCCGATACCGATGGGTGCCACTATAGGAAGGAAGTCCTTATCGATAAGGTCAAAGAGTATCTTGGGATTAACTTCGGTGATCTGTCCTACAAAGCCTATATCCTTACCGTCGGAATACTTCTTCTCAACCTTTAAGAGTCCGCCGTCCTTACCGGATACGCCTGCTGCATGTACTCCCAGTTCTTCCACCATGGCCACGAGACGCTTGTTTACTTTATTAAGTACCATCTCGGCCACTTCCATGGTCTCTGCGTCGGTAACACGCAGGCCGTTAACAAACTCGGATTCCTTGCCGCACTTCTTAAGCCAGGAGCTGATCTCCTTGCCGCCGCCGTGAACGATGATGGGCTTAAAGCCTACAAGCTTGAGCAGTGTCACATCTTTGATGACATTTCTCTGCAGCTCCGGATCTGCCATTGCGCTGCCGCCGTATTTAACGACGATGATCCTGCGGTTGTACCTCTGTATATAAGGCAGTGCCTCGATAAGTACCTCGGCCTTCTTTAACAGAGCATCGATATCATTGGTATACATTTTTTATAATTCCTCCTATATTAAAGATCCTTCGCTGCGCTCAGGCATTCTAAGGGCTTCAATCTGAAGAATCCTTTATGATCTGTAGTCAGCGTTGATCTTTACGTAATCGTAGCTAAGATCGCAGCCCCAGGCCCTTGCCTCAGCGCTGCCCATGTGCATGTCGGCGATGACGGTAACGGTCTCGTTCTTTAACATCTCCGTAGCTTCATCCTCATCATAGCCCGTACCCATACCGTTCTCTACTATCTTAAGGGTCTTGCCTGCAGCCTCATACCACAGGTCCACCTTTTCCGGATCGAATGATATACCGGAATATCCCAGTGCGCAGAGGAAACGTCCGAAGTTCGAATCGTTGCCGAATACGGCAGCCTTGCAGAGCGCGGATCCTACGACGGACTTTGCCAGTACCTTTGCATCCGAAATGCTGCGTGCATTCTTTACATGGCACTCAAAGAGCTTGGTCGCTCCTTCTCCGTCGGCAGCCATCTGTATCGCCAGATTCTCACTTACATAATGAAGACCTTTATAGAAGCGCTCATAATCCTCGTTCTCTTTTTCTATCCTTGGATTTCCCGCCATTCCGTTGGCGAGTATCACGTAGGTATCGTTCGTGGAAGTATCCCCGTCCACGGTGATCATATTGAAGGTATCATCCACGATGGCTGATATGGCCTTCTGCATCAGATGCTTGTCAATGCATGCATCGGTGGTAACGAAGCCCAGCATGGTGCACATGTTGGGATGTATCATTCCGGATCCCTTGGTCATGGCACCGATATGTATCACGCTGCCGTCAGTCAGCTCCACCTCAACAGCGATCTCCTTCTTGTGGGTATCGGTAGTCATTATGGCCTTTGCTGCTGCCGTAGCTGCCTCTGCGGTGTCTTCTTTCTTATCAAAAAGCTCCTTGCAGCCTGTGCAGATCTTTTCCGCATTTATCTGCATGCCAATTACACCGGTAGAAGCCACCAGCACGGAATCCGTACTGCCGCCGTAAAGTGCGCTCATGGCGGAAGCGGTCTTTTCGCAGATCTCCATACCCGGCTTGCCGGTTGCCGCATTGGCGATACCCGAATTGATAACGACCGATCTGACGGGTATCTCGTTATGTACTATGCGGGAGTCCCAGATAACGGGAGCCGCCTTTACTTTATTGGTAGTAAAAGTTCCTGCAGTGATACAGTCTGCCTCACTGTATATGAGTGCCATATCCGTGCGGCCCTGATATTTGATGCCTGCCGCATGTGAAGCGGCGTAAAAACCTTTAGGTGCGGTAATACCGCCGGTTATTTCTTTCATGATATTTTATTCCTCCTAAGATCCTTCGCTTTCACTTACGCTCAGGATGATATGTTTATAATTCAAAATTATGTTCCAGATTCTTAACACCCGGGAAAAGCTTTTCAAACAGATCGTCATATCTGTCCGTGGGTACCGGCATGCATACCAGAGTCGCAGCTTTATGCTTTGCCTTGATGGCTGATGCAAAGGCCCTCAGCAGTCCCGCCATGGCGAACTTGTCCCTTACAAACAGCGCTGATACCGTAAGTTCCCCGCCGGAGGTGTCATCGCATACAAGATAGCCTTTGACTATGCCGTTCCTGAAATATGCAAAGGAACAATCCTTTTTAACACGCGCCGATGTGAAGCCGTCTTCGGGCATATCCCTGTGACGCTGCGCCGTCCTTACTGCGATCTTTTTGATCTCTTCGCTCCTCATCTCCGCAAAGGACTTAAGATGGGGATTCTTATATTTTGCAGGGAAATAGGCTTTATTCTTAAGGTCGCCCACCGTAAAACGGTAAAGCCTCTCTCCCCTGTCTGTCTCCTTATATCCCAGAGCCTTCATGAATGCCAGGAGCGATTCGGCCTCCGCGTCGCCCTCGCAGAAGGCCAGCCTTACGGGAATACCTTTTTTTACTCCCTTTGCCGTCTCTGCCACCGCATTTAAAAGCTCTGTTCCGATGCCTTTTTTCCTGTATTTGGGCGCCACATATATGCCCAGTATGTTAAAGCATCCGTCCTCATCAGCATATCCGCAGGCCGCGCCAACAGCTTTTGAGCCTTCCGCCGCACCTATGACCGCCAGCTTGGCACCGCTGTCCAGCAGCGCTTTGGCATCATCACCCAAAAAATCCAGGAACAACGGAAGGGACGCTGCATCCACGACACCGGTCGTGATCTCTGTCTTCTTTTTAGCTGCCATCCGTATCCTCCTTTATGTCCGGTTCTTAAGCCACTGCTGCCTCTGCCTGAAGAAAAGTGACTTCCTGCTGCGGCATACAGCCCCGAACCTGACATTCATACTTCCGTCAGCCTTATCATCGGCACCTACGCTGCCGATCCTCTTGCTTGCAGCTTCGATAAAGCCTGCGGTAAGCGCATCGTCGGGCCGCAGGATGCTCTTTTTGTCATCCTGCCTCTGCTCCTGCATAAGTGTCGGAGCACCGGCCGAAACCTGTTTCTGCTCACTTACCTGAGCCGTCCTGAATACTTCTTCCTGCCTGCTCCGCTGTTTCTGCAGAGCATCCGCATTGCCTGCTGCCATAAGCACATACCTCCGTTGATATGATGCCGACATTACCTTTTCTCAACTGCAAAAAAACACCTAAAGGCGTTTGCTTTCCGCCTATTCTACTAAATTACCAGATGATTTGCAAGAATTTTGACTATTTTGCTAAATCTTCCTATTTATATCGGTGATCACCTGAATAAAAACAGGAACAGAATATTGATAACAAGGGCCGCCACGCCAAAGGCTATGGCCAGGATAACCTTCTGATACGGGCGCTTTCCTTCTTCCTTTGCCGCCTCTATCTCATCAAGGTGCTTTCCTTCCAGAAAGGCCACTATCTCCCGGTAGGTCTGCACATTCATCTCTTTCTTCTTTTTTTCTACTATGAAAGCCACAGCCATACATGCGGCTGCCAGACACAGCCACAGGCCCAGGCCTATAAATTTAAGGAGCTTTGCCAGGGGGACCGGCGTCACTACCATAAGGACCGCCAGCACGTTAAAGATATGGCCCAGCTTAATGAATTCATTCTGGTCTTCCTGTCTTATCATTTCCTTCATCTCCTCAACATCGCCCTTGAGCAGCACATCAACGGAGACGCCGAAAATCTCGCTCATCCTCAGCAGACTGTTTATATCCGGATAGTTCTTTCCGGTCTCCCAGTTGGATATGGTCTGGCGCGATACAAAGATCTGCTCCGCCAGGGCCTCCTGGGACAGTCCCGCCTCCGTTCTGTATTTTTTCATCTGAGCTGTAAGTTCCATTGATAAGACTCCCTGTTATATATGTGCCCGGCCCTGTCTGTAATGCCGGGCACCGGTCCATCTTACCATAACTTATCCCTTTCGAAAAGCACCTGTTTACTCGCTGACAGCACAGATCGTTTTGATAAAGGAAGGGACTTTATCCTCCATCTCCTTCATGCTGCACAGACGAAACTGTACTTTTTCATCATCCTTCTCTTCTTTTGCATTCAGATATCCGTAGTAATGACCCAGGTAACGGATCTCCGCATCCTTTGAAGCTGTCATTATCTCAATGCCCTTCTCATCATAGAGGCTCTCATTATCGTAAAGCCTTAACATGACCGCATCAAATATGGCTTCCTCCTCGGCTGCCGTCTTTCCACCCTTAAGGATACGTGAGCATCTGGTCCCGTCATTATAAAGGATACCTGTCTTAACTCCGGGGATCATGCAGGCAATACCCATTCCGATGGGCACAAGAGCCATCAGCGTCACAAATATGCTTCTGCAGCCAAGGATCCAGATGATGCAGAATACCGCACCCAGGATAACCGATGCCATGGGGCCTGCCAGAAGGATAGCCGCATACTGCTTCATGCGCTTTTCAGTCTTAACGGGAGGAATGGTCCCGCCTACGCCTCCCCAGAGTGAGATATCTTTCTCTATGCCAAGCTTCACCTTCCCGTCTTCTGCCCTGTACAGTTTAAGAGGTCCCACTACCATCATGTCAAAACGCCATCCCTGAATGAGTCCTGCCACCACATGTCCGCCTTCATGGATGACCGCAGCCGTAAAATAAGTTATCAGTGCCTGTCCGATTGTTACAGCAAATAAGATGATCCTGTCCATTTTTGTTCTCCTTTTTTCGATCGTTTCCGGCGGAGCCCTGTGCCCCTCCGTTCTGATCCCACCATAGCCCATCCCGGACTCTTTTGTCTATCAAAGGTCTTTGACATCGGGGGAAAAAGGCAAAAAAATACCCTGTCAAAGGGTTTTGACAGGGTATCGTTTCCTGCAATCGCAGGCATTTTCCCAAATGTTAAATCACCACATAACTTTACGAAATATTGCTATTATTTTGTCCCCAGCTCGGCCTTTGTGATCTTTATTGTGCCCGTGCACATGCCGGCATAATCCGAGGTGGATCTGGCCCTGATGATAATGGTAGCCTTTCCGGGAGCAGCGTAGTCGGCAACAGTCACTTCAAAGTTTGACTTAAACTCATCGCCGCTGATGATCTTATCCTTGATCTTTATGCCAATCTCTGCTCCGGAATCATTCTTCCACACAACACTCTTCACAGGCTTTCCTCCAACCAGC
>JAFYCS010000087.1 GCA_017539565.1 Lachnospiraceae bacterium
GTGGGAATAGGCCTGGCTCTTGCAAAACAGATCATAGAGGCGCATGACGGAGTGATCACAGCCAGGAGCAAGACAGGAGAAGGATCATATACGTGCATATCAAGCTGCTTTGTTACTGACACGGCCCACAGGGTGTGTTAGTAAAGGGTTTTACCGGTTAAGACCGCCCGCGGCGGCAGTAAAAAAGCGGCCTTTGGAAACGAAGGGGCTTTAAAAACGAGAGGAGAAAATATCATGAGTTATCTTGAGGTGAACGGGCTTACAAAGGTATACGGAGGCAATGATGAGACCAAGGTGGTGGCGCTGGATCACGTGAGTTTCAGCGTTGAGAAGGGTGAATTCGTGGCTATAGTGGGGGCCAGCGGCTCGGGAAAGTCTACCCTGCTTTCTTTACTGGGCGGTGTGGACAGCGCAACCTTCGGCAGTGTGGTGCTGGACGGAGAAGATGTGCACAGCATGAAAGCTAAGCAGCGTGCGGAATTCCGCAGGAGAAAAATAGGCTTTATCTTCCAGGAATACAACCTGATCCCTGTACTTAACGTAGAAGAAAACATAGAGATCCCGGTACGCCTGGACGGCATACGCATGAAAGAAGAGAATTTGACCAAGCTCCTTATAATGCTTGGACTTGAAGAGCGCCGCTATCATATGCCCGAGGAACTCTCAGGCGGCCAGAAGCAGAGGGTGGCCATTGGCAGGGCTTATGCTCATCATCCTGCGCTGATACTGGCAGATGAGCCTACGGGTAACCTGGATAAGGCCACTGGTATGGAGATAATGACACTGTTGAAAAACAGCGCCAGGAAGTTTTCACAGACCATGATACTGGTAACGCATGATGAGAGCATCGCGGCGATGGCCGACCGTATCATCACCATATCCGACGGAAAGATAGTGTCGGATGAGGTGATAAGGAATGCTGTCAGTGAAGAATAAGATTCTTCGCTACGCTCAGAATGACAGGGAAGGCTTGGTATGACAGAGAGGTTCGGAAGGACCCGGGATATGAAAAAGGGCTTCCTCGGAAGCCCTTTTAGTTTGTTTATTTCTTCATCTTCAGCGGCTGGTCTGCAGGATATCCGCCCTTTAATTTCTGCATGCCGCGCTGGACGGCGTCCTTGGATTCCTTCCAGTCGGCATCTGCATTACGGTAATCAAACTTTTCGATCAGCCAGTTCACATCCTCCTGCAGGCGGTCTAAATTTTTCTGCATAAGAGGGAATATCATTTCATAAAAAGCATCCAGCTGGGGGCCGCTTAATTTAGCGTCGGCAGCAGCGCACAGATCGCCGAAATGGGTTATGCAAAAGCCCTTGCTGGCGGCAACACGGCTGCGGAAATCTTCATCGTCCTTAAACATTACGAAGAAAGTATCTATATAACGGGCATATATCTCCTCCGAATGACGGCATACATAGCAGGATTCCTCGCGGGAGCGTACCCAGTCTACGATGCTGTTGGAAGCAGTCTTGCCTTTAAGTTTATCCGCCAGGCTTACCTTGCCGGGGCGGAAGCGCTTGATCTCATTATCAAGATCATTGCGTGTCTTCATAAAGTGGGTCTTTAAGATCCAGCCGTTGCCTAAAGTGTTGCCGTAATCGAACATCTTCTTGAAATGCTCACGGCAGAAACCCTGGGCATCCGTCAGCGCACGTACATCGCTTTCCATATATGAAGCACAGCTTCCCAGGACGAAATCCAGTGAATCCTGCTCAAGTGAGCGCTCCACAAAGCAGAAGGGACATTCATCCCCTGCATTAACGGCATCATTTAAGGGTATTGTATATAACTGCTCTTTCATATAGAACTCCTCATAATGGAATTATCAGGTTTGCAGCATTACAGGCTAAGGCTGCGCGTTTTGCGCCAGGCCGCGCCTGTAATGTGCAAACCGTTAATATACATATATTCGCGGCAATACGCCACGGCTATGTTATCACAGCGTAAGGCGCCCCGTCAAATCATGCGTTGAAAAATATTAAACTTTCTGTCTTGAAGATTAAGCTGTGATATGGTATCATAAACAGAATTCATTGACTGAGAGGTTAGATGATGGACGCTTACATGGAGCATCTGGTAAAGAAGAACGCTGAGCCTAAGGATACGGCGCTCAAGGTTGGTTGCATCGTGGTTTTTGCACTGTTGACGGTCGTGGCATTTTTCTTCGTGCCGGCACTGAGTATATTAGTGGGTCTGGGGCTGGCTATGGCCTACCGCTATCTGATATATCCCCTTACAGATGTAGAATATGAGTATCTTTACTGTGATAAGCAGATCACGGTTTCCAAGATAATGGCAAAGGAAAGACGCAAGGATCTTGAGACTTTTGACCTGGATAAGATGGAGATACTGGCTCCTGCCAATTCTTACAGGCTTGGAGAGTATAAAAACAGGCAGCTTACGGAAGTAAACTACTGGAGTATGGACAAATCAAAGGAAGAACCGCCCTATGCTATGATTTACGAGGGCGGACGTAAAATTCTGCTTGACTTGCCTAAAGATTTTGTTAAGATAGTACAAAATAATGCGCCCAGAAAAGTATTTTTTGACTAAATCCGGGCGCATAAACAATATTATACCAGGTATGGAAAGGAGATGTTATGGGACAGATAATAGGTGATGGCATTACATTTGACGACGTATTGCTGATACCTTCCTACTCGGAAGTGATACCTAATCAGGTTGACTTGTCAACAAACCTGACGAAAGAAATACGCCTCAATATTCCCGTCATGAGCGCCGGGATGGATACCGTTACAGAGCATCGCATGGCGATAGCAATGGCAAGACAGGGCGGTATCGGAATAATCCATAAGAATATGAGCATTGACGCGCAGGCGGACGAGGTAGACAAGGTTAAGCGTTCAGAGAACGGAGTTATCACGGATCCCTTCTCCTTATCACCGGATCATACACTTGCCGATGCGGATGCACTTATGGCAAAGTACCGTATCAGCGGCGTTCCCATCACAGAGGGACGCAAACTTGTAGGTATCATAACCAACCGTGACCTCAAGTTCGAAACAGATTTCAACAAGAAGATAAGAGAGTCCATGACCAGCGAGAATCTGGTCACCGCAAAGGAAGGCATTACGCTGGAAGAAGCAAAGAAGATACTGGCTGCTTCACGTAAGGAGAAGCTTCCTATTGTGGATGATGATTATTCATTAAAGGGACTGATCACCATAAAGGATATCGAAAAGGCTATCAAGTATCCCCTGGCTGCAAAGGATTCCCAGGGAAGACTGCTCTGCGGAGCCGCTGTTGGTATCACAGCCAATGTGCTGGACCGTGTATCAGCGCTTGCCAAGGCAGGTGTGGATGTTGTGGTCCTGGATTCGGCACACGGACATTCGCTGAACGTTATCAACTGTGTAAAGATGGTAAAGGAAGCATTCCCCAAGCTTCAGCTTATCGCAGGTAACGTGGCAACGGGAGAGGCTACCAGGGATCTGATAGATGCAGGCGTAGATGCCGTTAAGGTTGGTATCGGACCCGGATCCATCTGTACTACCCGTGTAGTTGCCGGTATAGGCGTACCCCAGGTAACTGCTATCATGGATTCCTATGCAGTTGCAAAAGAGTATGGCATACCGATCATAGCAGACGGCGGTATCAAGTATTCAGGTGATATCACCAAGGCTCTGGCAGCCGGCGGCAGCGTATGTATGATGGGTTCCATCTTTGCAGGCTGCGATGAGAGCCCCGGAACCTTTGAACTGTTCCAGGGACGTAAATATAAAGTATACCGTGGCATGGGTTCGATATCCGCTATGGAGAACGGAAGCAAGGACAGATACTTCCAGGAGAATGCCAAGAAGCTGGTGCCCGAAGGCGTTGAAGGACGTGTGGCATACAAGGGTACCGTGGAGGATACTGTATTCCAGCTGATGGGCGGTTTAAGGTCAGGTATGGGCTATTGCGGAGCAAAAGACATAAAAACCTTGCAGGATACCGGAAGATTTATTAAAATAACAGCAGCATCCTTAAAGGAAAGTCACCCGCACGATATTCATATAACAAAGGAAGCACCGAACTACAGTGTAGATGATGATTGAAGCTAAAAAACGCCGCATGGAGGCGGCAGAGAGGGGTTAGCATGAAACACATTCTGGTTGTAGATGAAGACAGAACAAGCCTTGAGGTGATCAAGACAACACTTGGCAATACCTATAAGGTAACGGAGATGGTAACAGGACCGCAGGTATTGCAGTTCCTTACCACTACGATTCCGGATCTGATACTGATGGAGGTTCAACTCACTGTCATGGATGGCTTTGAGCTGATAAACCGTATTCGCAACAATGAGGCTACTAAAAGGATCCCTATCGTTTGTATGTCTAAAAGGGATGTGGAGTTGGAGGCACGCTGCATGGAGGTGGCTGCAGGTTTTATAGTAAAACCTTTTATCCCCAGTTCCATGCTTTCACAACTCGCTGAGATTATCGGTTCGATAGACCAGCAGCGCAGCCTGGGCGGCTTGATGCAGGGGAATAACGATTTCCCGGCAGATGCCCAGAGAGACGTGCTTACCGGATTACTTGACTGGAATGCGGCAGTACAGATAATAGATCACAGATTGAACAGCAATTACAGCGGCAGCCTTTTCATGATAGACATGGATAATTCAAAGGCTTTCACCGATGTATACGGATCACAGTCCGGAGACGCTACCATGCAGATGGTTGCAAGGGTAATGCAGGAGAATTCCGATTCCGATGACGTGCTCTGCCGCGTGTTTGGTGACGTGTTCATGATATTCTTCAGCGGTGTTACCGACCGTCAGACCTTAAAGCTGAAGGCGGAGACACTTATGAGTGAATTCGCATGGAAGCTTAAGGAAGGCAGGTTTGATGCAAATACTTCACTTTCGATAGGTATTTCCATCGCCCCCGAGGATGCAAGGGATTTCGTGCATCTTTATTCTATGGCCGACAAGGCTTGCTATTTTGTAAAACAGAGCGGAAAGCATAATTACCACTTCTATTCAAAAGAAGGTGACAGTAACAACAGCAATAATGTTGACCTTTGGAGCCTGCAGACTAATTTCAGCAGCGGTATCCCCGACAAGGGAGCATATCTGCTGGATATCAGGGGCTTCCAGTATGTATATAACTTCCTGCACCGCAGGGCAGAGCGCGGTTCCATCGATGCGCGTATGGTGCTCTTCACGCTGGCTCCGGACCAGGGATATCTTCCCAAGAAGGAGGAGCTGGAGAAGGCAGTGGAGCGTCTGGATCAGGCACTTTATTCCACCCTCAGGCGAGGAGATGTATCAACCCAGTATTCGGGACGCCAGGTACTGGTGATCCTTCTGGATATCTCTGCAGAAGCCTGCGCTACCGTGGTACAGAGAGTTGCCATCAATTATGAGAGAATGGATCCCGCGGGCCGCATACATCTTCTGTATGAGACAGTAGAGCTGGGTGCCGATATAATGGCTGCAAGAGCAGCACTTGACGCTACCAAAAACTGATAAAACAGTAAAAGGCTTCACAATTTAAACACCGAATCTGCACAATATGTCCACTTTTCGTGCAAAAAGTGGACATATTTTTTTTGTACCATAACGCTAACAGATAACACATGGTTGGCAATCGGAGGTTGAGATCATGGCAGGGATATTCAAAAGAGTTGAAAAAAAATACCTCTTAAATGACTCACAGAGAAAAGCCTTTATGGAGAGGCTGGAAGGCAGGACGGAAGAGGATGTATACGGAAAATACTCCATAAGCAATATATATTTTGATACGGCTGATAATGAGCTTATAAGGGAATCGCTTAACAAGCCGGTATATAAAGAAAAGTTAAGGCTCAGGTCTTACGGTACACCAAAAGACGGTGATAAGGTATTCCTGGAGATGAAGAAGAAATGGAAGGGAGTTGTATATAAACGCAGGGTTGAATTCCCCTACAGAGTGGCAATGGATTACATTGAAAAAGGGATATATCCCAAAGAATATGACTGTCAGATACTTAAAGAGATCGACTACATGATAAAGTATCACGGCTTAAGGCCGGATACCTTTCTGGCATACGACCGCAGGGCGTATGTGGTGAGCGAAGATAAGAATATACGCTTCACCATAGATGAGAGGATAAGGAGCAGGAAATACGATCTAAGACTTTCTGACGGTGATAAGGGAAAACTCCTGATGGACGATGATATGAGTCTTCTGGAGATAAAAGCACCGGGGGCACTGCCCACATGGTTCGTACAGATAATGTCGGAACTTGGGATCTTCTCCACATCATTTTCCAAATTCGGAAGGGTGTATCAGGAAGGACTTGAGGAAACTAACAGTTATGAAAGGAGCGAAAGCCTATGTTTACATCATATTTGCTTGATTCCGCAGGAAACCTGACAACACAGGGAGCATTTATAAGCCTTATAGCATCCATGATATGCGGACTTGTGATAGCACTGCTGTATATGTATAAGAGTGAATATAACAGGAATTTTGTAGTCGCGCTGGTTATACTCCCGGCACTGGTGCAGGTAGTGATCACAGTGGTGAACGGTAATCTGGGAGCAGCGGTATCCGTGATGGGAGCGTTCTCACTGGTGAGGTTCAGATCGGCACCGGGATCTTCAAAGGATATAACATCAATATTCTTTGCGATGGCAGTGGGTCTGGCAAACGGTATGGGATATGTGATCTACAGTGCAGCGATAGTCCTTACGGTAGGAGCGGTATACTTCCTGCTGATGAGCACAGGCTTCGGGGAAAAGGGTGAGAAGGTGAGACATCTTAAAGTGCTGGTACCGGAAAGCCTGGATTACACAAAGATATTTGATGACATATTCGGAAAGTACCTCAATAAGGCAGATCTGACAAAGGTAAAGACTACGGATCTTGGCAGTATATTTGAACTTAATTACAGTATCGAGATGAAGGACAGGGCGCAGGAAAAAGAGTTTATCGACGAACTGCGTACCAGGAACGGTAACCTTACGATAATCTGCGGCAGACCGGTGAGCAGGGCAGTGGAAGAGATCTGAGATCAAACGGATGCAGGCGGAATACAGGATAGAACGGCAGGAATCCCGGTAAAGGGATCATAACAGAAAGAGGTAGATAAATATGATGAAGAAAAGATTATTAGCATTAACAATGATAGGTATAATGATCACATCAGCAGCCTGTGGAGCAGCTGATACGGCATCTGCAGCAGGCAGGGGCAGCGTAGCCGGAAAGAGCGGGAGTTCTTCTTCAAAGTCCGTGAATGTTGCGGATGAGGCCATAGCCGTAAACACCACGTCTGCTGACGGTGACAGTGCGGACATTAACCTTACCGGCAGAACATACAGTCTCACATATCCGGAATACAAGGATAATTATGACTACCGTGAGGCAGGCGAGGATGCGACCCTCATTACAATGAGCGGCAGTGCCGTAAATATCAGCGGTAATGGCGCTGATATTTACGGCACCACGATCACCATCTCACAAAAGGGCGATTATATCTTAAGCGGATCGCTGGATGACGGGCAGATAATCGTGGATTCGGGAGAAGAAGCGGTACATCTCTTCCTTGACGGTGTAACACTTAATAATGATGACGGGCCGGCGATATACGTGGTGAGCGCAAAGAACGTCTATATATCCCTCGAGGAAGGCAGTGTTAACAGCTTAAGCGACGGAAAGGATTATAAGCTTGAAGATGGTGAAGATGAGCCGGATGCGGTGATCTTCTCAAAGGCGGATCTGATCATAAACGGCAGCGGAAGCCTTAATATAGATGCAAACTATGCCTGCGGGATACGTTCCAAAGATGATCTGGTCCTCAGGAGCGGATCCTTCGACATAGATAGTGTATCTGATGCGCTTAAAGGAAAGGACCTGCTGGCGGTATACGATGGCACATACATTATCAGCAGCGGAGGTAAAGGACTTGCATCCACTAACAGCGAAGAGGAAGGCAAGGGGATAGTATATGTTGAGAACGGTACTTTTAAGATAAGGTCCGGAGATGATGCGATCCACAGTAATACCAATATCATGATCCTTGGCGGTGAATTTGA
>JAFYCS010000088.1 GCA_017539565.1 Lachnospiraceae bacterium
GCCCTGTTCCTTTGCTTCTTTTATCTTCTGTGCAACTTCTTTTCTGCGAACCAGCTTGAGTTCGTCCAGTTCCTTCTCGTATTTTTCAAGTCCCGCTCTGGTAAGCTTATTCTTTGCCATTATAGTCCCTCCGCAATGAATTTTTGCTTTAAATTAACTTATACAGACAATAGATTATAACTCAATTCTTCAATATATGTCAAATCTGAAATCAGATATTTTCCAGCAGTTTTTCCATGTCTTCAAAGCTCTCTATCCTGCACGCCTTGTCACGCAGCTGCGCCGCATTTGGAAAGCCTGACATGTACCACGCTATGTGCTTACGCATTTCCCTGACTGCGATATACTCGCCCTTGCATTCACGCATAAGCTCCGCATGCCTTCGAATGGTAGTTTTTATCTCTTCTATCTCCGGCTTTCCTTTTGTAAAGTTTTCACCGCCGGAAAGAAAAGCTTCCTTCACTTCCTTAAATATCCAGGGATTCCCCTGTGCCGCTCTTCCAATCATGATGCCGTCACAGCCGGTGGTCTTAAACATATCCATAGCTGATTCCGCACTGTCTATATCACCGTTGCCTATGACTGGAACACTTACCGCTTCCTTTACCTGACGGATGATATCACGGTCAGCCTTTCCGCGGTAGTACTCTTCCCTTGTTCTGCCGTGCACGGCTATGGCTGCCGCTCCCGCATCCTCCATACGCTTTGCAAACTCCACAGCATTCACGCTATCCGCATTGAAGCCCTTACGGATCTTTACGGTGACAGGCTTGGATATAGCGCCGGATACAGCCTTTACTATCCTGTATGCAAGCTCAGGATCCTTCATAAGCGCTGAACCTTCATGGTTATTTACCACTTTGGGAACAGGGCATCCCATATTTATATCCAGTATGTCAAATGGCCGGTTCTCTATTGACGCCGCCACATTTGCCATAATCTCAGGATCACTGCCGAAAAGCTGCAACGATATTGGATGCTCCCTTTCGTCTATGGTCAAAAGTGCTTCGGTATTTTTATTTTTATACATTATGGCCTTTGCGCTGACCATTTCCATACATAAAAGACCTGCCCCCTGCTCCCTGCACAAGAGCCTGAAAGGCAGATCCGTCACCCCCGCCATGGGAGCAAGTATTATCGGTACTTTTACCTCTACATTTCCTATGTACATATATTCAGTCAAATAACTTCAGTCGGCTGGTGCTTAAGCATACCGATCATTCCAAAAACATCACTTACAGTTTTTTTCATATATAAGTCTGAGGCCGTCCAGGGTGAGCATCCTGTCGTATACTTCTATGCAGTCCGTCTCATCTGCAATTATGCTTCCCAGGCCGCCGGTAGCCACCACCTTCAGGTTATCCAGTCCGGATTCTTCCTTAACTTTCTTTACCATATATTCAGTCTGACCGATCTGCCCGTATACAAGTCCGGCCTGCATACTAGTGACCGTATTCTGGGCCAGGATAGAATCAGGTTTCCTAATCTCTATCTCAGGAAGCTTTGCGGTATCCTGCCACAGGGCTTTAGCGCTTATCCTTATGCCGGGGGCCGTAATGCCGGCAAGGAATTCTCCGGATGCACTTATCAGGTCGTAGGTGGTAGCTGTGCCAAAATCCATTACTAACACCGGACCGCCGTACTTTTCGAACGCACCGACAGCATCCACTATCCTGTCCGCTCCGATTTCCCTCGGATTTTCGGTAACTATCTTTATACCGGTTTTCACACCCGGTCCCACGATAAGTGGCTTCTTACCCACATATCTCTCCAGACCGCCTACCAGTGAATGCATCAGATCCGGAACAACGCTTGCGATTATGATGCCTTCAACTTCTTCTTTTTTCACATCCAGCTGCTGGAGGAGCATCATCACAGACACACCATACTCATCCGATGTACGGGGCTGCTTCGTCATCATCCTGAAGCTGTACTTAAGATCTTCGCCCTTGAAGAGTCCGAAAGTGATATTTGTATTTCCTACATCTACCGTAAGCAGCATATACGATCCTCCCTATTTCCTTATGAGGACACACAAGCACGTGTCCTTCAAGATTCATTCTAACCGGCTACTGTGTGATATCCAGCCCCTCTATCTTCTCATGCAGTATGAACACCCTGTAATACATGCTCAATGCCTCGAGCATATCCTGTCTCTTGATCTTTATCTGGTGGGTAAGCAGTCCGGCCGATATCTCATCGTAAAGATAATCACTCTCGTCCGAAACCGTTTCCATGGAAATGCTTCCGTCATCCTCAAATACAAACATGAAGATACCGCCACACTCCTCAGTAAAAAGAACGCATATGACATGCAGTTCTTCCTTCATCGACTCCGGTATCTTTCCGAACATTTCCTCGTTAAAGAAATATTTCTGCTCGTAAGAATTGGCCCCGCAAAGAACCACGCGGCCATCCTTCATCCTGCCTTCTTTGATATCTATCTCAGACATATCCGTACACACCTCTTACCGAAACTTCACCGGATGCCACAGTACAGTATGAGCCATCCTTAAGTTTAATGATAAGCTCTCCCCTGTCATTTATCCCCTCGGCAATTCCACCGTACTCACCCAGCGGATCAAGTACTCGCACCTCCCTGTCCCTGTTGATAAGATATCTGTCATAAATATCTACAAAGGCTGACATATCCAGGTGCTCTTCAAAGATTCCATAGTAATATTCAAAATATTCCATCACACCCAGGATAAGAGCAGGCCGGTCTACCCTCTCTCCTTTCTCTATACGGAGCGAAGTCGCTATGTCCTTTATCTCATCAGGGAAAAAAGTCTGATTGGCATTTATGCCCACGCCCACAACAACATACTGGATGTAATCCGGCTCTGCGCTCATCTCTGTAAGGATGCCGCATACCTTGTGCCCGTTTACCAGCACGTCATTTGGCCACTTTATCTTTACATCAAGTTCAGGATGCAGGCCTGATATGACTTCAGCCACACTTATCGCCATCAGAAGGGTAAGCATGGAAGCCCTATCGGGAGAAAAACGGGGTCTCAAAAGCAGGGTAAAATATACACCCTCTCCCGCGGGAGACTGCCATGTCCTGCCGCGTCTTCCCTTTCCTCCTGTCTGACAGTCGCTGACTACCAGCGAACCATGATCCATTCCTTCTTCGGCCAGATACTTTGCATCCTCATTGGTGGACTCGGTCTCTTTATGGAAATAAACCTTCTTCCCGGCCCACATTGTATTCATGCGGCTCATAAGCTCACTGCCGGAAAGTATCTCCGGATACCCCAGCAGAAGATATCCCTTATTTGTCACTGCCTCGATATCGTAGCCTTCCTCTTCAAGCTGCTTGATCACTTTCCATACGGCAGTACGGGACACACCAAGTTCATCGCAGAGTTCCTGTCCGGATACGTGAACTCTGGTATTTCTGAGTTTCCTCAGTATATCTGCTTTTAAACTGACTCTCGGTGCCATATCAGAAAGCACCCAGTGTAGCTGCCATCACAGCCTTTATCGTATGCATGCGGTTCTCTGCCTCGCGGAATACTTCCGACTGACTGCTCTTGAATACCTCATCCGTAACTTCCATTTCATCCAGATCAAACTTCTCATGTATTATGCGGCCGGTCTCTGTTCCCAGATCATGGAATGCGGGCAGGCAGTGAAGAAAGATTGCCTTATCCTTTGCACACGACATAAGCTCGGAAGTCACCCTGTAAGGAGTGAGATCTTCTATACGCTCTGCCCAGATTTCATCCGGCTCACCCATAGATACCCACACATCGGTGTATACGACATCAGCATCCTTAGCTGCTTCTTTCGGATCGGTGCAAAGGGATAC
>JAFYCS010000089.1 GCA_017539565.1 Lachnospiraceae bacterium
CCGTCATAATCCACCAGCACACCGGGATCGAAGCCAAGCTTGGTCTCTACAGGGTTTTCAAAGGGCCCCCAGGGAGTTTTGGAAGATGCTACAACTACCAGGCTTCCGCATTTTTCTGCGGCATACATATAATAGGTATCGCCTTTTTTTACAACATCGGGAGCATAGAGTATTGAATCATAATGTGTTTCATAAGCCACACCGTGATATTTCCAGTTGGTCAGGTCATCGACGGGAGCGGACCATACCACATAATTGCGGCCGCAGTACTTATCGCGCTCTATATCGTGGGATCCGTAAACGTAAACACGCTTTTCACCGTTGTGTTCAAAGACTCTGGGTTCACCGTCGGGAACATGTTCCCACAGCGGCATATAAGGATTGGCACCTTTGATAAATTCTTTCATGGGGATTCCTCCTTTGATAAAGATCCTTCGCTGCGCTCAGGATGACATGCCGAATGCCTGGCTCAGGATGGAGTGTTAAAAAAATCCCCGGCTGACTTGACAGCCGGGGAATGTTTGTTAATCGGGATTTGAGAAAGGCACACCGTCGGCGATGAACGCAAACTTCGTTGTGAACTTGATTACGTCGAACGTAGGCGGATGAGGGATCTCAATGGGCGGGATGGGTACCACCTTGTAGTTGGAGAATGCAGGATACTGGTCGATATCCGCCATGTATGTAATGAACGGATACTCACGGCCGTGGAGTATCAGACACTCACCTTTCTCCTTACTGAATCGCTGAAGCTCGGTAACAGAGATCAGACGGCGTTTTTCTGCTCCGCCGGGTCCCCATGCATCGATCTCACCGCAGAGGAAGCTCATTTCATTGAGCAGGTCGCGCTCACGGGAGGTAAGGAAGATCCAGTTATCGCAGTTACCCTTGATGGTATCGGCGTCCTCACCGTAACGGCCCTTAAGCTGATGCAGTGACTGTACAACCAGATAGAAGCGCATGTTACGGGAACGTGCTGCAGATATCATGGAAGGCATATCAGGCACCTTGGGGATGTTACAGAACTCGTCCAGTACGAAGTTAACACGAACGGGCAGTGAGAGGGAAGCCTGGCGCTGTGCCTCACCGATAAGGATTTCGTATACCTGCTTGATGAACATGGTAACCAGGAAGTGGCAGGTGGTCTTCTCATCGGGAACGATAACGTATACGGCTGTCTTTTCATGACCGAACATACGGATATCGAATGTATTGTGACAGAGCATATCGGTAAGTCTCTTGTTCAGGTTGAAGATGGATACCATACCGTAAAGCACTGACATGATGGAAGCGATGGTCTTTTCGTTCTCACCAAGCAGTGTACCCTTGAACAACATACCGATGGTGTTCTGGGTACTCATCTTACCGGCCAGAGTCTTAAGGGACTCCAGAGCTGCCTGTGAGCAGAGAGCGGTGAGGCTTCGCATGTTAACTGCGTTCTCAGCAGCAGCTGCTTCGAAGAGCAGGTACATATTTGCGGTAAGCAGTGTCTCTGCCATCAGGGGGTACAGAAGGTCGGTAGTGTTTTCCTTCTGTCTTGCGGAAAGTGTAGCCGCAAGGTCGTTTACCAGGTTGTTTGCCTCATCCTTACGTCCGGTACGATAGTACTCATAAGGAAGTGCCAGGGGATCCCACATGTCGCCGTAACCGATATCACGGAAGTTGAGCACAACGGTCTTGTAACCGTGCTCTTTCGCGAAACCGCCGGTACGAACATAAAGCTCTGCCTTAGGGTCGGTAACGACGAAGGATTCACCTGAACGGATGAACATATTCAAAGTAGGCATACAGAAGATACGGGTCTTCTTTGAACCGGTGGCACCGAAGATCAGTGTGTGGGTGTCACGGCCGTCCAGATAAGCCGTATGTCCGTCTGACATGATGGGCACGCCGCCGATGGGATAGGTGGGTGCATCAATGTCTACCTTTGTTGCGCTGCGCTGTATCTCCTCAACTGTAGCCCAGCGGGTTGTACCCATATTACTTTTATATCTTGTATTTTTTATCTGAGTGCTGCTCATCTTGCCCCCTCCTTAATAATTAAACTGCGCCGTGAATACTTTGGCGTTGTTTTCGATCAGCTCGGAAACGTAGATACCGTCCGGTGCAAATGCGCTGATCATACTCTTTGTCACGATGCCGTCATAAGGCGGAGTAGATGTGTATACGGAATAAACAATATCAGATGCCAGACGGTCCAGCATATCATAACCTGCAAAATACTTGTCTTCACGCAGGCGGTTAACGGATGCGATTATCATCTCCTCAGCATCCGTTGCCAGATTAAGGCCGTATTCGTTGATCTCCTGGCAGATGTAACTGCAAAGATCAGCAGAATCGGGCAGCTTCATATTGATGAGCTGTATACGGAAGAAGAGTACCAGGAGCTGTGTCAGTTCCTGTACAGACTGTTGATTGTAGTTGGGTAACTGGAAGATGTAGCAGATATCATCATCCATAGTCGCAAGATATTTCATGATATCAATGAAATGTGCGTCTTCAAAGTGTCCTGTCCATTCGCTTACATCGACGGAGAGGAGCCCGCGGTATTCGGAACGGAAGCCTGCTGCGTCACGGATCTTTTCGCCGATCTTTTCAATCTCGTGGCATTCCTTGTCTGCGGGAACGTAGTCCACGAAACACTCGAGACAGCGGACATTTCCGTAGAACTCCAACAGATTGCCGGAGGTATACATGAAACTGGTAAGCAGCATGAGCAGGTTCTCACGGTCGATACCGTTATCAGCGGCCCATAAGAGGTTGGGAACCACAAGCTTCGGTTTTGCGTGGAACTTTTCAACGTTTTCGCTCAGACGCTGCCATTGATCGATGACTTCCTTGAACTCATCCAGACCGTGGAGAGCCATGATCTCTTTGTAGTACGCATTTTCTGCCATAGAACAAATCCACCTTTCCTGTTTTGTGCTCTGTAATCGTTTACAGGCATCCGCGTAAAATTATATCAGATAAGGTAGGATTTTACCATAATAATGTAGAGTTCATAATGAGATTTGGCAGATTTACACAAAAAAGAGGCTTATCTTTTTAAGTTGAATTTAAGGAACGATAGCAAAATCAGAGACTGCCGATCCTTTTTCTATCTCGTCGGCTGTATGAACGGTGGAAATGAAGCTTATGCCGTTATTGAAAAAGCTTCCGCTCTGGATGGCGGCGTTATATACGTCATGCCCGAATCCTTCATAATCATCACTTCCGGTGTATGCCAGGATGGAGCGGATAGCGGCTTTGACATAATCGGAAGATGAAGCATCCTCACCCTGTTCGATGGTGAGCCTGTCCTTGTCGGCGGTACCGGCACTTATCTTGAATTTGATGTGTGTATCATTTCCGCCGCTTAACAAAGTATATTCGCCGCTTTTGTTAGCTACGGGATTTAAGCTCATATTATCTGCTGCCAGATTGCTGTTAAGTGCATTGAGCAAAGCCTCACCGGTTAGGGAGCCGGGGGCTGATGCGGTAGGAGCGGCAGTAGGTGCTGCACCCGCGGTGGGAGTGGCAGCGGGCTGGGATGTGCCCTGCTCATAACGCGAGATATTGATATCGCCCGTGGCCGGCTTGGGTACGGGAGTGCCCGAAGGTGCTTCGGTAGGTTTGCCGTAATCGGGATTGAGAGGGGAATCCGCAGGGTATTCAAGGGATCCGTCCTCGTATTTTTCCGAATATGTACGGACCATATTGCCGGATATGGCGATACGGGGATCGTTTAAACAGTCATTACAGATATGGCGTTCGATGCCGACTATATCGAACTTCTTGCAGAACCTGGTCTTGCCGCAGAAGTCGCAGGCCACCGGACCGCATCCGCACAGTAAAAGAGCGCACCATAAAAAAGCTATTACCGGCCTTATGTTTAGATTTTTAAATCTGTTTAATCTTTTCATTAAAGAACTCTTCGTGTTAGTGCAAACCGGGTAGTCCGATATTATGTAAACAAGATTATAGCACAGCATATTTCTAAAGTCCATAATGCAAAAAAAAAGACCGCCTTCAAAGGCGGTCCATGTTCAGCGTGCGCGACAGGATTCGAACCCACGACCTTCTGGTCCGTAGCCAGACGCTCTATCCAGCTGAGCTACGCGCACCCGGCAGTTGAAAGCATCCTTTCAACGTCCGCAGAATACAATATCACATGCACAGTAAAAAGTCAAATGATTTTTTCAATGACTTTTCAGCCATATATGATTGGACTTATAAAGAAAATTGTTGTACAATGTTTACGACTATGTTCTTAAAGTCATTGAAGACTATTTAATGAGGAGGAACAGGACAATGGACGAAGAGATCAAGAACGACCAGGCAACGGATGATCGCAAATTTGTGGATGCATTGAGCGATGAGAACGGTGCCGCAGCAGCACCTGCGCAGGATCAGGGTGCAGCACCGGAACAGCAGAGCGCTGCTCCCAACCCGCTGCCGCCGGTCAACAACCAGCAGTCAACACCGCTGCCGCCGGTCAACAACCAGCAGTCAACACCGCTGCCGCCGGTCAACAATCAGCAGGCAAATCCCATGCCGCCGATAAACAATCAGCAGGCAAATCCCATGCCGCCGATAAACAATCAGCAGGCAAACCCCATGCCGCCGGTCAACAATCAGCAGGCAAATCCTATGCCGCCGATCAATAACCAGCCCATGAATCAGGGACCTATGGGTCAGCCTATGAATCAGCCGCCGATGGGACAGCCCATGAACCAGGGACCCATGGGACAGCCCCCGATGGGAGCACCTGTACAGCAGCCTAACCCGCTGTTTTCCGGACCGCCCCAGCAGGAGCCTCCGAAGAAAAAGAAAGGCGGCGGAGCTGTTATCATCATCCTTGTGGTAGTACTTCTGCTTCTTCTGGGAGCCGGTATTGCAGTACTTTTCGGAACAGGCATTTTAGGCCCCAAGAAGGAGATACAGCTTTCAAAGACCAGCGTAAAGATCGATAAGGGCGAAGAGATCGTCATTATGATAGAAAACTATGAAGATGATCTGAACGGCGTATACCTTAATTATGAGAGCGAAGATCCAAAGATCGCAAAGATCAGTGAAGAGTATGATGATGCTTTCGTGATACAGGGCAAGAAGAAAGGCAAGACCACGGTCACTGTCAGCGGCAAAGGCTGCGAGACCATAACAATAAATGTAACAGTTAAGGATTGATAAAAAGATGAACAAGTCCGCTATTGAAATAGAACGTGTTTTCTTAAGTACGATCGATGCGTCCAAGGCATTCGTGGAATATAATGAATGGACTATCGATCCCGACGGAGAGATATATCAGTATATACTTCAGTTGTTTGCACATAATTTTTCGCAGGCGGCTGCAAAGAAGGCGCGTTTCGCGGAGGATTCGTTCTTAGCGCAGATCACACCCACGGAGGCAGAAGGCTTTGATGCCTTCGTGGATGTGATAGGCGATGAAATGCATGAACTCTTAAAGGATGCATATGGCATGCAGCCCGGCAGCGGGCTGTTTATATTTGCCTCGGCTGATGAACAGCCGGTGATAGCATTTTTCAAGCTCAACTACCAGAGCCGTTTTGCATGCGAGAAGCGGGACGGCAAGGTGGTATGGCAGAAAGATGCCAGGCTGCTTCCGGCACATACCCAGAAGGAATATGATTATTTCTATATAAATGTTTTTGAACGCAGGGTATGGATGTCGGATATGCGCTGTGTGATCGACGGCGAGAGCATCAATTATATGGAAGAGCGCATCTTAAAGGTGAATCTTGATAAGTCCGAGAAGGAGACCGTACAGGTATTCCAGGCAGCAGTGATGGACACCATTAAAGAGTGCTATGAGGATGAAGCACCCAAAAAGCTTTTTGAATACCGTAAGGAAGTGGCGGAGGATGCAAAAGAGAAGGGTGAGATCAATCCTGTACGCATACCGCAGCGTATATTTGCGGACAATGAAAAGGCTGCTCAGCGCTACGAGGAGAAGACACGGGATCTTGAGATAAAGGATACTCCTGTTTTCGTCAGTCCCCAGACCAGAAGAAGCCTTACTAAAAAACAGAAAATAGTTACGGAGAACGGCATTGAGATACTGGTTCCCATTGAGTATCTTGATGACAAGACCGTATTTGAATATAAGCAGGAAAACGGCATGGTCAATATCTATATCCATGACGTTAACGGGACGCTGAAATAAAACTTCTAAAGTTCGTCGGTAGAAATCCGCATTCTTACATGGTATAATTATAGTGTGTGTATATATCCGAAGGGTGTTTCGCAGGGGGGGAGAATGAGAGTTTCCAAAAACATCCAACGCTATATAGATGAACAGAAGAGTCTCGAAGACAGATTATTCGGTGCCGTTCTGGTTGCCGGTGTGGTCATTGTCTGGATCTCAATGATCGTTACTTTCATAGAGAAACTCAGCGATACATCAAATATAGGACCCATTGCATCAGCTATAATGCTGCTGGTTGTTCTTTATGTGGCATACGGACTCAAGAAGATGGACCTGGCACGGCTGATGCTGTGTTATGTCCTTAACTGCCTGGTCATACCCCTGGCCTTCTTTTCCTGCGGAGGTATAGATTCGGGTATGCCGCTTTATATGCTGGCCGGGCTCTTCCTGGTAGTGCCGGTATTAAAAGGGGCAAAAAGGATCATCTGTCTGATAGTTTCTTATATTACGGATATAGCCTGTATAATAGTTTCATATTATTTCATGCCGTCGGGATTTGTTGAGGAGCAGGAAGTTAAGCTGGTCGCACATTTGAGTCTTGAGGCAAGGGTGATCGATATGATAAGCTCGCTTATACTTATCGGTCTTTATATCATCATTACGACCACCATCATCATGGATGCATACCAGAAAGAAAGAGAGAGTACCGCGGAGCTGCTTATGAAGCTGGACGAGCTCTCCTCAAAGGATGAGCTGACGGGGCTTTATAACAGAAGGGAGCTTTTCCGTTTCCTGGAGGATAAGCCGGTAAAGGATGATGAGAGATACTATCTGTGTATGATAGATATAGATCATTTTAAGAAGCTTAACGATACCTACGGACACTTTTTCGGAAATGTGGTATTAAAACAGCTTGCTGCCATAATGATGCAGGAGGCATGCGATGAGAATAACGAGCTTGTTGTCAGATACGGTGGTGAGGAATTCCTGATAATCATCAAAGCTGACAGACAGGAAGACGCATACAGAAGAATGGACAGGATGAGAGCGAATTTCGTTGATGTCAGATGGGACAAGGATCCTGATCTGGTAACATCCTTCAGCGGCGGGCTGGTACGCTTTGCACGCTTCGGATCCACCGCTGAGGCTATAGATTATGCGGATAAGCTGCTGTATGCCGCCAAGGAAGGCGGAAGAAACCGCATAAGCATGTAATCTTTAGGGCTAGTCCAGAATATCCCTTGGATTGTTTCCGCTGTTTTGAAACTCTGCCTTTGAAAGATCATCTTTCAGGGGCAGTCTTTTTTGTCCTTTCGGAGCGAAAGCACTCATGTCAGCATGAAGGTCGGAGGCCTTCTGCGCGCAGTCATACAGATTACCGTCCAGCCAGGAGAAATCTATTATCCCGCGGGAAAATATCTTATCCATAGCTGTGGGAGTCAGCTTAAAAGTCCTGTTTATACCGGGAATCTTGATGCTGCCACTTTTTCCCAGATCATCGGAATAACCGTGTGTAACGATGCTCATCTCAAAATAGGTGGCACCTGACGGATTGTGCTTTTCCTCAACTTTGATATCAAGGGAGCCGTGGTAGCGTGCATAGGTTTCCTGCAGTATATTTGATATCTCAACGTAATTCTTTATCTCGTTGAGTTCTTCTATAAGATCCTTTAGTTCCTTATCCTTCTGCATAAGAGCGCCCATCTCATTTTTGATGGCGTTCTGGCGTATGGCACCGATTATACCCCGCTTTGACATAAGGCTGTAAAAGAACATCAAAACTCCGCCGAACAGGAAAGCATAAAGAGGGAGTATATGCAGCCTGATGCCTAAAAATCCAAGGCATACGATAAGGCCACTAATGAAAACGTCAAGAAAACGGTAATCGCCGCTTTCGAACATCGAGACATACTGCGCACGGAAGCGGTCTATCTCAACGATGGCGTTTTCGATATCTTCATATTTATTTTTACTGTAGATGAGTTCTGTTTTCATAATAAGTACGCTAAGCGTTTAAAGCAAATAATGCTTTATCCTTTCTCAGGTTTCCTGGCTGGATTCCAGTCTGCGCAGCAGTACAACGGCGTCAAAAAGCGGCTGCTTCATCATATGTTCGGCACCTACACGCTGTACCATCTCGTTTATCATATCTTCGATATACTCGTCGGTAAATTTACCGTCCGGACGGATATAATCGATGGACGGAACATTGGATACCAGGCCGCTGTCGGACAGGCATCTTTTGAGTTTTACGACGATATCGTCATATTCCTTTGGGGTTTCGTTTTCTCTTATCATCAAAAGTTTCATAGTTCTGATCCTCCATTTTTTTAAATTATATTATATCCGTGCATAACCTGCAAGCACGGTGCGGGCGCACATCCGCACCGAACAGGCGCGCATCTTCACCCCCTTGACATGCCTGACAGCACAGGTATACTTAAATGCAGCGTAATATGGGAGGCAGAAAGAATGTCAATACGGGCATTGTTGATCGAAGATGACAGTGAAATAAGAAAGCTTCTTGCGGATTTCCTGACAGGAAAGGGCTATAGTGTTACTGAAGCTGAGGATGGACGTGAGGCATCGGCTGTAATGCTGGCAGAAAAATTCGATATTATCCTGATGGATATGATGCTGCCGTATAAATCAGGGGAGACACTTATCGAAGAGCTTAAAGGAGATACCTCTTCAGAACGCAGTAAGACCCCTGTGATAGTGATATCGGCCAAGTCAAAACTTGATACCCGGCTGGAAGTACTGCGCATGGGAGCAGACGATTATATTATCAAGCCCTTCGATCTGGAAGAAGTTCTGGTGCGTATAGAGGTGGTAATGCGCCGGCTGCATGAACAGGAAGAATCGACAGAGGTTTTAAGCTGCGGTGAACTGATCTATGACGTTCGCAATAACAGCGTGAAAGTTAAGGATACAGAGGTAAAGCTTACATCAAAAGAGCTGCAGCTTCTTAAACTCTTTATGAAAAATCCTAAGAAAACCTTTACCAAGGCTAATCTATATGAATCTGTATGGGATGATATGTATTATTGTGAGGATAATACCATTAATGTACATATCAGTAATCTCAGAAACAAATTAAAGAAGGCGGCAGGAGAAGACGTGATCGAGACTGTCTGGGGCATAGGCTACAGGCTGAAAGACAGCGGTGAGGTATCATCCTGAAGGCAGAATTACAGTAGTGTCATCCTGAGGGCTTTAGCCCGAAGGATCTTGAATTAGGTAAATTGATATTGGAAACTACATTATTGATAACAAGTATCATATTATCAGTTTTATGTCTGACTCTTTTCATCATCCTTCTGGTGATAAAGCGGAATATAAGGAATATCACTACCGAGCTTAAGAAGAACCGTGATATCGGCTATGACAGGCAGATAGAAGTCACGCTGATCGATAAGGACATAGAACAGCTGGCAGCGGAGCTTAATCGTAACCTGGATCATCAGAAAGAGCTTAAGCTTAAGGAGGAGGCTGCAAAGAAGCAGCTGGAACGCTCCATATCCGATATAGCCCATGACTTAAGAACTCCGCTTACGGTTGTTAAGGGGAATCTTCAGCTGCTTTCCGCGGAGAACTTAAGCACTGAAGGCCGACAGTATCTGGAAGTCAGTAAGAGAAAGGCTGAAGCCTTAAAGGGAATGGTAGATGAGTTCTTTGAACTGTCAGTACTTGAGAGTGATACGCAGGAGGTCACATTAGGGCAGCTGGATATTGTGAGCTTTCTGGCACAGTTTATTATAGATCATGAAACCCTGATAAGGGAAAAGGGATTGACGCCTGATATCAGCTTTCCTGAAAAATCGGTATTTGTAGAAGCAAACGAAGAAATGATGAACCGCGTTTTTTCGAATCTCCTGGCAAATATCTGCAAATATGCAAAAGACAGCTTCAGCATCAGCATTTCGCCTGAGGATGGGACGGTTACCGCAGGCAATAAAATAGCATCTTCGGATGAGATAGATGTCGATCACATCTTTGACCGCACCTATCGTGCAGATAAAGCCCGCCGCGAAGGCAGTGCGGGCCTGGGACTTTATATAGCAAAACTGCTGATGGAAAAGCAGAAGGGGAACATCAGTGCTGATGTGGAGGACGGCCGGATATTATTTACCTTGTGTTTCTGCAGAAAATGGATACTGTAAAGACGGGAAAACTTTCCTGTCTTTTTTTATTTCTTAAGAAATTCTTTAAACTTTCCCTTTATACTCTGAAATATCAAATCCGGAAAAGAGGAGGAGTATATGTCAGAGAATATCGTAGATGTAAAGAATATGACGAAGCAGTACGGCAGGCAGCTGGCGCTGGATGAAGTGTCTTTCGGTATAAAGAAGGGGAGCATTGTAGGGCTGATCGGTCCCAACGGTGCAGGCAAGTCTACCATAATGAAGATAATGGGCGGGCTGGTATTCCCTACATCGGGTAGCCTTAAGATGTTCGGGGAGAGCAGCGAAAAGGGACTCAATCATTCCAGGAGCCGCACAAGCTTCATGATAGAAACGCCGTATGCAAAGGCTGATATGTCTGCCAGGGAGAATCTGGAAAAGCAACGCAGGCAGAAAGGTATACCTGATAAGGGCAGGATCGATGAAGTCCTTAAGATCGTTAAGCTGGAAGATACCGGCAGGAAGGAAGTAAAGAAATTTTCACTTGGTATGAAGCAGAGGCTTGGCATAGCAAATGCATTACTTGGAAAGCCTGAGCTGATGGTGCTTGACGAGCCCATAAACGGCCTTGATCCCGAGGGTATCGTTGAGATAAGAGAGCTTCTCAGAAACCTCAATAAAGAGGAAAAAGTGACGATAATAATCTCCTCACATATCTTAAGTGAGCTTTCACAGCTTTGCACGGATTATATCTTTATCAATCACGGGAAGATAACTGATACGCTTACGGCTGAAGAACTCTCACAGGAGTGCAGTGAGTTTTACCATATAGATACGGACAATAATGAGCTGGCAAGCTCGATACTGACAAAGGATTGCGGTATCAATAAGCTGGAAGTGCTGGAAGACGGAAGCATGAGGATATATGAGGGCTTTGATGACATGCGAGGGATATCGAAGGCTCTTTATGAAGGCGGAGTGATCCCCATTCAGCTGGCGCGTAATGAAGTGAACCTGGAAGATTATTATATGAAGAAGGTGCAGGCGGATGTATAACATAATCAGATCTCTTAATTTCACAAACCGCAGGAACATGGCAATATTGTTGACCATAATATCCATGATAGCCATGCCTCTGCTGATACCGATGTTCGTATTGAATGTTCCTTTTGAGGATATCACCGGTGGTGCCTATTTAACCAATCTGTGCGGGGAACTGTTTGCGGTATGGATATTCCCGATAATGATAATCAGCTGCATCGCGGCATCGGCGGATGCAGGGGATAAGACCATTTATTATGAGATAATGGCAGGCCACAGCCGCAGCCGTATCTTTTTTGCCAGGATAATAAGCGCATTGGCTTGGGGGGTGCTGTTATGCGCGGTGACCTTTTATCTGCCGCTTGTATATTACGGTCTTATAAACGGCTGGCCTGTAGAAGGGATTAAGATAAGCGATATAATACTGCGCTGCCTGTTAAGCCTTTTGCCCATGTTCCGTATCGCAGCCTTCTGCATAATGGTGTCGGTACTGTTCAGGAGCGCCGGGAAGGGCATAGGCTTTTCATACCTGTTTATCGAAGTTGAGGTCATGATAATAGAGATCATCAGCGAATTCTATAAAAAGCTTGATAAGACTTATCTTTCGGGAATGTATAACGTGATAGACCTGCTTACTCTTGATAACAGCCGAAACTACGTTATCAATGGAGAAAAAGTGGATGTCTATGAAACTGCGGTTAGCGGAAAATATGCGTTGATGACTATAGCTGTATCACTCATCATCGGTGGGATATATCTGGCTGCCGCATACCTGGATTTCACAAAGCGGGACAGGAATTAAAGTGTCATAAGGAGCAATCCCGCCGTGTCATCCTGAGCGTAGCGAAGGATCTTTTTAAAGAGAATATTTTGGAGGATATAATGAAGAAATTACTTTCATCACTTTCATACCAGTCGCTCCGGAACGGGGCGTTTTACAGGCTGACAGCCTTATTCATAGTTGCTCTGGCAGTGTTCGGAGTTGTGCTTGGCATGACATCGGATGAAACACCCGGCGCGGGAAGACTCATTGTAGATTCACCTTCGATACTGTGGCTGTTTCAGTCTATGATAATAGCGATCATTGTCGGAACTGTATGTGCCGGGGATTTTAAGGACAAAGATATTTATTATGAGATCATGTCGGGACATTCCCGTCTGGATATATTTTTCTCAAAGGCAATACCGGCAACGGTTTTTACAGCTTTGCTGGCGACGTTGTTTTCAGTCGTGCCTGTTATCAGTAACTGTATCTTCTTCGGCTGGGGGGATGTGATAGAAGTTAAAGGTGCGGTAATAAGGATAGTGCTTTGCTTTTTCCCTTTTTTCAGGCTGGCTGCGTTCTTTACGTTGATAGCATTCTTAAGTAAAAGCAGGATGCTGGTGACAGCGCTGGGATATATAGCAATGTGTTTTGGAGTGGTGCTGTTGAATATCATAGGCAGTCACACCAGCTTCCTGCTTAGCTTCTTTAATCTGCAGGATCTGCTGGAATTCGGTACCTGGTCAATATATAACCTGGATCCGGCGGGCGGGATAGTAATGCATACAGCATATGACAGCAGCATAAGCGGCAGTATGATAAGCGGAACCATAATAATATCGGTACTTGTCAGTGCAGTTTATCTTATAGCCGGCTACGGGTTCTTCCGTAAAAATGATCTGGATTAGAAGGGAGTCAGTATTATGGATATGTTAATGTTCTTGATCCTTGCGATATGTATCTTCTGTTTTTTCCTTCAGTCAATAAGGAAAAAGTATGATTCATCTATATGGCGGCTTGTATATGTTGCTCCGCTGATGCTGGCAGTGCTGATCAGCCCTTTTATAGATTGGAACATCGGATATGCCGGTATGTATATCGCGGTGGTATTGATGCTGCTTCAACTGTTTACTGAAAAGCAGGGACTGAAAAAACTGATCTCCGGCGGGGCTGCGCTGTCGGTCATGATATCGATCATATGCATCATGGTCCTTAACATGGGGGTGGGCGGCAGTTACACCAAAGATTTTGAAGATGCCTTTGCTGTAATGAAGGAACATTATGTACTCACTGAAGAGAAGGGCATAGACTGGGACAGCCTGTATGCAAAGTATCATCCGCTTTTTGAAAAAGCGGAGAGAGAAAGCGATGAGATACTGGATCACAAGAGCTGGCTTCAGTTTACCCAGGAATTTCATGACGGGCATGTGGGATACATAGCGTCGGATTACCGGATAGCGGAGAGAGCAGAATGCGAGATATTCGGAAAGGACTACGGTCTTTCGCTGCTCAGGCTCACAAGCGGTGAGTATGTGGCAGTGAACGTTGAGGGCTGCGAGAAATCCATGAGCATCCTGGATTATGGTGAAGATTATGAATATGCCGATGATTATCTTTCAGACAATGCTGAGTCTGACCGGCTGCAGCTTTTAAATGCCGGCCTTCATAACGGGAGTGTGCTCACTTCCTGGGATGGGAAGAGCATTGAAGAAATTGAAAAGGAAGTGGATGTTTATGCTGAAACCTTTCCTTCGAAAGATAATGAGGAATTCTATCTGCCTATGTATGCTGCGGGCAAGGGCGGTGACAGCGTTGAGATCGGTTTTATAGATGATGCCGGTATGGAGAAGACCGTGACGGCTAAAGCGCTTGGAGCATACTATCCCAGGATGATAAGTACAGTGAAAAAACTTGATGATGGCGTGAACATATCTAATCTTGATTTTCAGCCTGTTAACAGTGATGCCGCAGTCCTTCGTATCTATCAGATGGCCTATGATTTAAAGAGCTATGAAGGTTCGGATTACACCGCCATGACAGAGGAAGTAAGACAAAAAGTACTTGAATACCGTGACAAAGGGTATAAGAGGCTTATCATCGACCTCAGAAAGAACGGCGGCGGCAGCCCCTTCATGGTAGGCGGTGTGGTGCAGCTCTTTGCGCCGGAAGGGGAGCATCTTATCAGCTACAGCGCAGTAATAAATGAAAAGACTGCGACCTATGAGCGCGGCGCGGATGGAAAATATGTTAAGGATCAAAAGATGAGTTATATGGGTGAAAACCTTTGGAGTCAGGGAGACATCATAATCCTTGTAAACTATGAAACAGTCAGCGCCGGTGATATGATGACCTACCTGATGTCAGAGTATCCCAATGTGACCATCATGGGCTTTACAGGAAGCAACTCTTCCTGCCAGGCTGTGACATCTTATGACACGGCAAGCGGAGGTATATCCTTCTCTGCTGTTCCGAATCTTGGCGAAGACGGGGAGATGATCATCGATACGCGTACGGACCGCGTACGAGGCGTGCCCATCGATCATGTGATCCCGCTGACTGAAGAAGCGATAGCTGCGATCTATGACAAAGGCGAAGATTATCTTCTTGATTATGCCGTGAATTACTAAAAATGGCACCGATCAGAAGAAGTTCCAGAAACTGAGGAAATATCCGGGAATAACTACGATGATAAAGAATGCCCAGCTGATAAGGGTGAAGACTTTGATAAAGTCTTTGCCCTTTCCGGGATAGTCTCTTACGTAAAGTCTGTAATTGATCACCGAAGCCAGGGAGCCTATGAGTGAGCAAAGGCCTGCGGTATCAAGACCGTAGATAAGCCCTGCAAAGTTTTCGGTAAAAGGATACAGTACTATAGAGGCAGGCACGTTGGATATGATCTGGCTTAAGCCTATAGCCCAGAAGTATTCATTGCCGGCTACGGCCTTCTTTAAAAAGCCTCCGATAGCGGGATTGGCCGATATCGATGAGGAAAATACAAAGAAGCATAAAAAGGTGAGCAGCAGTATATAGTCTACCGAACTGAACAGCTTTATATTCACGGCACATACAGTAACGATCACGATGATAATGGCAACGGGCCAGAATTTAGTACGGCTTACTATGGTGCCCAGTATCATAACAAAGAGGGTAAGATAGGCAATGCGGCGTATCTTTTTATCCTGCTCCCATTCGCCGCAGATGTTTTCAGCATCGAGGTTGATCTTAGTGCCCTTTTCCTTTCGGTACATTACCAGTACAAAGATGATCAGCAGTATGCCGGATCCTACGCACAGCGGTGACATATGCAGCATGAAATTAAGAGCTGCCGTACCGGACTGCTGGTAAAGGAAAAGATTCTGGGGGCTGCCGAAGGGCATCAGAAGAGACCCGCGGATAGCAGCTATGTTTTCCATGGAGATAACGGGAAGAATACATTCTTCACGCTTAACGCCCCTGAAAAGCATTATGGTAAGCGGTACGAAGATTATCAGGGACACGTCGTTGGTAACGAACATGGAACTGAAGAAAACGCCGAATATAAGGAAAAGTGAAAGTCCGGCCATGGACCTGAAGTTTGCACTCAGTTTTATCAGGGGATTAAACAGCTTTTCCTGCTTAAAACCCTCCAATACGGTGAGCATCATAAAAAGAGTCCCCAGGGTATGCCAGTCGATCTTTTTGATCAGGCTTATATCCGGCGGAGTTATAAAAAGCGATATGAGAGCCGCGGCCAGCGAAACTAAAAGCATGGGCTCTTTTTTAATTATGTCGGTTATTTTTTTCACGAGGGGTAATTCTATCACAGAGGTATTGTGAGTGTCAAGAACAGCCTGCAATTGCTTTTCTTGAAAAGAACAGTCCGGTTTGATATTATATTTACCGGAAATAAAGGATAAAGAGAGTGATGATATGAATGGGCTTATTGTAAGGGATGCCGTTATTGAAGATGCCGGGCGTCTGGTTGAGATTTATTCATATTATATTAAGGAGACTGCGGTTTCTTTTGAATATGAAGTACCGTCGGTCCGTGAGTTTGAGGACAGGATAAGGCATATCAGTGAGAAATATCCGTATCTGGTCTGCGAAAAGGACGGTAAGATCGTGGGATATGTATATGCCAGTGCATATGGCACACGGGCAGCATTTGACTGGACTGTTCAGACATCGATCTATCTGGATAGGGATTTAAGAAGACAGGGGATAGGCAGCCTGCTATATAAAGAGCTGGAAAAAAGATTGAAGGATATGGGGATAATTAATCTCCTGGCAGGTGTAGCATATTGTGAAGAAGAGGAGGAGCATCTCTCACACGATAGCTATAAGTTCCATCTCAAAGAGGGGTATATCAAGGTGGCACATATGCCCGGCGTCGGAAAGAAATTCGACAGATGGTACGATCTTTTATGGCTGCAGAAGAAGATATAGTTTAAGCCCTGCCTGATTGAAAAAATAGGCATTTTATGATAAACTGATGCAGGTAATAATATAGAAAAAGGAGACTTTTCTTATGGCTTTACAGGAATCAGGAGAAATGTATCTCGAGACGATATACGTTCTTTCACAGGAATCTAATTCCGTGCGTGCTATAGATATAGGGGATTATATGGGCTTTTCAAAGCCTTCGGTCAGTCGTGCTCTCGGTCTTTTAAAAGATGAAGGGCTGATCAAAAAAGATGCCGACAGCCATATTACGCTTACCCAGGCAGGAGAGATACTGGCAAAACGTATCTATGAGCGTCATACTGTCCTGACTAAACTGTTTATCAATCTTGGGGTTGATGAGAAGACAGCAGTAGAAGATGCCTGCCGTATAGAGCATTATATCAGTGATACAACCTTTGATGCCGTTAAGGCACATATGAAGAAATACTCAAAAAATCCCTGAGGGTTTGTATAACGCTTTTTTACATTCTGTTTTTCATTTATAAAAACCCTTATTAAAGATATTATTCAAAAAAGGTCTTGACTTTTTCTCTGATAGTATTATTATATCCGTGTAAGCGGTGACTAACTAACACCTGCTTAGTCGGAAATTAATAAATATACTGAAGGAGACACAGATGACACTGAATGAGGCCGAGCTCGGGAAAGAGTACGAGATAAAAGAACTGATCCTTGACGGTGATGAGGAGCTGGAGAACTTTCTCTTTACGCTGGGATGCTACAGCGGAGAGAAGATCACGGTTGTCGATAAGAAGAAGAACCTGGTTGTATCAATAAAAGACGCACGTTATAACATAGATCCGGATCTGGCAGAAGTTATAAGGATCTGATGTCTTAATGCCTTTGAAAAGAAGGCATTTATTTAGGACTATAGGTTAGCGAATGCTAATTATAGTATATAGATTGCAATGATAATGTATCAAAAGGGAGGAGAAAAACATGAGGATCGCATTAACGGGTAATCCGAACAGCGGAAAAACAACAATGTTCAATGCCCTGACCGGTCGCAGCGAAAAGATCGGTAACTGGGCGGGTGTAACAGTTGACAAGAAGGAAAGCCCAATCAAAAAGAATTACAATCAGAAAGGTACGGAACTGATAGCGGTAGACCTGCCGGGAGCATATTCCATGTCACCTTTCACATCAGAAGAGAGCATCACAAGCGGCTATGTAAAGCATGAGCATCCCGATGCGATAATCAATATCGTTGATGCCAGCAACTTAAGCCGAAGCCTGTTCTTTACCACACAGCTTCTGGAACTGGGCATACCCGTTGTAGTGGCGCTTAACAAGAGCGATGTAAATGATAAGAAAGGTAATAAGATAGATATCAAGAAGCTTTCAGAGAAGCTGGGCTGCCCTGTAATAGAAACCGTATCTACAGAAGGAAAGGGCCTGGCTGAAGTGGTGAGCGCGGCTGTAGATCTTAAAGGGAAAGGACAGAAGGCACCTTATGATGAAGGAAATGTAGATCTTACAGATAAGGCTGCAGTTGAAGCTTCCGACCGCCTGCGTTTTGAATTTGTTAAAAAGATAGTGAAGGATGTTGAGGATCGTAAAGTACTCACGAAAGATAAGACAAAAGGAGATGCGATAGATAAGGTCCTGACACATCCCATATTCGGACTTGTTATTTTTGCAGGCATCATGTTCCTGGTATTCTATATTTCCCAGACTACCGTAGGTACCTGGGTGGCAGATATCCTGGCAGGTGCTATCGAGTCTTTCCAGGGCTGGGTAGGCGATCAGATGGCAGATGCAAATCCCCTGTTATATGCGCTTCTGGTAGATGGTATCATCGGCGGCGTGGGTGCAGTGGTAGGCTTCCTGCCTCTGGTAATGGTAATGTACTTCCTGATCGCGCTTTTAGAGGATTGCGGATATATGTCACGTGCGACTGTTGTGCTGGATCCCATCTTTAAACGCGTGGGACTTTCCGGTAAATCAGTTATCCCCATGGTCATCGGTACCGGCTGCGGTATTCCTGCGATCATGGCCTGCCGTACGATCCGTAATGAAAGAGAAAGAAGAGCAACTGCCATGCTGGCAACATTCATGCCCTGCGGTGCCAAGCTTCCCGTAATCGCACTGTTTGCAGGTGCATTCTTCCCTGAAGCTACATGGGTAAGTTTTGTATGCTATATGCTGGGCATAGTGCTGATACTTCTCGGCGCGCTGCTTATCAAGGCTATCACCGGTATGAAATACAGAAAGAGTTTCTTTATAATAGAGCTTCCCGAATACAAAGCACCCAGCCTGCTCTTTGCACTTAAGTCCATGCTGGAGCGTGGTAAAGCATATATCGTTAAGGCAGGTACCGTTATCCTTGTCTGCAACACCATAGTCCAGATCATGCAGGCATTCAACTGGAATTTTGAAGAAGTTGAAGAAGGAATGGAGGATACTTCCATACTGGCATCCGTTGCAGGACCCTTCTCTGTACTGCTGGTACCGATCGTAGGTGTTGCAGCATGGCAGCTTGCAGCAGCAGCTATCACCGGCTTTATTGCTAAAGAAAACGTTGTAGGTACTATTGCAACGGTATATGCTATCACCAATCTTGTAGATCCCGAGGAAATGGAACTTGTGGGAGAAGGTACTACGGTAGCAGCGATCATTGGAATCACCAAGGTTGCAGCACTTGCATATCTTATGTTCAATCTTTACACACCTCCCTGCTTTGCAGCACTTGGAGCAATGAATTCCGAGATGAAATCCGCCAAGTGGCTCTGGGGAGCTATAGGCCTTCAGCTGGCAACCGGCTTTACGGTAGGCTTCCTGGTATATCAGTTCGGAACCCTCTTTACCACCGGCAGCTTTGGTGCAGGATTTGCAGGCGGTCTGATAGCCGTGCTTGTATTTGCAGCAGTGATCGCCGGAATCATAATCTCTAATAATAAGAAGATGGTTGCAGAGTACCGGTTAAAGACGAACTGACGAAGGGGCTTATATGAGGTAAATACTATGGTAAATATAATCTCAGCCGCGATCATCATACTTCTCGTTGCAGGAGCCTCCTGCTACATATACAAAGAAAAGAAAAAGGGGCGCCACTGCATAGGGTGCCCCATGGCAGGAGAGTGTGCCAAGGCGAAGGCGGCACAATGTGCAGCAAAGAAAAGCAAAGCATGTCAATGAGCAGGTGATGTATGGACCAGTTTACTTCAAATTGTGTGTTACTTGTTGTCATAGCAGGCATATTGTTCCTTGCGGTAAAGTATTCGATACCGCATTTTAAGGGCGAAGGATCCTGCTGCGGTGGCGGCAGCAAGATGAAACTTATAAAACCGGCAAAGCTGGATACAGTGATAGCTGAAAAAAACATATTGATAGAAGGTATGGTATGTGAACACTGTTCCGGCAGGATACAGAATGCGCTGAATTCTGTTGAAGGGATAAACGCAAAGGTTATAAGAAGTAAAGGAAAAGCAGTGGTTAAGCTTGGAAAACAGATCGGTGATGAAGAGTTGAAAAAGATCATTACGGATCTGGGTTATAAGGTGACGGATATCAGCTGAGTGTATGTAAAAGCTGATAAATATAATTTATGAAAGGAGCTTTATCATGAGATGGGGTAAATTATTGCTTTTTGCGGGTGGCGTTCTCTTCGGAACGGCAGGGATAAAAGTACTTTCAAGCAGAGATGCAAAGAAAGTATACACACATTGCACTGCAGCTGTTTTGCGTGCAAAGGATGCCATAGTGGATCAGGCTACTGTTCTTCAGGAAAACTGCAGTGACATCTATGAAGAGGCAAAGCAGATAAACGAAAAAAGAGCGGAAGCAGAAGATGACAGGATCATCGAGAGCACGGAAGAGGCTTAAGCGGAGTACTGAAAATGAATGCTGTAATAAGACATGAGATACCGGGCAGGATGCGTGTTCATTTTGACAGGGCACGTTTTACGATGCGTGAGGCAGATACACTTCAGTATTATCTGCAGGAATCTGATGCTGTTCAAAAGGCTGTGGTATATGAAAGAACTGCGGATGCAGTAATATACTACAGCTGTGAACGGGATGAGATCATCAGTATTATCCGCAGATACGCTCCGGAAAAGCTTGAGGTACCGGAGAGCTATTATGAGTCGTCTTCGCGGGAACTTAATGCGGGATATCATGAAAAGATAGTTATGTCTGTTGTATGGCATTATACAAAGAAACTGCTCATTCCGCATTCGATAAGGACGTTACTGACATGTCTTAAGACAATGAAATATGTATGGCGCGGACTTAAGACCATACCCGAAAAGAAACTGAAAGTGGAATTGCTGGATGCAGTTGCCATAAGTGCATCCATGCTTGTAAAAGATCATAACACTGCATCATCAGTAATGTTCTTATTAGACATAGGTGATACGCTTGAAGAGTGGACCCACAAACAATGTGTTGATGACCTGGCCAGACAGATGGCCTTAAATATCAGTAAGGTATGGAAGGTGCAGGACGGAGAGGAAATCCTGACTGATGCACAGCTTATAGAAACAGGCGATAATGTTGTGATCCGTATGGGTAATATCATTCCTTTTGACGGAGTTGTGGTAAGCGGAGATGCGCTGGTAAATCAGGCGTCCATGACAGGGGAAGCGATCCCTGTAAGAAAAGAAGAAGGCGGCTGTGTTTTTGCAGGGACTGTTGTTGAAGAAGGAGAGATAACGATACGTGTCACTGCTGTGGGCGGAAGCGGAAGATATGATAAGATAGTCCGCATGATAGAAGAATCCGAGAAATTAAAATCTGCGCTTGAAAGCAAGGCGGAGGGACTGGCAGACAAGCTTGTTCCTTATACATTTGCAGGAGCAGCTTTAGCTTATCTGTTAAGCAGAAATGTAATGAAAGCAGTGTCGGTCCTTATGGTCGATTATTCCTGTGCGCTTAAACTGGCCATGCCTCTATCCGTGTTATCGGCAATAAGGGAAGCAGGTGATAACGGTATAACTGTTAAGGGCGGTAAGTTCCTGGAAGCTGTTTCGGAAGCGGAAGTAATAGTATTTGATAAAACGGGGACACTTACAAAAGCGCAGCCTGCAGTAAGGGATGTGATCTCTTTTAATGGTGAGAGTCCGGATGAGCTTTTGAGAGAGGCAGCATGTCTGGAAGAGCATTTTCCGCATTCCATTGCCAATGCAGTGGTTAAGGCAGCGGAGGATAAAGGTCTTAACCATGAAGAAATGCATACTAAAGTGGAATATGTTGTGGCACATGGTATCTCTTCGACGATAGACGGAAGCCGGGCATTGATCGGCAGTTATCATTTTATATTTGAGGATGAAGGGATAATCATCGATGACAGCAGAAAAGAAAAATTTGAGGCTCTGCCGGATGAATACTCGCATCTATATTATGCAAAGGACGGAAAGCTTGCTGCGGTTATCCTGATAGAGGATCCCATACGTGAAGATGCATGTGATACGCTGTCTGCATTAAGACGGCATGGGATATCTCATATTGTCATGATGACAGGAGACAGCGAAAGAACGGCACGTAAGATAGCCGGGATCGTCGGTGTGGACGAATACCATGCTGAGGTCCTTCCGGAAGATAAAGCAGGTTATGTAGAAGAGCAGAAACAAAAAGGATATCGTGTGATAATGATCGGTGACGGGATAAATGATTCACCGGCGTTATCGGCAGCCGACGCCGGTATTGCCATAAGTGAAGGTGCAGAGATCGCAAGGCAGATAGCTGATATAACTATAGCTGCGGATGAATTATCATCTATCGTGAGTCTAAAGGAATTAAGCGATCTGCTGATGAAGAGGATACGATTTAATTACAGGACCATAGTAGGTTTCAATTCTGCGTTGATAGCACTTGGATTAATGGGTGTACTTACACCGGCGGCATCGGCACTTTTGCATAACGCTTCTACCATAGCACTGGGACTTAACAGTACAACAAAGCTTCTTAAGGCAGAATAAGCCGGAAAGAGGCTAAAAAGCCGCGTACAGCGGCTTTTTTCAGGGACGATAGTTAGCATATGCTAATCATGAGCGGGTGATCAGAGATGAATGAATCAGCTGAAAACTATATTAAAACTATTTATGCATTAAAGAAGAAGCTTAAAAGTGTGCGGTCTATCGATATAGCTAACGAAATGGGATTTTCACGTGCGAGCGTTTCAGCTGCCGTGGCTAACCTTAAAAAGAAAGACCTGATCATAGTAAAGAATAACGGTGCGATAGAATTTACTGTACAGGGAGAGAAGATAGCGGGGGATATATATGAAAGACACGCGACCTTAAGCGGTTTTCTTATGGATGTGGCTGGCGTAGATGAAAAAACAGCTAAGGAAGATGCCTGCAGGATAGAGCATTTTATCAGTCCGTCAACGCTTGAAGGGATAAAGAAGTTTATAAAAGGGCATCATAAAGATGAGCTGTCCGGATCCTTCAATGAGAGCTGACAGGGATAAGATGATATAAAGAAAGGGTTAAAGGGAGGGAAAAAATGAGTTTAAGTGAAGTAAAAGAAAGCGGGGAGGCAGTAGTGTCTTCGATCGAAGGTGATACCAGGTTTGTAAGCCGTATCACTTCGATAGGACTTACCCCGGGATGCAGGGTAAGCGTTATCAAGAATGATAAGAATCGTCCTATGCTGGTGTACTCCAGAGATACGATGATAGCACTTAACAGGAAAGAATGCGAAGGTGTTAGAGTTGAGGAGGTATCGGCATGAATTCAGCAACTATAGCTCTTCTGGGACAGCCCAATTCAGGCAAGTCTACATTATTCAATGCATTAACGGGCCTCCGCCAGCATGTAGGTAACTGGCCGGGAAAAACCGTCGAGAAAAAGGAAGGTTCTTTTTTTCATAAAGGGAAGGAATACCTGGTGGCGGATCTGCCGGGATCATACAGTCTTTCTGCTAATTCGGATGAAGAGGTGATAACAAGGGATTTTATCGCATCGGGAAAGGCGGATGTGGTATGCATACTTGCGGACAGCTCGCAGCTGCAGAGAAGTCTTTTCATGCTGGCCGATTATGCCGGGATCGATGTGCCTTGCTTTTTGCTTCTTAATATGGCCGATGTGGCTAAGGACCAGGGTAAACAGATAGATGCAAAAGCTATTTCACAGAAACTCGGAATCCCTGTCATTCCTTTTTCGGCTACGGATGTAAAATCCTATGATGGTTTTTATAAAACACTGGAAGAAGCTATAAAAAAAGGATCAAAGCTGGATGTTGACAGCCTGAAAAAGCAGTATGACGGTATAAAGGGATATCAGGAGATCTTAAGTCTTATTCCCGAAAATACCGTTCCGGGCTATTCTTCCATGTGGCTTGCAGTGAAGCTTATGGAGAATGACAAGGTAGTATGTGAAAAGCTTAAATCTGCATTGGACAGTGAAACGTACAAAAAGCTTATCAGTGCTGCAAAGGAAACGCAGGGGGCTGTTGCAACAGGAGGCTGTAAATTTGCATGGATAGATGATGTGCTCTCAGGTGCTGTAAACAGCAGCGGTAAAAAGGTAAGTTTAAGTAAGCTTGATAAGATATATACCAGCAGGATATGGGGCAAGCCGGCGGTCATACTTACTGTTCTTCTCGGACTGATCGGTTCATTTATTCCTGCGATCCCTCTTATGATAGTAGGATCTCTGATCCTGATGCTTAAAGTTCCTGTGGCGTCAGCACTTGCGGCTGTCGGTGCTCCGGAAGTCCTGACACTGGTCATCAATGATATTATCATTCAGTCATTCTCATATATCTTTAAGATGCTTGGTTTTGTGTTTGGTGTGACTCTTGTTTTCGGGCTTTTGGAAGAAGTGGGAGTAATGGCCAGGATCTCATACGTGTTTGATAACACCATGGGAAAGCTGGGACTTCAGGGTAAATCTGTGATGCCCTTCCTTATCAGCTTCGGCTGCACTATGGGTGGGGCTGCAGGCGCAAGAGTCATAGATAACTGGGGGCAGAAAGTACTTACGATAGCTCTTGCCTGGGCAGTGCCCTGCGGAGCAGCCTGGGCTACGATTCCCATGCTATCGACTATCTTTTTCGGCCCCGGAGCAGTGGGCGTGATAGTAGCGATATTGCTGACCATGCTCGTGCATATGTGGATCACGGCTAAGGTGTTCGGAGGACATCTGGTTAAGAAAGAAGACCGTTACGGTATGATAATGGAGCTGCCGCCTTATCATAAACCCAAGTGGGGAGCATTATTCAGATACGTGTTCGGCCGTACAAAGGAAACCTTCTTCCGTGTAGCAAAGGTTGTGTTGCTGGTATGCAGTATATTCTGGCTGCTGAGCTATTCACCTTCCGGAAACGGCGGCATTCTTTATGCAATAGGTGTGGCGATAGAGCCGGTAACAAAGATATTTGGTATGCCCTGGCAGCTGTTTCTTTCTTATATAGCATCAGCAGTTGGTAAGGAAGGTGCTATAGGAGTTATCAGTGCGCTTTATAACGGCGGTTCATACTCGGCAGCGTTTACAGAGGCTATGAGTGGCGCAGCTGCTGCAACCAACTTAAACGAGATACTTCTTGCTAATGTCAGCAGGCCTGAAGCACTGGCATTCATTTTCGCCATGACCTTTAATATGCCCTGTGTTGTTGCACTGGCAGCTACATATCAGGAAACGCATTCTGCTAAGTGGACCGGATTGATAGTACTTTACTATACTGCCATATCCCTGCTGCTGGCATTCCTTGCATATCATATAGGTATGCTTATCTGGTAGCGCCATGTCATCCTGAGCGTAGCGAAGGATCTTTAGTGAGGAAATTATGGAAAAACTACTGTCTCTGCTTAAGGACGGCCATGCCAGAACCCTGGAAATGCTGGCGTATGAGCTTAACACCGATGTGGATGATATAAAGCGGAAGCTGGAATATCTGGAAATGGTAGGCGCTGTCAAAAAAGTTTCATTCAATGCATGCAGCGGTAATAAGTGCTCGGAGTGCGCCCTTCATTCGCACTCCGACACCACACCCTGCAAAGGCTGCCTTCCCGATGGCGGCTTTAAAAACATGGGTGAAATGTGGGAAGTCATATAGATCTGCCGGGATGGGGTACTGACTATTTACAGGCCCCATCCTTCATTTTTATATATACTGGAAGCGCAAGAACAAGTCCGCATATGAAAGATAACAGATCGGCTGCGGGCTGAACGAGATATATGCCAAGAGGATCACCTGCACCGCATATGGCCGGAAGTATATATAAGAGCGGGATATAGAAGAGCCCCTGCCTTGAAACAGATATGATGAGTGCAGTATAGTACCTGCCGATATTCTGCATAAACATTGATGATAGCGCGTATATGCCCATAAGAGGCAGGCTTAAACACTGCAGATGAAGTATTGTTACCGACGGTGCGGCTACTTCAGGATTCTTTGTAAGAAGTGAAACAAGCTCCGGTGCGAATATATAGACTGCTATATCAGTTATGATAAGAAAGACTGTTCCGATAACGGCAGACAGGGTTAAAGCTTTTTTGACCCTGTCGTATTTTTTTGCCCCGTAATTCATAGCGCATATGGGCTGAAATCCCTGTCCCCAGCCTATTACTATCATATAACACATGGCTGCTATCCTGCCTGAGACGGTCATGGCAGCGATGGTTTCCTCACCGTATGCTGATGCCGCTATGTTGAGCAGTATCGCAGCAACGCTGGTGATACCCTGTCTGGAGAAATTGGGGGCTCCCCCTACCAGGATATGATAAAGATTGTTCTTACTTAAGATTGCTTTAGTAAAACTTACGTGTATATTTCCGTTTTTGAAAGAAAGAAAAGTAAGCAGGGCAGCACCGGTAAGCTGGCCTGCAAATGTAGCCCATCCTGCGCCGATAAATCCCATACGAAAGGAAAATATTAAAACCGGATCCAGTATCATGTTCAGCAGCATGCCTGACATAAGCCCCAGCATGGCATCTTTGGCATTACCGCAAAGTCTTAACTGGTTGTAAAGAGCGGTTGCATATATGGATACAGGGACAGAATAAAGGATTATCCTTATATAATCCGTACTGTATTTCAGAAGGTCATCGGATGCATTGCCTCCAAGGAATCCGGCCAGACGATCGCAAAAAGGCAGTAATGATAAAGTAAGTATTATGCCGGAAAGCATCGCCAGCAGCAATCCGGTGGAAGATATGACTTCAGCCTGTTTTTCATCCTTTGCACCTAATGCTCTGGACATGGTGTTTCCGCTGCCGTATCCGAACCAGAAGCCCAGCGCCTGTATAAAGCTTACTAAACTGAAAGCTATACCGATAGCCGCTGTCATGCTCTTATTACCCAGCAGTCCGATAAAATAAGTATCGGTCAGATTATATACGGTCATGATCAGCATACCGATGATAGTCGGTATTGACATACGTATCAGCAGCGGCAGTACAGGCTTTGTCAGTATCTGTTCTCTTCTGGATTCTTTGCTTGTCATCTTTGTTTTCCTTTCAGCACGCGCTTACGATACCTTTATCCCCGTCAACACGTATCATATCGCCGTCCTTGAATTTTGATGTGGCGAAGCCTACACCGAGCACGGCAGGAATGCCGAATTCCCTGGCTACTATGGCGGCGTGGCTTAAGGATGATCCGGTATCGGCCACAACACCTCCTGCCAGTCTGAAAAGAGGTGTCCATTCGGGATCTGTCAGTTCGCAGACCAGGATATCCCCGCTTTTCATTTTGTAAAATTCAGAAGGAGAATGTATAACGCAAACATTGCCGACAACAACTCCGTTGCTTCCGCTGATACCCTTAAGAGTATCACCGTCGGAATCAAAGACTAGAAGCTTTGATGCATCCCAGACTTTCTGGGAAAGGCTATGCTTGTTATCCCTGCGGAGTATTTTTTCTTTATCGGTATCATAGAGCTTTTCGCGTGAACAGACATCAATAAGTTCTTTGTAAAACAGATTGGATATACCGTGAATATAGTCATCATTGCCGGTCAGTAATATGCTCAGGCGTGTAAGTATCCTTCGGATATAGTAGAAGAGTGTTTCCCAGAGATACTGGCTTTCCTCACGGACCAGATGAAAAGTCCTGAAGGCCTCAATACGTTTTTTGAGTTTGGGAAACTTTGATCCGTATATATTCTTTAAACGGTCCAGCATGTCCTCATAACTCAGCTGATCGGCTGTGACCGGACTATCATTTGAATTAAGAAGAGGCTTTATAATATTAAGTAACCTGTCGGGATCTTCTATCAGGGTTTTGGCTTCTACGCAGTAGCAATTGAAATCTGATTTAAAGCCGTTTTTCTTCATAAAGTCTTCTGTAATTTCGATCAGTGAAGGATAAGCGGTTGATATGGATGCATAGTTACGACCTGAAAGGATAGCGGATGTAAGCTCATTATCTGCTGAGATATGTTTTGCCAATTCTGCGACTTCTTTTGTTATCACACTGGTTTTGTTATCAAGGCCGTTATACAGATCATAGTTTGTATATTTTTTATCTATCTTTTGGACTGCTTTTGTAAGATCTCCGGACAGTGCGGAAGGGAAGAGTGCATACTTAAAACGGTCATAGCACAGCCTTCCGAGAAGCTCATAAGACTTTTCCAGTAATGATGAACATTCTCTTATCGTGAGTGAGTCATATTTTATATCGGCATAGTCTGAAAGCTCCTTTTCATATCCCTGCATGAATTTTTTACATACTTCGGCACAGTGTTCAAAATCTTTAACTTCTTTTATAACAGAAGGCAGTTTAAAGATATTCCGGCTTATGCCCTTATGAGGGCTTGGCAGGGTCATTATACCGTCATCATCCATCTGGGGATCGCTCGTTAGTATAAGGCCGGCTTCTTCAAAGATTTTTGATTTCTGATGATTGATCTGCATGATGAGATCGTAGTCAAGAGGCCGGTATGCATAGGGCATCTTCTCCAACTGGAAAGCCATATTGCTTTTTGCGGCGCCGGAAATCCGGCTGTCTGCAATGTAAGACTTAATAAGGTCGGTATCATCGTCCGGGACATTATTATTAATCGTGGTTATAGGTCTTGCCTGCAGGATGTATACTGTCCCGCCGCAGATCGCCCATTCTATATCCATGGGACGGGCGTAATGTTTTTCAATGCGAGCGCCTTCCGTACATAACAGCTTTATCTCGCCTTCGGATAAAGAAGGTTTATCCTGCAGATCCGGATCAACGGGGATCTCTTTCGTGGCGTTTTCATCATATATTATCTGCGTCATTTTTGAACCGCAGTCGTAGGATATTATATTACCTTTTTTATCACACAGGATTGAGTCGGCAGTCACCCGCCCGCTGACCACGCTTTCCCCCAGGCCGAAACTGGAATTGATCCGCATGGTATCAGGTTTTGTATCTATGGGATCTTCTGTAAAAAGAACACCGGCTTTTTCCGATTCAACCATTAACTGGATAACAACAGCAAGCGCTACTTCATTCTGATCAAAGCCCAGATTGTTACGATAGATCGTTGCACGGTTACCCCATAATGAGGCGTAACACTTTCTGACAGCCTCAGTCACATCTTCAAGACCGTGAATGCCAAGATAGGTTTCCTGTTGTCCGGCAAAACTTGCTTCAGCCAGGTCTTCGGCAGTGGCAGAGGATCTGACGGCGACCCTGGTGGCAGAGTTGCTGCAGAGCTTTTGGTATTTATCATTAAGTTCAGTCATCACTGCATCGGGGATCTTTCCGCTTAAGATGTATTCGCGCAGTCTGGCAGAAGCAGCCGACAGTCTGCTTTCATCGTTGCCGGCTTCAGACAGGATCTCCCTGAATATTTCATTGTATCCGTTTTCCTTTATGAAAAGCCTGTACGCATCTGCCGTGATCACAAAACCTCCTGGGATATTCAGGCCTGCAGCTGTCATTTCACCCAGGTTGGCGCCTTTTCCGCCTGCCACGGGAATATCATTTTTGCAGATTTCATTAAAACTTTTGATATACATATCAGTGCTCCTTTACTTTTATATACAGATGAAGACCGGCAGAAATGTAACTGTTTATCAGATCTTCAAAATATGCAGCGTCCAATTTTGGAGAGTTGGAAAGCAGTATTGAAACAGAAATGATAACATTGGTAACACCGGTTATATCCATTGATTCTATGGTATCTGCTTTGATCCAATGGTCACGGATATCCTCCAGATAACCGGAGTATAAAGCGAGAAACCTGTTGCTTTTATCATTGGATGTATTCTGCAGAAAAGTCATGCCTTCCCGATAGATAGGTCTGGTATCAAGCTTATATTTCATATCAGTGAACCATGAACTGATCTGGGATGACAGAAAGCCTATAGGATCGTCATAGGAATCTTTGATCAGAGGGCGCATCATATCAAGCTTTTGGGAAGTACGATATTTCATGATATCAAGTATCAGACTGTCCTTATCGGGCCAGAAATTATAAAAGCCGCCGGGGGATATGCCGGTTCTTTTCGCAAGCTCACGTATATTAAGTGTTTTAGCCCCGTTTTCGTGATAAAGATCAAGAGCAGCTTCCATAATACGCACCTTTATATCGGCTCTTTCATCGGAAGTGTAAGCTTTACCCATTTATGTGGCCTCCTGAAAAGATGTATGAATAGCTGTGAACAATTACCTGATTGTTCACAGCTAAAAGTTAGCACACACTAACGACTTTGTCAATAGAAACGGATAAAAAAACAAAAAAAGTTGTTGACAAATAACTGGAGGTAGTATATACTAACCTACAGTTAGCGAGAGCTAACTGGATAGATCATGAACAGACTCCCGGAGATACCTATGCCCATCCGGGAGTCACCTCTTTTAAAAAACGAAAGGACGGAACAGGCAATGAATTACTTAGAGATTGAAAATGTCATTGGCAGGGAGATACTGGATTCCAGAGGAAATCCGACTGTGGAGGCAGAGGTCACACTGGCTGACGGAACTGTTGCACGAGGTACAGCACCTTCCGGTGCATCTACAGGTGAGTTTGAGGCACTTGAACTTCGTGACGGTGACAAGAGCAGATATCTTGGAAAGGGTGTCAGCAAAGCGGTAGAAAATATAAACGGACCTATAGCAGAAGCAATCATAGGTATGGACGCATTTGATACTTATGCTGTAGATGCGGCAATGATAAAGCTTGACGGTACAAAAGACAAATCTAAGCTTGGCGCGAATGCGATACTGGCTGTATCCATTGCAGTTGCAAGGGCAGCAGCAGCATCACTTGATATTCCCTTATACAGATTTTTAGGTGGCGCTCAGGCAACAGACCTGCCTGTTCCGATGATGAACATCTTAAACGGCGGAGCTCATGCTGACAGCGCTGTAGATACCCAGGAATTCATGATAATGCCGGTAGGTGCGCCTTCTTTCAAGGAAGCTCTCAGATGGTGTGCAGAAGTATTCCATAACCTGAAGGCTCTTATAAAGAAGATGAATGATGTTACCGCTGTAGGTGATGAAGGCGGGTTTGCGCCCAACAGCTTAAAGAGTGATGAGGAAGCTATTGAGAAGATCCTTGAAGCTATCAAGGCTGCAGGTTTTGAGCCGGGTAAGGATTTCATGATCGCAATGGATGCAGCCGCTTCCGAGTGGAAGAGTGAGAAAGGAAAGGGCTTCTATCATCAGCCTAAGTCCGGTAAGGACTTTACAACAGATGAGCTGATCGCTCACTGGGAAGCGCTGGTTGATAAATATCCCATTATTTCAATTGAGGACGGTCTTGATGAGGAAGACTGGGAAGGCTGGAAGAAGATGACCGAGAAGATAGGCAATAAAGTTCAGCTGGTAGGTGATGACCTGTTTGTTACAAATACAGAAAGACTGGCAAAGGGTATCGCAAACGGTGCGGCAAATTCCATCCTTATCAAGCTTAATCAGATCGGTTCTGTATCCGAAACCCTTGATGCCATCAAGCTTGCTAATAAGAACGGATATACCGCTATTTCTTCCCATCGTTCGGGAGAGACTGCGGATACCACGATAGCTGATCTGGCAGTAGCCCTTAATACACGCCAGATCAAGACAGGTGCGCCTTCACGTTCGGAACGTGTGGCTAAATATAATCAGCTTCTTCGCATTGAAGAGCAGCTCGGTGATGCTGCAGTCTATCCGGGCATGGCAGCCTTCAATGTTAAGAAATAATCCATATACCTCTTTTCATAGTGTGTCCGGCGCCGCTTCTCCCCAAGAAGCGGCGTTGACTCGTTTATATGGCTGAAGGAGAAATAAAGATGTCAGTAAAGATAAGTTCGCTCAACGATGAAGAAATACGCAAGATAGGAGACGCTTTTGCCGGTCATGAATATGCTGAGGCAGAATGGGGCATGGGCTACCTGGCCAAAAACAGACGGGCGATAAGTGACTATATATGTGCTTATGTAAGGATGACGATCAATGAGAGAACCTTGTATTCCACAAGCGACAGGCATGAAGCATTTATCGCATTTCACAGTTCGGACCACAGGATGAGTATATCTTCAGCAAAAGAAGTGTTAGGAGCTATACCCGGGAATCTTGATATATCACATGCTGTAGTCATGGCAAAGGGATTATCGCAAGCAGGCAGTGGATATGGCTCTATACTTTCTAAACTTAAGATACCTCATATCTACGTCAGTCTGGTGGCAGTGACTAAAGAGTATCAGGGGCAGGGGTATATGCGTAAGCTCCTTGAAATTGCTTTTGAGGAAGGCAGGAGGCATGCGGTTCCTGTGGTGCTTGATACTGATGCTATGCTAAAAAGAGATAAGTATGCTCATCTTGGGATGAAGTGTGTGACAACACAGCATTTTACCGATGGTGTTGAAATGTACGGTATGGTATATGAACCTGATAATATGCCAAAAGAATGGAAAAGTGAAACAGTACTTGAAGATGAGAGGATACTTAAGGAGAGCAGCAATGATATATGGGATCGGTTTGCTCCTGTTTACAGCGGTTTTGTTACCGGTACACCGGGGAACAGAAAAGCATATGAAGCAATGTATAAGCGCATTAAAAAGGTCGTAAAGGATAAAGAGGTGCTTGAGATAGCTACAGGGCCGGGAGTAATAGCCAAGCAGGTTGCTTCGGAGTGTGAAAGAATGGTAGCTACGGATTACTCCGAAAAGATGCTGGCTGTAGCAAGGCAAGGAAACAATCCGGGTAATCTTTCGTTTGAACGTGCAGATGCCTGCGATCTTCCCTATGATGATAAAAGTTTTGATGTTGTGATCATAGCAAATGCCCTTCATATAATACCTGACAGTGAAATAGTATTATCGGAGATACGTCGTGTGCTGCGTCACGATGGATTGCTTATTGCACCTAACTTTGTACATGACAACAGTAATAAGATCAGCAATTTCTTCAGTAAGGCACTGTCGCTTGCAGGTGTTGTATTTGAGGCAGAGTGGGATGCAAAAGGATATGTATCCTTTATTAATGAGAACGGGTTTGAAGTAAAACGTGCAAAACAGCTTCCATCTACTATACCGTTAGTGTATACTGAATGTAAAATTGCTGACGGAAGGTGAAATATAATGACAGGTGAATTATTGTCGGGACTTCTTATACCTTTTATAGGAACTTCGCTTGGATCGGCCTGTGTGCTGTTTATGAAGAAAGAGCTGAACACCATGGTGCAGCGTGCACTGACCGGTTTTGCGGCAGGAGTCATGGTGGCAGCATCGGTCTGGAGTCTGATAATCCCGGCGATGGAGCAATCGGAAGGAATGGGAAAATTCGCTTTTGTACCGGCAGTGATCGGTTTCTGGCTGGGTATCCTGTTCCTTCTTTTTTTGGATTCGGTGATACCGCATCTGCATATGCATGCAGACAAGGCGGAAGGACCTGCTTCGAAATTGAAGAGGACCACGATGATGGTACTGGCTGTGACCCTGCATAATCTTCCTGAAGGCATGGCTGTGGGCGTGGTATATGCAGGACTGTTATCTGGCAAGGCATCTGTTACCAGCGGCGGAGCATTGGCGCTGGCGCTTGGTATTGCTATACAAAACTTCCCTGAAGGAGCTATCATATCGATGCCTCTGCATGCCGAGGGAAAGAGCAGGCTGGGAGCCTTTTGGGATGGCGTGTTATCCGGAGCTGTGGAGCCGGTAGGCGCATTGCTGACTATCTTTGCAGCTGGCTTCTTTCTGCCGTCTATGCCGTATCTGCTAAGCTTTGCGGCAGGAGCCATGATGTATGTTGTGGTAGAAGAACTGATCCCCGAAATGTCGGAAGGCGAGCATTCCAATATAGGGGTACTTATGTTTGCTCTGGGCTTTACGCTGATGATGGCGCTGGATGTGGCGCTGGGATGACCATGAAATAGCTCGGGGCAGGTATAGTGTATAAGATGATCAGGTATTACGGACGGAATGATCCGACCGTAATGCCGGTTTTTTTGTCAGAGGCTGGATTTCATGGTATAATGCAAAAGTGTTGGGAAACAGGGCAGGATGCTTATTTCAGGATAAAGCATGGCGCAGGTGATATGGGCGAAAGAGGCGGTAACATCTTATGAAGATGACGGTAGAATTATTTGACAGTATAATAAATACTTCGCAGGACTGTGTGTTCTGGAAGGATAAGGAACGGCGTTTTTTGGGAGTAAATCAGGCATTCCTGGATTATTACGGATTTGAATCTGCGGATGTGCTTATCGGCAAGACCGATGAGGATATGGGATGGCACTCGGATCCGGAACCTTTTAAACAGGATGAATTGCGCGTTCTTTCAGGAAGAAGCACATATAAGGTTCAGGGAAAATGCATGATCCGGGGTGAGGAGAGGGATATTATTGCATCCAAACGTCCGCTTTATGATGGTGACAGCATCGTAGGACTCGTAGGCAGCTTTGTGGATATAACCGATGTGTTAAGGCGCAGAAACGGGCTGGATAGCGCACAGATAGTATATACGATAGATAAGCTCAGAAAGTTCAGTTATTTCGACAGGATAATAGACGAGATCAGCCTGGACGAGATACTGGATCCGCTGACAGGAGTTCTTTCACGCAGTTATTCGATGAAGTTTGTCCATCATCTTATAGCGGAGCAGATCCCGTTTACATTTACAATGATAGACCTGGATAATTTCAAATATATCAATGACAGCTTCGGACATACGGCAGGAGATGAAGTTCTTAAATTCGTTTCGAAGAGTATCGCAGAGGTGGTGGAAGATTCCGGACTTGTAGGACGCTTCGGCGGTGATGAACTCCTGCTGGTAGATATCAGGAATATCGAACAGGATAAGAAGGAATCATTCTTTGAAAAACTGTATACGCAATCGGGAGCGTTAAGGACAAGGATGGATTTTGATACAGGTTCATCACTGATAACAGCTACTTCAGGTTCTGCATCCTACCCTGCTGATGCGGAAATTTTTGATGAGCTATTCGGCATCGTTGATAAGATGCTTTATCTCGGGAAGGGAAGAGGACGTGACTGCTATACGGTATATAATGCATCTGCACATAAAGATATTGAAATAGTGCATATTTCAAGAAAAGGGATGTTCCGTGAGATGCAGAACATCAAGGCGATGATGAACATGAAGAATGGATTACGGGACAAGCTGACAGCGGTGACGCCGGAACTCAGGGATCTGCTGCAGATCAAAGATCTGTATTATGTTGAGGCAGACGGACGGATGAAATCTGTTATGGAGCCATCATTTGACGGAGATGCAGCTGATATTTCGGATCTTATGAAGGAGGATATATTTACCGACAGGACAATGGATCGTGTTGAGAAAGATTCCCCTGTATTCTATCGTACATTAAAGGAAAAAGGACTGGAATCTGCCCTTATCATGCGATTTGGAAGCAACGCTTCAGTCCCCCGTTATCTTGTGTGCGCAGTCGAGCGCACCTTCCGCATATGGCAGGATAACGAATGTGCGATCCTTTATTATCTCACCGGATTACTGGAACAGGAATAAACAGATAATAGTATATCTTTGGTAATCATTACATGCAAAATTTGAGTTGACAGAGTTCGGCATGTGTGATATTTTATTATAGGGTTAGCAAGTGCTAACTGCGATTATACATAACAAACAAGCGTATTAAAACAAAAAAAAGAAGGGGTAAAAAATGGCAGAAATTTTTAAGGGAATCCCTCAGATAAAGTACGAGGGACCGGACAGTAAGAATCCGTTTGCGTTCAAATATTATGACGCAGACAAAGTGGTAATGGGAAAAAAAATGAGCGAGCATTTACCGTTTGCTATGGCATGGTGGCATAATCTGTGTGCAAACGGAGTTGACATGTTCGGACGCGGTACTGCAGACAAGCGTTTCGGTGCGGCAGAAGAAGGTACAATGGAGCATGCGAAAGCTAAAGTGGATGCAGGCATTGAGTTCATGCAGAAACTTGGTATTAAGTATTACTGCTTCCATGATGCGGATATTGTACCGGAGGCGGATGATATCAATGAGACAAACAGAAGACTGGATGAGATAACAGATTATATCCTGGAAAAAACCAAAGGTACTGATATTAAGCTGCTTTGGGGAACTGCAAATATGTTCTCTAATCCCCGTTTTATGAACGGAGCCGGAAGCACTAATGATCTGGATGTATACTGTTTTGCAGCAGCCCAGGTTAAGAAAGCTCTGGAACTCACTGTAAAGCTTGGCGGTAAGGGATATGTTTTCTGGGGCGGAAGAGAAGGGTATGAAACACTTCTGAATACAAAAGTTAAGTTTGAGCAGGAAAACATTGCAAATCTGATGCGTATGGCAAGAGACTACGGACGTAAGATCGGATTTACGGGAACATTCCTGATAGAGCCCAAGCCGAAGGAGCCGATGAAGCATCAATATGATTATGATGCTGCCACAGCTATCGGTTTCCTGAAGGAATACGGACTTGATAAAGATTTCAAGATGAATATCGAAGCAAATCACGCAACGCTTGCAGGTCACACATTCCAGCATGAGCTGCGTATCAGCCGTATTAACAATATGCTGGGTTCCATTGATGCTAATCAGGGCGATGTGATGCTTGGATGGGATACGGACTGCTTCCCCAGCAATGTATATGATACTACACTGGCTATGTATGAGATCGTAAAGAATGGAGGACTTCCGGTTGGTATAAACTTTGATTCGAAGAACAGGCGTCCCAGCAATACCTATGAAGATATGTTCCACGCATTTATACTTGGTATGGATTCATTTGCATACGGATTGCTTAAGGCAGTGGAGATGATAGAGGACGGAAGGCTGGAGAAGAATGTGGAAGAGCGTTATGCTTCCTTTGACTCTGAGCTTGGTAAGAAAGTAAGAAACGGGGAAGCAACTTTGGAAGAGTTGGCACAGAGAGCGGCAGATCTTAAAGCGCCCGCTATCCCTGTTTCCGGCAGACAGGAATATCTGGAATCTGTTCTGAATAATATAATCCTGTCAAATAACTAATCCTGGTTACAAGTTTACCTTTTTGTTTTGCATTTTTAAAACGGCGGTGTTAAACACCGTCGTTTTAAATTTGTGATAAGCCTGTATAGCGGGCAGAAAAAGTTTTTTTTGATATACACAATAAAGTATATATTGACAAGTAAAAGGATATACGTTATTCTTTAAATGACCAAATTGCAAAACGGTCATTTAAAGAAGGAGGAGTCGAACATGCCTGTAATATTTACCGAAGATCAGCGTGAGGAAATAAAGCAGCAGATCAGGGAAAATGCGATCAAATGCTTTGAAAAAAAGGGAGTGAGAAAAACTACGGTTGCAGAACTTGCCGACAGTGTAGGGATCGCAAAGGGGACATTTTATAATTTTTATCAGTCTAAAGGAGAACTTGTTGCTGATATATTGTCGGAGTTCAGCAAAGCTTCCGAAATGCAACTTAGGAAGAAATTAAATAAAACTGGAAGGATACATATCGATAAGCTGTTTAAAGTATATCAGAATGTATTCCGGCCGGAGACAGCGTTTTCGTATCATTTTTCCAATGACGATATCGCATGGATGCAGGAGACTGAGGAAACAAAGATCTTCTTTGCGCCGGAATACGGTATCCGTACAGCAAAGCTTTTGTTTGAGCATGTGGACGGTATCCGGAGCGATATTGATTACGAATATATTGTGAATTTTGCCAAGCTCATCAATCTGATGATAGAGAACCGGAAGGCATTTTGTGAAGACGCCTTTGACCGTAATATTAAATCAATTATGCAGATGATGATGGATGATCTGAAATCGTAGGGAGGAAGGAACACAACATGTTTATTGAAATGGAGCATATAGTAAAAAAATACGGAAGCGGAGAGAATACACTGTACGCGTTGAACGATGCGTCTTTGTCACTGAATAAAGGAGAGTTTTGTGTGATCCTGGGGCCTTCCGGATCAGGGAAGAGCACACTGCTTAATATCTTAGGCGGCCTGGACAGGGCAGATGAAGGCAGGCTGACAGTAGGAAATGATGAGCTGTCTAAGATGAGCAAAAAAGAGTTGTCTGTGTATCGCAGGGAAAAGATAGGGATCGTTTTCCAGACCTATAATCTTATCGGTGAACTTACAGTCCGAGAGAATGTTAAGGTGGTATCCGATATATCAAAAAAGCCATTGGATGCAGATGTATTGCTGGGAGAACTTGGTCTTAAGGATCATAAAACACATTTCCCTTCGGAAATATCGGGTGGCCAGCAGCAGAGATGTGCGATAGCCAGAGCTGTTGTTAAGAATCCGGACCTGCTGCTTTGCGATGAACCTACCGGTGCCCTGGATTCGGCATCCTCGAGGGATGTATTACAGCTGCTTCAGGCAGTAAACAGAAAATACAATACAACTCTTGTACTTATTACGCATAATGAAGCGATCGCTGAAATGGCAGACCGTGTTGTACGCATCCGTGACGGCAGGATCATCGAGAACCGGATGGGAGAAAAAAAATCAGTAGAGGAGCTGGTGTTCTGATGACTTTGAATAAAAAACTGCTGCGCAGTACAAAGAAGAATATTTCCTTTTATATCACAGCATCCCTGCTTACCGCATTAACTATCATGTTGTGGGTAGGAGCCTTTACGGTTGCGGAAACTATGACAGCTACATATAACGGGCTGTTTGAGGAAGTGTCATTGGAAGATGCCTGCTTTACCGTTTCGCGGGAGATCCCGGAGCAGGATGTTTCTATGCTTGAAAGTGAATACGGTGTGCTTCTGGAGAAACAGATGTATATAAATGAAACATTTGGTGAGAC
>JAFYCS010000090.1 GCA_017539565.1 Lachnospiraceae bacterium
GGGTTTAGCTCGGAGGCACGTTTGGCCGGTACCCAGCCGAAGATTATGCCTACGCCCGCGGAGAATCCTACACCAAGGGCAATGGCCGAAAACGATATAGCAAACTGCGCTTTCATAACTGCGGCTGCCACCACAGCGATCAAAAGTCCGAAGGCCACGCCAATAAGTCCGCCGATGACGGAGAGCACGATAGACTCTATAAGAAACTGAAGCTGTATGCGGGAAGGTTCCGCGCCCAGGGCTTTGCGAAGCCCTATCTCTTTGGTACGCTCGCTCACGGATACCAGCATCATGTTCATTATACCTATACCGCCTACCAGCAACGATATGGATGCTATGCCTCCAAGCAGCGCACTCATCAGGCCTTTGACCTGGTCCATCATGCTGGATAAGGATTCCATATTGATCACATCATAGCAGTCTTTTTCGTTATTATACATATTCGCCAGGGTGCTCCGGATCCTGCTCTCCACCATCGCAATATCCGCCCCTTCTTCAACATAAACATCCATGTTATAGACTATGCTCCTGCCCTCCATTGAAAGAACATTTCTGTAAGGAACGATGATAGTCCCCTTTGTTCCCGAATCCGTCATATAGCTCATGAGAGAATCATCTTTTTTGGCGATACCCACAACAGTATATTTCACACCGTTTATCAATATCGATTCACCCAGGACTTTTTTACCGGAAAATGCTTTTTTTGTATAAGCCTCATCTACTATGCATACATAGGTATCCCCGCTCATATCCGCAGCATTAAGCGCCCTTCCCTGAGCTATGGTATCGGGATTCTGCATAAAATAAACATCAGAACGGCCGTTGATCCTGGTCTTTAAGTATTCTTCCCTGAATGCAATGGTAGTAGCGGTCTGGCTTGCCATGGGAGATACTCCCTTTACGCCTTCAAGCTGTGAAATGATCTTTATATCATTGTCTGTAAGACCGAATTTATTGGACGAAACATAGGCATTCACCGTAAGCGTTCCGGCTCCCAGCCCGGTAAGCTTGCCCATAACCGTACTAGATACTATCTGTACTATCGTGATAAGACCTATAACCGCGCCAACACCTATCACTATGCCCAGCATGGTGAGGAAGGAGCGCATCTTATTTGCTTTTATATTCTGCAGAGACATTATAAAGCTCTGCTTGATTATCGCAAAATTATGCATCTTCAATATCTCCTTCACTGATATTACCGTCAAGGATACGCACTATGCGGCCGGCATGTGAGGCTATCTTTGAATCATGGGTGATCATGATTATGGTACGTCCTTCATTATTGAGATCATGGAAAAGCTCCATGACCTGTGCACCTGTCTTCTGATCCAGAGCACCTGTAGGTTCATCCGCAAGCAGTATGGTAGGATTGGTCGCTATGGCACGGGCTATAGCCACACGTTGCTGCTGCCCACCCGAAAGCTGATTGGGCATATGATGCATCTTATCCTCAAGGCCTACTTTTATCAGCATCTCCTCAACCCGTTCGCGCCGCTGCTTCTCCGGCATATTGGCATAGATCAGAGGAAGCTCCACGTTCTGAAATGCATCCTGGCGCTGCAGGAGATAAAAAGACTGGAAGATAAAGCCTATCTCGGCGCTGCGGATATGTGCTAAAGAAGTCTGATCCTCATCGGCGATAAGATTCCCGTGCAGCCAGTACTTTCCGTCCGTAGGCACGTCAAGACAGCCGATGATGTTCATCAGCGTTGATTTACCGGAACCCGATGGCCCCAAAACCGCCAGGAATTCACCGCGTTTCACCGTAAGGTCTATGCCCTTGAGCACCACAGAGGTTTCTTCGCCCATCTTATATTCTTTTGTAATACCCTCCATACGGAGTATTTCTTCGTCTAACATATTTTCCTTATCCGCTAAGATCCTTCGCTGTGCTCAGGATGACATCTATAGGTGCTCAGGATGACATGGCGGTTACATTCCCATCAGCGCTTCGGTCATCTCTTCAATAGTCTGTGCCGAATACATAACAGTCTCACCGTTCTTCAAGCCTTTTTTGATCTCGATATATGTACCGTCCGTGGCACCGCATTCCACATCACGCATCTCGGTGGTTTTTCCGTCTGCTCCTATTACCATGACATATGATGTTCCGTCAGATTTAGTCTGTACAGCACGGGCAGGAACAGCTGTAACACTCTTAAGATCATTCTTTATTATACGCACTTCCACGCTCATACCGCCCCTTACATCATCATCGGCATCAAACTCCACAACGGAAGCAAAATAGCTCACACCATTCTGAACCGTTGCCGTACGGGCGATCTTGGTGATGGTGCCTTTATAATCCTTCTCAAAGGCATTGAGGGTTATCTCAACCTCGTCACCTTCCTTTGTCTCTGCAAGATCATATTCGTTGATGCTGATATCTATCTTCATCTTTCCGAATTCGGTCACGACTGCCACGGGCGCATTTGCGGTAACCATATCCCCTTCTTTCAGATCCAGGGAAGTTACCACTCCGCTCATGGGTGCTTTTATCGTACACTGATCCAGCTGCTCATAAAGCTTTTTAAGCTGCAGGTCGCTTAACTCGGTATTTGCTGATGCCAGAGCCTGTTCGTACTGGGTCTTATATGTTGCAAGAGTCTCGTTCACACTGGCCCTTGTAGCATTAAGCGAAGTCAATGCTGCGGCATAGGAATTCTGTGCGGCAACCAGCTGGTCATAATACCCGGATATGGCTGCATCCTCATTACGCCTTGCTTCATCCGCATTCCATCTTGCCAGCTCATAAGCTACAAGCGCGCTCTGCAGCGAATGCTCCGCCTGCTCATATGCCTGCTTGGCAAGGAACTCCGCTTCTTCCCCAACAGCCTGCCGGCAGTTATGATCCGCTGTCTCAAATGCAATCTCTGCCAGACGGACCTGCTCGTAGCTGCTGCTCACCTGGGTATCAGCCGATACTATGATCTGGGCATTACCTGCTGCGTTTGCGCTCACTTCCTTATCGTAATTCTTCTGGGCGGTATTTAACTGGCTTTCCGCATTTGCCAGTGTCTGCTGTGCTGCCAGGATCTGGCTGTTCGTTCCGTTATTGATCGCATTCCTGAAATTCTCATAATTGGCTTTAGCCTGAGCCACGCTCAGCCCGGAAGATGCTGTATTTACAGACATGGAGATCTCCTGCTGCCTTATCTGATCCTCTATGGAAGAAGTATCAAGATAGACCAGCGGATCCCCCGCCTTTACGGTATCTCCCACTTCTGCTGCCAGGCTCTTTACCTTTATCCCGGTCACATCAGCATATACCTTCTGTTCATTAACCGGTGTCACGGTCCCGCTGAAACTGTGATAGGTCTTGATATCCCGTGCCTTAACTTCTTCCCTCATCATTGCGGCATCTGCGGTTTTCCTTGAACAGGAATAGATTAAAATGATAAGCACTGCAACTATGCCCAGGATTATCAATAATTTTTTCCATTTGAATTTTTTCTTTTTCATCTCAATTTTCCATTCTGATCTTTAAGGAATTTTTCCGATATTTTTACGAATCTCATGATGTTAAGGTGCTGGCTTTTTTGCCCACAAACGTGATTATACCATGCTTTCCAGCTTATGGCAAAAAGAATATCGAATAGCATTTTGTAAATTATACTTGACATTTTGTCGGGCGTGATGTAGTATCATCTCAACAGCTGTTGTACCGTTGTTTATTTATTGTATAGTATTACCGCGAACAGAAAGGACGCAAAAGAAATGAAGAAAAAAATGACAACTATCACCATCTGCCTTATCGTGGCACTTGTCCTTGGAATAATAATCCTGCCCTTCGGATTTAAGGAAGACGTATTTAAAGGCAATTATTTAAGATCAAACTGGTCATGCGATATAACGCTTACAAACGGCATCACCGATCCCGGACATTCCGTAACAGACTTTACCGTCGACAAAACCGGTGAGTACAGCTTCAGTTACAGCTGGATGCCTGAGGGTATTAACAGCAAAAATATATACTCCCTCAATCCCTCCGTATACCGTTTTGTAACAACAATGCATATCACCGACAGTGAAGGAAATATCGTATACAACACCTGCGGCGGAGCAGTAACCGTCGATACAAAGCTTATGCTTTCAGCAGGCAGCTACAGGATCACATACAGCTATTTCACCGACCGCGACGCCTTTACCGCTTACGCAAAAGAATACTTATGCTCTGCCCTGGAGGCAGAAGAGCTGGCGGATGATATCGACTTTAACGCCCTTGGCGGTGACGGCTCCCTCACGCTGGCTTACTCTCTTACTCTTCGCAGGAATAACGATAACATAGCTTTCTCAATATGGATATTCCTTATCATCGTGCTGATGATGGTCCTGCTGGGACTGTTCCTTCAGGCAAGAACAGCCAAAGCATTTGATGAGCGTCAGGAGATCGAACGCGGACGCGGTTTCCGTATCGGATTCATAACCTTTGCCGTAAGCCTCTTCCTGGTTATGATGATAGATATCCTGAACATACTGCCAATGGTACACAGCCATGTACTCTATACCGCAGCTTTCTTTCCCGGGTTAGTCTCATATGTGCTGTACTGTATCGAGCATGAAGCATATCTGGCTCTTAATGAAAAATCTACCGGCGTGACGATCGGCTTCATATTTGTAGGTATTGGCAATGCACTGGCTGCTTTTACCAATGCAGCCAGCGGAAAGATGATATCCGGCGGAAAGCTGGATCTTCCTGTAATAAATGCACTTTGCGCCGTGATCTTTATCCTGATACTTCCTGCTGCCATGATCAGCAAAAAGATCTCCTCATCAAAAGAGACCGGTACGGATGATGATGACGAAGAATAAAAGGAGGGGTGCCTTATGAAGAATCTTAAGCTGAAGTCCGCAAGGGCTGCCCTGGATCTTTCACAGCAGGATCTGGCCGAAAAAGTGGGCGTATCACGGCAGACGATCAACGCCATAGAAAAAGGTGACTATAACCCTACCATCAATCTGTGCCGGGCCATATGCAAAGTACTGGGAAAGACACTGGATGAACTGTTCTGGGAGGAATGATGATAAGATGGTGCCTGGCACCATCTTATTTAAGCAGCGGTACGGCCGCCCGTAAGTTCATGGAACTGATAACAGACAAAAAAACGGCCTGATGCCGTTTTTTTTACTGCTGTATTAATATGGTTTATCCCAATACCTTTGCTGCATACGAACAGCTGGGGATGATATTTCTCTTTTTGCGCTCCGCAGCTTCCGCCACTTTATATACCAGGCGCTTTGCAATGCCTTTTCCTCCATGCTCCGGAGAAACATAAGTATGATAGATGTTCACGCCTTCCTCTTCTTCTGAGTAATCACATTCGCCTATTATCTCATCATTAAGAACGGCTATCGCTTTTGCTTCCTCCTCATCCAGACGTATCTCCACACCGTGATTAAAGACCACGCTGAGCGCTCCGGAAGGACAGTTTGAGATCGTCTGCCAGATCTTTGCGGTATCACCCTTTGACAGGTCTATCCATGGACGGCGTCCGAACTCAAATACCTGCGGTGCCCCGGTCACGCATTTTTTCTCGTGTCTGCATTTATCTGAATCCCAGAATACTGTTATATCTTCGGTTTCATAC
>JAFYCS010000091.1 GCA_017539565.1 Lachnospiraceae bacterium
TATCAGCCTGTCCTCATATTCCCTGTACATGGCCGAGCCCTGCATGGGTGTAAAAATGGATATCGTAGGGATTATATCACGCTGCGCTATCCAGTCATACAGCTTTTTAAAATCTTCCTTAGTCATCTTCTGATGGACTATGAACAGCCCCGCGCAGAAGATATCATTCTCGGATAAGATACGGATGCATTCTTCATTCTCGGAAAGGGATACATGCTTGTTATATGCATCAAGCTCGTCATCATTGTTGGCCTCGAGACCCACCATTATAAGCGCCAGTCCCACTTCCGCCAGTTCCTTCATCAGATCCTCGTTATGCGCGATAAAATCCGCACGCCCGTAGATCAGATACTTTTTGTGTATATCCCGTTCCTTTAGCAGCCTGATGAATTCCTTCAGGTACTTCCTGTCGGTAAGGAAATTGTCATCCGTTATATGGATCGCAGGCACATCAAGCGATGCTATCTCATCCACCAGCTTCTCCACGCTCCTGCAGGCATACCTGCCGCTGTTCCTGTTGGTACAGAAGCAGAAATTGCAGTTGCCGGGACAGCTGTAGGAATTCTTGATAAGCGCAAGGGGTCTGAAACACAGATACCTGAATCTGTGTTTATTCCTGTAAAAAAAACTTCGGTCGGGAACAGGAAGATCTTCCGGACTTTCAACTACCTTGGGATTACAGATCCACTTGCCTTCTTTTCTGTAACATACCCCGGGTATATCCTCTATATCCGGGGCATCACTTCTTCCTTCGATATGATCTGCCAGTTTGAGCAGGTTTTCCAGCCCGCTCAAATGGTAGAGATAGTCGGCCTTTGAGCCATAATAATTCTTATAGTTTATCTCGACATTGGAACCGCCCAGTATGATCCGTATATCCGGATCATACTTCTTTATCACATCACAGTATCTTATCATCAGATCCTGCTGGGTGATGTATCCCGTGATGCAAACGATATCGGGCTTTTCCTGTTTAAGCTTTTTCTTAAGACCAGTCAGTTCATATCTGCGGTCATAAATGACTGCCTCATGTCCGCGTGCGGTAAACACCGTATACAGATACTCCATTTCCAGCGGCTCATGTTCTACCAGAAATGTGTAACTGAAAATACCCAGTGTTTCAGGTTTTATCAACAGTATCTTCATGTATACCGCTGTGACTTAATCCTCACGACTGAACTGTGATATAAACTTCCATGCAGCTTCGTTGGTATGCTGTCTGCACTCGTGTACCTGCTCGCTTATGCTCGCGAACGCGGTACGGCATACCCCGTCCTCGCTGTCATAATAACGGATGGTAAGGGTACTGCCCCTGCTCTCATCCTTGATCTTTTCTACCCTGTCAGGTTTCATACCATAGACAGGCTCTTCCCAATTATCCTTATCTTCAAACTTTACATTGTCGAAAGTACACTTGCACTTATTTACCTTAGCCGCGTACTGCACTCTCTCTATGCACTGCTCTCCCTGGCAGGGAAGCTCAGGCAGGTGTGATTTCTCTCCGCCCGAATAGAAGAGGGGAACGGGAACATCCATGTTGATACCGTCCTCTATGGACTTTCCGAACATATTGTTGTGTATGGGGAAGAGTGCACTGGCAGGTGCCATTCCCGCAAAAAGCTTCGGATATTCCTGGAACAGATCCCAGGTCTTGCCGCTGCCCATGGAGAAACCTGTCGCATAGATACGCTTCTCATCGATCTTATATCTCTTCTTTATCTCTTCGATGAATTCAACAGCTTCCGTTGCGGTAATGAACTGATGATTATCAACAGCGATATAGAAGAAGTCGTTCTTATGTGCAACTTCCCACCATCCTGCAACAAAGGTAAGATACATTGATGAATCACCGCCGCCATGGAAACCTATCACCATGGGAGCAGGGCCCTTATCAAAGATACCGTTATTGTAATATGCAAAATATCCTATCTTATGTGTGGGATCATCCTTGAAAGGACTCTTGTTATCGGGTGAAGTCTTGACCGTTACTATACCGCAGTCCTCACTCATATTAAGGGCTTCGAAATCCGGCTCGAACTCCATCTTGCCGCACCACATCTTGAACTTGCGTACGAAACTCTTAAAGTCAGCCTTATAATCTGCCTTATCTTTGATAAGCAGGTTTTCGCATCCTTCGAAAACTGCATTTATCTCGGCACTGTTGCCTACGCTTAAGATACCGATATCTTTTCTCTGCACATCGGGCTTAACGCTTAAGCGCTCCATTGAACACATGGCGGGAGTTATCTCTCCGGGTCCCCAGAGGTATTCACCGTCTATCTTCTTTAAAAGGTTCTTTGCCACATAATCAGCGGAAGCTCCGTAGCTGTATATATCAGCCCTGAATATAGCTCCCCTTACGAAATATCCCTTAAACTCGCGTGTAAAGAAATCCGTGATCGAAACTAAACCATCCTCATAATCCGGATTCATCTTTACTTCGGCGATAACTGCCGCGTACAGATCTTCCGTTTCTTCTGCCCAGCCGCCCTTTGCAGTGGGATAGACGAAGAGTACATTCGCATCAACTGCTGCAGCTATATCCGATAATCCGCTTTCTTTTGCAAAAGCTACAGCCTCATCCTTACTTAGCCTGTTCTCCTCAAGTACAAGAAGAAGCGGCTGGCGGAAAGTATAATTATTAGTAGGTGAATCGATATCATTCGCGGGAACATAAGTCTTTAAATAAAACTTCTCATATTTATGCTCCCAGTACTTTCCCCCATCCGGCAGTTCGATGACAGCCGGCTTTTCCATTATTGCCATTTGTTACCCCCTCCTGATATTTATTATTTTTTATAAAGAGTAGATACCATCTCAGCTATATCGTTTGCAAAATTATGAAGTCCTTCAACTGTAGCATCTATCTTCTCCATCTCTTCGCTTTCCGTTGCAACATTCTCGCTTATCTTTGAGATCTTTTCGAGCATGTCTTTAACGGAAGCATTCATATCTCCCAGTATACGTGCTATATCATTGGTGGTTTCCTTTGTCGATGCGGAAAGACTCTGGACTTCCGTAGCAACGACCGCAAAGCCTCTGCCGGCCTCACCTGCACGTGCTGCTTCTATGCTGGCATTAAGTGAAAGCAGGTTGGTCTGATTGGCAATGCTCTGTATACTGTCAATTATCTTCATGGACTCATCTACGGATGAGCCTATCATCTTTGCAGATTCAACTATGTCTGCCTGACGCTCCGCAACATCCTTCATCTGTTTTGCGGCCACGCCCACATTGGAAGCTATATCGGTGATACCGTTACGCAAAGACTCGATATTGGGAGCCATCTCTTCTTCAAAGCGCATCTGATTCTTTTTCTGATCGCTGATATCCAGAATGGTACCGGCAGCCATAAGAGGCGTACGGCGGTCACGTGACCATACAACTGTACTGGACGCCCTTACCCAGCGATACTCCCCGTCTTTATGCTTCATACGGTACTCGGTATCGAAAACCGTCTTGCCGCTGGGATCGGAAAGCTGCTTACCCATCAGGGCAGATGCAGCAGCCACATCATCGGGATGCATCTTGGTTATCCAGGAACTCATTACATCAGGAAAATCAACAGAATTGCTGTAGCCAAGGATCTTCTTAAACTGATCGGAAAATACCATGGGCGAATTGGGATCATCGATAGCATATTTAGTCAGATCCATACTCCAGCTGCCTTCGAGCATCATCAAATCTACCGCACCCTGACGTCTCTGGCTTATCTCAAGTATTTCAGCATTCTTCTTTGCTTCATCGATATCGGAGAATGTTCCTAAGAAAATCTTGGGAGATCCGTCGGAATAACGTATTACATCTCCCGTAGCATGAAAGTATTTATATCCGTCTCTCTTTGTCAGAAGACGATAATCTATATCATATTTTGTTCTGCCGGTCTTATCATTCGCAGCAGCACCGAAAGCGCCGAATACCGCAGCTGTATCATCGGGATGGATGATCTTTCCGAGTCCGTCGATGACGTCGGGAAGTTCGGTTCTGCTGTATCCCAGCATGTCCCTCATAACATCGGTAAAGAGCACTCTTTCCTGCTCGCCTGCTTCATTATAATAGCAGAACCACATACCCAGACGGGCACACTTATTGATCATGTTGAGCATCTTATCAAGTTCCTCAACAACGTCCTGCTTTTCCTCCAGATCTTCTTCAAGCTGTCTGATGCGCGCCTCGAGCTCTGCATTATTGCCTGCATTCTTTATCTTGCCAAACATGATCCGTACCCCCTTATAGTATTATTTGATCATCATGCCGTGTTAACGGACAGATGAAGTTTATCTTTGCCCTGTGTTAAAATATCATAAGATCTCCTTGATATTCCTTACTATCTCTTCTTCATTAAAAGGTTTGTTGATAAAACGTTTTGCACCTGTCTTCAAAGCTTTGATCAGCTTATCCTGCTGTCCTGCAGCGGTTATCATGATAACCTTTGCCTCAGGATCAAATTTCAATATCTGTTCCAGTGCTTCGAGACCGTCCATCTTCGGCATCGTGATATCAAGTGTAACTATATCGGGCTTGAATTTCTTATATGCCTCCACGCCGTCTTCTCCGTTGGCTGCTTCTGCAACGACAGCCATATCGGCCTTCTCGAGTATGCCTTTCATCATCAGTCTGGACATTCTGGAATCGTCCACGACAAGAACGGTATTTCCGTCACCTGTTGCAGCTTCACCTTCACCTGAAGATATAACGGCACCTGTATTTTCCGGTGTCTCACCGGCAACAAAATCAGAGTCTACGGAGATCACTATGTTTATCTTTGCACCTTCAAGATATACGGGTACAACATAGAAATCACCCACAGCCTTCTGTGCCTTAAAACTGAGGGGCGGCTCCATATCGATATTTACACCGTTCTTGCTGAGCTCGGTAACAAAGATACCGCTGGTAACATTTATGAACTCACTGACGGAATCATAAGTATCTGCTTCCGTTTTTGTTTTATCATCATGTGAAAAACTGTTGCCTACTTTCAGGAAACCGCCATTATCCTCTTCCTCCGCGATGCCTATGAAGATGTTATGATCACCTGCCATCTCCTGGGTAGCGATATGTGTATAGGACAGTTCCTTAAGATGCTTTGCTTTTTCGATATAGTAATCCGATGAAACGAACCTGACCAGATTTCTGGCCACGAGTCCCGCGATATCCATGATATAAGGCTTTGAGGAAAATACGAAAAGCGGCATAAGCTTGTCGATATCATCGGACTTAAGCGCCTCCAGTTCCTCATCCGAAAAGCCGGCGTCTTTCTTATATATCTTTAAGAATTCCTCTATATCACCGTTAGTAAGACTTGTAAGCTGGGTGGTCAGTTCGATAAACTGCATATAAGCATTACCCTGCTTTGAAAGAAGGGTAACTATCTGCTCGGGAGTAAGCAGCCCCAGATCAACGGCTATATCACCGAAGCGCTTATCCTGCTGCTTCTGCATCTCGTTGATCTCTTCAACCTGCTTCTCCGTAAGTATCCCATCGGATACGGCAATAGTACCCAGCTTAACCCTTACAGTCTTTTGTTTTTCTATTATCTGTTTAAGGACGTCGGCACTTATTGCTTTCTTTTCTACAAGATATTTTCCGAACAGTTGAATGAACATATTCAAACACCCCCAAAAAATAATGTCACATATTATATCCTACCATATTTTTGGTAAAAAAGGAAGAAAACTTTGTTTATTCGGCATGTTTTTTTGTTTATTTTAACAACTCCAGGGTCTGTCTTGCTATTGCAAGCTCCTCATTTGTAGGAACTACCATAACAGTAACCTTGCTTCCGGGCTCGGTCACGATCAGCTCCTCACCGCGTACCTTGAGCTTCTCATCATCTATTATAGCTCCGAGATATCCAAGATACTTGCATACGCGCGTCTTAACTCCGTAACTGTTCTCACCGATACCTGCGGTAAACGCTATGATATCGACGCCCTGCATAGCCATTGCATATGAGCCTATATACTTGGCAACACGATAGCTGTATGCATCCAGGGTCATTGCTGCCAGGTCGTTTCCGTTATCGGCAGCATCGCACAGGTCACGGAAGTCACTGGACAGACCGTTTGACAGACCAAGTACGCCGCTCTTTTTGTTAAGTATGTTGTTCATCTGTGCGGGAGTAAGGCCTTCCTTCTCGCAGATGAAATCAAAGATGGCGGGATCCATATCACCGCTCCTTGTACCCATGAACAAACCTTCAAGAGGAGTAAGGCCCATGGATGTATCGATACACTTGCCGTTCTGTACTGCCGAGATGGAAGCTCCGTTGCCCAGATGGCAGACGATGATCTTCAAGTCCTTGCGGTCCTTGCCAAGTATCTCTGCTGCACGTGCGGATACATAATCGTGGCTGGTACCGTGGAAACCGTAACGGCGGATCTTGTACTTCTCATAATATTCGTAAGGAAGACCGTACATATATGCCTTTCTGGGCATAGTCTGATGGAAAGCGGTATCGAACACTGCCACCTGGGGAACACCGGGCATGTTCTTCTCGCATGCATGTATACCTATTAAGTTGGCAGGATTATGAAGGGGTGCAAGACTGCTGAGCTCTTCGATATCTTTTATGACGCTCTCATTGATGATCACTGCCTTATCGAATTTCTCACCACCATGTACAACGCGGTGACCTACCGCACCTATCTCGGAAAGTGACTTGATAACACCGTGCTCCGGATCTGTCAGCGCATCTATTACCATCTTTACGGCAACAGAATGATCTGCCATGGGTTCTTCCTTAACTACTTTATCTTTACCGGCAGGTGAATGTGTAAGCACGCTGCCTTCAATACCTATACGTTCTGCAAGGCCCTTTGCCAGTACCTGTTCGCTCTCGGAATCGATGAGCTGGTACTTAAGAGATGAGCTTCCGCAGTTGATGATAAGAATATTCATTTTTATGTTCCTCCTTATTGTTAGACGGGCCGGAGCCCATATTGTTATAGATTATAGCATATTTCAGGGACGTATTCCACTTATCCCCTTTACGGTACAGCCTGAATCTGCTAATGAAAGGATCTCTTCAACTATACTGTCTGTGATCACCTCTCCCGGTACCAGGACAGGTCTGCCGGGGGGATATGCCATAACGGATACGGCACTGATACAGCCGGCAGCAGCTGCCAGCGGCAATTCTTCAGATTCAGCTTCCCAGGCGTCACTGATAGCCATTGATGATATTGCATCCCTGACACAGCGTATGCTGAATTTATCAGCGCAAGAGGCTGCATGACCGGTATCGGCATTTGATCTGTCTCCGGTCTGCCATGAGCTGTCGATATCCCTGACAGCCTCCGTTAACACGGCATAATCCTCATCCGTATCAGACACGGTGCATATCAGCAGTACATAGCCGGGCAGTGACATCTCCGGCTCGATACCGCGTGCACGCAGTTCTTCATGCAGCCTGATACCGCTTATGCCGTCTGCCGGACAAAGCAGGATCTTACAGGGTTCCGGAGAAAATGATCCTTCTGAGGTATATGCATCGCGGATCTTTATATTCTTAAGTCCGCCCAGATCCATACTCAGTTTCCTGCGCCGCTTTATAAATCCCTCCCAGTCATACTCAGAACATATACAGTCATCCATAGCTGCCATCAGCGGATAGGAAGGGGATGTGGTCTGATATACGGAAAGGAAAGCAGCCGTTTTATCAAAATCTGCAAGTCCTTCCCTGACATGCAGTAAAGCTGCCTGATTGGGACATGGCATGGTCTTGTGAAGACTCATCACAACATAGTCGGCTCCGGCAGCAACGGCACACTGCGGAAAATGCTCCGAAAAAGCAAAATGTGCTCCGTGAGCCGCATCGACGATCAGCTTCTTTCCGACAGAATGCAGATAAGAAGCTATCTCTTTCACATCAGATGCAATTCCTTCATAAGAGGGTGATGTTATAAATACAGCTTCTGCCGGAGGATCGGCCTCTACCGCTTCCTTAACCGACCGCAGGCTCACACCGCAGCCTGCGCCGCATAGCGGATCGCACTCCTCAAAAATATAAGAGAGTTTTATGTCCCTGATCACCGCGGCATGGTAAGCGCTCTTATGAGATGCCCTCTGCATTATCATGTGGCCGCCTTTTTTTACGGCCGCACTTATGGCAGTCAGCACACCCACGGTACTTCCGTTTACCAGATAGAAGCAGCGATCTGATCCGTAAAATGCTGCCGCCCTGTCCAACGCATCCTTTATCATTCCGTCCGGCGCATACAGATCATCCAGTCCGGGCAGCTCCGTCACATCTATGGGATCAAGCCTGCCCTTATGCCCCGGCATATGGAAAGATATCATTCCTTTTTCCGCATAGCTTTCAAGCTCTTTACGCAGACTCATCGTCAATCTCCCAGAGCCACACTGCTCATAAAGCGGTTACCGCCCTGTAAGAACAGCTTTGTGGCATCATTACGGCCTATCTTATATACCTGCTCTTTAACAGCCGGATTCATAACCACCACATTGTACTCATTATAACCCACTATCAGCATGGCCGATCCGTCCTTTAATTCAACAAAGACGGGCTCTTCATTAGCGACATAATACAGCACCGCATCCATGGGCACACCGGACAGATCCAGGATCTTACGTCCCGGCATTTCCATCTTTCCCGTATACTCGCAGCCTTCATAGGCAAACCAGGTCTCAAGGCAGTCCTTTTTATAGTCTTCCGGTTCTGCTCCGTTTGCGGATACGGATCCGCTTATCGCCATTATCTGGTTCTTTGCGGGAAGAGTAGTACGTCTGTAAACTGCCACACCTCTGGCATCGCGCACCGCCCCGCCGCTGCTAAATGCTTTCTCCACTGCGTCATAACAGTAAATACAGCGTTCACTCAGATGACCGCCGGTAAACAGGTCAAAGCCTTCGACCTTGGTGTTGTTATCGGTATCTACCTGTCTTTCACCTTCATAGATCACCAGCCTGGGTTCCATAAGCTGCAGGGAGCCCAGATCTACTTCGTTACGGAGTACAAGACGCCTTATAGTCTCGTAGGTCTCTGTGACCGCACTTTCCAGAACGTTCTTGTCATTGACGCCGGTACTGTTGTTCAGTATCTGATCATCGGGCATGGCTGTGAGTACGCCGTTCTCATCATAGGTCATGCGGCTTAAGTTGATCATGTCACCCAGCTGTTCAACGGCTGTAATATAGCATGCTTCCTGTCTGTATTCTTTGAGTATGATACCCGATTCACCGCGTATGCTGACTGTATACATGGGAAATAATGTATGGCCGTTCTCATCCAGGGTGATATCCCTCTGCCTTGCCACACCGTATACCAGATCATTTCCGAAGAAGGTTATGGGCATTACCCTTTCTCCCGAAGATGCTTCTATGGCAGCAGATGTACCGTTTATGAGATTCTTAATGAATACGGTATCGGATGAATAGATATCCTTACCGTTTCCCCAGGCTATGGTATTCTGATCCTGTGAAGAGATCAGTCCGTCCGCGGGAAGTTCCTCCGCAAGTTTCCTCAAACTTCTGTCATGCAGATCTATCTCCAGCAGATCCGCGTCCTTTAAGATATAAAGCTTGTTCTCACTTGCGTAACAGAGTCTCTCCATATCCTGCCTGAGCAGTTCGTAGCCGCCGGCATATGGAACAAAAAGCATCTCCTCCACGGTATTGAGCATACAGTCATAATGATATACTGCCACTCCCATGGTACCTTCATGATTGCCGCAGTTCATATAACCCCAGACGCCGAATACCACATCGCCGGTTTCATCAACATCAAAGATACGTATATCATGAAGCCTGCAGGTCTCACGCCTGTCCTTCAGATCCTTACGGTAAAATCCGAATATATACGCCAGCTTGTTACCGCTGGAATCATATGACATGAGTCTTCCGCAATTGGCAAATGCCAGGATATGTCCGTCATTGCTCTCTTTCTTTTCTATGTAGTCCGGTATCATACCCAGCTGAATTTTATTGGAGGCTATGACATAGTTATCCGGATCAAAAGCTTCCTCCATACGGCGGTTATACTCCAGCAGGTATATCCTCTCTTTACCTAAACGCATACGGTAAAACTCTTCAACGAAGCAATATGCTTCCCGGTCTCCTTCGTTAACCTTTACCGTATATTCAAGAACTATCTGTGCGGAGTCCCCATCTATTTCCCTGACTTTGGCCCTTGCTTTTATCACACGCTCAACGTCAAGGCTGCCCCAGCTTACCTGCTCTACACTGGAATGGATATCCACATAGGTAAAACTGCTGTTATCGCCCTGCTTGTTACTTTCCAGATAAGTGGGGAGTTCGATCTTTGCCTTTGCTTTATCAAAGGTGGCATTATGAAAATAAAAAGCATAATCCAGCTTGCTCCAGAGGGAATGATCGCTCATGGGGATCACCCTGGTATAATATCGCAGCAGCTTTCCGTTCGTAGTCTGCAACAGGAAACAGAATGAATACTCCGTTCCGTTCTTCATCAGGTCCTTTATGGTAACACTTCCCGTTACCGTATCCGCGGCCCTGGCATAATCGAATATCTGGGTTTCTTCTATGAGTCGTTCGTCCTGAAGGGACCTTAGCTGAAATGACAGACGCTCGATCTCATTCCCGTACATCTCGATCTTAAAATCTAAACTTCGGTCGCTGCCAAGCGGCGTTATATGATCGTTCATCCGCAGTATATCCATCTCCTGTGAATATGGCTGCATCTCGTTATATTCCATATCGCCGCACATCAGACACAGCAGCGGCATTGTGGCTCCGGACATCTCCACCGTCATATCGGTATTGCCCCTGTTCATTAATCTCCCAAGCAAAATAAGCGAGAGCATAAAAATGCTCCCGCAATAGATGATCCTTAATATTCCTTTGGAAAAATGCTTAACTTTCACTACTCAGATCATTTCAGCGAATTGATTCTGGCGATGGCACGTTTAAGTGCAGCTTCGGCTCTGTCCATATCCAGATCATCGCCTCTTGCAGCTATACGCTCACGTGCTCTTTGCCCGGCGCTCTCTGCCCTCTGCTCATCAATCTCATCGGGCCACTCTATAAGCTCCGCCAGGATAGTAACCTTATCCTGGAGTATCTCAACAAAACCTGCATGCAGAGCTGCCTTCTTTTCGCCTTCGGGAAGCTGCATATACAGTACACCGGGGCTGACGATAACGGTCATGGGCACATGATTTTTATAAATACCGATCTCGCCCTCTGTAGTATTAAATTCTACCATCTCGCAGTCACCCTCAAAGAATACACGCTCAGGAGTGACAACGCTTAATTTGAATGTATCCATTTATTATACCTAAATCTATTATATCCCTTCGGAAACCCGACATCGCTAAATTCGAACTGCGCCTACGGCTTGTTCTCATTAATCTCCTCGGGTAAGTTCGTACTAAATTCGGATCGCGCCTACGGCTTATCCTCATTAAGTACTCTACTTATTTGCTCTTGCCACAACCTCGTCGATAGTACCCGCATTAAGAAATGCACTCTCAGGGATATCGTCATGCTTACCTGCAAGTATCTCCTTAAATCCGCGGATAGTCTCGTTGATGGGCACGTACTTGCCTTCGATACCTGTGAACTGTGTTGCTACGAAGAAAGGCTGGCTCAGGAAACGCTGTACCTTACGTGCACGGCTTACCACCTGCTTGTCTTCTTCGGAAAGTTCATCCATACCCAGGATGGCGATGATATCCTGCAGTTCCTTATATCTCTGAAGGATAGCCTGTACGCCACGTGCTACCTGATAATGCTCCTCACCTACGATACGGGGATCCAGTATACGTGAAGTGGAATCCAGAGGATCCACTGCGGGGTAGATACCCTGCTCGGATATCGCACGGTTAAGGGTGGTGGTTGCATCCAGATGTGCGAATGTTGTTGCAGGCGCAGGGTCGGTCAGGTCGTCCGCAGGCACATATACGGCCTGAACGGAAGTGATGGAACCGTTCCTGGTAGAGGTGATACGCTCCTGAAGAGCACCCATCTCTGTCTGCAGTGTAGGCTGATAACCAACGGCGGAAGGCATACGGCCAAGGAGCGCTGAAACCTCCGAACCTGCCTGTGTGAATCGGAATATGTTGTCGATGAAGAGCAGCACGTCCTTACCGCCCTTATCACGGAAATACTCTGCCATGGTCAGACCTGTCAGACCCACACGCATACGTGCCCCGGGGGGCTCGTTCATCTGTCCGAAGATCATGGCCGTCTTATCGATAACGCCGCTCTCACTCATTTCGTGATAAAGGTCGTTACCCTCACGGGTACGCTCACCAACGCCGGTGAAAACGGAGAAACCGTCATGCTCAGTTGCTATATTACGGATCAGCTCCTGGATAAGCACCGTCTTACCAACGCCGGCACCACCGAAGAGTCCTATCTTTCCACCCTTCTGATAAGGACAGAGCAGGTCAACGACTTTGATACCTGTCTCCAGCATTTCCTGCTCGGTACTCTGCTCTTTAAAAGCAGGCGCAGGTCTGTGAATGGGCTCATATTCCACATCTGTGGGTGCGGGCTTGTTGTCGATGGGCTCGCCCAATACGTTAAAGATACGGCCCAGGGTTTTCTCACCTACGGGAACGCTTATGGGTGCGCCTGTTGCGATAGCATCCATACCTCTTACAAGTCCGTCCGTAGGACCCATAGCAACGCAGCGTACGGTATCATCACCCAGATGCTGCGCAACCTCTACCACCAGTGTAGTATCGTCATTTCGCTTGATGCGGATAGCCTCGTTGATCTCGGGAAGCTCCCCGTCAAACTTAACGTCCAGCACTGCACCGACGATCTGTGTCAGTCTGCCTTTCTTTTCTGCTGCCATACTTTTTTCCTTCCTTACAATTATCTATTCCTGTACTTCTGTCAAGATCCTTCGTCGCTGCGCTCCTCAGGATGACACTTATTATACGCTGCTCAGGATGACATTCTCCGGAGTACGCTTCGTGCGGGCCCCTCCTTAAGAGATAGCATCTGCACCCGCAATGATCTCGGTAAGCTCTGTAGTGATCTTGCCCTGACGTGCTCTGTTATAGAGCAGTGCCAGATGATCGATCATCTCGGCTGCATTGTTTGTTGCATTATCCATTGCCTGCATACGCGCACCGTTTTCTGCTGCCTGGGCGGATATCAGGGCACCGTAGATCAGACTGGAAATATATTTGGGAATGATGAGGTTTAATGCCTCTTCATCCGCAGGTTCAAAATTCATAGGCGCCGTAGGAGCAGGCTTTTCATCTGTAACACCGTCTCCGTCTATATCCTGTTGTACGGTATCCACATCCACGGGAAGGAGCTTAATAAGAGTGGGCACATGGCTCACGGTATTCTTAAAGAATGTATAAGCCAGATAAATCTCGCTTATCTCCCCTTCCTCAAATGCCTTAAGCAGATCCTGGGTAACGATCATACCGTCTTTATATACGGGCTCCTCAATGGCTTCGGAAAAATCCTTCATAATGGGATAACCCGCGCGCATTAAGGCATCCTTACCCTTCTTACCTATGGCATAGATGGTGGTATTGTCCTTATTGAATTCTTCATTACGTGTAATGAGCTTGATCACGTTGGAATTGTATCCGCCTGCCAGACCCTTGTTGGAACTGATAAGGATAACAGCCTTCTTACCGCTCTCGCCGGCCTTAAGATACGGATGATCCACCGCACCGGCTTTTGCAAGTATGGAGGTGACCGTCTCATATACGGCGCGGAAGTAGAACTTACTCTGCTCGGCTCTCGCCTTTGCACGCTGCAGCTTCACGGTAGAAACCAGCTTCATAGCCTTGGTTATCTGCTGTGTGCTCTCAACACTGGTCTTGCGCCTTTTAATGTCTCTCATGGATGCCATAAAGCTTCACCCTTAAAAATTCTTCTTAAATTCTTCGATAGCTTTTACAAGTTTCTCCTCTATCTCCGGCTTCATTTCCTTATCCTTGCGGATGCTCTCGGGGATCTCGGGATACTTGGTATCAACATATTCAAACAGTTCACTCTCAAAACGCAGTACATCTTCTACGGGAATATCCAGTAAGTACTTCTTGGTAGCCACATAGATTATGATGATCTGATACTCAACGGGCATGGGCTTGTACTGGGGCTGCTTGAGCATCTCACGGATACGCTCGCCCTGTGCCAGACGCTCTTTGGTATCTGCATCAAGCTCGGATCCGAACTGTGAGAAAGCTGCAAGCTCTCTGTACTGTGCCAGCTCAAGACGTATGGGACCTGCGATCTTCTTCATTGCCTTGATCTGTGCGGAACCACCTACACGGGATACGGACAGACCTGCATTGATAGCAGGACGGAAACCGGAGTTGAACATTTCGGTCTCCAGATAGATCTGGCCGTCGGTAATGGAGATAACGTTGGTCGGGATGTATGCCGATACGTCGCCTGCCTGTGTTTCGATTATAGGTAATGCGGTAAGTGAACCACCGCCGTAATCCTTGTTCATTCTGGCTGCACGCTCGAGAAGACGGCTGTGCAGATAGAATACGTCACCGGGATATGCCTCACGCCCCGGGGGACGTCTCAGCAGCAGGGAGAGTGTACGGTATGCAGTTGCATGTTTACTTAAGTCATCATAGATGACCAGTACATCCTGACCTGCCTCCATCCATTCCTCACCGATAGCGCATCCTGAATAAGGTGCTATATACTGCAGAGGAGCCAGCTCGGAAGCCGTAGCGGCAACTACGGTGGTATATGCCATTGCACCGTATTCTTCCAGTGTCTTCACTATGGAAGCAACGGTGGAAGCCTTTTGGCCGATAGCTACGTATATACACTTAACATTCTGGCCCTTCTGATTGATTATCGTATCTATTGCGATGGCCGTCTTACCTGTCTGACGGTCACCGATGATCAGCTCACGCTGGCCCCTGCCGATAGGCACCATGGAGTCGATAGCCTTGATACCGGTCTGCAGCGGGGTATCCACTGACTGACGGGTGATAACGCCGCTTGCCACACGTTCGATCTGACGGAACTTGGTTGTAGCAATGGGTCCCTTGCCGTCTATGGGCTGTCCAAGAGCATTAACTACACGGCCCAGCATCTCATCGCCTACAGGCACCTCAACCACGCGGCCCGTAGTCTTTACGGTATCACCTTCGTTGATATTGCGGCTGCTGCCCAGAAGCACTGCACCCACATTATCTTCCTCAAGGTTCATGACCATGCCGTATACTTCACCGGGGAATTCCAGCAGCTCACCCTGCATAGCCTTTTCAAGGCCATGAACACGGGCGATACCGTCAGCCACCTGGATAACGGTACCTACTTCGGAAACCTCCAGCTTGTCGGCATAGCGCTTGATCTGCTCTTTGATCACCGAACTTATCTCTTCTGGTCTCAGATTCATGGATCTTATCTCCTTAAAACTTTATGCGATCAACTCTCTCTTCAAGCCTTCCAGCTTGGTCTTTATGCTCGAATCCACCACACGGTCGCCTATACGGATAACAAGTCCTCCGATAAGGCTTTCGTCCACGCTGTAATTCATCTCCATGGACTTGTATGAGGTGGTGCTTATGAGCTTTTCTTCTATCTCTTTTTTACGTGCCTGGGAAAGCTCCATGGCCGAAGTGACATATGCCACACCGATACCCTTATACTCCTTTACCCTGGCCTCAAAATATTTAAGTATGGCCGGCAGCTGCGCATAACGGTCTTTTTGCAGTAACAGATTAAGGAAACCCGTCAGTTCTCCGCTGGCGCGTCCTGCAAAAACTTCTTCTATAACCTTCTGCTTTTCCTCTTTGGTCACCTTGGGGTGATTCATAAGGACTGTCAGATCAGGGTTCTGTGCCAGGATATTCTCCAGGGACATAACCTCTTCATACAGTGAGTCTATCTTGTTTTCCTCACAAGCGAGTGAAAACAGGGCTTCTCCGTATGTACCCGCAATTAGCTTAGCCATGTATCGTTACCTATTTCCTTTAATGTCTCATCTACCAGCGCATCCTGCACACTGGTATCGATCCTTCCTGCCACTACCTTGGACGCCATAAGTGACGCGATATTTACCATTTCCTGCTTTACCTCATCGGCAACGCGCAGCTTCTCCTGCTCCGCTTCCTTATTGGCACGCTCTAAAATGGCAGCCGCTTCTTTTCTCGCCTCGTCAACGATCTTGTTCTCGCTGGCAAGAGCACGTTTGCGGGCATCACTTAAGATCTGCTCCACTTCTTTATCCACTTCCTTAAGCTTGTTCTCGTATTCCTCTTTAAGCTTAAGAGCCTCGTCCTTGTCATTCTGGGCTACGGCAATATCATTCTGTATCCTGTCACGGCGATCCTTTAAGATCTTCCTGGCGGGATTGAACAGATTATAGGAAAGGATAAGGAACAGTACAAAGACAGCCAGCAGTGTCAGCCCCGAATCAAAGAGGAGCTGCAGGTCCAGGCCGAACATACGCGGCGCCATCTGTTCGCCGGCTTCCAATAACATATACATTTCCATTGGTCAGCCCGTAAGCCTCCTTTCTTTATACTTTCAGATCCGTTCCTTAGTTGGTCTTGAAGGGATGCACAAACATAAGAAGCATTGCTACAAGCAGACCATAAAGACCGGTGGTCTCTGCTACGGCCTGACCCAGAAGCATGGTAGATGTAACATCACCCTTGGCACCGGGGTTGCGTCCTACTGCAGCAGCAGCGTGTCCGGCAGCGATACCCTGACCTACACCGGGGCCGATACCTGCGATAACCGCAAGACCCGCACCTATTGCGGAACATCCGAGGATAAATGCGTCATTAAACATTTCTCCCGATCCAGTAAAATTCATAACAGCTTCCTCCTTAAATAATTATTCCGTTTCCATCGCACTGGATATATATGTCATGGTGAGCATACAGAACACGTATGTCTGTATGGCACCTGAGAACATATCAAAGTAAACATGCAGCACTGCGGGCCATGCATAAGCTATTACCTTGAGCAGACCGTATACGAGTGCCATCATAACGGTACCGGAGAGCACGTTTGCGAAAAGACGCAGGCTCAGTGAGATAGGTACCGCGAAATCACCGATCAGGTTGATCGGCAGCCAGAAAGGCCAGGGGTCGCACAATCCCTTGATAACACCGCTGACTTTCTGATAACGGAACTTCTGTACCGTAACAATGGTAAAGGTCAGGATACCCAGAGGGAAGGTAACACCGTAATCCGCCGTGGGAGGCCTGAGTCCCAGAAGACCCGATATATTGCTGAAAAGGATAAATATAAAGATGGTACCGATATAATTGCGAAAACCGGGTGCGAACTTACCCATGGTACCGTCAACTATGCCGTCAAGAAGCTCCACTATCATCTCCACGATATTGCGGAAGCCCGAAGGAACCTCACCGCCCTTGCTGAGTGCGGCTTTTGCAAAAAATGAAAATATCACAAGTACCAGAAGTACTATCAGAAGACATATATGAGAGGTGGTTATCCAGAGAGTCTGATCTCCTATCTTAAAGGAGAATACCCCCTCTATCATGAACCCCAGATCATCAGAGGATAAAAGCATGTTTGCTCCCATAAAAGTTACCTTTCTTATTCCTGTTTCGCGGCCTTCATCATCTCATCCTGCTCCTCCGGTGATACCATCTCCCGGTAGAAAGCTTCTTCTCCGCATACCGCAACGGATATTTTGTGGGTCAGCGGCTGTACATAAGCCGAAAGCTTAAGTGTGATAAGTCCCGCAAAAGCAGCTATCACATCCGCTACTCCCGTGATACCCAGCACTGCCAGAAAAACGGCCATGCCGAAATATCTTATCAGGTATCCTATCCACATCTGTTTGTTTGCACCGGCCTCACCTGCATCCAGAGCCTTACCTATGGTATATTCCATATGTTTGGCTACCAGTATCGCGGCCGCAGCTCCCAGCCAGAGCCCCAGACTGTGATATCCCTTTCTCTCAAGGAATATCAGAATCGGTATCTGAAGCACCGCTCCCCAGAGCACTATCCCTATCCATAGCTCCACCAGAGCGCTGTGGGTTATCCACCTGTCCTTCATCATTCTTAAAATACTTCTTGGCTAATACGTATATATTCCTGAACCCGGCCAGTGCACCGACAAAAAACAGTATTATCGTCCACCACACCGTACCGAAATGTTTATCCAAAAACCTGCCTGCGAAAAAGCAGAGAAAGATCGGGACCATCATCGTTATCCCGAACTGGCTTATCATGCCCAGCAGAGCAAAAGCTTTACGCTTGTCCTTCTGCTTTTTTTCATTGCTTACTCGCATACCAACTAATAATTATATAGATATATTCCTAAAAAGTCCAGTAAATTATTTATCCTCTTTATCAAAAGCAAATATCTCAAATTCCTCTACAGGCATGGGTTTTGCAAAATAATACCCCTGGAAGAGCCTGCATCCCATTTTCGTAAGCTGCTTAAACTGTCCGGAAGTCTCGACACCCTCCGTAAGGGAAGACATATCAAGCTCCTCCGTCATCTTTATGATATGTTTTATTATCGTATCCGATCTGCCGTTATCCTCATCACCGGAAAGGAATTCCATGTCGATCTTAAGGACATCCACCGGCATATCCTTAAGGAGGTTCAGTGATGAATAACCGCTTCCGAAATCATCCATCTCCACTATGAAGCCGGCTTCCCTCAGCTCCTCCAGCATCTTCATCCTGTCATCGGCGCCGTTCATCATTACGGTCTCGGTGATCTCCAGTCTCAGCTTTACAGGCTCGATATCATATTCCTTTACCAGAGCCTTTATCTCTGATACCACATCGATATAATAGAAATCCTTGGGAGAAATGTTGACGGAAATGAACACATCATCGTGCTTCCCTTTCCATTTGGCAAGCTGCCTGCAGGCACAGCGCCACATATGCCTGTCCACTTCAACTATAAGGCCGTTCTTTTCAAAAAGGGGAACGAACTTGACGGGTGGCATAAAACCGTTTATGGGATGTATCCATCTGACCAGAGCCTCTGCTCCCACCACCTTACCTTCGCGGTCTACAATGGGCTGCAGATATGGTCTTACCTGCATAGTCTCCATTGCCTGCGGAAGCTCCGTACACAGTCTCTGGGATTCCAGCACCTTCTCCCTTATGTTTCCGTCATAATATGCCACATGGGTCTTATAATCTTTAAGTGATGAAAGCGAAAGGTGCGCCCTGTCAAACATAACGGACACTTCCGTATCATCATTCGACAACACATATACCCCGGCATTTATCTGCAGCGGATGTTCTATGGATCCGTCACGTATGATAAAATTGCCCAGCTTCTCTTCCAGCAGATCCGCATTGAATTCCATTACCGGCATGAACGCACCGAAGGTATCTCCCTCAAGCCTTCCGTATATACAGGCTTCCGTCATGTCTTCCCTTATACGGTCCGCTATCTGCTGAATAGCCAGATCACCGAAGTCCGCGCCGAAGACGTCATTAACTATCTTGAAATTCTTAACATCTATATATATCACAAGATACTTTGTATCCTGGTCTTCTGTAAGTTTCTTCTTAATACATTCATACATATACTGCTTGGTATAGAGACCCGTAAGGCTGTCGTGGGTAGTATTGTAATATTCTCTTTCCATGCGCAGATGCTCTTCGGTATCATCTCTTACGGAAAGATAACACCCTGCCAGAGCTTTTTTCTTATACTTTATATTCCGTTTTTCAACATAATAATACCTGGCGTTTGATCCTTCGCCTATCACATGGTTCTCCGACCATTCATCATCCGAAAAGCCCTTTTTTCCGAAGATCTCCGCCAGTTTTTCCGTGACCTTATAAAGCTCCCTTTCCGTAACTCCGGCCAGCTTATATCCCGGCTCGTTGGCCCATATACACTTATTGTCCGGATCATACAGATACATTGCCGCAGGCATGCCGGAAACTATATCGGAAAGCATTCGGTCCAGAAGACGCAGCGGTCTGTAATAGATCGAAAGATAAGTCATAAGGATACCCAGAAAACCGTAGCCTATCATGGAGCGGTCTATGGGAGTACGGGAAAAGATAAAATAAGTCTGGCTTACGGCAACCGAAAGCATGGCTATCAGTATAACAGTATACTTTTCCCTGTATATCCTTATCGTTTTTGCGATAGTAAGAATAAATATCAGAAGTACGCAGATAAAAACTCCATAATCTACAACACGGTGTATAGTCTGTCCAAAATAAGGCACCAGTCTGTAATAGATCAGCCCCTGCACATCTATGGGTTCCACATCAAAGGCGTGCCCGGTGAAAGGATTTGCCAGAAGCTGGACAGCATCAGCAATGACTATCAGATACATTACCGTAGGTTTACGCTGGCCGTCCCCTGTACCCTTACAGTACTCGTTAGTATAATTCACAACACTGGCCATAATGCAGTCCATTCCCAGGAAATACATATAATAGCCGAAGATCGCCACCGGTCGCAGTGATGTTCCTATTATGATCAGATTACCTAATATAGGGGGAACAAAAGACAGGTCGAGAAGACCCATGGCTTTGCCAACGGGTCTTTTCGACCTTAAACTCATAACGGCACATATGATATCCAGTATCACCAGCACCGTAAGTATTGTTGAATAAAATATCCTATGATCCATAAACGCCTTTTATCCTGTCTGTACCTTCCGGCCGCTTCGCTTATGATCGTATATCACATTCAGCTCTTCCATATGATACACGGGGACAGCACTTTTGTATCACTTGAAAAAAACAAATACGGTATTTCAAGTGAGGCAAAAAACTGCCCCCGTGTATCGCAGATCTCACATGATCTCTTTATACTTTAAAGTAACTGATATTGTTCTTCAGATCCTCCGCAAGGCCCTGCAGTCTGCTTGCAGATTCGCTTATTATCGTAAAGGTTGCGTTCAGCTCTTCCATGGATGCATTGGTCTCCTCAGTGGATGCCGCATTCTCTTCGGAGATGGCAGACAGATCGGAGATTATCTCCAGAAGGCCGTTCTTTGCATCATTGAGCATGCCTGCCTGCTTGGAGATGTCGGAAGATGTATTCTTAACGCTTGCAACATTACCGGACATGGATTCCATATTATCCTTGGTGGATTCAAGCTGCTGTGCCTGAACACCAAAGCTTTCGTTGAGCTTCTCAAGAACACTGACGGATGAAGCAGAGTCAGCGAGGAGTTTTTCAACGATAGACTTGATCTTGTCTGCACTGTTGCTGGACTGGTCTGCCAGCTGACGGATCTCATCTGCAACTACCGCGAAACCACGGCCTGCATCGCCTGCACGTGCTGCCTCTATCGAAGCATTGAGTGAAAGCAGGTTGGTCTGTGTAGCGATATCGGTAATGGCCTGCGTAAACTCGGAGATCGACTTTGCTGATTCGTTGGTGGAATTGATGGTATCACTGATATCCTTAACTGATGCCGTAACCTCTTCGCTCTGGCGGATCAGCTTATCCAGTGAGCTCATGGCCTTATCGCAGGCATCCTTCATCTCTTCCGCATAACGGTCCATCTCGCTTACCGCACCGCTGATATTCTCAATGTTCTTACCGATCTCATCGGTCTCATTAACCGCATTCTCAACACTTTCAGCCTGTGCCACAGCGCCCTTTGAAACCTCGGTAACCGCATCGGTAACCTGTTCAGATGCCTGTGTAGCCTGTGATGCGCTGTCTGCAAGGTCTGCACTGGTAGTTGTAACTTCTTCAGACATAGCATGGCTCTGGGACATAACATCCCTTAACTTTGCAGTGAGCATCTTTGCACTCTTTGTTATCTGACCTATATCATCTCTTCCTATATCGGAATCATCCGGATAGGAAAGGGTAAGATTTCCGTTTGCAAGCTCATCCAGATTATCGGTAACACGTCTGATACCAAGGCGGATACCACGGACAACAAATACCACGATAACTGTGAGCACTATCATAAGGATAATGTAAAGCAACGCTATGGTAACAACTCTTCCCTGGATCTCCTTAAGCAGCTGGGCATTCTCTTCTTCGGCCCAGGTCTCGGTTATCTGCTGCATATGATCAAGCGTATCCCTAGTAGTGGAAAACGTATTGTGATATGCTTCCCAGTCACCGGTGTTGGCTTCTATATTAAAGGCTGCCTCCCATGCTACCATATCATCCTCAAAAAGCTGGGCCTCTTCCTTGAATGTTGTCCCTGCCTCGGATTTAACGGAGGTAAACAGATCCTCATTCTGCTTTGCAGTATCTACTGCAAGACGGACCTTATCATATACCTGCTGCTTGTTACTGTTGTAATCATCCAGCGCACCGGGCAGCTGGGTTGCCGCAAACTCGGGAGGAGCTCCGGTGAATCCGTTGATAAAATCGTAGTACTGCATACCGCCTTTCATAGACTGATAGAAGTCACGGTCAGCATTTACAAGATTGCTGTTAACGGTATAGAGGATATCGTAATAAACAGCCGAAGTCTCTGAATGGGTAGTACGGATCTCTACAGCCATGAACACAACCGAAAATACGAGAGCAATGGCAAGTGGTATGGTTATGATCAGAAGCTTTCCTCTTACACTTACATTATTTAACCACTTCATACACAATTCTCCTTCCCTGAAGATATAGTATGTACAATTTTATCATCAAATTGCACAATGGTCAACGTGTTTAGGCCTCATAAACCCATGATTTTGCACTAAAATCGCCGCTTCCGCTGCCAAATTCGGCTATTACCCTGCCTCCGGCGGGTATTTCGGGTTCCCACTTAACGGAATCCGCAAAACGATGCAGTATGGCAAGGTACTTTCCGTTCCATTCACGTATAAGAAGCTGCTGCCCCTTCGGCTCGTTATATCCGGTTTCCTCATAGCGGTGCAGTATGGTCTTACCCTTCTGAATGATATCCGCTGCCATACGGTAGAACTCCATTCCTTCTTCCACTGCTGCCCACTGTTCATCGGACAGATCGTAGATATCACCGCTGAGACACATGCGCCCGAATAAGGTGGCGATAAGCGAATACTCTATCCTCTCCCGGCTGTCCTTCGCTCTTAACACTGCCCATATCTGACTCTGTTCAGGCTTTATCACCCTGTGCATGTTGGCTGCGATCAGCGGGATCGACTTTATCTCATGCGCATCGGAGAAGCTGGCCTGGCTGCACAGCTGCATCATGGAAGGCTCCAGCCTGTGGCCGCCGCTGGAGCAGTTCTCTATCACTATGCCCGGGATCGCGTTTCTTATCTTTTCAAAGAACCTTTGGGAAGCTGCTACCTTACGCCTTAATGCTTCACCCATGCTTTCGGCTCCGTCACATCCCATACCCAGGGTATCGTTATAATCCACCTTAAGATAACCGAAGCCGGCTTCCTTAAGCAGAGCTATAACCTTCTCCGAAAGATAATCGATCACCCAGGGATCTTCCAGATCCCAGAAACGTCTGCCGCCTATTGTAAGCGGTACTCCATCCTTTCTTATCAGGTGTTCGGCTTCATTATAATGAACACTTCCGGAAGCAAGTGATTCCATCTCGTACCATAGACCTGGGATCATCCCCTTCGAACGGATATAATCTGCGATAGGTTTCATGCCCCCGGGGAATCGCTCTTCATTGACCTTCCAGTCACCTACACATTCCCACCAGGCATCTGCCCCATACCATCCCGAATCGATCACCAGGAATTTTATACCCTTACCTTCCAGCTTATCGGCGATCTTTTTGACGTTTTCAAACGAAGGATTGCCCCAGGTGGTACAGTATTCGTTGAACATGATCCCCATGCCGCTGTCAACATCCGAAATAGCCGGATGCTGGGCTTTTACCAGAGCATCACACACCTCATACAGCGATCTTCCCTTTGCGATCACAGCTTCCGGAGCATCAAAACTCTCTCCGGCTTCCAGTGTCTTCATCCACTGACCGAAGTCTCTGTCACCAAGTCCACCAGTCACGGTAAGGCTGTCATCCTCCTTACATATGATCTCCATCTGCCAGGTCGATGCCAGATAAAGCTGTATCCCGATGAACTCCCCTGTAGCGCTGTCTTCGAGTGCCAGGAACGGAAAATATTTTCGTACCGGCATCGAACCGTTGTTGCCGAACTTTTCTATACGCAGTCCACAGCGGTTCCACGAAGGCTCAAGATGCAGATCCTTCACGCTTTCAGTACGCAGTTTTCCTTCCGCGCTCCAGAAAGTCTGAAGACGGTGTATCCTGTCTGCGGGGACACTCCCCAAAGCAAAACTCGTAAGCATTTCAAGGTTCACTCTTTTGCCGCTGTTGTTTGCAACAGAGGTTTTAACCCTGAGGGCCTCCCCGTCCCTCTTTTTGGTCAGCGAAAGAACAAGACCTTCTTCATCCTCGTAGACAGTCTTTCCTTCTTCAAATTCCTCATTGCCTTCCTTAAGAGCAAATCGCTCCATAGTCCGGCTGCCGTGCATTGTAAGTCCGCAGGAGAAGCCCCCGGCATAGCCGTCTCCGACGAGTTTCATTTCCGTAAATAGTCTCATGCTTTGATTATACGGATTATCACCTTTGATGGCAATAAAAAAGGGAGCAGGTTTTCCTACTCCCCATGGATCCTTTTCTTTATCAGATACATCAGTGCATCTGCTTCACGGACGTAATCCCATAGATCTGCGTTAGGCCGCTCCTTTGGCTCGGTCGTGACATAACCTATACTCGCCGTAAGTTCATATGGCAGCTTGTTCTCTTTCTTTTTCTCCTCTATACGTTCCTCTATACGCTTCTTAACACCTGCAGCTTTCTGCTTGCCGCAGTTGGGTACTATAACAAGGAATTCATCTCCGCCGTAACGCACTGCTACCCAGTCTTTCTCCAGGTTTTCCTCTATGGAAGCTGCAACGGTCTTTATCGCTATATCTCCCTGCTCATGACCGTAGGTATCGTTGATCCTCTTCATTGAATTGATATCAACAAAGAGTACCGTCAGCCTGGTGCCGTTTTTAATACTCTCATCATACAGCGGCAGTGCCTTATTCTCATATCCGAACCTGTTATAAAGTCCGGTCATGGAATCCTTATCATACAGCTGTTTAAGTCTTAAGTTGATACGCAGCAGACGCAGTGACTGCTGCATCTTCTCAAGATACGTATATATCATTGATTCCTTCAGAACATAAGGATCATCAGTAAATACGAGATATCCGTAATTGTACTGATAATAATGAAGAGGCATCAGATAAAATACATGCTGTTCGTTTTTCTTCTTTTTATATGCGGGTATCAGCACATCACTGCTCACACTCTTAACATCCAGGAGTTTATCTCCCCTGACTGCAACAGCCACATCAAGATTTCCCTTAAGTCCGTCTCCGCATACTTCCTCATCCGACGCCATAACGTTCTTGAAGTATTCTTCATTAAATACCATATAGAACGCCGAACCTTCATACTGGTGATTACCCAGATAATGCTGCTGCAATCTCTCTTTCATGTCCTCATAATCGGAGACATCCGAGATACGCTCACGCAAAACTCTTTCATTCTGCTCGACCAGATTATCATCCTGCGATCTCTGGAAAGACTGCCTGCAGTATGTTCTGCGCATCATTCCGTATTCTATGTTCTGACAGCCGCAGCTCTCAGCGATCACCGGTATCGTCGGCACAACTATACGGGGCGGTTTTTTCTTTGAACAGGGCTTACCGTATATGATCTCACAGGCTTTTTTTGCAACGGTCTCAAAATCCTGCTTTACCGTAGTGAGCGCAGGGAAGAATATCTTTCCGCTGTCAACATTGTCAAAACCGGTAACTTTAACCTGTCCGGGAACATCCACACCTCTTTTTTCAAGCTCGGTACATACTGCCAGAGCCATGATATCATTGGCACAGATTATCGCTTCGGGCAGCTTCTTTCTGCCTTTTAACAGCTGGTCCAGGGCTTCAATGGTACGGCGGTTGGACCATTTTCCGTATACTACATCCCTGTCCTTAAGCTTAAGACCGTGCTCAGCCATTACTTCCCTGGTAACTTCCAGTCTTTCACGGCTGTCCACATGATCCTCGGTACCACCCATAAACGCGATATCTTTTACACCATGATCCTCTATCAGATGCGTTATAAGAGTGCGTATACCTGTTGCATTGCCTATGGTTATAGAGGGGATGCCGTCTATATTCATACCAAAGCTTACTATGGGTACATTTTTTTCCGTAGCATCGGCAACGATCTCTTTAACGGTCTCATCGGAATTGAGCATAGTCGAAAATACGACCACTCCGTCATAATCTGCAGGATCGCACAGTTTATAGATATTCAGTTCACCCTGCATAAGGGTACGGTGAACACTGTAGGATGCAAAGCCGATAAAAACAAATATATCGAAATCCTCTTTTTCGGCATAGGCTTTGAATCCTTTTAATGCATCTGCCAGTGCCTCAAGGCTCCATCCGTTTGCACATACCGCAATCTTTTTCTTCATAAAGATACTCCCGGCTTAATCTTCGTAAAAACTTACTTCACCATTCTCATCAAGGGCAAACATCACGAAGTCCGACATGTAGTAATCGCCATAAATATCATCGATACAGAATGCATACAGATAATCTGCAACATCCAGCCAGTTATATTCTATCGTGGTCGAGGCGTCTACGACATATTCATCACCTTCATAAACGCCCTCTTCCATCTCATCATCATTTGTAAAGCTTGTGTACATGGGTATGATCTTGTCCCCGGCTTTAAGCTTTCTTACATCACGGGCAGCCATACCGTTTTCATCTATACCGCTCCATACGCCTTCTATAGTGACGCTGTAATCGTCAAGGTTCTGGCGCAGGCGCAGATTGGTCTCTTCACCGTTTACTTTAACGGGTGAGGTATAGATTATATAATCCTCATCGTAATCGACTATAAAGGTAGCCAGGTTCTGACCGTCGGGCAATGACAGCCAGTATCCGTCAAAGCCATCCTCAAAATGTCCGCTGTCCCAGTCACCGTATACATCATAAGTCTCACCTAAAAGCAGCAGATCACCCTCGTCTTCCAGGATATCGAATACATATGCATAGACCAGTGCTGCATTTTCAATACCCTTCTCATCAAGGGTAAACGAGAAGTATCCGTCCTTATTGAAAGCAGGTGCTTCAGAGAACGTTATCCTCTTGCTCTCTCCGGTTATCTCATAATCATCCGAATAATCCCAGCGGTCAGAGTCGGAAGGTTTACTTCTGTAGCATCCGCTGCTCTCATCAAAGTAATTATCAAAGAATCCGAAACTCCATGTATCATCATCGTCATACCAGTAATCATCACTGTAATCTTCGGGCTCTTCATATTCACTCAGGTCGTACCACTCATCATCGTCTTCATCATAATAATAATATACATCTTCATTTACATCATACGCATAGAGTATACCGTCTTCTTCAAAATAGAAGATGCCTTCTTCCTCATCATAGTAGGTTTCTTCATTATCTTCATCATAGTATTCACAGTCGTCATCCATCTCATACCATTCGTCATCATCTTCGTCGTAATAATAATAGGTATCGGAATCCTGATCATAGGCATACAGATGATCCTCATCCTCAAAATAGAAGATGCCTTCTTCCTCATCGTAATAGGTATTCTCATCATCGAGCTCATAGCTGTCGCCGTATCCGTATACGGTGCCGTAATCCTGACGCTCAACAAATGAAAGGTAATAAGGGCTTATGCAGATATCACCGAATATCTTCATTTCCTCGGAGCCCTCTATACTCAGAGGATAATACATGGAAAGGCCGCAGGCTGAGCGGTGATCATAACCCACTTTGTTATATACCACGGCATTATCCAATGCTTTGAGAACAGCCGAAGCATTTGAAGAATAATCCGAGCAGGCTTCTACAAGTCCGCCCATATCCACCATGTTGGTATATCCTTCACTCCTGTTGTTTCCTCCGAAGTTATCGGCATTTTCGATACCGCGTATCATATTTGCCAGTACAGAGGAATCATCACCGGCTTCATACATATCTTTTGCGAAGTCGTTGAAGCTTACCAGTACGTCATCTATCTTATCAAGGTCGATCACGGACAGAGTCGCTTCGTCCTCCGAATCTATATCCTCACACATTTCATAAAAACTGTCGCATATTATCTTTCCAAGCTCCGCACCGCTGGCATCGGGATTCTTTGCAAGGAAATCTCCCATCTGCTCATAATCCCATCCGTAACCGGGTTCGATCTCCTCGGAACCTACCATATATCTGGCATAGGGCGCCATGATATTTGCCGTCTCCATGGTTCCCATCAGGCAGGCATCAAAACCGACGAACTCAAAACGGTCGGTCATGGTATCGGAAATACTTAAGAATGCATTATCAAGATCCCTCAGGGAAAGGGAATGTCTGTCATCCGTCTCGTCAAAGCAGACACCGGAAATACTTCCGCCGCCGTGATCCCAGAAGATCACGCCCATATGCTCTGCAGGATACTCCTGAACACCCCAGCGCAGGAAATCGGCAACTGTAGATATGTCTGCCATACTCCTGTGGGACTCACTGTATACATTTTTAAGGCTGTTATCCTCGATCAGAAAACGCTCATTTTTTTTGGAATTGATACCGCTGATTTCCCAGTCTTTTGTTCCGCCGGTCTGTATTACATAATGCACCTTATCACTGGAATTGGCTGCCAGCATCTCTTCGATGTCACCGCTGGCCATACCGCCGCCTGATTCCAGATCAGTACCGCACAGATATACAAATATAGTCCAGGTGCCGTCACTTCCCATCGACGTATTACCGTAGCTGCCGCGGTCTATGGTCATCTTACCGCTGCTGCGGCTCACTGTCATATCGGTAGATCTGTTTCCTATGCTGCGCTTAACTTCGGTTTTTTCAGAAGTGCCGCTGTCCTTTTCTTCTTTTTCCCCACTCTCTTCGGTACTGTTTACTTCTTCTTCCGCATCATCCGCACAGCCGCTCAAAGCTGCCACAGACATGCTGAGGGCAGTAAATAATGCTATCAGCCTCTTTTTCATCTTGTCTCCTCCCCTGTCATGATATGTGCATTTCGCACAAACCGACGCAATATATTATACTGCTGTTTGTTTCAATTGGCAATATTCCACCCGCTATTTACTTTCCCTGGTTTATATCTTACAATGCTAACATTGTGATCAGAATCAAGGAGAATAATATGGATATAGCAAAAGTTATAGCAGCCGAACTCAAGATAAAACCTACCCAGGTCGAGACTGTCATCAAACTAATCGATGAGGGCAACACCATACCCTTTATAGCCCGTTACCGCAAAGAAATGCACGGCGGACTGAACGATGAAGTACTGCGCGACCTGGAGGAACGCCTTAATTACCTGCGCAACCTGCAGGAGAGAAAGGATACCGTATTAAGCAGTATCGAGGAACAGGGTAAGCTTACAGCGGAGCTCAAAAAAGCCATTGAAGAAGCAATGACTCTGGTAGCTGTAGAGGATCTGTACAGACCTTATAAGCAGAAGCGCCGCACAAGGGCCATGATCGCAAAAGAAAAAGGCCTGGAAGGACTGGCTGCATGGCTGATGCTGCAACACTCCTCCCATTCTGCGGAAGAGGAAGCAAAGAAATACCTGGATGAGGAAAAGGGCGTATCTACTATAGAAGAAGCCCTTTCAGGTGCAAAAGACATACTGGCGGAAGAAATATCGGATAATGCGGAATACAGGACCCGGATACGTAACGTCAGCTGGAAAGAAGGCGTACTGGTTTCGGAGGCAAAGGATAAAGAAGCTGCTTCAGTATATGAAATGTACTACGACTTTAAGGAACCTGTGGCTAAGATGAGCGGCTACCGCACCCTGGCCGTTAACCGCGGAGAAAAGGAGAAGGTACTGAGTGTTAAGATCGATGCTCCCGAAGAAAAGATCATCACATATCTGGAAAAGAATACGATAAACGGCAATGATCCTGTCACCGAGCCTTATCTTAAGGAAGTATGTGAGGATGCCTACCGCCGTCTTATAAAGGAATCGATAGAACGAGACATACGAAATGAGCTTACCGAGCAGGCCGAAGACGGAGCCATTGAGGTATTCGGAAAAAACTTAAACCAGCTGCTTATGCAGCCTCCCATCGCAGGACTGGTGGTACTTGGCTGGGATCCCGCCTTCCGTACGGGCTGCAAGCTGGCCGTAGTCGATGAGACCGGAAAGGTGCTGGATACAAAAGTCATCTATCCCACCGCTCCCCAGAACAAGGTAAAAGAAGCGAAACAGGACGTCAAAGCCCTGATAAAGAAATACGGCGTACGCCTTATCTCTGTCGGAAACGGTACCGCATCAAGAGAATCGGAGCAGGTTATAGTCGAGATGCTTCACGAGATCAAAGAACCCGTTCAGTATGTGATAACCAACGAAGCCGGCGCTTCCGTTTATTCCGCCAGCAAACTGGCAACTGAGGAGTTCCCCAATTTCGATGTAGGTCAGAGAAGTGCCGCCTCCATCGCAAGACGTGTTCAGGATCCTCTGGCAGAACTGGTAAAGATCGATCCAAAGTCCATAGGTGTTGGCCAGTACCAGCATGACATGAACCAGAAAAAACTGGGTGAAGCACTGGGTGCCGTTGTAGAAGACTGCGTTAACCGAGTCGGTGTTGATCTGAATACCGCCTCCGCCTCACTCCTTGAATATGTATCAGGCATAAACAAGAGCCTGGCTAAAAATATCGTAAGCTACCGTGAGGAAAACGGAAGCTTCAAAAGCCGCAGGGAACTGCTCAAGGTTTCCAAGCTGGGCCCTAAGGCATATGAACAGTGCGCAGGCTTTTTAAGAATATTAAACGCTAAGAATCCTTTAGACGGCACCAGCGTTCATCCCGAATCCTATGCAGCTGCAGAGAAGCTCATCACAAAGCTGGGGTATTCTCTTTCGGATCTGTCCGGCGGCGGACTGCCCGGTATAGCGAAGGCGGCAAAGGATACCGCCGCCCTGGCAAAGGACCTCGAAATAGGCGAGATGACCCTTAAGGACATATTAAAGGAACTGGAAAAGCCCGGCAGGGATCCCCGTGAAGACATGCCCAAGCCTATCCTCCGCTCTGACGTACTTGGCATGGAGGACCTTACCGAGGGCATGGTACTTAAGGGAACAGTCCGCAATGTCATCGATTTCGGTGCGTTTGTGGATATAGGTGTACATCAGGACGGTCTGGTTCACATCTCACAGATGTGCGACCACTACATCAAGCATCCCCTGGAAGTGGTTTCCGTCGGTGACATCGTGGAAGTAAAAGTACTCAGTGTCGATATAGCCAAGAAACGCATCTCTCTGACTATGAAAGGGATTTAATTCCTCTTACCGATACTGTATAATATAGCGGTATGAATCCAGACGCTGTTAAACTGATAGAGCGGCTTAAAGACACCGGAACACTTTCCCCGGAGGAATGGGTCTTTCTCATCTCCGGAGAAGACGATGAACTTGCGTCTTTTGCTGCTGAAGGGGCCCTTAAGATACGCCGGCAGTATTTCGGCAATAAGGTATATGTACGGGGACTTATCGAATTCAGTAATTGCTGCAGGAATGACTGTTATTACTGCGGTATCAGACGCAGCAATAAAAACGCACAGCGCTACCGCTTAAATGAAGAAGATATACTCAGCTGCTGCCGCGAAGGCTATGAACTGGGATTCCGTACCTTCGTACTGCAAAGCGGTGAGGATCCGTATTTTACGGATGATAAGATATGCCGCATTGTAGACCGGATAAAAAAAGCACACCCTGATTGTGCTCTCACCCTTTCCATAGGTGAAAAAAGCAGGGCAAGCTATCAGGCATATTTTGATGCGGGTGCAGAGCGCTATCTTCTGCGCCACGAGACCGCCGATCCCGTACACTATTCCTTACTTCATCCTGCAGAGCTTTCATCCGAAAACAGAAAACGCTGCCTGTATGATCTTAAAGATATAGGCTATCAGACGGGTGCGGGCTTTATGGTCGGAAGCCCTTATCAGAGTGCGGAGCAGCTGGCAGAGGATATGATATTCCTTTCGGAGCTTAAACCGCAGATGGTGGGTATAGGACCATTCATTCCCCATAAGGATACGCCTTTTTGTGATAAACCGCAGGGCAGCCTTAAGCAGACGCTGTTTATGCTGTCACTGATAAGACTGATGCTGCCTGATGTACTGCTCCCGGCCACTACGGCTCTGGGCACCATACATCCTAAAGGTCGTGAGCTGGGGATACTTTCGGGAGCCAACGTGGTGATGCCCAATCTCTCACCCGTTGCTGTCAGGAAAAAATACGAACTGTACGATAACAAGATCTGCACAGGAGAGGAATCCGCAGAGTGCAGGACTTGTCTTGATAAGCGGATAGAGTCCATTGGCTATGAGATAGTAACCGACAGGGGCGATCATCCGGATTTTGGGAGGTAATAAAAAATGTATGATGTCCGTTCAATGAAGGCAGAGGATTTTATAGACCACGATGAGATATGCGCTTCCCTGGCCTATGCGGATGAAAACAAAAGCAATGCCGCCGTTATCGATGCCATCTTAAAAAAAGCGGAGGAGATGAAAGGACTCGACCACCGCGATGCACTGGTGCTCCTTTCCTGCGACATCCCCGAAAAAAACGAAGAGATCTGCCGTCTGGCAAAAAGAATAAAGCAGGAATTCTACGGAAACCGTATCGTGCTTTTCGCACCGCTCTATCTTTCAAACTATTGTATAAACGGCTGTACTTACTGCCCTTATCACGGAAAAAATAAAACTATACCCCGTGTCAAGCTTACCCAGGACGAGATAAGAAAAGAGGTTATAGCCCTGCAGGATATGGGACACAAGCGCCTGGCCATAGAATCAGGTGAAGATCCCGTACACAATCCCATCGAATATATACTGGAGAGTATCGACACGATATACTCCATCAAACATAAGAACGGCGCCATCCGCCGTGTTAACGTAAACATTGCCGCCACCACGGTGGAGAATTATAAGAAGCTGCATGATGCGGGTATAGGCACCTACATACTCTTTCAGGAAACTTATCACAAGGAATCATATAAGGCACTGCATCCTACGGGCCCCAAAAGCGATTATGCATACCATACGGAAGCTATGGACCGCGCGATGCAGGGCGGCATAGATGATGTGGGCCTGGGCGTGCTCTTCGGCCTGGATAAATACAGATATGAATTCGCCGGACTTTTAATGCATGCGGAACATCTGGAAGCCGTGCACGGCGTGGGTCCCCACACTATATCGGTACCCAGAGTATGCCCTGCGGACGACGTGGATCTTTCATCCTTCACCAATTCCATCGATGACGATACCTTCGCCAAACTGGTAGCCTGCATAAGGATAGCAGTTCCCTATACAGGCATGATAGTTTCCACCAGGGAATCCCAGAAGTCACGTGAGCGTGTATTAAACCTGGGCATCTCACAGATCTCCGGAGGGTCCAGGACTTCCGTCGGCGGTTATACCACGGAAGAACGCCCCGAAGATACCGTACAGTTTGATGTATCCGACAGACGCAGCTTAGATGAAGTTATACACTGGCTCATCGATATGGATTACATCCCTTCCTTCTGTACGGCATGTTACCGTGAGGGCCGTACCGGTGACCGCTTCATGTCCCTGTGCAAAGCAAAACAGATACAGAACTGCTGCCTGCCCAACGCACTGATGACACTGGAAGAATATCTTTCCGACTATGCTTCGGCAGATACGGCAGCTGCCGGCCGCAGACTTATAGAGTCCAATTTATCGGACATTACCAATCCCAAGGTTCTTGAAATAACCAAAGAAAGACTGTCTCTCATAAGAGAAGGCGGTGAAAGAGATTTCCGTTTCTGATATTAATGAGGATAAACTATGGGCATGAACGAAACCCCTTCGGGTGAGAGGACACATATCACATTCTTCGGCTGCGTGAATGCAGGTAAATCCAGCGTGGTAAACGCCTTTACTTCGCAGCAGCTTTCCATTGTATCAAAAGTACGCGGCACCACTACCGACCCGGTAAAAAAGAGTATGGAACTGCTGCCGTTAGGACCTGTCATGATCACCGACACACCGGGGCTGGATGACGAAAGTGCCCTTGGTGAAGAACGCATTGGCCGTGCACTGCGCGCCCTGGATGCCAGTGATATCGCACTGCTCGTAGCGGATATCACCGCTCCCGTTAATGCCGCAGACAGAAAGCTGATAGATGAGTTTACCAAAAGAAACATCCCCTGGCTGCTGATACTGAACAAAGCGGATCTGTTAAATAATGATGCTTATCCCGATGCCTGGTCTGAATGGAAAGATAATGCCATATGCGTAAGCGCCTTAAAGGGTACGAACATTACAGAACTTAAAGAACGTGTAGCCGCGATACTTAAAGATACCGGGAATGAACAGAAGCTCATCTCCGATCTGGTATCTCCGGGCGATCTGATCGTACTGGTAACCCCTATAGATAAGGCCGCTCCCAGGGGACGTCTGATACTCCCCCAGCAGCAGGTCATAAGAGATGCTTTGGACAGCGGTACCATACCTGTAGTCTGCCGCGAAAGCGAACTGGAAAGAACCTTAAATTCCCTGTCGGAACGCCCCCGCATGGTGATCACTGATTCCCAGGTCTTTGCATTCGTAAACAAAACAGTACCTGAAGAAATACCGCTCACTTCATTTTCAATCCTTATGGCACGTTATAAGGGTAATCTTGAACCTTCCGTTAAAGGCGCTGCAGTCCTTAAAGAAATAAAGGACCATGATAAGATACTTATTGCAGAAGGCTGTACACATCACCGTCAGTGCGGTGATATAGGCAGTGTCAAACTGCCGGCGTGGATAAGGGAATACTCAGGCGCAGAGCCTGAATTCTCTTTTACTTCCGGAACGGAATTTCCCCGCGACTTAAGCGCATACCGCCTGATAATACACTGCGGCGGCTGCATGCTCAACCGCAGTGAAGCAGTTTCGCGCTACAGACACGCCGCAGAACAGAATATCCCTATTACCAATTACGGTATTGCCATCGCTGCCATCAAAGGCATCTTAGACCGCAGTCTTTCGGTTTTTCAGTAAGACTTTGAATATGTTGCACCGTTGCCGGTCATATCCTTGAATACGGGATTGTATTTCATATCGATAACATTATAGCCTGTGTTATCTTCGTAGAACTTACCCTCTGCAAAAACGATATTTCCGGTATCACCTGCTAAAGTATGCAGGCGCAGATATTCATATCCGGGACCGGAATCGATCACACAGTGACCTCCCAGTATAAAGTTACCTTCATCATCATAATAAGTCCAGTTATACTGATCATCAAAGACTATTTCCGTTCCCCTGGGTGTGGTCCAGCTTCCTGCTATCTCTTCGGGAACATAGAAGTCACTGTAGTAGAACTGCATATTTCCGGTAAAATTCATTACCATGTATCCGTCTTCATCTTCATATACCAGCACGGGCTCGTAAAGATCCCCGTTTTCATCCAGCAGATTGTAAGCATAGTAACCGGCACTTCCGCCCCTGCCTTCTTCCCATGTACCGCACAGTCCGGTCGACTTTGTCAAAGAACCGTCCACCGTATATGAAGGCATGGTCTCAACTGCCAGCCAAGTACCGTCCTCAAATACTATATAGTCCTTGATATCCATATTTACATAGCTTCTGAGACCCCAGCTGCCGACTATGGGTTCTGCAGACTGCTTTGTATTTGAAGCACTGCCACCCGTCGCGGTTGTAACCGCGCCTTTAAAGCTGTCAATAGACTTGAAAGCGATCTTCTGCATCTTAAAATCGTCCGCTATCTTCCAGAAATCCACACCGCTTATATTAAGCTCTTCGGAAATATCAGGATCTGGAATGCCTTCATTATTGTGATAATATGCAAGGTCACTTGCTTTTTCATCGGTGAAATAAAAATCATCCCATATCATGACCGTTCCGTCATTGTTCATATGAAACTCACCGAAGGAACTGTGTGAAGCACCGCTGGATCCGAAATTAAAGAACTTTCCGTCACCCATCCAGCGTATGGAATTACGCGCCCAGCCTTCGATCATCCATACCGGTTCTCCGTCAAGACAGGTAAAGCCTGCATATATGTAGCTGCTCTCCTTATCGTCCATTTCATCAAAAGCAGCATTCTCTCCGATAAGCAGCTCAGGTATTCCGTCTCCGGTCACATCTACAATAGCATATCCTATTGAATCAAGCAGAACATCTTTATCGGAATACATGATCTTTTCCAGCATACCGTTTGATATGTAATCGTATTCCTTATCATAATCATATCCGTTCTGGATGGCATCGAGATTCTCCTGAAGTACGGGTGCATAGATCTCTTCGTAATCAGGCTTTGCTTCCTGGATGGGTTCGATATCCGGTTCGGGTGTCGGATCAGCCTCAGTAGGCTGTTCTTCAGCTTTCTCTGTAGGTGTAGGCGTCTCCTCATCCGCCTCATACAGATCCCTGTTATTACCGCTGCTGCCGCCATCGCAGGCTGATAATGAAAGTGCCAAAGGCAGTATTACCAGCAGGCCTGCTCCTCTGTTCCATAGATTTTTCTTTCTCATAATCTCCTCCCTTTTTGTAAGGACACGATGACGGTCCTTACACTTTCAGATACTCCTTCAGCAGCTCATAGTTCATGGCTGCATCATGATATCCCTGCAGATACAGTACTTTCAGCTTTTTCGGATCCTTTTCTATACGTTCTATATCCACGAGTTTCTCGGGACGGAAAACGAATACCTTACCATCCGCCTCAAGACGCTCGATGGCGTCGAGGGTTTTATTATATACTGTATGCCTGCGTATCATAGCCCTGCGAAGTCCCGGATACTTCGGATACTTCATCAGCATCATCTGGCGGTTGGCCAGCGACTGGGGTTTCTTTCTGTATTCTATGGGTCTGGTAAGGACCACCACATTCTTTTTATTACCGTCACGCATGGATTGCCTTAAAGGTATGGAATCAGCCATTCCTCCATCCAGATAAAACTTTCCGTTATACTCCACGTTTCTGGAAACCAGGGGAAGGGATGCAGATGCCTGCACCGCAGTGATCCCTTTTCTCATATTCTCCATGCGGAGATATTCTGCTTTTCCCGTTTCGATATTGGTAGCTACAGCATATGCTTTGCCGGGCCATTTATCGGCAGTATCGTAATCATAGGGATCCAGCACGTTGGGGATGGTATCGTAGCACATCTTAACGTTAAAGAGATCACCCGTAGTCATGAAGCTTTTCATGCTGCAGTAGTTCTCATCATCCAGATAGTTTACGGATACACGGAAAGATCTGCCCCTCTGCCTTGAGATATAGCTGCAGAGATGGCAGGCTCCGGCCGAAACACCGTAGCTGTGATCAAACCACATTTCCTTTTCCATAAAGAAATCCAGTATGCCCGCGGTGTATGCACCGCGCATACCTCCGCCTTCAAGTATGAGGCCTGCATGTATCATTTCCATTTGGTTTAGTCTCCCTGTTTACTCTATCTTATCGCTCGCTGTCTGCTATACTCTCTTCCGTCTTCTGGTTCATGATGAGCATCTGCAGACGGTTCTCAATGTTCGCGCGGCTCACATCAGGGTCGTAATCCAAAGGAAGCAGTTCTATATCCGGGAACATTTCTTTAAGTTTCTTACATACGCCGCGGCCTATAACGTGGTTAGGCAGGCAGCCAAAGGGCTGAAGTATAACGAAATTCTTGCAGCCGTGTTTTGCATTATAGATTATCTCTGCGGGTATCAGTATTCCTTCGCCCGTATCAAAGGTGTGATGGATGATGGGATCGGAATCCACGGCAAGTTCATCCATGAGCACAGCCTTTTCATGTAAAGGCTGGTCTTTCGCGATCTTATCCGTTACCCAGTGTGCAAAGGTAAAGAACTTGTTTGCCACATTGCTCCAGAAGCGTGTAGCCTTGTCACGGTGTACCTTAAACTCCGTGATCTGCTTGCCCTGGCAGAAATAGGATTTCTGAATAACGTCAGTCATCTTTGCTTCGATTATCTCAAAACCGTTATCCTCAAGATAACGCTCTATTTCATCGTTCGCACCGGGATGGAAGTTAAGCAGATACTCACCTACTATCAGTACCGTAGGCTTGGGATGGGATCTGTCGTAATCCACGGCACTCAATGTCTTCATGGCTTTCTTGAAACCGCTCATCGCTCCGATGGTACCGTGCTTTTCAAGTCCTTCGCATAACTGGTCCATGGCTATCTCAAATGCCGCATCCGCGCTGCCCTTAACCTTTTCATAAGGACGGATCTTTCTGAGCATCTCTTCCAGTGTATCTATCATAGGCAGGCACACGGAGATGCGCAGCAGTGAAGTCATATTGATCTTAAAACCGGGATGCATATCATGCAGGTCTACATCATCGTTTGTCATGATGGGTACATAATCGTAGCCCGCATCATCCAGTGATTTACGAAGTATGGTCGCATAGTGGGGCAGACGGCAGCATCCTAAGTACTTGGCCATCGCCACGGATGTATTATGGGTATCATACTTTCCGCTGTTAAGTGCTTCCAGTATCTCACCAATTACTATCTGTGCGGGGAAGCAGATATCGTTATGAGTAAATCGCTTGCCCAGACGTACAGCCTCACCGCGGCCTACACCAAGAGGCACGGTCCTGATATTCTGTGAAGCGAAGGCAGATGACATTATACGGCTGAATGCATGTGATGAATTGGGCACCAGCACTGTATGTATCTTGCGCTCCTTCTTTGTGAACTTAACGGGATAGGGATCGGGAAGGGGCTTCACCTCTTCCTTCATGTGTAGCTTACGCTTACGGCGTATGGTCTCGATAAAGCTTCTGACACGTATGCGCAGAGGTCCCTGTGCATCGCTTTCATCAACCTTAAGTATAAGGGGAGCCTTACCGCTTATCTCTTTCATCATACGTACTATCTCATCGGAAAGTACCGCATCATGTCCGCAGCCGAAGTTTACTATCTGTATGTATTCCAGGTGATCGTTCTGGGCCGCAAGTATACTGCTTCCCAGCATCCTGGCATGAAAATTGTTCACTATATCGATACGTGAATTGCGCAACTCCACCTCCGGAAGATCAGGCAGTGAATCCGCAGTGAGCACAGGCACACCCATGCTGATAAGCAGTTCGGGAAGCTCATGGTTTACCAGAGGATCGTTGTGATAAGGCCTGCCCGCAAGTACCACTGCAAAGCTGTCGTTCTTCTCAACACCTTCCAGTACCATCTTGCCTGCTGCTTTAAGCTCGGTATCGTAATTCTTCTGTGCGCGGGCAGCCATCTCAACGGCATTGGCTGTCACAACGGGATCGATGTTATAGGTCTCCTTCATATAGTCGCAGAGCTGTTTCTCCCTGTCTTCATCGGAGTACCAGTAGAAATAAGGCGAATCAAATTTGATGCCGTATTTCTTTTCCGGATTATCGGAATTCTTTATTACTATGGGATAACCCTTAACAAGCGCGCAGCGGGAGAAGCTGGTCTCTTCCTTATTCTCGGAAGGCATTACCACTATCTCCGGCATAAAGATACGGTCCACCTTCATCTTTACCAGCTCACGTATATGACCGTGCACCAGCTTCGCAGGGAAACATTCCGTATCGGAAGGCACCGCATGGATACCGTTCTCATATATTGCACGGGTACTTATGGGTGAAGTCTTAAAGCCAAAACCCAGAGCCTTCCAGAAGGTACTCCAGAAAGGCATGCCCTCCCAGAAGTTGAGCACTCTGGGAATACCTATAGTTATATTCTGATCCGGCAGGAGCTGCTCCACGGGATAGTCCATGTTCTGAAGCTTCTTACGGGTCTCATACATATTGACCGGTTTATCAGACTTATTAACTATGTCCTTGATACGCTGCTGCGTAGCCTTATCCTTGGGATCACCCAGTACCTCGCCCTTTTCGCAGCGGTTGTTGGTAACCCAGCTTTCTCCCGTGGAGAATGTAAGGATGGTACGGTTGCAGTGGTTGGTGCAGTAAGGGCAGGGTGAATTGGCCTGCTGTTTGTAAGTGAACTCTTCCAGTTCTTTTCTGTTAAGGAAGGTTCCCTTAAAGCCTTTGACTGATGCCGTTTCCTTTGCGGTAAGGGCACAGCCGATAGCGCCCATAAGTCCTGCGTAAGGAGCACGGATAACATCACGTCCCACATACTGCTCCATGGCGCGAAGTACCGCGTCATTCTGGAACGTACCACCCTGTACCACTATACGCTTTCCAAGTGAATCGATATTTGATACACGGATAACCTTTGTGAAAACGTTCTCTATTATGGAACGGCAGAGACCTGCCATGATATCATCGGGCTGGCTGCCGTTACGCTGCTCTGTGATGATCGAGCTGTTCATGAATACGGTGCAGCGGCTGCCCAGCTTGGCAGGTGCATCGGAACGGAAAGCCGCAGTGGCTATCTCCTCTGTTTTTATATTAAGGGTATGTGCAAAGTTCTCAAGGAAGGAACCGCAGCCGGAAGAGCAGGCTTCGTTCACCACTATGTTGGTGATGATACCCTTCTCCAGCCATATTGCCTTCATGTCCTGTCCGCCTATATCAAGGATAAAACTGGGATCATCCACGTAATGGGATGCTGCCATGGCGTGTGCCACGGTCTCTACCAGATGAGTCTCTGTCCTGAAGGCCTTGTTAAAAAGGAACTCTCCGTAACCTGTAGATGCGGCAGCTATTATCTTAAGCTCCGCTCCGGCTTTTTCATATTTATCATACATATCCAGAAGGGCTTTCTTAGCCACATCCAGGGGATTACCTTTATTGGATGCATAGAAGGAATCTATAAGCTCCTCATTCTCATTCATCAATACCAGCTTGGTAGTGGTGGAACCGGAGTCTATACCCAGATATACTTCCAGCTTCTCACCCTTCTTAGGTGTATAGGAAGGCATATCGGGTTTCTTATGACGGGTTTCAAAAGTCTCCCTTTCATCCGCACTCTCAAAATACCTCTGGCCTTTTTCGGAAGCTTTCTCATCCAGGTTCTTAAGCGCCTTAAGACCTTCGATCAGGTCTTCCACAGTGCGTGTCCCTGCATTTTTATGCAGTTCTTCTATAGATAAGGAAGCACCGTAAGCCACCATCATCTCGGGATGATCGGGGATGATCACATCCTTATCGCTAAGCTCAAGTCTCTCCTTGAACACTTCTCCCAGACGGGGATGGAAAGTAAGAGGACCGCCTTCGAAAGCCACGGGAGCCTTTATCTCAAGGCCCTGTGACAGACCGCCGATGGTCTGCTTTGCTATCGCATGATATGAAGAAAGGGCAATGTCTTCCTTCTTGACGCCCTGGTTTAACAGCGCCTGGATATCGGTCTTTGCGAACACGCCGCAGCGGCCGGAAATATCGTATACACTGCTGCCGCGCTCTGCTGCCGCATTAAGCTCCGTCGCCGGTATATTTAACACCGTTGCCACTTCGTCGATAAAAGCACCGGTACCGCCTGCACAGCTTCCGTTCATTCTCATGTCGAAAACCTGGGGTTCACCGTTATCATCATCCTTAAAGAAGATGATCTTTGCATCCTGGCCGCCCAGCTCAATAGCCGTGCCGATATGATGATAGATGCGCTTTAAAGCAAGTGAGTTTGCAACCACCTCCTGGGTGAAGGGAACGCCCAGTCCCTCTGCCAGGTGTCTTGCACCGGAACCGGTCATGCACATTACCACATCTTTTCCGGCCAGTTCTCCCTTTGCTTCTTCCAGCAGATTGATTATACTTTCTCTCTGTCTGGCGAAATGCCTGATGTATTTATGATAAGTAAGTTCGCCGTTTTCTGTTATCGCTATCTTTGTAGTGGTGGAACCTACATCTATACCCACCGTGATCTTGTTGGTACTCATATTACTTTCCTTATCTCACTAGTAAGATTCTTCGTCGCTGTGCTCCTCAGAATGACATTCCTATCATACTGAGCTCGGAATCTTTTATTTAAGTAACTCTTCCGCCAGCTTCTCCAGCTGTTCTATATTCTCTGCCTTAAGTGTGGACTTAATTGTGACCATGGGCTCCACCAGTTCCACATCCTTAAAGCCTTCGATATACTGCTTCATAACACGGCCTGCGGAAGGTGCCCAGCTGCCGTTTTCTACCAGAGCCACCTTTCGCTTCTGGTATGCTTTTATATTAAGTACGTTAAGAAACGCTCTCATGGGAGGGAATACATCAGCATCATAAGAAGATGCACAAAGTATCATCTTACTGTAGCGGAATGCATCCTCTACGCCCTCATGCAGATCGTCTTCTGTCAGATTGGTCACACCGCACTTTACGCCCTTTGCTTCAAGTATCTCCTGAAGCTTAAGAGCAGCAGGCTTTGTTCCTGCATCATGGATGCCTGCATAGATTATTGCCACGCCTTCATCCTCGGGTTCGTATGCCGACCAGGTCTTATATTTATTTATATAAAAATCAAGTGATTCGTTTTCGGGAAGTACCGGTCCGTGAAGAGGACAGATATGCTCTATCTTTTTGTCCGCAAGCTTTTTAAGTACAGCCTGTACCTGGCTTCCGTATTTACCTACTATATTAAAGTAGTAACGTCTTGCCTCACATGCCCAGTCATCCGCCTCGGCTCCCTTAAACCCAAACTTGCCGAAAGCATCTGCAGAAAAGAGGGTCTCTGATACGGCGTCATAAGTCATGATGACTTCGGGCCAGTGTACCATGGGGGCCGCGATAAAACAAAGCTCATGCTTTCCCAGCTTAAGTATATCACCCTCTTTTATGATATCTATACGGCTGCTTAAGTCCTCATCAAAGAACTGCTTTATCATATTCACCGCCAATGCGGAAGTCTTTATCTTTGCAGAAGGAAATTTATCAAGAAAAGCCTTAAGGGATCCCGAATGATCCGGCTCCATATGCTGTACCACTATATAGTCAACACTTCTGCCGCCAAGATACTTATCCAGATTTGACAGCCATTCATCCGTCACATCTGCATCTACGGAATCCATCACGCATACTTTCTCATCAAGTATCAGATAAGAATTATATGCCATACCGTCAGGAAGCTCATACTGATTCTCAAAAAGCTCGATCTTCCTGTCGTCAACACCTACATTTATTATGTCTTCAGTCACTTCAGGCTCGTACATAATGACACCTCCTCCATAATAACTCAAGTGGGCATTATAGCATAAAACAAGGGGAACTGCAAATTTACATAAAACCGGCTACCCCTGATCTGTTCTGTAAACATGCGGGGTAGCCGGCTATGATCTTACTGATAATTTCCGTTATTGTTTGAGTTGGCGAATGCGCCCTGGAACACTTTCTTCATCTGCGTGTTATCCGCATACAAAGGTGCGTTTTCATCCTCCGCAGGCGGTGCGCTCTTCTTTTCAGGTGCAGCAGCAGGCGCCGTTCCGTATATGGGTGAGGGCGGCGTTGCGGGACCGCTTCCGTAAATCGGTGAAGGCGGCGTTGCGGGACCGCTTCCGTAAATCGGTGAAGGCGGTGTTGCAGGTGCTGCCGTACTTTCCGGCTGTGCGGGAGGCATCACAAATGAATTGCCGCTGCTTACCTGCGTAGGCGATACTCCCAAAGGCAGTGTCGCAGGCTGTGATGTTGCCTGTACATTGGCTGCATTTCCTCCAAGAGGAAGCATTGCGGGCTGCGATGAACCGAAGGACATCGCTGCGATCTGTGCAGCCTGCTCTTCCGTCATGGCCGGTTTTTCTTCAGTTGCGGGAGCAGGTGCTGCCGGTGCCGGCTGCGGTTCACTGCCTGATATCGACGACGGGCCTAAGGGTGAAGGGCCGGACTGTGAAGGTCCCGATATTCCTCCCGAAGGGCCAAGGGGTTCGCTTCCGGGTAATGATGACGGTCCCAGAGGTGAAGGGCCGGACTGTGCAGCTGCTCCGGGAGCAGGTCCTAAGGATATTCCCGGAATATAAGGTATCTGCGTTGTCTCCAGACTGGCAGTTGAGTATGAACTGCTCTGGGGCTGAGCTGTTGCAGGCTGCGCTCCTCCAAACATAGGACTCTGAGGCTGCGCTGCCGCAGGCTGCGAGCCTCCAAACATAGGACTCTGAGGCTGCGCTCCTCCGAATACAGGACTCTGAGGCTGGGCTGCCGCAGGCTGCGAGCCTCCGAATGCAGGATTCTGGGGCATGGGCTGGGGTCCGCCGTATGTTGTATTCTGTGCAGGTGATTGACTTCCGGCAAACGCAGAACCCATAGCTGCTCCCTGGCTTCCGGCAAACACGGATCTCACGGGCTCACCCGGCGTAACTGTCTGCCCGCCGGCAAATGCCTGTCCGAAAGGTACGGTTCCGCTCGGTGCTGCCTGGTTACCGGAGAAAGCTGCGCCTGCTGTTGTTGAAGCGCCACCGCCGTAATCGGGTGTACGGGGTGCACCGTAGGCAGGCATGGGATTACTTCCTGCCGCTCCCTTAAGTACAAGGAATATTATCACCAGGTCGGCCATAACCAGTAAAATACCTATTATGGACATGACCTTTGATGCTCCGGGATTTATAATAGGTACGAAAAGTACCGGGAGCATATAATCTTCCAGACGCTCACCCGGTGACAGGGTAGCCTCAAGCTGTTTACGCATATCATTCGGGATCTTCTCTATCCTTCCGTCAAGATGTATGGAACTGATAGGCAGATCTTCAAAATCACCCTCTGTCTCCCACCAGCTTTCGGTTTGGCTTATCTGATTGTCCATGGCGGAATTATACTGGGCGGGTAGCCTCATCATCAGGTAAGGTGTCGGATAGACCAGACCTCCTTCTACATCCTGACAGAACGGTATCAGATAATACCTGCCCGTTTCCTTGGATGATGTCGTAACGCCAAAGGTCTTGCTTTCCTCTATCTGGGTTCCTATCTGATCCCAGACCAGGGATACATCCAGACATACATGATCATCTTTTTTTATCTGCCTGTAATCATAATCCCAAAGATTGGTGATGTCCTTGGGGGCTTTCTGCAGGCACAGCCAGTCCGGCAGCGCACCGACTACAAGCGCAATGCCGATCACACCTATTGCCAGGATGATCCTCCATTTCATCTTCATCTTTTTCCTCCTCCTTTTTTACTCATCTTTTTTCTCTTTTTCCTCTTCTGCAAGCTGCAGACTGAAAATAAATTCCGTTCCTACTCCTTCAGTACTTATAACATTGATGTTTTCACCATGAGCCCTGATTATCTCCTTTGTTATGGACAATCCCAGACCTGTGCCCTTCTTATCCTTGCCTCGGGAGATATCTGATTTATAAAAACGGTTGAACACCAATGGTACACTTTCTTTCGGAATACCTATACCGCTGTCCTTTACGGATACAAAAACTTTATTATGCCGTTCCGTGGTCTCGACCTTTATTACAGAATTATGGTGGCTGAACTTGATCGCATTATCTATCAGATTGTACAGCACCTGCTGTATCCTGGTAAGGTCCGCATGTACCGGAAGTACCTCTCCCGTAAGGGAAAGCTCCATGGCGATCTTCTTCTCGCGGCAGCTTCCTTCAAAGGTGGAAATGGTCTTGCGGATAACGTCATTGATATCAAAATCCGTTTTATCAAGGATCATTCCCTCGGTATTTAAGTTGTTGAGCGTCAGCAGATTATTGGTGAGCTTTATCAGACGCTCCGTTTCGTTCAAAACTATATCTATATATTTAGGATACAGTTCCGGAGGTATCGTACCGTCTTCCATTGCTTTAAGATAACCGTTTATCGATGTGAGCGGTGAACGGAAATCGTGGGAAACATTGGCCACGATGTGCTTCTGGTTGTCTTCTCCCTTAGCCAGCTCCTGGGCCATGTATGCAAGCGACGCCGCAAGGTATCCTATCTCGTCATCACTCTCTACGCTTATGGGATATCGCAGGTTGCCTGCAGCATATTCCTCGGTAGCAGCGATGATACGCCGCAGCGGCATATATACCAGCTCTGTAAAGAATATCAGTATTATCAGCGACAATACGAAAAGTATGAATACCAGTATGTAATCTATATCTACAAGATGATCCGCTGTCTTCTGGAGTAATTTGCAGTCGTAATGGATCAGGACATATCCGCGCACCGAATATCCCATGGTAATAGGTGCTGCCACCGAAAGATGCTCTTCGCTGAACTGATTATAGAAATTTCCTATAGTAAAAAAGGATCCGGAAAGTGTCGACATATCAAAACCTTCCACATTGGGAGGATTTTCCACATCAACGGGCAGAGCGGAATCTACTATAATAAGACCCGAAGGATTTATGATCTGAAGTCTGGCATTGAGCATTGCGGCGTACTGATCAACAACTGCCTTCGTTCCTGCTATGGACGATTCATTCTTATACAGTGCCAGACCTTCGTTTTCCGAAAGTATATCGGCAAAACGATAAAGCTCCTCGGCCTTATTCTGCTGCAGGCGGCTGAGCGTCATCTGCTGCATGAACGTCGCCACTACTATAAGACCGAAGACAGCAAATATCGCATATGCTATCAGCAGTTTAACGTATAGGGTTTTTTTCATAATACTTCAAAGCGATAACCACGGCCCCAGATAGTGGATATCTTCCAGGCAGTGTGATCGCCTATCTTCTCACGTATACGCTTGATGTGCACATCAACTGTACGTGTATCACCGACATAATCGTAACCCCATATCTGATCCAGCAGCTGCTCGCGGCTGTATACACGATTGGGCGCCGACGCCAGATAATATAAAAGCTCCAGCTCCTTGGGCGGCATATCCAGACGGTGTCCCATACAGGTCACGCTGTAATTGGTCTTGTTGATGATAAGGTCGGGAAAGCGCAGTTCTTCCGCATCTTCCACTTCTTCTTCAGCGGGTGCACTGCCCTTATAACGGCGCATTACCGCTTTGACCCTGGCCACCAGCTCCTTTGAATCAAAGGGCTTTTCCATATAATCATCAGCCCCCAGTTCAAGACCCAGAACCTTATCAAACACTTCACCCTTTGCGGAAAGCATTATGATAGGTATCTGTGATGTACTGCGTACCTCACGGCATACCTGATAACCGTCGATGCCCGGAAGCATCAGATCCAGCAGTATCAGATTGGGATTGAACTCCTTTACCGCATCCAGTGCTGCTTCGCCGTCGCCTACTATCTCCGTCTCAAAACATTCTTTCGTAAGATAAAGACTGATAAGCTCAGCGATGTGTTCGTCATCGTCAACGATCAGTACTTTCTGTTTCTCAGCCATGTAGATTCCCCCCATTAGTTAAAACGAAACAATTGTTACTCCGGCGTCACCCTCACCATGGGCCGCCAGCTCATAATGCTTTACGATGGAGTTAAAGCGAAGATAATCGTGTATGCCTTTACGCAGGGCACCGGTGCCTTTTCCGTGAACAATACGCACCTTATCCGCATGTGACATATATGCATCATCAAGATATTTGTCTATCCTTGCGATGGCCTCATCAACAGTGCAGCCCAGCACATTTATCTCCGCAGAGATATGCGATGCTCTCGAAAGATCCAGCTTGGGCTGGCTCTTTTTCGGCTTGTTCATTTCTATCTGTTTATCGCTTAACTCTGTCTTTACCAGTTCGTCCAAAGGTACACGGCTGGTGATTATGCCGCAGCGTACCTGTACATTTCCGTCCTTATCGGGAGCACTTATTATCTCGCCGTCCACATCCATGCTCAGCACATGCACGGTGGTTCCGGGAAGTGCCTCGGAAGGTTTGAGCGCAGCTCCCACGCTCTCCTTCTTTTCTGTTTTATTACGCTTTAATGTATCCTTATAAAGAGCCTCATCCTGCTTGCTGAGCCATTCCCGCACATTACTGCGCTTCTTTTCCATGGTCTGGATCTTCATCTGGTTGCCCTGGTTATTAAAGGCACGGATGGTCTCGTCTGCCACTTCCTTGGCTTCCTGCAGCAGTTCCTTTGCTTCCTCACGGGCGTTGTTAAGTATCTTTTCCTTCTGGCTCTCCAGTTTGGATTCACGCTCCGTAAGCTCTTTAATACGCTGCTCGAGTACTTCCTTTTCCTTAGAGAACTCTGCCAGCTCCGCTTCCAGCCTGATACGCTTATCCTGCAGTTCACTGATAACTGACTCAAAGCTCTCTTCTTCGTTACTTAAATATTGTCCGGCATTATCGATTATGTCTTCCGGTAATCCCAGCTTACCCGCTATCGCAAAGGCGTTACTTTTTCCGGGTATACCTGTCAGCAGACGGTAAGTGGGGCTTAAAGTCTCCACATTAAATTCGCAGCCGGCATTCTCCACCCCTTCCGTTGAAAGGGCATAGATCTTAAGCTCACTGTAATGTGTGGTGGCCATGGTGCGTATGCCCTGTGAATGCAGGCGGTCCAGTATAGCCGTGGCAAGAGCCGCGCCTTCTACGGGATCGGTACCTGCGCCCAGCTCATCAAAAAGCACCAGGCTGTCACGCTTTGCCTTCTTTAATATCCATACTATATTGCTCATATGGGATGAGAAGGTGGACAGGGACTGTTCTATACTCTGCTCATCTCCTATATCCGCAAAAATATCACCGAATAACGACAGTTCCGAACGGTCGGCTGCCGGTATGTGCAGGCCCGCCTGTCCCATAAGGCACAAAAGACCTACGGTCTTTAATGATACGGTCTTGCCGCCGGTATTGGGTCCGGTAACTATCAGCAGGTCGTATTTATCTCCAAGACTTATATCTATGGGTACCGCTTTGGACTGATCCAACAGCGGATGTCTTGCGCTGCGCAGTCTGATACGTCCTTCGGTATTATAGACCGGACGCATCGCATTTAATTTAAGCGCATATTTCGCTTTTGCGAAAATGAAGTCCAGCATGGTAACGCTTTTCTGGTCCTCATTGACTATATCGGCGTTTTCCGCAAGCTTTGCCGTCAGGGCCGCAAGTATACGGCGGATCTCATCATCCTCTTCACGCTTTAAGCTGTTAAGCTGGTTGTTCAGCTCCACTATGGCTGCAGGCTCTACAAAAAAGGTAGACCCCGTCGAGCTCTGGTCATGTACTATACCGGGCACCTGTGATTTGTATTCCGACTTAACGGGTATACAGTAACGGTCACCCCTTTTGGTGATGATGGCATCCTGCAGATATGTCCTCAGGGACTGATTGACCATATGGTTTAGCTGATTGTGGATGCGTCCGCTCACGGTAGCAAATGAGTTGCGTATACGCCTAAGCTCCGACGACGCATCATCAGCCATTTCCTCTTCACTCACTATACAGCGGTTTATCTCATTTTTAAGAGGACTGACAGATATCAGGGTATTAAAGAGTTCCGTCAGGTCATCAGCAGTTTCGGCAGCTGTATCCTCTCCGTACTTAATCAGATCCTCAACGCACTGCAAAAGGCGGGCCACCTTTAAAAGCTCCTCCATTGACAGCGGTCTGCCGATAGAAGCGTCCTTTAAAAGCTGCCTTGCATCAAAATTAGCTCCAAAAGAGAGGCGGTCACTCTTAAGCATCCTGCTGAAAGCCGCAGCTGTCTGCGCCTGTGCCTTCTCTATCCATTCGGGATTCTGCGAAGGACGCAGGGTAGCACACATATTTTTTGCGGGCGCACTGCCGCAGTAACCTTCCAAAATGGAGGTTATCTTATCAAATTCAAGGGTATGCAAAACTTTTCCGTTCATAACATATCAAATATACTCTAAAAACAGCGAAAAATCAAGGAATCATCTCTTCTTCGCCTCCCGGAAAACTGTAAAAACAGGCAATATCCGTATATTTTTCTTGACAATAACGTGATATTCAGCCATCATTAGCATAAGGCAACCTGTTTCATAATTCCGAATAGAATAGGAGGGTAAGCTTTTGTTCAGGAAAAATACTTCCCATGAGAGCGAGATCATTCAGGCTAACCTTACTACCTTCGTAGAAGCCACAAAAGTAAATGTGGTCACACTTTCAGATGCCATCAATGATCTTTCCGAAAGCGTCAATGCCAACAGCAGAGGTAATGAGCAGATCGCAAACAGTGCTACAAACGTGGCTCAAAAGACTGCCGAGCAGCTGGAGCTTGTAAAAGACAATTTAAACCTCATCGAAGAAAACAATACCAGCATGCAAAACATCGATGCCGCTCTGACGGATATCAAGACCATTCTGGATGATACCGTCAATGAAAGCAACAGCGGCATACGCAGTATCGAACAGCTGGATATAGATATGAAGGCTATGAGTAATGACTTAAGCCGAATAAACGATATACTCTCCAAATTCAATAACGAGATCGAACGTATAAGTGAAGTCGGCGATTTCATCATAGAAGTGGTCGATCAGCTGAAACTGCTGGCTCTTAATGCTTCCATAGAAGCGGCCCGTGCCGGTGAAGCAGGCCGCGGCTTTTCCGTTGTTGCCAACGAGATGAACAGCATGTCGACCAAGACCAGAGAAGGTATGGATACCATCAGCGAGATCTTATCGGAGATCACTGATTCCAGCCGTATGGTAAACGAGAGCATAGAAAACTGCACAAATACATATAATAAGAGCAACGAGGCTTTCACTTCCGTAAGTGACTCTTTCAGGACGATAAATGAAAGCTCCCATGGCATACATAATAAATTAAAAGATATCTCTTCCCTCTTCAGTGACATGAGCCATAATTCCGATAAGTCAAAAATGAAGGCTGAGAATCTTTTTGAGACAGCTGAAGCCATCAGCGAAAACACCCACGAGATAGCTGCAGTATCCGAAGAAGTTGCTGCAGAGTCTGTTAAGATAGGCGCAAATACCGAAAACCTTGATAACATGCTCACCGGTATACGTAACCTGTTAAAGCAGTATAATACCGCCATCGTTCCCACCAGCAGAAGGACCTCCAAAAAGGTAAAGATACTCTCGATGAGTATGCTGGATAACGATTTCTGGTACAGCGTGCGCAAAGGTGTTTTATATGCCCAGAAGGAACTGGAAGAATATAATGCAGTTGTAGAATACATTCCTCTGATCCCCGGTGAATTCTCCCTTGATGAAATGGTCATCAATTCTATCAGGTCAGCTATCGACCGCGGTTTCGACGGAATAGTGTTCCCCGGCTTTTTAGGCGGAGCCAACAGATACTTTAAAGAAGCAGCTTCCAAAGGTATAAAACTCATGGCATACAACTGCGACTGCAGTAAGGATATCCCCAGGATAGCCTGCCTGCGTCCCGATCCCATGGAGCCCGGTATACTGGGTGCCAAAGCGGCGGAAAAGAAAACCGACGGGCACGGCAATATCCTTATGCTGACCGGTGACAGATCCGTCGGCGTAAATGTTGAAAGAAGTGAAGGCTTTAAGAACCAGCTTAAGAATTATAAGGGCGTTAAGGTCTGTGCCGAATTAACGGTTCCCGATAATGCAGATCAGGTTTACAAGATCGCTAAAGACGGATTAAACGCACATCCCGAAGCAGATGTGATCTTCCTGACAAACGGCTTCCCCATCTCCGTGGCAAAAGCCATCAGGGATACGGGCAGGATACGAAAGACTTCCCTGGTATGTTTCGACCATAACCAGGAAATCTTCTCCGAAATAAAGTCCGGTATCATCAGCGCCGCCATCGGGCAGGATGCTTTCGGCCAGGGACACGATCCCGTTATATGGCTCTACAATCACATCGTCACCGGTGAAAAACTGGATGAATTCATTCCATGTAAACTGTCGGTAGTCGATAAAACTAATGTAGAAAGTCTGATAGAGGTTTAAATTGATGAGGACGCTTCAAAGCGTCCTCTGTCATTTCCCATCCTTCCCGGGATCACGTTTAAGAAACAATTCCGTACAGACACTCAGCACATCCATAACTGCCGGATATTCTTCAAAATGACTCTGTACATTATCTGAATGCACATATTCCACATGCATGTATCCGGGATCCATAGGCCTGCTGACACAAACTGTCTTGATATCAAATACAGGCTCCTGCGTAGTAAGCATCATACGCTCCTCCCGCCCCGCTTCTACATCCTGCAAGGCTTTCCGGACTGTATCCGTAAAATTATCGATATCGTAAATGACCTGCTTTTTACCGGCGGTCTCTATCGTCCACATTTCATCGGGAACGATACTGCTGTGATCGATCCCCTTTTTTGCTTCCCTCATCAATGCAGCCTGTTTGGCTTCTCTGAGCCTTTCTGCTCCTGCCTCCGCATGGGAAAAACCACGCGCTACTTCTTTATCCGTGAGCAATCTGCCGTTTCCGCTAGTAGCATAAGTAGGGATATGGATTTTTTTATTCTTATGGTAAAACTGAAAGAAAACATAGGTCGTAAAATTCTTAGTCATATATGGCACATGATTTACTAAGATCTTCCCTATCGATGCGGCAGATATCATCTGAAACTTCCAGGGGTTCATATTGGAAATATAGGCTATCCGCCCGTTAAGTGTATCGATGAGTACGGTTCCGGAATATCCGCGAAAGATATATGCCTCTTCAAAACCATACTTTCCCCTGTTTTTATCTATCGTTTTTGAGATGGCCCGGTAAAAAACACTGTGGTGATCACCGGCATTTATGTTGAACAGAAACCAGAAAATGGCAACCATAAGCGACATGCATAAAAAGAGCGGGATAAAACCCGTTTTCTCCATTTTTAATTTGAATAACGCTGCAACTGCCGCACCGCCGCTGAAAATAACAAACAGATTACATATCAGATAATCCGCGCCAAGAGTATGTAATCTGTCTGTATATTCTTCAGTTATATTTTCTGTATTATCTGTCATTTCTTCAGTGACCATATTGTTCTGATATTTATAATCCGTCTTTTACGCACTGGCGGGCTCCCAGAAAATCCGGTATCAGCCAGAAAAGAACGAATACTTTTGCCAAGAACAGGGCGAATACGGTTTTCTCCACTGCATCCTGAAAATCATGCATCTCTCCCGCCATCAATCCTATTATAAGGAAAGACGCAAAAGCATTGAATATTATTTCCAAAATACCAAATATCGAAAATATCTTATAATACTTATAAGCGTTTTTCTTTATGGCATTTCTGCAGATAAGGATCTTTGCCACCATTTCGGCTATAACGATCAGCGCGAGTACGCCAAGGATCGCTATAACAAATCCGGTAAAAGCGGTAAGCAGACCATCAAAAAGTGTTGCTTCCGAACCGTCTATATATGACGGAGTAGCCTCTTTAAGTCTTGTTACGGAGATCCCGATATCACAGATCACAGCGCTCAACTCGATCAGGTTAACGATGATCAGTACTATCAGGCATAACAACGAACACCACTTAACAAAATGCTTCATGTCCCCCCTTAACACAAAAGACCGTTTCAAAAACGGTCTTTTGATCAACATGCTTTTTATACACCTGCCTTCGCGGTGATTATCCAGGGCGCAGGCTGGTCCTCAAACACATTGTTTGATTTGAGTCTCGATACGGCGATACGGATGATGTTCACATCATTAAGGCCGTAATCTGCCAGGATATCCTTGATATTCGCCGCCACCTTAAAATCCAGCGTATAGATAACGAAATCCATAGCGGGATTAAGCTTAGTCAGATACTCAAGCTCATGTTCAAGGCTGGCGCTGGCCACCAGCATGGTGGTATCGGGAACGGGCAGGCCCGTGAAGGTATCCTCACCCACGTGATCCACGATAGTTACATTGCGGAGACCGAACTGGTTTACATTCTCCTCCATGGTCTCACGGTCCTGGCTCTTATACTCGACAGCGATGACCGTACCTTCGGAAGCCATCATCGCAGCCTCGACCGCTATACTCTCGCCGCTTATCACACACAGGTTCTTATGCTCGTCGATCTGCATACGTGAGAGCAGTACGGAACGGATCTCGCTTCCCACATACTTAACGGAACCTGTTGCAAAAAGCTTATTATCCATGCCGAACTTAACGGTAGATCTGGCATTGGGATTAAGAACGATCATTCCGGCACTTGCATTGATGCCACGGTCGATCATGGCCGATACCTTATCCCTCTTGATGGGGCCTTCAGGCTCGGAGCCTTCATTATAGATGACCTCGCACTCACCCAGACCTACATCCCACATCTTATAGAAGATGTCCATATTGCCGGCTTCGGTAAATACCAGCACGCAGCGGTGTGCTTCCACCGCGGGGATAAGGCTTTTATTCTTCCTGGTGATATCCAGTATCTTCACATGCTCCAGATCGATATCAGTATTCTCCGAAAAATATCTGAGCCATGAAAGTATATTTGTGTTGCTGAAAAGTTTCTGATCCATGTTATAACCCCCTTATAGTTTAATTACACTTGGATAACAGTTCTTCCCACTTCTTATCTACATATTCCTGAGCGGCCTCGATGGTCCACTCATTTCCCTTTGCAAAGCAGTGCTTGAAACGTCCCTGCAGCTTCATGAACTCTTCCACAGGCAGTTTCTTTTTAGGCTCATATGTAAGCCTGTACTCACCGTTCACTACCTCATACAGCGGCCATACACAGGTATCGATGGCAGCCTTACAGATCTTAAGCAGATCCTCGGCCGGATAGTTCCAGCCTCTGGGGCAGGGTGTTAAGCAGTTAACGAAGGTAGGGCCTTCCGTATAGATAGCTCTGTGAGCTTTCTCATGAAAGTCCTTCATATTTCCGAAAAGCGTGGTCTGCGCAACATAAGGAGCGCCGTGCATTACCACGATCTGGGTCAGATCTTTCTGATTCTGCTTCTTACCTACGCTCTCCACGCCTGAAGGAGTGGTGGTAGCAGATGCGAATCTGGGCGTAGCTGATGAACGCTGGGTACCGGTGTTCATGTACGCATTATTGTCATAGCAGAAATAAGTAAAATCATGGCCGCGCTCAAGTGCACCGGAAAGAGACTGGAAACCTATATCATAGGTACCGCCGTCACCGCCGATAGCAAGGATCTTTATGTTCCTGTCTGCCTCGATCTTACCCTTCTTCTTCATTATCTTATATGCTGCCTCAACACCGCTGGCTGTGGCAGATGCATTCTCAAATGCAGTATGGATGTAGGAATCTTCCCAAGCCGTATACGGATACTGGAAGGACGAAACCTCCAGACAGCCCGTTGCATTACATATAACAGCCTGATCCTCAGGGTTCACCGCACGCATCATGGCACGGCAGACTATACCGGCTCCGCAGCCTGCGCACAGTCTGTGACCTGAGTGAAAGCGCTCGGGCTTGTTCATTTCCTGCTTTAAATTATAAGCCATTTTTTTATACCTCTATTCCTTTCAACTGACCGATTCCGTCTCTACACGGTAGCATCCGCCATGCTCTGCATACCGGATGCTGCCTGCCTGGCCGACAACTTCTTATCTCTCTCTCTGTCCCATGTGGGTATAGAGTTCACCGACCTCGCCGGTGGCTGCGATGTTCTTCAGTCTGTCGAATACGCTGAGTGCGGCTTCTACGGTGAAGTCACGGCCGCCCAGACCAAATACGATATCTGCCATCAGCGGACGGTCCGGCATGTTGATGCATGCGCCTGCAGTCTCTGCGAAGAGAGGTCCGCCGCATGCGGAGAAGCCTTCGCTCTTATCCATGACTGCCACTGCTTTTACGCCCTTAAGGACTGCTGCCAGTTCCTCTCCGGGGAAAGGTCTGAAGACACGGATCTTGATAACGCCGGCTTTTACACCTTCTGCACGGAGCTTATCCACTGCAGCCTTTGCGGTACCTGCACTGGATCCCATGATCACCATGGCCACCTCGGCATCGTCCATCTTATATGCCTCGAAGAAACTGTAGCTGCGGCCGAAGGTCTTTTCGAAATCGGCTGCAACATCCAGGATGACTTTCTTGGCATTCTTCATAGCCTGTGCCTGAGCCACACGCGCTTCCATATAATAATTGGATACGCCGTAAGGGCCCACTGCCAGGGGATTTTCTTTCTTTAACAGATAATTTCCGGGATGATACTCACCTACGAACTTCTTAACAGCGTCATCCTCTTCCAGCTCGATATTCTCGATAGCATGTGAAGTGATGAAACCGTCCTCACATATCATAAGAGGCAGGCGTACGTCGGGATGCTCCGCGATACGGTGAGCCTGCAGATAATTATCATAAACTTCCTGATTGTTTTCCGCATAGATCTGGATGAAACCGCTGTCGCGCTCAGCCATTGAGTCGGAATAATCGTGATTGATATTGATGGGGCCCGTCAGTGCACGGCAGGCAACCGCCAGTACGATGGGAAGTCTTGAAGATGCCGCAACATAGAGCACCTCATTCATAAATGAAAGACCTGCTGATGAGGTAGCGGTCACGGCTCTGACACCTGCTGCCTCAGCACCCATACATGCGGAAAGTGAGGAATGCTCGCTCTCCACGGTGATGAACTCCGTATCCACCCTGCCGTCTGCCACATACTGTGCATAGTACTGAGGGATCTCCGTTGAAGGAGTGATGGGGAACATTGCGAATACATCCGGATTGATCTGGCGCATAGCCGTAGCTATGGCTTCGTTACCGGAAAGTCTCTCTCTTATGCTCATGCCTCCTCCTTCCAGACTATAGCGTCAAAAGGACAGGCATTTATGCAGATACCGCAGCCCTTGCAATGATCATAGTCAAAATCTTCTCTCTTTCCATCCTTTACGGGTATGGAAGCATCGGGGCAGAAGGGTGCGCACAGTACACACTGCTTACACTTATCCTGCAGCCACTGCGGTGTGCGGCTTCTCCACTCACCGGTCTTAGTCAGGCGGGATGTACCGGGCTCGTAAATCTCACAGCCGGTGGTCATATCCTGCCATGCTATCTTTTCATTGATCTCTGATGCTGATAACATGATATTTCCTTTCTGTACTTCTTAAAAATCAACAGGGTCATAAGGTGATCTTCCTTACAACTCATCCTTGTACTTCATCCATCGCTTCCCTCAGGCACTTAAGGTTACCCTCTACCACCTGGGGCTTCTTTGCAAATTTATGACGATAGGAACCTTCCATATCATTAAGGAACTGCTCCCTGTCCACACAGCCGCTCACTGCCACTACTGCTGCCAGCATGGGAGTGTTGGGGAAATACGCACCCAGATTACGCATGGATATCTCCCTTGCATCAATGGTGCATACCCTGCCCTTATAGCCCTTGAGCAGAGGCTTTAATTCCTCGGGACTTTTGGAAGAATTGATTATAACGGCTCCGTTTTCTTTAAGACCGCCGCATACATCAACACTCTCAAGTAAGGTCTCATCCACAACCGCCACGTAATCGGGATCGTAGATATTGGAATGAACATTGCAGCGTTCATCTGAAATACGGTTATACGCCGTGATAGGCGCACCGCTCCTCTCCGGACCATACTCCGGAAAACTCTGTACATACTTGCCTGCCATAAAAGCGGCATCAGCAAGCAGCTGGCTTGCCGTCTTTGCTCCCTGGCCTCCGCGGCCGTGCCAGCGTATTTCGATCATGTCACTCATTTCACTTTCTCCTATATAAAATAACTAACTCTTTCACTCTTCTTCCGGAGGAGGACCGTATACAGGCTCCATTATATTTCTATCCGGATCCATATCATCCTCAAACCATTCGGGCGGACCATATACATTAGGTTCCATATTATCGTCAGGTTCTGTTCCGTCAAACCATTCCGGCGGGCCGTATACATCATCCAGCTCATTATCATCCGGCGAAATATCCGGTCCGTCATCAAACCATTGAGGGGGACCATATACTCCCTCGATCTCATTATTATCCGGATCGATATCATCTATAGGCGGACCATATACATCTTCAACCTGATTATTATTCACATCTATATTTGAATCATCATACAGTCCCCTGTCCGGCATACCGTATACGTCAGGCTCCTGATTAAACGGACAGCCTGTCACCGTAAACAGCGTTGATGCCGCAAGGCCTAAAAGCATCTTCTTCCTTTTAGTGATCTTCATATCAGGTCTCCTTATTTCTTAAGCGCAACCCACAGACCAAGTGCAGCATTGAAGAGCATTACTATACCTGCCACACGGAGCATGATCTCTTCTACCCTGAATACACGCAGCAGTATCAGTACACCGAAAAGAATAATAACAGCCGCTATGATAGCGGGAACATAACTCTTAACACTCACTTCTTTATTATCCAGTGCACCGATCAGCAGGGTCACACCATGCACAACAATTATCGCACCGAATATCACATTAAACAGATGGGTAACGGCACCCGCATTAAAGATCAGTATCAGGCCGATGATGGCTATTATAACATTACCCAGCAGGCCTGCCGTATTCGTCAGCTTGAAATCATGCTGGAGAAGATTGGTAATGATCGCTCCCGCACCGAATATCAGAAGTGCCACTCCGACCAGCCTGATGCCGGTGTGGATGACCCATCCGGGATTAAGTATAAGTATCAGTCCCAGAGCAAACATCACTACCAGTGATACGTATGAACCCATTTTCTTTGTCATGATAATACCTCCCTTCGAAAGGTCGCTATTCCTATTATACACTCTTTATCACAGAATGTAAATCAGATATAAAAATGGCTTACAGATACTTGAGGGCTTCAGTTACCAGATCCTCGACAGTAGAAAGAGAAACAGATGTAATACCGTTGCTGCTGCAGCCGTTAAGCACACAGTCACGGCCGTAAAGCAGGAGCTCCTGCGACATGCTTACTCTTACGGTTGAATCTTCGGCTCCGAATTCCATTGCCACTACCTCATGCAGATTTCCCTCCGCATCCTTTACATTAAGGCCGGATACCAGGCAGGCTCCGGACTTGATGGTGGTACCGGTCTTTAAACCGAAGCAGTCAGGCAGGTTATAGAGCAGGGGGTTGGTATTGCGAACTTCACGGCTCATCGCTTCCGTATAAAAGCTCTTGGAGGAAGTGAGCTCCTTGATCTGCGGATATGTCTTAAGTATATGCTGCACCAGCTTAAACATGCTGCGGGCAGTCATATGGTTCTGGATCTTGCTGGTCGCTGTATTGTCCGGATATTCCGGCAGACCGTGACAGTTGATAAAGAGTGTTCCCTCGGATATGCCAAGGAGCGCAGCTTTGGTATTCATCCTCTCAACAAATGCCTCCTCGCTTCCGGCCACATGCTCGGCCAGAGTCAGGGCACATTCGTTACTGCTGGGCAGCAGCATGCCCTTTAACAGCTGATCCACAGGGATCTGCTGGCCCTCATCAATCTTTATAACACCGTCTATGCTGCGGGATAAGGTCTCACCCTTCTTGCTCACCGTAGCAATATCATCTAATGATATCTCACCCGCGCTCACAGCATCCATAATGCACAGGTAAGTCATAAGCTTGGTCGTGCTGGCTATGGGCACCGGGGTATCTTCCATGGAAGAAACGAATATCTCTCCTGTGGTAACGTCCCCCACAAGGGCACTGTTTACCTCATCAAAGAATCCTTCCTGTTTAAGGGCGGCTATATCCAGATAATAATGGCCCTGTGTGTTAACCATGAGCTTGCCGTCCTGTATGTTCATATCAAGGTCCATCATCATGGCCAGATCCGTCAGGTTGATGTATGCATCCTTATTACCTGCGGTATTGCTTCCTATAAAAGTGTAGTACTTGACCGTAGCGCCGTTATATTCCATAGTATTGAACTTGAGTACCCCGGTATTATACAGGGGATCCTCTTCATCGGGCTCTCTCTGCGTCCTGGGGAACAGATCACCTTCGCCGCCCACTGCACCATACGCCTTACCACCGGTTATGGTTATGGTATCGGCAGTCACACTCAGCTCAAACTGCTTATCCGTACCGCTTAATGCTGCTGCCACATCTCTCATGGATACAAAACGGTTGTTGCGGTAGTCATAATGAAGAGTCTTGATATTGCAGCTTCTGCCGCCGTCCACTACCATGGTCAGATTTTCAAGAATGTTATGGTTATTACCGGCAGCATATACGTTCATAGGTTTTAGAAAACCAAAGAGATCTACAGCCTCAGGAGTTTCTTCGCCCGCCCTGCGCCAGGTCCAGCTTTCGGTATCGTTTGCCAGGACCAGAAGCTTGTCATCTACCAGGAAGCTCATATCCTCCATGCCGTCGCGGGATATCTTTCCCTTTCCGGCACTATACCTGCCCTGCAGGTTATATTTTGTGCTGATTGATGATCCTTCCGGCATCAGTACCGGACCGTTTTGCATAGCATACTCATAAGAGGAGATCCCGCAGGCTTTTATGATGGCTTCTTCTGCCTGCTCATCGGATACCGTAGCGCCAAGTTCTGCCGCACGCAGTATCACCAGGCTCCGCAGACCCTTTGCCAGTGACTGGTAGGCCTTTGTTTTTTCCTGTTCATAGGCAGCCTCATCCATATACATCTTCCAGCTGTCATCCTTATTAAGTTCCAGGGTCAGTTTGACATTGGCATCGCCCAGACCGCCCAGGTCCACTTCGTTTCCCAGTCTGGCCGAATCCAGCCACTCCCTTCCAAGTGAAAGGGCCTCATTCTCAACTGCCTGCTCACACTTCCAGGTTCCGGAAAGCTTCCTCTCCGGACGAAGCATCAAAACGACGAAAAAAACACCTCCCGCTGTTATCATCAGCAGGAAGGTGATTATAAATATCGGTAATTTTCTTCTCATTCCTTTTGCCATTTATTTTCTGCCGACCACTTCCTGCGCCAGTCTGCGATATGCATCCGCGCCTGTGGACTTGCTGTCGTATACGGTAATGGGCTGTCCGAAGCTGGGCGCTTCCGACAGACGGACATTTCTGGGGATCTTTGTCTGATATACTTTATCGGGGAAGTGGGAAGTAACATTCTCTACCACTTCAGCGGAAAGCAGGGTACGGCTGTCATACATGGTAAACACTATACCCTCCAGATCCAGTGCGGGATTTAAACGCTCCTTGACCAGATTGACGGTCTGTATCAGATCGGAAAGTCCCTCCAGGGCCAGGTACTCACACTGGATAGGCACTATCACGGAATTGGCTGTTGTGAGCGCATTAAGAGTAAGGGTAGTAAGCGCGGGAGGACAATCGATGATCACATAATCAAAATCATCCTTAATAAACTCTATTTCCTTACTTAAAATGAACTCTTTATTCTCTATGCCTATAAGCTCTATCTCGGCAGCCGCAAGGTTGACATTGGCCGGTATCACGGAGATATTGGGCATTACGTCCCTGATGATACACTCTCCTATAGATACCTCCTGCAGCAGCAGTTCGTAGATAGTATTCTCCTGTTCTACTTTATTTATAGAGAGACCACTGGTCGCATTGCCCTGGGGATCCGTATCTATGAGCAAAACGCGCTTTCCCAGCTCGGCCAGGCAGGCTGTCAGGTTGACTGCAGTTGTTGTCTTGCCGACCCCGCCTTTCTGATTTGTGATAGCGATTATTTTTTCCATTTTTTCCCCTTCTTAAAAACAAACATACTGCATATATTTTCCAATGTTACGGATCAAAAATCAAGTCCAAGATTTAGGCCTCAAACCACTATATCTTGTATGATCTGCAGTCATTGACGCTGTTTTTTCCATATGCTAAAATAAGCTTAATATGACAGATGGCCTACTCTATAATCCACATTATTGTATAGCATCCGCAGGTGCGACGTGTATATTGCTGATCGTGTTTTTCATGAAGCGCAATTACTCCCTGCGCTCAAACAGGATCTTTTTTGTGATGCTTATAGACAGCCTTCTTTCTTCTCTGATAAATATCGTTACTTTTTATACGATATCTTTTCCCGAAAGATACCCCATGTGGTTTAATTATTCCAGTAACATGGTTTATCTGATCCTGTATAATTTCATGGGTGTTCTGTTCCTGCTGTATGTAGACAGTAAGACCAAAATAGGATCGATAAAAAAGGTAATGCTGTTGATAGGTGCGGCCGTAATAATTTACGATGCCTTCATGATCGTGACCACGCCTTTCACCAAATGGATCATATATTATGATGAAAACGGCAGATACTGTCACGGAAGCATGATGAATTCCCTTTATGTGACGGCCTTTATCTGTGTTGCCATAGCTATTACCATCTTTATCGCAAAGCGCAAGATGTTCAACCATTATCAGGTTCTGTCCATTATGTTCTTTGCGATCGGCGTGTTCTTTGCCATACTGTTCCAGATACATCACAGATCACATGTTATATCCAATTTCGTATGTACCATGGTATTGTTCTTTATACATACCGCTTTTGAGAACCAGGCCTATTATCTCCACGGCGATACCCTCTGCTATAACCGCCGCGCTTTCATAAAGACCATCGACCAGTACCGTTACCGTAAAGAAAACTATCTGATGGCCATCATAAAGATCGACGACTTTGAAAACATCAAGCACTCCCTGGGACGAATGGGTGTCGACGATCTGTCTGAACGAATCGCAGAACGTATCTGCCGTGAGTTCGGAAAGAGTGCTTATTATGTAGACTTAAACTGCTTTGCGGTTATCAAGATAGTTGCCAATACCCACCAGCTCAGGGAACAGATAAAGGAATGCTTTACCACCAGCTTTATCCTCGAGATAGGTGATGATGAAGTGATACTGGATCTGGAGCCGGTAATAAGCTTTATAAATGTACACGGCGAAAATGTGGAAGGTTACGAGATGACCACCATCATCCAGAACACCGCAAACCGTTACTCGGATTCCGATTACACCATTCAGGAAAGCGACGAGCTGATCAAACCCATACGCCGCGAAAAGGAAGTTCTCCGTCTTATCGACAACGCCATCAAGAACGACGGCTTTATGGTCTATTACCAGCCCATACTTGATATCCGTTCCAGGACCTTTACCTGTTCGGAAGCCCTGATCCGTTTAAAAGATGAAAAGATGGGCTTTGTCGGACCGGAAGAGTTCATACCCATCGCGGAAAAGAACGGCCGTATCCACGACATCGGCGATTACGTATTCCGTACCGTCTGCCGTTTCATCAAAGAAAACGACGTACTTTCAAAAGGAGTCAACTATATAGAGATCAACCTCTCTCCCGAGCAGTGCAACCGTATGGAACTGGCAAACCAGCTTATAGGCGTTGCCACCGAGTTCGGCGTGGACTTCCGCCAGATCAATCTGGAGATCACGGAAACTGCCGAGATGAAGAGTTACGGTATGGAAAGCGTTAATGAGCTGATAACCAACCTTCACAGCAAGGGCGTTACATTCTCACTGGACGATTTCGGTTCAGGCTTTGCAGCTATCGATTATCTGATCAAGCTGCCCGTAGATATAGTCAAGATCGATAAAGGAATACTCTGGCAGGCTATGAACGATGAGGCCTCCATGAAGATATTAAAGAACACGATCCGCATGATCAAAGAGGTCGGCAAAAAGATCGTTGTTGAGGGTATAGAAACCAAGGAAATGGCTGATATACTCATAGCAAACGGCTGCGACTACCTGCAGGGTTATCTGTTCTCCAAACCTCTGCCGCCGGATGCTTATATTGAATTCATATCGGGAAAATGGGAAGAAGTAATGATCACCTATTAGAGAGGCATAATGATAATGAAGAAAAAATTAGCTGTATTTGCAAACGGTTTCAGTATCGATTCCCTGCTTAATGCACTGAAGGGCATCCGGCAGTTTGCTGCGGAAAAGGATTTTGATATCTTTGTCTTTATGAGCTTTGCTTCATACAGCGAAAACCGGTTCCTGAATCAGGGCGAGCTTAATATCTATAATCTGCCCCTGTTAGAGGATTTTGACGGTGTCATTGTTTTCTCCAATCATCTTAATTCCAATGAAACAGCAGTATCTCTCTGCAAAAAAGCCAGAGAACAGAAAATACCGGTAGTAAGCATAGGCATGCCTATAGAAGACATACCTTCGGTATGCATTTCAAATGAGACCGGCATGCGCGAACTGGTAACACATCTTATTGAAGAACACGGGGTAAAGCGTATCGTCTTTTTGGCCGGCACACCCGATCATGTGGACAGTAATGCCAGACTTGAGACCACCAAAGCTGTACTTAAGGAACACGGTCTTGAGCTTAAAGAAGAAGATATACGCTACGGCGACTGGGGTAACACTCTGGCACGTGAGCTTGTCCAGGAATTTGTCAAAAAGAAGGAATTCCCGGACGCCCTTGTATGTGCAAACGATATAATGGCCCTGGCTGCAGCTACCGAGTTTAACCATTTTGGATATATGGTTCCCGATGATATGATAATCACGGGATTTGATAATACCGCATATGGCAGGAATTACTATCCTGCGATTTCCACCGTCGATCAGAATTATAAGGAAATCGGATATAACAGCTGCAAGCTTATCTACGAGCAGATAGAAGGAGATACAAGTCCGAAAAAGATCATGATCCCTTCTATTTTCTCCCATGCAGAGAGCTGTGGCTGTAAGGATCTTCCCTGGTGCGTGGAAATGCGTCTGGATTATTGCAGGCATTCCTATCAGAAGCACATGGATTCCTCGGCATTGGAGATGTACGAAAGGATACTGCGTTCCCGTATCGCGGATATGACCGATTACGAAGCCCTGAAAAAAGAAATGCAGGTCCACTACAGCAGGAACAATCATTTCGAAGGTAAGGAATTCTATCTGGTGATCAATCCCGAATACTTTGAGGATGCGGTAGCCAGGGAAGAAGAACTGTTTATCAACGGCTATAAGGAACAGCTGGAAGTCATCGTTGCATTTAAGGACGGCGCCATCCAGCCGTACACCAAGACCACACGCCGTGAGATAGTACCGCATTATGAAAAGATCGAAGGTGAGCAGCATGTTTATTATATAATGCCCCTTCACTACTTCCAGTATAATTACGGTTATATGATCCTTAAGGATGAGCCTCCCATAATACTTCTGGATATGCTCAATCCTTATCTTGAAAAACTCCAGCAGTCACTCAAACTGCTGCGTATAAACCTGCGTCTGGATGCACTTAACAAGGATCTGACCCGTATCTATAACCGTGATCCCATGACCGGACTGTTTAACCGTCTGGCTTATGAAGAGATGGCCGTTACCCTGTATGAGAAATGCATGCAGAACAAACAGCCTATGATGGTAATGTTCGTTGATATCAATTACATGAAACGGATAAACGACCGTTACGGACATCTTCACGGAGACAACGCGATCAAAACAGTTGCCGGTTCTATCAAATATGTTCTTAAGAAAGACTGGATAGGCGTACGCTTCGGCGGAGACGAATTCCTGATAATAGGCAGTAACTGTAATGAGGAAGGCGCTATTGCCGTAAGGCATTCCATCCTGGCCTTTCTCGAATTAAAGAACAACGACGGATCCCAGCCTTATGAGATTTCCGCCAGCTGCGGATATGTGATCACCGATCCGGAAACCCCGGGAAATCTTCAGGATTACGTAAAAGAAGCAGATAACATCATGTACAAGATCAAACAGGAAGTTCATGCCAGGGACGGCATATCAAGATACTAATATAAACATATAAAAGGAGGAGTTTTACAAATGTTTCAGCTTAACAATTTCTTTGACAACAAGAACATGACCTGCATCGAGCAGATGGGATGCTTCCGCGTTATGGAGCATCAGCGTGACCTGTCAGTTTCTCCCAGTGAGGCAGAGACCCAGTATTTCGCAGCGCAGATGAACGTTAAAAGACGTCAGGTACTCTGTGAACTGAACAATACCGGCGTTAAGCTCCAGGCAGGCGCTATGCAGTGGATGCTGGGCAATATTAACATGTCTTCCGGCGTTAAGGGAGCAGGCGATTTCCTGGGCAAGATGGTAGCATCCAAGGTTACCGGTGAATCAGCATCCAAGCCTCTTTACAATGGTCAGGGCTATGTAATGTTAGAGCCCACCTACAGACATATCATTCTTGTTGATGTTTCACAGTGGGGATCCATCGTATTACAGGATGGTCTTTTCCTTGCATGCGATCAGACTCTTCAGGAGCAGGTAGTAGCAAGAAGCAATGTATCTTCTGCAGTTCTGGGCGGCGAAGGTCTCTTTAACTTATGCCTTACCGGACAGGGTATCGCAGTACTTGAGAGCCCCGTTCCCAAGACCGAGCTCATACAGTTCAATCTGCAGAATGATGTAGTCAAGATCGACGGTAATATGGCCATCGCATGGTCCTCATCCCTCCAGTTTACTGTTGAAAAATCCTCAAAGAGCCTTCTTGGATCAGCTGTTTCAGGTGAAGGTTTCGTTAACGTATACCGCGGAACCGGTTCTATATTAATGGCACCTACATCTAAATAAGGAGGGTTGAGATATGATCCAGAATTCAATGCTCAGCAGCCAGAATGTGACCGTAAAGAACCAGCTCGGCTGCATGCAGGTTGTTGAATATGCAAAAGATATGAGCGTTCACATGCTTACCGCCAGAACAGAGTTTTTCTGCTCACAGATGAATGTTCAGAGACGCCAGCTGCTGGTAGACTTGAACGGTAACAGTGTGACCGTACAGGCAGGTGCTATGCAGTGGACTGCCGGAAACGTGGAAATGAGCAGCGGTATCAAGGGCGCCGGTGATTTCCTCGGCAAGATGGTAACCTCCAAGATGACCGGTGAATCGGCAGCTAAGCCTGTATATACAGGAAGCGGACAGCTGATGCTCGAGCCCACTTACCGTCACATCATCCTTATGGATGTAGGCAGCTGGGGCGGCAGCGTTGTTCTTGACGACGGTCTCTTCCTTGCCTGCGACAGCACTCTTCAGCAGAAGGTCGTTGCAAGAAACAATCTGTCATCCGCAGTACTTGGCGGTGAAGGCCTCTTTAACTTAAGCCTTAACGGCCAGGGTATAGCCGCTCTTGAAAGTGTAGTACCTATGGAAGAACTGATAGAAGTGGTTCTTGATAACGACACCATGAAGATCGACGGCAATATGGCCATCGCATGGTCTTCATCCCTGCAGTTTACAGTTGAGAAATCTTCCAGAAGCCTTCTGGGATCTGCAGTTTCAGGCGAAGGCCTTGTTAATGTTTACCGCGGAACCGGAAAGATCTGGATGGCTCCCGTTATAAGGGGCTTCGGATCTGCAGGTATGGCAAATCCCACAGAGAATGCAGAAGTTGCTCCTACAGGTTCTTCATCAAGTAAAGTATTAAACAAGATCGATAAATTATCAGGATTACTGGATATCATATCCTGACAGCATCAATAACAGTAACTTAAAAGGATGGGGTTATTTCCCCATCCTTTTTGTTATCATCAATATCAGTGGATCGTATATTCCTTCAGCTTCCCGTCATCATCATACAAAAGCTTTAATGAAAAGAAAGGTCTGTCTTCTTCCAGATATTTAAGAAAGATCTTATCCCCCTCCCATATAGGCAGATCATATACAGCTGCTCTGTCTATCCAGACCAGCTCGCCTTCATCACAGATCTTTTCTTCACCCTCAAAATGTTCTGAAGTATACAGATACATATATTCCGTGATATCTCCGTATACAAAAGTGACTATCCCGCGGAATCTGTGATCCTTAAGGGTATATCCGGTTTCTTCAAAAACCTCCCTGTACAGGCAGTCTTCGGGGCTCTCCCCGCTTTCAAGCTTACCGCCCACACCTATCCATTTATCTTTATTCAGATCTCCCTCTTTCTTTGTCCTGTGGAGCATCAGGTATTTCCCGTCACGCTCCAGATAACAGAGGGTCGTATTCATCATCTTTGCTGACACGATGTTTACCTCAGCCCCGGATGTCTTACATAGTATTCACGTTTATCTTCATACATCCTCTGATCGGCTATCTTAAGCGCCTCGCGGACATTGTGTGAATCCGGCTCTACGCAGCTGCCAATGGCAAAAGATACACGCTCATATTTTCCAGAAACCTCACGGAGCTTTTTAGTCGCTTCGTTAAGATCATCCTGGGATACTCCCAGCATGATAACGGTATACTCATCTCCTCCGGCCCTGAAGATAGTATCTGCAGGAAATACTTCTTCCATTGCCTTGGCTGCATCCTTAAGCAGGGTATCACCTGCATTATGGCCCAGGTCATCGTTCACTCTCTTTAATCCGTTCAGATCCACGAATACTACGCCTACACTTGTGTTTTCTTTACGCGCTTCATCGCTCAGCTTATCAACGTAATTGTTCATCTCGTTGCGGTTTAATACACCTGTGAGCATATCTTTTGAACTCAGTACTTTAAGCCTGTCCAGTAACAGATAGTTGTTTATCTCAGAAGCCAGTATGAATGTAGTAAGCTCCAGTGTTTCCTTTATCTTCGGTGCCTGCTCAGCATCGAAATTTATAGCCCAGATATATCCTAAGAGTTCATCCCTTGATCTTAAGGGGAACAGGACTATATTTCTGCCACCGTATGATTTAAGTGATTCATACCAGAGCGGATTTCTCTCCCTGACCAGTTCCATATCTCTCTCATCTTTTGCGATGACACAGTTACTGCTGCCGATCAGCTCTTCCCAGCTTTTTGCAACATCATAAAGCGCGTTCGGGCCACCACCTATACTCTTTCTTTTTTCGAGCAGACCTGATCCGTCAATATATGATTCGCACAGCACAGAACAGGTTTTTTCATAGGAATCCATGAGCAGTATGCAGCAATGCTCCGCCTTACACAGTTCACGTATATCAACGATCACATCCTGCATCGTGGTCTTAAAGTCCGCAGCACCACGCAGTTTGATACAGGTCTCAAGAACTGCTGTCGCCAGATCCGCGGAAATATTGGACATTCGCTTGGTATTGGCCTCAAAATTGACCTCCATCGTATATGTGCAATAATGGATATTTCCTTCGGAAGGGCCTGCCGGAAGGAAGGTCATATTAAACCAGATGGGCATCTTATCGGGCTTGACATATGAATGCAGGCATTTCTTTTCCACAGCGGAACGGAAGCAGAAATCCTCAAAATTCAGATCTCTTGGAACGTAATCCGTATAGAGACTGCCGGGCACGAACTTATTTGTACGCATGCTGTAATCGCCGGCAGGCCTTTCGATGGAATCTATATAAGCCTGGTTTCCGGCAACGACACGTACTTCACCGCAGGATCCGTCCTCAAGCACCTGTACAGACATAACGCTTGTTGCTGCACCCAAACCGTCTGCCAAATTTTGAAAATCAGTAGCCATAAGTTATCGATCCTCCTTCGTTTTCAGTCTGCTATGATAAGTTATCTGCCCTTTATCTCGATCCTGTCCAATATGCCCTGCACACTTACTCCCGGATGAGTCAGATACATACGTGTTACATCTTCGATAAATACCGCGTCTGCTCCTGTCTTTTTTCTTATCTTATCAAGTGTATATCCTTTATCGATGAGCTTCATTATTAAGCCCGTCAGTTCTTCTTTATCTTCATCCGCTTCAGGCTCTGCCTGCTGTTTTAACTGCGCTGTCTTTGCATGTCCGTAATATACAACGGCGGGATCCAGCGCCAGCAGCTTATCCCAGCTGTCTCCGATCTGAGTTCCTTTATGAAGCTTAAGTTCATACAGGGGATTAAGATCTCCGACAAACAACTCTCCGCTGTCAAGCCACAAAGAAATACTGTCGTCACTGTGACCGGGAGTATGTATGATCTCCCCGTCTATCCCCAATTCTTTAAGAAAAGTCCTGCTGTCCTTAAGGGGCAGTATCTTTATCATCCCGTCTTCTATAGGTGTAAAAGGAAGCTTCTTATCCTTCTCAAATATGGCATCGGATGAGTGGATATAAGCCTGCTGTACATCAGTGATCAGGATCTTTGCACCTTCCTTTGCTATATCGGCAGCTATCCCGCAGTGGTCCGGATGAAAGTGCGATATCATAACATAATCGATATCCCGTACTGCGCAGCCCTGTTCTTTAAGCGCCCTGCAAAAAGAAAAGTAAGTCCCGGCCCAGCCTGTGTCAAAGATAATCTTTGTCCTGTCACTTTCTATCAGATATGTATTTGTGGATGAATACTTCAGTTCTTTGATATTCATCTACTTGGTCCAATACGGGGTCTGGTCCTTATGGGTGAACTTCTTCATCTTCTCACTGTATACGGACAGGATCCCGGAATAATAGGATTTCTGCTTATCGTTAAGTTTACCCTCCGATAAGAGTCTCTCATATTTTTCCGCCAGTTCCTTAAGGTTCGCCTGAGCCGCATCTTTATAATTATTGGCTATATTCGAATCCATGCGGAAGAGCACATCTTCCAGTTCCCTGCACTTAGTTCTGAACTTATCAAATAACCCCATATCCAAACCACCCTTTCGCTGACAGACACTATATTGATTATACCAGTATTTGGCCCGTTAGCAAAGAGTTTTCCTTGACGCTTTATGCAGCCTGCGATAAAATCAGATACAGTGAAATATCTATAATAATATAAAGGAGAAAAGATATGGCAGAACAGAAAAAACCCCTGGTTTCACACATTTTTACGGCTGATCCTTCAGCCCGTGTGTTCAATGACAAGATCTACATCTATCCTTCACACGACCTGGCTCACGACGGCGAGGATAATGATGAAGGCGATGAGTATCAGATGGAGGATTACCATATACTCTCCCTTGATAATCTTGAAGCAGAATGTGTTGATAACGGCGAAGCCCTTCACATGAAGGACATCCCCTGGGTAAGCAAGCAGATGTGGGCACCCGACTGCGTATGCAAAGACGGCAAGTACTATCTGTACTTCCCCGCACGCGATAAGGAAGGCATCTTCCGTATAGGCGTGGCTGTAAGTGACAAGCCCGAAGGACCTTTCAAGGCAGAGCCCGATTATATTAAGGGCAGCTACAGCATCGATCCCGCGATCCTTATGGATGATGACGGAAAGGCTTATATCTATAACGGCGGCCTCTGGGGCGGACAGCTTGAGAAATGGAAGACCGGCAGCTTCGATCCCAACGGCGGCGAAAACGCTAAGGACGAGCCTGAGGTGGGTCCTCTGGTATGCGAACTTGCCGATAACATGAAGGAGCTTAAAGGCTCCATGCAGCACATCATGATCCTTGATGAAAACGGCGAGGAACTGCGTGCAGGTGACGAAGACCGCAGATACTTCGAAGATCCCTGGATCCACAAATATAACGGAAAGTACTATTTCTCATATTCCACCGGTACCACCCATTATCTGGTATATGCTACCGGCGACAGCCCTTACGGACCTTTCACCTATCAGGGCAGGATATTGGAGCCCGTACTTGGCTGGACCACCCATCATTCCATCGTTGAATATCACGGAAAGTGGTATCTCTTCTATCACGACTGTGAGCTGTCAAACGGCATCAATCACAGACGTAACGTTAAGTACATGGAACTCAAATATGATGAGAACGGCAAGATAATCACTATGACGCCGTAATACCACATGAGATTTGTTATTCAGAGAGTCACTGAAGGCAGTGTAGCCATAGACGGCAGGGTATGCGGCAGCATAGGTAAAGGCTTTGTAGTTCTTATAGGTGTCGGAGCAGACGATACTAAAGAGACTGCAGACAAGATGCTTAAAAAGATGCTGGGGCTGCGCATATTCGAAGATGAAAACGGAAAGACCAATCTTTCACTGGATAGCGTGGGCGGAGAGCTTCTGCTGATATCGCAGTTTACGCTGTATGCCGACTGCAAACACGGCAACCGCCCGGGCTTTACCGATGCCGGAGCACCCGATATGGCTAAGGCCCTTTACGAATATATTATAGAAGAATGCAAAAAATCTGTGCCGATAGTTAAGCAGGGTGAATTCGGAGCAGATATGAAAGTCAGTCTTATCAATGACGGTCCTTTTACTATAATACTTGATTCCGATAAGCTGTAACAGATTGGAGAAAAACCATGGATATTAAATGCGAATATTGCGACGGTTTCTTCGATGACCAGAGGGAGAACTGCCCCCACTGCGGTGCAACCAACAAGCACATCCGCAGGGTTTCCAACCAGATCCCCAAAACGATAGACGAACTCAAGCAGTACGTTATCGACAATAAGGTTCCTGTTCAGCAGATGCATTTCCACATCGGAGAGGATTACAAAGGTCCCAAGGCTTTTGGTATCTACCGTGACGGTGAGCAGGTCGTTGTTTACAAGAACAAGTCCGACGGCAGCCGTGCAATACGTTATGCCGGTAAGGACGAAGCATATGCTGTAAACGAGATCTATCAGAAGATGCGCTCGGAATATGCCGGACATAAGGAAGCAAACGCCGGCAGGCCTTCCCAGCCGATGCCCTCCAGGAGCAAAAAGAAAAAGGGCATAAATCCCGGAGTAGTCATACTCCTCTGCGTCGGTATTTTTATACTCATCTGCGTTATATATGCAATGAGCCAGCCCTCCACCGGATATTATACTTATGCCGGTGATCACTATTACAATCAGCGCGGGGACTGGTATCTGTATGATGATGATGCGGACGACTGGATCCCGTCTTCCCAGCCTGCTGACAGCATGGATGATTATTATGATTCATCTTACTACAGCAGCAATTACGGCGGATATGATTTTTCGGATTCAAGTTACTATTATGAACCTTCTTATAGCAGCGACAGCGACAGCTATAGCAGTTCATGGAATAACAATAACAACTGGAACTCCTGGGATTCAGGATCCGACTGGAACTGGAACAGCGGTTCAGACTGGAACTCCAACTGGTAATATACATTCTTAGAATAGGAGGGTTGGTAATATGAAATATCTGATCGTAGTGGATATGCAGAACGACTTCATCGATGCGGCTCTTGGTACAGCCGAAGCCGTAGCTATAGTTCCTGCAGTAAATAAAAAGATCAAAGACTTTGACGGAAAGATCATCTTTACCCAGGATACACATTTTGAAGAATACATGAATACACAGGAAGGCAGATTCCTTCCGGTACCTCACTGTATAAAGGGTACCGACGGCTGGAAGATACGACAGGAACTGCTGGATGCTGCTGCCGGTAAAGACTATGAGATCATAGAGAAATTCACTTTCGGCAGTGATAAGCTTCCTTCCATGGTTAAGGATCCCGAATCTATAGAGATAATAGGGCTCTGTACAGATATCTGTGTTGTTTCAAATGCATTGATACTTAAAGCCTTCTATCCCGAGGTCCCCATAAGCCTGGATCCTGCCTGCTGTGCAGGCGTCACACCCGACAAGCACAATGCAGCTATCGAAGTGATGCGAAGCTGTCAGATAAGCATAGAATGATAAAGCAAAGCCCCGCAGGTACTGCCTGCGGGGTTATTTTTTACTTGAACATCTTATATCTGTCTTTTACTTCTTCTGACATCTCATATCCGTCCAACAGATTATCAGCCTCTTCTATCAGATCATCATATGTTGCCAACGGCTGCCTGTATATCTCTATGTTTTTTCCGTCAATCCGTTTCCTTTTTTATTTATCAGTTTCGAATTGATAAACAACAATACCAATCCTATCATAAATGCCGCAAAACATATCACTATGAATATCAATATCCCTATCGGATATCCCCATATTAAAAATCCGTAAATATCATTTCCCTTAACTCCGTTTATCAGTGTATTGATAACATATACCGTACCGTATACCAGTGGCGGAAGTATAACAAACAGATTATCTTTAACGCTCATCTTCCTTTCGTTAAAAATGATGAACTCCGCCATAGCCATCACAGGTACTACCAGATGAAGGAAAAAGTTTGATCCGACGTACATGGTACCAAAGCCGTATAATGGTCCCAAAAAACCTATGACCACCGTGAAGGTAACACCCACTGCTGCCGCAGACATCAACTTCCATAACGCTATAGAGGGATTATCTTTCTTCCTTAAATGATCTATGATCCATATCACGGCTACCACCGCCGCGAATATGTTGGACAAGGTCGTGTAAAACTTAAGATTGATAAGTCCCCTTGCAGTAAGCATGCCTTCTTCGGTATTAAAGAACATTATTAGCCAGGCATACAGCACAAAGCCTGTCATTATTATATTGTATATAAGTCTTACCTTCTTTTTATCTGCCATGATAAACCGGCATATCCTTTCCCTATTTTACATATCCCAGATCTGCTGCAAACTTTCTGATCTCATCTTTTTGTGAAAGA
>JAFYCS010000092.1 GCA_017539565.1 Lachnospiraceae bacterium
CCTCTACCGTAAAGTCAACGTGTCCCGGGGTATCGATGATGTTGATACGATGCTCCAGAGCACCCGGCTTGGGCTTGCAGTTTTCCTGCTGAGTCCAGTGGCAGGTGGTAGCGGCTGATGTGATGGTGATACCACGCTCTGCTTCCTGCTCCATCCAGTCCATGGTTGCAGTACCGTCATGAGTGTCACCGATCTTGTAGTTAACACCGGTGTAATAAAGTATACGCTCTGTAAGGGTAGTCTTACCGGCATCGATGTGCGCCATGATACCGATATTCCTGGTCCGCTCAAGAGGATATTCTCTTTCAGCCACTTATCATTCCCTCCTTCCTTAGAATTTGTAGTGAGCAAACGCCTTGTTAGCCTCAGCCATACGATGCATCTCTTCCTTACGCTTTACAGCAGCGCCGGTATTGTTAGCTGCATCCATTATCTCGCCTGCAAGTCTGTCGATCATGGTCTTCTCGGAACGCTTCCTTGAGAACATGGTCAGCCAGCGCAGAGCCAGAGCCTGACGTCTGTCGGGACGCACCTCGATAGGTACCTGATAGGTAGCACCACCGATACGTCTTGCTTTTACCTCGAGCATGGGCATGATATTGTTCATTGCCTCACCGAACACTTCAAGTGCCGGCTTGCCGCTCTTGTCTTCAACCTTAGCGAATGCGCCGTATACAATGCGCTGAGCAACACCCTTCTTGCCATCCAGCATGATGTTGTTGATCAGCTTGGTAACTACCTTATCATTGTACAGAGGATCCGCCAGTACATCTCTTTTTTGAATATGTGCTTTACGTGGCACGGTTCTTCCCTCCTTAATTATTTAAACAACAATTAGATCATCGGTACTCACATCGAAATCAAAATGTGTTCGCGCTGTATCTATAAATAGATGAAACAGAACTCCGACATTTAATTTGTCCATGATACCCAGGTTAATCTTACTTCTTGTCCTTAGGACGCTTTGCGCCGTACTTTGAGCGCGCCTGCTTCCTGTTGGCTACACCTGCGGTATCAAGCGTACCACGGATGACATGGTATCTGGTACCGGGAAGGTCCTTAACACGGCCACCTCTTACCAGAACCACGCTATGCTCCTGCAGATTGTGTCCCTCCCCGGGGATATAGCTGGTAACTTCAATACCATTGGAAAGACGTACTCTGGCGATCTTTCTAAGTGCTGAGTTAGGCTTCTTGGGGGTAGCGGTCTTTACTGCGGTGCAAACACCTCTCTTCTGCGGCGAATTGGTATCGATCGCACGCTTGTGAAGTGAGTTGTAGCCCTTAAGGAGCGCCGGTGCGGTAGACTTCTTAACGGAAGTCTCACGACCCTTTCTTACAAGCTGGTTAAATGTCGGCATTCTTTTCACCTCCTGTCTGACTTAACATTTTCTATACGGTTTACACGCGCAAAAAAACGAGCGCACGCAAAACCGCACGCTCGAATATTATACGTTTATGATATTTTTATGTCAAGATGTTTTTTAGGAAGATCGTCTTGTGACCCAATCGCAAGAATGAATCTCTGCTCAAGATCACATAGGATCATAACCGCCCTTCTTCAGCCTCTCCTCGAATTCCTCCACCGGAAGTGGCCTGTCATAGAAGAAGCCCTGTGCAAAAGGACAATCGTTGTTCTTGAGCACTTCGACCTGTTCTGCCGTCTCTACGCCTTCCGTGATGCATTCAAGTCCCATATCTTTTGCCAGTGAAGCGATATGGCCAAACATCACATTCGCGATCTTCTTATTATCATTACCTACCCCGGGCAGCAGGCTTCTGTCTATCTTAAGCACATTCCAGGGCAGCTCGCGTATCAGGTTCAGTGAGGAATAACCCACGCCGAAATCATCCACTGCAGTGCTGATGCCCACTTCCCTTAAGCCTTCCACAAGACGGCGCAGCTTTTTAAGCTCTACTTCCGTTGTGGTCTCGGTAAGCTCTATCTCGATATATTTATAAGGCACCTTGTTCTTATCTATCACCCACATGATGTGTTCCAGCAGATCCACATCCAGCAGGTGCTTGCGGGACAGATTTACCGAAATGCGTACTACGTTCATGCCTTTATCGAGCCAGCTGCGTATATCCTTGCAGACACGGTCCAGCATATAGAAATCAAGACGGCAGATATCGGTATTCTGCTCCAGTATCGGTATGAACTCCATGGGCGGGACTACATTCCCTTCATAGATCCATCTGCAGAGTGCCTCGGCTCCTATTATCTTCCCGGTCTTTACATCCACCTTGGGCTGGTAATATGCATGAAAGTATCCCTTTTCAAGTGCTTCCTCAAAATGCCGGCGGACGCGTAATACATTTTCCTTTTCCGCCATGCTTTTTTTGCTGGCATAGACAATAGTGCCTTCCTTCTCAAGCTTGGCAGTCTGACAGGCGGGATATATCATATCAACAATGCTGCCTTGATTGATGTATTTAAAGTCAGGCGGGATTATAAATACGCCGGCGCAGGCCGATATCATCACGCGTCTGTCATTTTCCTTATCATATACGATAGGCACGCCTTCCATTGCCTTTATCATCTTATCAAGCAGTTCGTTAGGGAAGATGGTTGCAAAATTATCTCCGCCGACGCGCACCAAAAAACCTTTATCTCCGATGAGCGCCTTTATTGATTCATAATGCACACGCAGGATCCGGTCGCCCATATCATGTCCCAGATCCCTGTTTATAAGTGAGAACTGGCGCAGATTATAGAGCATGGCCGTATAGCCTTTAAATCCGCAGGTTGCGTTCAGCTTATCGAGGTATCTGAAATATGCAGGGAAATTGGGATAACCGTCGCGGTCCTGGTATCCGAGCATCTCGATAACACCCTGCATCCTGATACGGCTTAAAAGATTGAGCACGGAACGTATACAGATATCCAGCTTCTTTTCTTCATCTTCATTAAGCGGCTCTGTACCTTCTGCCATAAATGCGGAAGCCTTGAGCACAACGCCGTTGGGAAGCTGATAGCGCCTGTCCAGCATTTTGATATCGGCGGGTCCTTCATCAAAATCGCAAAGAACCTCGCCCTCTCCTTTAGCCTCCATGGTCGGATTTCTGTAAAACTCAGACACAACCTTAGTAAGGCGAAACATCCTTGCCACCCTAAAAAGCTGCTGCATCATCTTAAGCCTGTCATAATTATCGGGACTGACCATCAGATCGATCATTTTATAGAATTCTTCATTAAAATCAAGGGGTTCCATCCGTGTCCCTCCTTTACTTATACGGAATATTCAACCAACTGTATTATATCAAAAAAGCTGTTAAATGTACACAAGAATCAACTACAGATCAAACAGAAATTTTTACATTTTGCCCCAACGGGTCAATTCAGAAGTTTTTCGATCCTGCCAAGATATTTACGCACTTCAAAACCGTAGGTTTCTTCAAGAAGCCCTTTATCAAGGATATCTTCCCTGCTGCCCTTTGCAAGCATCCGGCCGTCCTTCATCAGTATGAATTCATCCGCCAGTTCCAGAGCCAGCGGTATGTCATGATATACACCGATAAGTGTATGATCCGGCTGTGCACACCATTCCTTAAGATATCCCGCCAGCTCCGACTGCACCTTAAGGTCCAGATGATTGTTGGGTTCATCCAGCATCAGCACGGGGCTGCCCTGGGCAAAGGTCCTGGCCAGGAACACACGCTGGAGCTCCCCGCCGGATAAGGATGAAAGCTGTCTGTCCTTAAGTTCCTCCACTCCGGTGCTCCTAAGAGCTTTATCAACTGTCTCCCTGTCTTCCGCCGTCGCCGTACCAAAGGCACTTCGGCTGTGGATGTATCGTCCCATCATTACTGTCTCATATACGGAATATGAAAAGAATATCTCCGAAAGCTGCGTCATATATGCGATGCTCTTCGCTATCTGCCTGCGGTTCAAGTTTTCCGCCTCTTTTTCCAGCAGCTTCACACTTCCCTTATGCGGTATCATGCCGCAGAGGGATTTAAGCAGCGTACTCTTTCCGCTGCCGTTGGGCCCCAGTATGGCCACACTGCTGCCGGCATTTATCTCTATCTCTATATCCCTTATCACGGCTTCGCCCTTATCAAGAAGGCGCTTATCATATGCCGCGGATAATCCCCTGCATTCTATGGCCTTCATCTCTTCCTCCTTGTTCCGAAATATACCCACAGGAAAAAGGGCGCTCCCAAAAGTGCCGTCACCGCACCCACAGGTATCTCCTGAGGTGAGAGAACGGTACGTGAAGCAAGGTCCGCAAGAGTCATGAAGCTCCCGCCGATCACCGCGCTCATGGGCAGCACATACTTATGTGATGATCCGAATATACGCCTTACCGCATGGGGTGCAGCCAGGTCTATAAAGCCTATGACTCCGGTAAAGCAGACTGCCGCACCGGTGAGCACAGACGATAATATCAAAAGTATCAGGCGGGTGCGCTTTGCATCCACTCCCATTGCCAGTGACTGCTCCTCCCCGAAGCTCATCAGGTCAAGCTCCCTGTTAAAGAAGCACACAGCCACACAGCCTGCCAGACATATGGCAGCCAAAAGTCCCACATGCTCCCAGCGCCTGCCGGCAAAGGTTCCCATCTGCCAGAGTATCAGCCTGTTCATATGCCGGGAATATGCAGAAGAGATCAGCGTGAGCATGCCGTTAACAAAAAGTGATACGATCATTCCGAATAAGATGATCGTGTGATTACGAAGATTATGATCCAGCCTGGCCGAAAAGAATATGACCAGCAGGACCGTGGAAAGTCCGAAAACAAAACCCGCTGCCGGCAGCATCAGCGTACCGATAACGGGTATACTTATCTCATTTACTATTACGAGCGCAGCGCCAAGCGATGCGCCCGATGATACACCCAGGGTATAAGACGATGCCAGGGGGTTCTGCAGCAGTGCCTGTACTACCGCGCCCGATACGGAAAGCATGGCGCCTACTATGAATGCAGTAACGGCCCTGGGCAGTCTTATATCCCAGATGATGGAAACTATTGAAGCTGTAACATCCTCCGGCAGCGGCCTTGAAAACACTTTGTTTGCGATCACGGCCACTATCTCTCCGGGAGTTACACGCACGCTGCCAAGCCCTGCTGCCAGTGTAAGTGCGGCGAGGGCGAATAATATGGACAATATCAGTTTTGATGATCGTTTTACTTTATCCATATATTCACAGGGTCACAAGACGATCTTCCCACTTTTTAAGCGGCACCAGGTACCTCCCACATTCGTGGGTCCCTCCTAGTGCAAAAAGCGGGCCCCTTCTTGTGACTTGGTCCCCCCTCATGCCAAAAAGCGGGCCCCTTCTTGTGACTTAGGCAGCAGGCTTAAGTTCCTCTGCGCCTTCATCATACTCGAAGTATTCGGGATAGATGAATACAGCCATGTCTACCAGTGCGTTGATTATACGGTGGCAGGGCTGGTTTACTTCATCTGCATCCAGCATGTATACATCACCGTTCTTGATGGCGGTTACATTCTCCCAGCCCTTCATGCTGAGGATCGCATTAATGGCATCGGGAGTATACATATCAGCTGAAAGGATAACCTGGGGATCTGCTCCTACTGCTGCTTCTTCGGTAAGTGCAGGCCACTGTGCATCTTCATTTGCCGCAATATTGACAGCGCCCACAAGCTCCAGCATCTCATTGATGTAGGTTCCCGGTCCGGCTGTATAGATAGTAGGATAATCTGCAGAAGGTGTGAAGAGCTCAAAGAGTACGGTCTTCTTCTCCTCCTCAGGAATGGTAGCTGCGATCTCTTTTATCTCGGCGATGGTCTCTTCCATCTCATCTACCAGAGCCTGTGCTGCTGCCTCATCACCGATGCACTTGCCGATGAAGAGCAGGTCTTCCTCAACATCCTTTATAGAAGCACTGCTGGGGATATCTGCAACACAGAGACCTGCAGCACGTACATTACTGTATGCATCTTCTCCGTCTTTGCTGCTCATACCGGAAGTAAATACGATATCAGGATTAAGCTCTACGATCTTCTCCTGGTCGGGTGACATCATGTCCATGTAAAGTACTTCGTCAGCCAGTTCAAGGCCGTAGGAATACTGTGAGTTGGTGTCCGATGCAACGATCTTGTCTGCGTATCCCATGTCGATCAGTGCTCTTGTTGTAGAGGGAGACATGGATATGATGGTATTGATCTCAGTCGGCAGTACTATGTCATTACCGCTGCGATCCTTGGTAGTCTTAGGTGCTGCTTCCTCTGCAGGCTCCTCTGTTTCCTCTGCGGGTGCTTCTGTAGGCTCAGCCGTGGGCTCCTCAACAGTTTCCTCTGTCACCTCTGCAGGCGGATCCATAGGGGGCTGCTCCTGTGTGCATCCGGTGAGCAGTGTGAATACGACCATACCGCCCGTTAACAGTTTCAAAACGCTCTTTTTCATAATCTTATCCTCCTTTTGTTTTTCGTCACGGCCGACTGCCGTGCATAAAAAAAGACCGCTTTCGCGGCACACTAAAGGAAAGACTCTGCCAAAGCCTTCCGGCACGCTTTCATGCATCGTGAAAGTGTGTGTGCCTGAATGCAGGCTTAAGATCCGGCTATAACGGTAGCGGCACTGTCCGGGACTTCCACCCGGTTCCCATTTAACAGACCCCCGGTGTCCGGTCGTACAACAGGACACCCGGTCTGCACCTGCAAACAGACGGAATATAGCACATAACTTAAGCGTTGTCAAATGCCTCAGGGCACTTATTTCAGGAAGATCTTAAGCATTGCCTCGTATATCTTCTTATACGGCTGATACCGCATGGGAAGATCCAGCCACAGCTTCTTATCAAGTATGCTGCATTTGTGTGAGAAAGTCTCAAAGCCGTATCTTCCGTGATATGATCCCATGCCGCTCTCCCCAAAACCGCCAAAAGGCAGATTGGGCGTAGCAAGATGTACCACCACATCATTCACACAGCCACCTCCGAAGCGGCAGCGCTTAAGCAGATAGTTGATATTGTCCCTGTCTTTTGAAAAGATATAAAGTGCCAGCGGATGAGCATGATCTTCGACAGTCTTACGTACTTCCTCTATGCGTTTAAAAGTTAGCACCGGAAGTATGGGGCCGAATATCTCCTCACCCATCACTGCATCCGACCAGCTTACATTATCCAATACGGTAGGCTCTATCTTAAGTGAAGTATCATCCGTTCTTCCGCCGCATACCACTTTATCCTCATCTATCAGTGCCTTAAGCCGTCTGAAATGCTTTTCGTTTATTATCTTTCCGTAGTCCTTATTCTTAAGAGGCGCTTTGGAATACTGTTTTATTATCTCCTTCTTTAACAGGGCTACAAACTCATCCTTAACATACTCTTCACAGAGTATATAATCGGGCGCCACGCAGGTCTGTCCGCAGTTTAAGAACTTGCCGAATACAATACGTTTTGCCGCCAGCTTAAGATTAGCAGAGCCGTCCACTATGCAGGGGCTCTTCCCGCCAAGCTCAAGTGTTACAGGCGTAAGATGCTCCGCAGCCTTGCGCAGCACTTCACGTCCCACGCTCTGACTGCCGGTAAAGAAAATATAATCAAATTTAAGGCCCAGCAGCTGCTGATTCTCTGCCCTTCCGCCTGTAATGCAGGCCACATATTCCTCATCAAAGGTCCTGCCTATAATGGCAGATATAATATCCGAGGTATTGGGCGCATATGCACTGGGCTTTACTATCACTGTATTGCCTGCAGCTATCGCATCGATGAGCGGCGACATGGTCAGCAGGAAAGGATAGTTCCACGGACTCATGATCAGCACATTGCCGTAAGGCTTAAGATATACCAGGCTGTCCGCATGGAAATTCGTGAGCGGAGTGGGCTTTATCTGTGTTCTGGCGTAACTTCTTATATGCTTTAACATATGGCTTATCTCATTTAACGCCAGCCCTGCTTCGCACATAAAGGCTTCCATGCCGCTCTTTCCCAGATCTGCCTTAAGCGCCTTAAGTATCTCTTCTTCGTTTTTCTTTATGGCTATGTACAGCTTCTTAAGCGCTGTCTCCCGCGCTCCGATATTAAGCGTAGCTCCGGTCGCAAAATATTCACGCTGCTTATTAAGTATCTCTTCAGTACGGTTCATGCCCTTGTACCTCCCTGTTCATACACATCAACATAAAACCTTTTGAGCTGCTTTGCATCCATGAGCACCGGCACGGGATAAACAGGATTGCCCTCTGCTTCCGCCATCTGTGCCATTTTATCTATGTCTTCAGGTTTTATTGCCGGTATGCGGCTGCCTATGCCTATACGTCTGTTCAGTTCCCATACCGCTCTTATAAAGCTCTGCGCGGCAATAGTCTCATCCGTGTCCATATGTGCAATGCCCGCTGCTATAGCCAGGGCCTTAAGCTGCGGATATATAGCTGTGCCGTATGCTTCCAGCACATAAGGCAGTATTACAGCCGTAGTCTCTCCATGAGGCAGATTATATCTGCCGCTTAAGGAATGGCTCACGGCATGTGCGTAACCCACATAAGATACGGTGAACGCACAGCCTCCAAGATAAGATGCACGCAGCATCCCGCGTCTTGCCTGCATATCGTTTCCGTTCTTTACTGCGCGCTCCAGATATTTAAATACCAGCCTGACGCATCTTAATGCTTCGCGTCTCGTCTGCCTGGTAGTGGATCCGCCTATATATGCTTCCACGGCGTGGGCAAGGGTGTCCATGCCCGTTCCTGCCGTGATCTTTGGCGGCAGGGTCCTGGTAGTCTCAGGATCAAGTACCGCCACATCGGGGATCAGCGGGAAGTCCATTAGTGCATACTTATGTCCGGTCTCATCATCCAGTATCACGGCCGCAACAGTAGTCTCACTACCGGTACCGGCAGTTGTGGGTATCGCAATGGTATAAGGCGTGCGTGCCCATACGCGCAATATTCCGCCCAGATCCTCAAGCGTCGACTTAGGCCTTGCTATCAGCGCGCCCACTGCTTTGGCGCAATCCATGGATGAACCTCCGCCAAATCCTATCAATGCCTGACAGTTATTCTGAATATACTGCTGTCTGGCTTCTTCCACGATCCTTACCGTGGGATTGCTCTGTACTTTGTCATATACCGTGAGCTTAAATCCCTGCTCTTTCAGTATCAGCTCCAGCCGCTTTGTAATGCCGAACTTTCTGATCTGTGCATCAGTTACCAGCATCACATTATTAATGTCCTTTTTCTTAAGCAGCTGCGGTATCTCATCGACTTTGTTAAGTATATGCGGTGATCTGTATGGCAATAATGGTATCGCCACTTTGAATCCGAACTGAAACAACCTGCAGTATATCTTTTTTGCTATGTTCATTATATCTCCTTCCCGCACATAAAGACAGAACAGGGGGCATAACCCCCCTGTCCGTTTATTTACTGATATCTTTTGTAATTATTCTTCGCTGCCTTCTTCTGAATCAACGGATGCCAGTTCCAGCATGGAATTTCCTGCGGGTTCCTCATCATCCATATCATCGAAGGATATCTCATCATCATCGCCGAACTCTTCCTGGTCAACATCCAGACGTACATCGCTGTAGCATCTGAAGCCTGTACCTGCGGGTATCAGCTTACCGATGATAACGTTCTCCTTAAGACCCTGAAGTGTATCGATCTTACCCTTGATAGCTGCTTCGGTAAGAACCTTCGTGGTCTCCTGGAAGGATGCAGCTGAAAGGAAGGAATCGGTAGCCAGAGCTGCCTTGGTGATACCAAGGATTATATCTGCTGCTACGATAGGTCTCTTACCTTCTTCCTCGAGCTTCTTGTTCTCCTTCTCGATCACAAGACGGTCTACCTGTGCACCGGGCAGGTATGAAGAATCACCGGGATCCTCTACACGCTGGCGCTTAAGCATCTGACGTACGATAACCTCGATGTGCTTATCTGCCAGCTCAACGCCCTGCAGGTTGTAAACCTTCTGTACTTCACGGATCAGATAGCTCTCAACAGCATCGATCTTCTTTATCTCAAGCAGATCGTGAGGATCGACAGAACCTTCTGTAAGCTCGTCGCCGGCCTCAACAACCTGTCCGTCTGAAACCTTTATACGTGCGCCGTAAGGTATCTCATAAACCTTCTCGGCTTCATCATTTTTGATGATGATCTGTCTCTTGTTACTGGAGTCGATGATCGTTACCTCACCGCCCATGCCTGCGATGAACGCAAGTCCCTTAGGCTTTCTGGCTTCGAAAAGCTCCTGTACACGGGGAAGACCCTGTGTGATATCGTTACCTGCAACACCACCTGTATGGAATGTACGCATGGTAAGCTGTGTACCGGGCTCACCGATGGACTGTGCAGCGATGATACCTACTGCTTCACCAAGCTGTACGGCCTTACCGGTTGCCATGTTCGCACCGTAGCACTTAGCACAGATGCTCTTTGACTTACAGGTAAGTATTGTACGGATCTTAACCTTCTCGATACCGCAGTTGTGGATCTCGTCAGCCATCTTCTGGGTGATCATCTTATTTGCTTCAACAAGTACGTTGCCGTCCTTGTCCTTGATGTCCTCAGCTGCGAAACGGCCTCTTATTCTCTTAGGCAGATCTTCTACGCAATCCTTGCCGTCCCAGAGTGCGGATACTTCCATTCCGGGGATCTCGCCTGTGTCTGCACAGCAGTCGTTCTCCTGGATTATCAGCTCCTGGCAAACGTCAACCATTCGACGTGTAAGGTAACCTGAATCGGCGGTACGAAGAGCGGTATCGGACAGACCCTTTCTTGCACCGTGTGCGGAGATGAAGTACTCCAGTACGTTCAGACCTTCACGGAAGTTAGCTTTGATCGGCAACTCGATGGTACGTCCTCTTGTATCGGCCATCAGACCACGCATACCTGCCAGCTGCTGTATCTGCTTATTGGAACCACGGGCACCGGAGTCAGCCATCATGAATATGTTGTTGTACTTATCCAGACCCTTCATCAGCTCTTTACCAAGAGCGGTATCGGTTTCTTCCCAAACCTGGATGACTGTCTTATATCTTTCTTCTTCAGTCAGTGCTCCGGTCTCATATGCCTCGGCGATCTCATCGACCTTGTTCTGGGTCTCCTTGATCATATCCCACTTCTTCTCGGGAACAACCATGTCCGAAATGGAAACCGTCATGGCTGCCCTGGTAGAATACTTGTAACCGATAGCCTTAACATCATCAAGCACCTTGGCTGTCTTGGTAGCACCATGTACGTTGATGACCTTCTCAAGTATACCCTTAAGCTGCTTCTTGCCTACCAGGAAGTCTACCTCCAGTGCCAGCATATCTTCGGGTGTCTTTCTTGATACATAACCCAGATCCTGGGGAAGTATCTCGTTGAAGAGGAAACGTCCTAAGGTAGACTCAACATTTCCGGTGATCTCCTCTCCGTCCTCTGTTGTATAGCTCATCCTTACCTTGATCTTTGCATGAAGGTCGATGATGCCGTTCTCATAAGCCAGTATGGCTTCGTTAACATTCTTGAAATACTTGCCTTCACCCTTAACACCGGGACGCTCCTGGGTCAGGTAGTAGATACCAAGTACCATATCCTGTGAAGGCACGGCAACGGGTGCACCATCGGAAGGCTTAAGCAGGTTGTTGGGGCTCAGCAGCAGGAAACGGCACTCTGCCTGTGCCTCAACGGACAGGGGCAGATGCACAGCCATCTGGTCACCGTCGAAGTCCGCGTTGAATGCGGTACATACGAGGGGATGAAGCTTGATAGCTTTACCTTCAACCAGGATGGGCTCAAATGCCTGGATACCCAGACGGTGAAGTGTAGGTGCACGGTTCAGCATAACAGGATGTTCGGTGATAACCTCCTCCAGTACATCCCATACGGCATCTTCCTGCTTCTCTACCATCTTCTTTGCTGCCTTTATGTTCTGGCAGATCTGCTTGCCTACCAGCTCCTTCATAACGAAGGGCTTGAACAGCTCTATAGCCATTTCCTTGGGCAGGCCGCACTGATAGATCTTAAGCTCGGGACCAACCACGATAACGGAACGGCCTGAGTAGTCAACACGCTTACCCAGCAGGTTCTGGCGGAAACGTCCGCTCTTACCTTTAAGCATATCGGAAAGGCTCTTAAGAGCACGGTTTCCGGGGCCGGTTACCGCACGTCCGCGGCGGCCGTTATCTATAAGTGCGTCCACTGCCTCCTGCAGCATACGCTTCTCGTTACGCACGATGATATCGGGTGCGCCCAGATCAAGAAGCTTCTGCAGACGGTTGTTTCTGTTGATGATACGTCTGTACAGATCGTTCAGATCGGATGTTGCAAAACGTCCGCCGTCCAGCTGCACCATAGGGCGCAGATCGGGGGGAATGACCGGTATGGTGGTCATTATCATCCATGAAGGATCGTTGTTGGAATTCTTGAAGGACTCAAATACTTCAAGACGCTTAACGATCTTTGCTCTCATCTGTACCTTTGTGGCAGGATCCTCAAGCTTAGCCTTAAGGTCTTCCATATCCTTATCCACATCGATCTCTTCCAGGAGGCTCTTGATAGCCTCGGCACCCATGCCTACTGCAAAACGGTTGCCGAACTTTTCTCTCTGCTCCTGATATTCATGCTCGGAAAGTACCTGCATCTTCTTCAGATCGGTATCGCCGGCATCAAGTACTATGTATGCTGAGAAGTAGAGCACGCGCTCCAGCTCCTTCGGTGACAGATCCAGTATCAGAGCCATACGGCTGGGAATACCCTTGAAATACCAGATATGTGACACGGGAGCAGCCAGCTCTATACGGCCCATGCGCTCTCTTCTTACGTTGCTCTTTGTAACTTCCACGCCGCACTTATCGCAGATAACGCCCTTATAACGGATCTTACGATACTTACCGCAGTGGCACTCCCAGTCTTTGCTGGGGCCGAAGATCTTTTCGCAGTAGAGGCCATCCTTCTCCGGCTTTAAGGTACGGTAATTGATGGTCTCCGGCTTGGTCACCACGCCCGCTTCGGGATTGTTGTTCCTGGTGGACCACTCACGGATCTTCTCCGGTGAGGCCAGGCCTATGCTGATCTTTTCGAACGAGATAGGCTGAAACTCATTGTTCTTTATATCTGCCATTTTTATTGATCTCCTTCCTGATATCCCAAAAACCTAACGCTACGTCTTATTACTTATTCGTCGTCATCTACGCTGTCTGCGAACTCGTCAACGTATTCGTCTTCGTTTTCGGAATAATCATCAACATCCTCAAACTCGCCCTGCTCATTGACTTCCTTGGTTCCGAAGCCGTCAGCTCCCGCATAATCATTCTTATGCTCGCCTAAGTCAAACTTGAACTCGCTTTCGTTGTAATCAACGTTCTCCTTAAGCTCAACCTCGTTGTCGTTCTTATCAAGCACTCTGACATCCATAGCCAGAGACTGAAGCTCTTTAAGCAGCACCTTGAAGGATTCCGGTATACCGGGCTGAGGGATGTTCTCGCCCTTTACGATAGCCTCGTAGGTCTTTACACGGCCCACAACATCGTCGCTCTTGACGGTAAGTATCTCCTGCAGTGTGTAGGATGCACCGTATGCCTCCAGAGCCCAAACCTCCATCTCTCCGAAACGCTGGCCGCCGAACTGGGCTTTTCCACCCAGAGGCTGCTGTGTAACCAGTGAGTACGGGCCGGTTGAACGTGCATGGATCTTATCGTCTACCAGGTGATGCAGTTTCAGGTAATGCATGTGACCTATGGTAACCGGACTGTCGAAATATTCACCGGTACGGCCGTCACGCAGACGAACCTTACCGTCGCGTGAAAGAGGCACGCCCTTCCACAGTTCGCGGTGATCTTTATTTTCTTTCAGATAATCGAACACTGCGGGAAGAAGCTCTTCCTTGTGCAGGCTCTCGAAGGTATCGCCGTTCCACTCCTTGCCGTCCTGTGTAAGGGTACGGTCTTCAGCCTTCCATGCCTTTGCCTCAGCCGCATCAAACGGCAGGTTGACATAGTCGTTTGCCAGCTCAAGGGTATCCATGATGTCGGTCTCCTTTGCACCGTCAAAGACGGGAGTGGCAATATTGAAGCCCAGTGCCTTTGCAGCAAGTGATAAGTGGATCTCAAGCACCTGACCTATGTTCATACGTGAAGGCACGCCCAGGGGATTAAGCACGATATCCAGGGGACGTCCGTTAGGCAGATAAGGCATATCCTCTACGGGAAGTACGCGGCTGACAACACCCTTGTTTCCGTGACGGCCTGCCATCTTATCGCCCACGCTTATCTTTCTCTTCTGTGCAATGTAAATACGAACCTTCTGGTTAACGCCGGGGCTTAACTCCGAATCGCCCTTTGAGCGGGAGAATACCTTAGCGTCTACAACTACGCCGTATTCGCCGTGAGGCACCTTAAGCGAAGTATCACGTACTTCTCTTGCCTTCTCGCCGAAGATCGCACGCAGCAGTCTCTCTTCAGGTGTAAGATCGGTCTCACCCTTAGGTGTAACCTTACCTACCAGGATATCACCGCTTCTTACTTCAGCACCGATGCGGATGATACCATTGTCGTCCAGATCCTTAAGGGCATCCTCACCGACACCGGGGATATCACGTGTGATCTCCTCTGCGCCAAGCTTGGTATCCCTGGCTTCTGTCTCATACTCTTCGATATGTACGGAGGTGTATACATCCTCCTTGACAAGACGCTCGCTTAAGAGAACGGCGTCCTCATAGTTGTAACCTTCCCAGGTCATGAAACCGATCAGAGGGTTCTTACCAAGTCCCAGCTCTCCGTTTGAAGTGGAAGGACCGTCGGCTATAACCTGACCTGCCTCAACATGATCGCCCTTGTTAACGATGGGCTTCTGGTTGTAGCAGTTGGACTGGTTGGAACGTACGAACTTCTGAAGCTCATACTCTTCCTTGTCACCGTCATCGCCCTTGATGTGGATGGTCTCGGCTGTTACATAGGTAACGGTTCCGGCCTTCTTTGCAACAACGCAGACACCTGAGTCAACGGCTGCCTTGGTCTCCATACCGGTACCGATAACGGGTGCTTCGGTAAAGAGCAGGGGCACTGCCTGACGCTGCATGTTGGATCCCATCAGTGCACGGTTAGCATCATCGTTCTCCAGGAAAGGAATAAGTGCTGTTGCCACGGAGAACACCATCTTGGGAGACACGTCCATGTACTCGAACTCTTCGCGTGAGTACTCCTGGGTCTCGGTACGGTAACGGCCGGAAACCTTTTCGTTTACGAAGTGTCCGTCAGCATCCAGAGGCTCATTAGCCTGTGCTACGTGGTAGTTATCCTCTTCATCCGCTGTCATGTAAACAACCTCTGTTGTGACAACGGGATTCTTCTTATTTGCGCCCAGCTTATCGATCTTTCTGTAAGGTGCCTCTATGAAGCCGTACTCGTTGATACGTGCATAGCTTGCAAGAGAGTTGATCAGACCGATGTTAGGACCTTCGGGAGTCTCTATGGGGCACATACGTCCGTAATGGGTGTAGTGCACGTCACGCACTTCGAATCCGGCACGGTCACGTGACAGACCGCCGGGGCCCAGTGCGGAGAGACGTCTCTTGTGGGTCAGCTCACCCAGAGGGTTGTTCTGATCCATGAACTGTGACAGCTGTGAAGATCCGAAGAACTCCTTTATAGCTGCCTGTACGGGCTTTATGTTGATGAGGTTCTGGGGTGATACCTCTTCGTTCTCATGTGCATCATGAGCAGTCATACGCTCACGTACAACACGCTCCATACGGGTCAGACCGATACGGTACTGATTCTGAAGGAGCTCACCTACGGCACGGATACGGCGGTTGCCCAGATGATCGATATCATCGTCATTGCCGATGCCGTACTCAAGTGCGATGTTATAGTTAACGGATGCAACTATATCGCTCTTGGTGATATGCTTGGGAACCAGCTCATGGATGTTCTGGCGGATAGCTTCGGGAAGCTCGTCAGTCTTGGAGCTGTAAGCACGCAGTATCTTCTTAAGCTCGGGCCAGTATACCTTCTCGGTGATGCCCAGCTTCTTTGCATCTACGTCAAGCCATGCTTCAAGGTCTACCATCAGGTTGGAGATGACCTTTACGTCACGCTTCTCGGTACGGATCATAACGCTCTCAACAGCGCTGTTCTGGATCACTTCTGCCAGCTCGGCGGTAACTACGGTACCTGCCTTTGCCTCCAGAACACCGGTGTCTCTTCCTTCCTCATCTACGGTCTCAAGGCTTACTACCTCGTGGGTATAAGGATTAACAACATCCTCTGCCAGAACGTGACCGCGGATACGGTTACGGAGAGCCAGCTTCTTATTGAACTTGTAACGGCCTACCTTAGCCAGGTCGTAACGTCTTGCATCAAAGAAGGTGCTGGTCACATAGCCCTCTGCGCTCTCAACACTGGGGGGCTCACCGGGACGTACCTTGTCATAGAGGACTTTAAGACCTTCCTCATAGGTCTTTGCGGTATCCTTGGTGAAGGACTGCAGGATCTTGGGCTCATCGCCGAATACATTAAGTATCTCTTCGTCGCTGCCAAGGCCTATTGCACGCAAAAATACGGTAATGGGAACCTTCTTATTACGGTCTACCCTTACCCAGAATATATCATTTGAATCAGTTTCATACTCAAGCCATGCACCACGGTTAGGGATAACGGTAGCTGCGAAGAGCTGCTTACCGCTCCTGTCACGGCTGATATTATAGTAGATACCGGGCGAACGAACCAGCTGGCTTACTATTACACGTTCCGCACCGTTCACCACAAAGGTGCCGGTCTCTGTCATCTTGGGAAGATATCCCATGAATATCTCATGCTCACGGATCTGATCCTTATCATTATTGTAGAGACGCACTTTAACCTTCAAAGGTGCCTCATAGGTAAGATCCCGCTCTTTGCACTCGCTGATGCTGTGCTCTTCCTTATCAAGTTCGAAATCTACAAACTCGAGTCGAAGGTGCCCGCCGTAATCGGTGATAGGCGAAATATCATCGAAGGCTTCCCTCAGTCCCTCTTTAAGGAACCACTTGTAGGAGTTTTTCTGGACTTCGATCAGGTTGGGCATTTCCAGGACTTCTTTACGTCTGGAATAGCTCATTCTCTTGCCGTTACCGGCGTTCATAGGAAGAATTCTGTTTTTTTCCATACTGACACTCACCCCGTTTTAATTTGTTTATGGTTACCGTTGTATGTGCCGTGCTTAACGGAGCACGCATATTTTCGCGCATAAAAAAGCATAGTATGCCCACTACGCACAACGACACGGATAATAGAATATCACGCGGATATAAATAAGTCAAGGATTTTTTAATACGCGCTGCAGATTTTTATTTTCTCCCCCTGCTCCAACTGTCGCGGCGCGGCAGGTCCCTAAAACGGGACGCCGCAACCCCGACAGCTTGTCGCAGGGGAATATACTCTTTTCTCCTGCAGCGCTTACTTTTTCGACAAAGCCGGGACTTATTTATACGCTATAGGGGATGGCAAGCCTTTTTTGGGGGGATCCTATGACCCGGGCGCTCCGGCGATGGCTTTGGGTCATAAATGCCGGATCACGCACAAAAAAGAGCGGGCCGTAATGGTCCGCTCTTTAATGAAATCGTTTCAACTGAAATTACTTCAGGGTTACGGTTGCTCCAACTTCCTCGAGCTTTGCCTTGATGTCGTTTGCCTCGTCCTTGGAAGCGCCTTCCTTTACCATCTTGGGAGCGCCCTCTACGAGTTCCTTGGACTCCTTCAGACCAAGACCGGTGATGGTACGGATAACCTTGATAACGTCCATCTTCTTCTCGCCGAAGCTGGTGAGCTCTACGTCGAACTCAGTCTTCTCTTCCTCAGCTGCACCGCCTGCTGCAGGACCTGCTGCTACAACAACACCAGCTGCTGCAGATACGCCGAACTCTTCCTCACATGCCTTTACAAGGTCATTAAGCTCTAATACGGAGAGCTCCTTGATAGCCTCAATGATTTCCTCTTTGCTTAATTTAGCCATTTTAAATCTACCTCCATAAATAATTGTTGATTACTCTGCAGCGGGTGCTGCTTCGCCGCCTTTTTCTGCGATCTGCTTGATCACGCGGGCGAAATTGGTGATGGGGCTCTGCATACTGCCAAGCAGTCTGGAGAGCAGTTCCTCTCTTGAAGGAACCTGTGCCACACTCTCAAGGCCCTTAGCATCATAGAAGGTTCCCTCTACAATACCACCCTTGAACTCGAGCTTGGGAGCGGTCTTTGCGAACTTCGCGATCTCCCTTGCAGGTGCAGTTGCGTCCGTCTTGGAAACCACGATCGCGCTGGGTCCGTTTAACAGATCATCGAGCTGCTCGCAATCTGTATCCTTGAACGCAAAACGCATCATGGTGTTCTTGTAAACCTTGTAGGTCAGGCCGGCCTCACGAAGCTGCTTACGAAGCTTTGTGTCCTGGTCAACAGTCAGACCGCAGTGATCTACCAGCAGAACGGACTGTGCATCCTTGATCACTTCTGAAATCTCAGCGACCACAGGGGCTTTAAGTTCTACTTTTGCCATGTCTATACCTCCTTACAGATTTTTGGAGATAAAAAAATCTCCGGATATGCCGGAGAACAGAAAATCAAAGCTTTCACTTTTTACTTCTCTCTCCTCGGCAGGTCGCTTACGCTTTTACGCCTTTCGGCACCTGCTGTCTTCGGCATGGTTTTTGCAAACCTTGAAGATATTACCATAAGTGTTTATTTGTTGTCAAGTACTTTTTTTCATTAAAAACCAAAAAGGCGGCCCGCAGGCCGCCTCATGATTTCTTAGTACTTAGCTGTACTGATCTTTACGCCCGGGCCCATGGTGGTTGCCAGGGTGATGCTCTTTAAGTACTGGCCCTTAAGAGTTGAGGGCTTAGCCTTAACGATAGCATCCATCAGAGCTGTAAGGTTCTCGCTCAGCTGCTCCTCGGTGAAGCTTGCCTTACCGATAGGGCAGTGGATGATGTTGCTCTTGTCAAGTCTGTACTCGATCTTACCTGCTTTAATATCGTTGATAGCCTTGGTAACGTCCATTGTAACGGTACCTGCCTTAGGGTTGGGCATTAAGCCCTTGGGGCCCAGTACCTTACCTAAACGACCTACAACACCCATCATGTCGGGAGTTGCAACTACAACGTCAAAGTCAAGCCAACCTTCGTTCTGGATCTTGGGGATGAGCTCCTCTCCACCAACATGATCTGCACCTGCAGCCTCTGCCTCGGAGATCTTATCGCCCTTTGCGAATACCAGCACACGAACGGTCTTACCTGTACCGTGAGGGAGTACAACAGCGCCGCGGATCTGCTGCTCTGCATGTCTTCCGTCACAGCCGGTTCTGATATGGACCTCTACGGTCTCGTCAAACTTTGCCGTAGCGGTCTTCTTTACTACGCTAACAGCTTCTGTAAGCTCAAACTGATTTGACTTATCATACTGTTTAACAGCTTCATTATATTTCTTACCATGCTTCATCGTTCCACCCTCCTTACTCTTCCACGGTAACGCCCATGCTGCGGCAGGTTCCTGCTATCATGGACATAGCTGCCTCTAAGGATGCAGCATTGAGATCCGGCATCTTGAGCTCGGCGATCTCTTTCACCTTCTCCTTGGAGATAGTTGCTACCTTGGTCTTATTGGGTGTTGCAGATGCAGACTTTAAGTTGCACGCCTTCTTGATAAGTACGGGTGCAGGGGGAGTCTTGGTAATAAATGAGAAGCTCCTGTCTGCGTATACGGTGATCACCACGGGGATGATCAGATCGCCCTTGTCAGCGGTCTGTGCGTTGAACTGCTTTGTGAATTCAACGATGTTAACGCCGTGCTGACCCAGTGCAGGACCAACGGGCGGTGCCGGTGTTGCTTTTCCGGCGGGAATCTGTAATTTGATGTAGCCTTCTACTTTCTTTGCCATTTTGGCTTCCTCCTTTATATATTGTGGTATGGCGCAGGTGTTTTCCTGCTCCCACTAAGAAACGGCATCCGAAAACGCCGCTTCCAAGGCCCTTCTTTAGTCTACCTTCTTAATCTGGTAGAATGCGATCTCCACGGGAGTCTCGCGTCCGAACATCTCGACCATGATGGTAACGGTCTGCTTGTTCTCATCGATACGCGCCACATTGCCGATGGTATCGCGCCATGCGCCGTCGATAACCTGAATGGTATCGCCCAGGGCAAATTCCGCACGTGAGATCTTTTCCTGATCGATCTTTCCGATCTCGTATTCATCAAGGGGTACCGGCTTGCTTCCGGGTCCCACGAAACCGGTCACACCACGGGTGTTACGTACAACATACCATGCGTCATTGTCATCGGCATCCATATGTATGAGCACATAACCCGGAAGGACTTTCTTCTGAACGTTTTTCTTTCCGTTGGAGCGGATCTCCATAACGTCCTGCATGGGAACCTTTACCTCAAGGATCTTGTTCTCAAGATGACGGTTCTCTATAGCCTTCTCAATATTGAGCTTGACTTTCTTCTCATAGCCTGAATAGGTATGTACAACATACCAGCCCATACCGCGTCCGGATTTATTATCGCTCTGGCCTATATCATATTCTTCGTTGGCCGCGCGCAGTTCCTCGTCGCTCATGGTACGGGTGGGCTTGAAGATCTCGTCTTCCTCATCCGATGCTGCCAGGATTGCTGCCAGCTCCTGTGTGCGTTTTACGCCTACTTTCATATCTGCCATGATCTACCTCATCAGAATTTAAGCGTTGTCAGCCAATCCACTCCATACTTGATAACCATATCAAATACAGCGATAAGCACTGACAATATCGCGGTTATCACCACCACAGCCACTGTCTGCTTTGTAAGATCCAGCTTATCCGGCCATGTTATCTTTTTATACTCGGTTTTTACACCTTTTAAAAAGCTGGGCTTTTTCTTTTTCTTAGCTTCTGCTTCAGCCATAGCTTTTACCTCCCCGGATCACTTGGTCTCTTTGTGTAAAGTGTGTGCCTTGCAGAATCTGCAATACTTCTTTGTCTCCATACGATCAGGATGAGTCTTCTTATCCTTGGTAAGGTTGTAATTACGGCGCTTGCAGCTCTCACAAGCCAGCGTTATCCTTGTACGCATCTTTCATTCCTCCATTCTCATTGCACTACGTGTAAAAAACACATAAAAAAAAGAGTTCTCTGCTCTCGCTCGGATACTATAACATAACCGTGCGATCGCGTCAACTACTTTTTTTCACGCAAGATATTCATTAATGAATATCCTCCTGTACCTGTCATAGGACCAGCGGGTAAAGTTACCTTCTTCATGCAGGCACCATGCCAGGCGCTGCTCGGGCACCACCACGCGGTAGCCTTTCTTTTTAAATTCCATGCCCTGGGATGCATCATAAAAATCCCAGCCGTCAAACAGATCCTCCCTCCAAGGCAGATCCCTGTCGGTGATGATGATCATGCCGTTCAGATAATCAACATCATAAAGGCCGTCGGTATTATCGTATTCATATTTATCATAACGTTCAGCCAGCGGCTGGGGCACGAAAATATTACCCACCTGCGTCGCATTTTCCTCAACGCCGTCAGGTGAAGCCTTGGGTACACCCAGCACTCCTATCATGCCTATATTTTCATCTGTAGAAAATATCTTAAGAACATCATTAAGGATATTGCGGTTTAAGATAAAGCAATCCTGCTGCAGATATATCTTATAGCGCGCATTGGTCGCCCTCATGGCCTTGTTATAGCCGGCTGCCATGCTGGCAGGGAACTTTACGGGCACCATTTCCGCAGTATACCCGTTAGGTATGCGCAGATGACTTATATAAAAAGCACACTCTTCATATGCACGTTCATCGGAAACGCACACTATGAAGCAGAACTTATGGTCATCCATGTGCCACCTCCGTAGCGCGGCGCAGATACTCCGCTTCCTTCACCATGCCGCGCCCTCTGTAGAAGCCCGCCAATGATGCAGCCACATCACCTTTACGGCCCACAGGCATCTCCTGCAGCAGCTGCTCCACGGCAAACACCGACAGATCACGTCTTTCTATAAAAGAAAATCCCTCCTCATGGGGCAATCCGAACATTATACGTCTGAAGAGATATGCCATCTCATTATATATAGTCATAAAATCCTCAATATACTGGATCTGATCGTAGATAGTCTTGGCAACCGCACCTTCCTCAAGACGGTAAATAGGTGCCGTGCTGGCAAAGCGTGTAAGCTCCTCGTCATATCCCGCGGTGTTCATGTATGCTTTCTCTCCTATAAAAGCAACTATATCATTATAAGCATCAGGCCGTCTCTCCTGGAGCTTTTCATTGATCCTGCCCTTATATACGCACACACCGGCGGTAACCGACGGACGCATCTGTGACATCTCCTCATAAAACGTATCCGTTTCACTGCGCAGCAGCGCTATACCCTCACGAGTATAAACGCCGTTGTTATCACAGTATTTTGAAGTGTCGATCTTTGCCTTATATACCATTATAAATCTCCATTATGAATAATTATAAAACAAATCCTGCTGTCTTGCAAGCAGGATTACTACAAGATATTGTAATTGTTCGTTGCGACTTACATGTACCCGTTGAATAACATTCCGCTGTACGCGCTGGTCACGTACGGATTAGCGTAATGCGGCGTCGTAGGATTCTTATATGCCACGATACGTTTATCTACATAATCCATGGGATTCAGTTGCAGCTGGTTAGCCTTCCTCAAGGCAAACTTCGTAAAGTCCTTAAGGGCTCCCATCTCTTCCGTAGTCTCACCGGCGTCAAGGCTCTTTGCAAGAGCTTCCTCATCGATATCCAGTGTGCCGTCTTCCTGCTGGACAACTCCCATCTTTTCCAGCGCACCGGTGTAATACATGCTGTTCTTCTTCATATCGCTTACCAGCAGACTGGTCCTGGGCTGCTGGTCCACGTATTCCGCGGTGGCACGGATAAAATCATTATATGATCCCGCAAGGGATATGATATTGTCACGCATGGATTCCACGTCAGGCTTATAACCCACCGTGATCTCCTTCCCGGGCGCAGCATCCTTAAGGAGTATATCGAAGCCGGAATCCAGATGCACCTCATTGCTGTGTGAGGTATGGACCTCCCCGTTTCCCGAATATATCGCATCCTTACCGGGCTCCGATGCATACCGGATCCCCAGGTAATCAACTATGCCGCCGGTCTGGCTGGTGTCTTCATCCGAAATGGAGA
>JAFYCS010000093.1 GCA_017539565.1 Lachnospiraceae bacterium
ATTCAGTCGCAGAGGCTACAACATTGACAGCATTTCTGCCGGGGTAACAGCCGATCCCAGATTTACTCGAATGACAATTGTATCCAGTGGCGATGAGCTGATCTTAGAACAGATTGAGAAGCAACTGGCCAAGCTAGAGGATGTGGTAGACATCAAGATTTTGGAGCCTACCGATTCCGTTACCAGAGAACTGATGCTGGTGAAGATTAGCGCGAAGGATACCGATCGTCAGTCTGTACTTGCAATTTCCGAAATCTTTCATGGCAAAGTAGTAGATGTCACCCGTGATTCCATGGTAATTGAGATTACCGGACATACGGACAAGCTGGATTCTTTCCTTGATATGTTATCCGACTATCAGATTCTAGAACTGGCTCGTACCGGTATTACCGGCCTCAGTCGAGGAACCAAGGATGTTATCATAATTGAGTAAAAGGACTCAAAGGAGGAAAAGGATTATGTCAGAAGCAAGAATTTTTTATCAGGAAGATTGTGATTTGTCTTTATTGAACGGTAAGACCATCGCAATTATCGGCTATGGTAGCCAGGGTCATGCACATGCATTGAACCTGAAGGATTCCGGATGCAACGTCATCATCGGTCTCTACGAAGGTTCTAAGTCCTGGGCGAAGGCTGAGAAGCAGGGATTTAAGGTATATACCGCAGCTGAAGCTGCGAAGCAGGCAGACATTATTATGATTTTGATCAACGATGAGTTGCAGGCAGAATTATACAAGAAGGATATTGAGCCGAACTTGCAGCCGGGCAACATGTTGATGTTCGCACACGGTTTCAATATTCACTTCGGTTGCATCAAGCCACCGGCTGATGTTGATGTTACCATGATTGCTCCGAAGGCTCCTGGTCACACCGTACGTAGTGAGTATCAGGCAGGCAAGGGTACTCCCTGTCTGGTAGCTGTAGAGCAGGACGAGACCGGCAAGGCTCTTGAGAAAGCTCTGGCATACGGTGCAGGTATCGGCGGTGCACGTGCAGGTATCCTTGAGACTACCTTCAGAACCGAGACTGAGACCGACCTCTTCGGTGAGCAGGCTGTTCTTTGCGGCGGTGTATGCGCACTTATGCAGGCAGGTTTTGAGACTCTTGTTGAAGCAGGCTATGATCCCAGAAATGCATACTTTGAGTGCATCCATGAGATGAAGCTTATCGTTGACCTGATCTATCAGAGCGGTTTCGCTGGAATGAGATATTCTATCTCCAATACCGCTGAGTACGGCGATTACATCACCGGCCCCAAGATCATCACCGAGGATACAAAGAAGGCTATGAAGAAAGTTCTGTCCGATATCCAGGACGGTACCTTCGCTAAGGACTTCCTGCTTGATATGAGCAGCGCAAGCGGCCAGGTACACTTCAATGCACTTCGTAAGAAAGCAGCTGAGCATCCCGCTGAGGTAGTAGGTAAGGAGATCCGCAGCCTCTACAGCTGGAGCGATGAGGATAAGCTTATTAATAACTAAGGCACAAAATAGTAAGCCGTGCACAGACGGATGAACGATGATACAGACGACGTGCTTGCACGATCGGATGTATTATCGTGAGACCGGATGCATAAGGCGCGCAGCGCCGCTCATTGCGGAATGCGAAGCATTCTGCAATGGAGGCACGGCGTTTTTTATATAATATGAACGATAACCCCAAATCATTTTCACATGAAATCAACCAATTGGTCGTGGCCGGATTCGGCATGGCCTTTTTTCTGATATTCTGCGCCTGCGGTCTGCTGCTTTTCCTTACAGAAGACGATCACAGCAAATTTGTTTTTAAACTACTGATAATGCTGGGCATTTATCTTGCCCTTTATATATTATATTCAGTTTTTATAGTAAACAGGATAAAAAAGATGTTCCTGCCCCTGGATAAGATAGCCTACGGCATTATGAAGGATCAGGTTTTTATCGATGACGGAGAGAAGGATCTGAAGGCTTTTGCCGACTCGCTGAAGGAACAGGCAAAACAGATGAGCCGCCTTTCGCAGGAACTTAAGGATACACAGGAAAATCTGGATGGTGCTTTTCAGGAATCAAAAGCAGGTAAGGAATCCTTAAAGCAGATGATGCTTAAGGTTTCAGCGGAAACTGAAAAGCTGCGTACCCATGGCGAATGCATGAGCGTGTACGGCAGCGATGTGACAAAAGCAGTTGTAAATGCCCTTGATATCGACAAGGAACTCAAAGTCAGAAGAAACGATCTGTATGAATGTTCACAGCTTATCGGTGAACAGCTAAAGGTTAATATGCGCTCCCAGGGTGATACGGAAGCGGAGTTTAAAGAACTGGGAGTAAGCTATACACTTTTAGACAGTGTATATAAGGAATCAGAGGAACTGATAGGCTCCATCTATAATGAGATGACTGCGCTGCAGACGCTGACCTCACAGATAAACATTTATGTTATGAACACGGCGCTGGATATCTCAAGAGCCGGCAGCATAACGGTTTCGGCTCTTGGGGCAATGGATGAGATAAAGCTGATGAGTGCGGATATAAACGATAAGACTGACAATGTTCTGCTGCTGATCATACGTGCCAGAAATGCCCTTAAGCTGGCTATGGACCAGAGCGGCGAATGCAGGGATAAAGGCAGTGAATGTTCTGAAAGCTTTTCAAAGACAAAGGATTATCTGGAAAAGCTTGGGAATACGGTACAGGAGCTTACGAGACTCAGCGATGAACTGTCGGATGAAGCCGGAAAACTGACCCTTAGCATGAATGAGGTAAAGACGAAGGAAGAGCTGCGCCGGAAAGAGGAACAGTTCATGAAGACGAATCTGGAAATGCTGGGCGGTTATGTAAAGGAATTACGGGATGTCGGAAAGCAGGGCGAAGAATAAAATCTTCTTTACCACATAAATATTTTATGTTAACATAATGCAGTATTATTTTAAGGAGGATATATAAAATGGGCATGACAATGACTCAAAAGATACTGGCTAACGGAGCCGGTCTTGAAAAGGTGGAAGCGGGACAGCTTATAATGGCTAAGCTGAACCTTGTGCTGGGCAATGATATCACCAGCCCGGTAGCTATCCATGAAATGGAAAAATTTACATCACAGGGCGTTTTTAACAAGGATAAGATCGCACTGGTACCGGATCATTTTGTGCCTAACAAGGATATAAAATCTGCCGAACACTGCAAGTGTGTCAGGGAGTTTGCAAAGAAAAACGATATTACAAATTATTTTGAAGTGGGTGAGATGGGCATAGAGCATGCACTGCTTCCGGAAAAAGGACTTACGGTTCCCGGAGATGTTATCATCGGTGCTGATTCACATACCTGTACTTATGGTGCTGTTGGTGCGTTTTCTACCGGTGTTGGTTCGACTGATATGGCGGCCGGAATGGCTACCGGAGAGGCCTGGTTCAAAGTACCTTCAGCTATTAAGTTCAACCTGACCGGAAAACCCGCAAAGTGGATCAGCGGTAAGGATATCATTCTTCATATTATCGGACTTATAGGCGTTGACGGAGCACTGTACCGTTCAATGGAATTTGTCGGCGACGGTATTCAGTATCTTTCAATGGACGACCGCTTTACTATCGCCAATATGGCTATCGAAGCAGGCGGAAAGAACGGTATCTTTCCCGTTGACGATAAGACGATCGCATATCTTAAAGAACATACAACAAGAGAGTATAAGGTGTTTGAGGCTGATGCCGATGCGGTATATGATGAGGAATATACCATTGAGCTTGATAAGTTAAAGCCTACAGTATCTTTCCCCCACCTGCCCGAGAATACCCATACCATAGATGAAGTGGGAGATATAAAGATCGATCAGGTCGTAATAGGCTCATGTACAAACGGCCGTCTTGATGATATGCGCATAGCTGCCGATATCCTGAAAGGCAGGCATGTGGCAAAGGGAATGCGCTGTATTGTTATTCCCGCGACCCAGAAGATATACCTTCAGTGTATGGAAGAAGGCCTCTTAAAGACATTTATCGAAGCAGGCTGTGTTGTTTCCACACCTACCTGCGGCCCCTGCCTTGGCGGTTATATGGGTATACTTGCAGAGGGGGAACGCTGTGTATCAACTACCAACCGCAACTTTGTAGGACGTATGGGACATATCAAGAGTGAGATTTATCTTGCAAGTCCTGCTGTGGCTGCAGCAAGCGCGATTACCGGAAAGATTTCCGGACCTGAAGAACTTTAATTTTGAGAAGGAGTAAATAAAATGAAAGCAGAAGGAAGAGTTTTCAAATACGGAGATAATGTGGATACAGACGTCATAATCCCTGCGAGATATCTGAATTCTTCGGATCCCAAGGAACTGGCTACACATTGCATGGAAGATATAGACAAGGATTTTGTAAATAAAGTACAGCAGGGCGATATCATTGTTGCCGATAAGAACTTTGGCTGCGGCTCATCACGTGAGCATGCACCTATTGCGATCAAGGCGGCAGGCGTCAGCTGCGTTATTGCAGAAACCTTTGCCCGTATTTTCTACCGCAATTCGATCAATATCGGCCTTCCCATACTGGAGTGTCCTGAGGCTGCAGCAGCTATCAAGGATGGAGATACCGTTGAAGTCGATTTTGACAGCGGTGTGATCACCGATAAGACTACGGGGCAGAGCTTTAAAGGGCAGCCTTTCCCTGAGTTCATGCAGGAGATAATAAAAGCTGAAGGTCTGATCAACTATATAAATAAACGCAAATGAAAAATGCTCGGGACGGCAGAAGAAAACTGACGTTTAAAAGAGCGGATGTTATACTGATCATCTGCTCTTTGACTGTGGCTGCAGTACTGTTTGTAGCAGGTATCATATCTCCGGCCGGCCGGCTTACGCAGCTTCGTGTACGTGCATACAGGGACGGTGAGCTGTGTCTTGACCATGCTGTAACAGATGAGCTGAGGACTGTGCTTACAGGTCATGAAGGAGGAGAGAATGTCGTTGTCATTCATGATAACGGTGTATATATCGAAACGGCCGACTGCCCCGGACAGGACTGCGTTAAGATGGGGCGTATAACGAAGGCCGGTGAAGAGATCGTATGCCTTCCGCACAGACTGGTAATACGCATCGAGGGCGGCAAAGCCGGGATCGATGCAGTGGTACGTTGAAATGAAAGATCTGAAACGGGCAATTCCACAGATGGGAATACTGCTGGCTGTTGCCGTACTTGCCGGATATATCGAAATGATAATACCGGCAGACCTTTTGATACCCGGTGTAAAGCTTGGACTGGCAAACAGCGTCATACTATTTATCCTGTATCGTGTAGGATTTAAGGCATCATTGATCATCAGTATCTTAAGAACAGTGATCATTGCGTTTCTATTTACAAGCCCGTCGGTATTGTTATACAGTTTCAGTGCAGCTGTCGTGAGCCTGATCGTTATGACGCTTTTAAGAAAAAGCGGGCTATTTAGCATATACGGGATCAGCGCGGCAGGGGGTATCGTTCATAATATGACACAGCTCATTATAGCCGGAGTGATTATGCTTGGCATAGGAGCCGGCTTTGAACGGATCATATTCTTTTATCTTCCGATACTTATAATAAGCGGTCTGGCGGCAGGCCTGTTCAATGCTTTTATAGCTGACATACTTATAAAACGTATTCCGGTTAAAGAGGATATTTAATGTACGCATATGTGAAAGGAACGCTGGAGTATAAATTCGGCGATCATATAATAATTGAAAATGACGGTATAGGATATAATGTATTTTACCCTTCGGCACGCATAGCAGCGCTGCCGCCGATCGGAAGTAATATTACGGTATATACCTATACTTCGGTACGTGAGGATGCCCTGCAGCTTTACGGCTTTGAAAGTATGGATGATAAGGAGCTTTTCTGCACGCTTATCGGAGTGAGCGGAGTGGGGCCCAAGGCAGGCATGAGTCTTTTGTCTGAGATGAGCGCCGCACAGATACGCATGGCGATCATAAGCGGGGATACAAAGGCACTCAGCAAGGCGCAGGGTATAGCCAAGAAGACTGCGGAACGAATAATAGTCGATCTTAAGGCAAAGATGAATGTAGATGAGGAAAGTTTAAGTGCCGGGGCTTTGAGCACTGATATACCTGTTTCCGAAGATGAAAACGAAGCCGTACAGGCGCTTGTAGCTCTCGGATATCCGGTTAAGGAAGCAAGGAGTGCCGTGGCTAAGGCAATAGCGGAAAAGGCTTCAGGTACGGAAGGCATACTTAAAGCGGCACTGAGGTATATGTGATAATGCCTAAGAGAATGATAGAGACCTCTTTTACGGAAGAGGATATAAAAATAGAAAACACACTGCGTCCCAGGTTTCTCAAAGATTATACGGGACAGGAGAAGATCAAGACCAATCTTAAGATCTTTATCGAAGCAGCAAAGGGCAGAGGCGAATCGCTGGATCACGCTCTTTTCTACGGACCTCCGGGGTTGGGAAAGACCACGCTGGCCGGTGTAATAGCCAATGAAATGGGCGTAAACATCAAGATAACCAGTGGTCCTGCCATAGAAAAACCAGGCGATCTGGCGGCAGTGCTTAATAACCTTCAGGAAGGTGACGTACTCTTTATCGATGAGATCCACAGGCTTTCAAGACAGGTTGAAGAAGTGCTTTACCCTGCAATGGAAGATTTTGCTATAGATATCATGATAGGTAAAGGAAGCGGTGCAAAATCCATCCGCTTAGAACTTCCGAGGTTTACGCTTATCGGTGCCACTACCAGGGCCGGATTGCTAACCGCACCGCTGCGTGACCGTTTCGGTATAATCTCCAGACTTGAGTTTTATACTACAGATGAGCTTACGCAGATAATCAGGAATTCAGCCAAAAAGCTTTCGGTTAAACTTGATGAAGAGGGCGCCCGTGAGATGGCCAGAAGGAGCCGTGGTACGCCACGACTGGCAAACAGAATGCTTAAGCGTGTACGTGATTTTGCGCAGATCCGCTCTGAAGACGGGATCATAACAAAAGAGGTTGCGGATGAAGCGCTCGATCTACTGGAAGTGGATAAGCTGGGGCTTGATGTTACGGACAGAAATATGCTGCTGGCAATAATAGAGAACTTCGGCGGAGGGCCTGTGGGACTTGAAACGCTGGCTGCTTCGCTTGGCGAAGATGCGGGAACGATAGAGGATGTATATGAACCTTATCTGCTTCAGAACGGTCTTATCAACCGCACACCCCGCGGGAGAGTTGCTACCGAGGCTGCATACACCCATTTCGGTTTGAAATTTGATCAATAAAACATAAAAATTTTATGTAAACTATCTTGAAATACCTTTAATATATTATTATAATGATTGTGCGTTTATTTACCTGGGGGAGGGTGCTATGGCAGAGAAAAGAGTCATTAAGGTTCTGATCGCCGGTAAGGTGATGACCATGAGCGGTTACGAGAGCGAAGAATACATGCAGAAAGTAGCCGCATATATCAACAGTAAGATCGAGGAATATGAGAAGACCGACGCATTCCGCCGGGCTTCGGCTGACATACGTCACAGGATGCTGGAGCTGAACTTTGCGGACAGCTATTTTAAAGAAAAAGAGCATGCTGAAGAACTCGAACAGCGCCTTAAAGACAAGATAAATGAACTTGATGAAATGAAGCACAATTACGTCAATTCCCAGGTTATGGTCGATGACCAGAAGAAGGACGTAGGAAGCCTGGAAACCAAGCTCAGGGAAAGTGAAAAGAGTGTTACCAGACTTCAGACAACTCTTACCGAAAGAGAAAAAACTATAGCAGATCTGCAGGCTGCACTTAAGGAAGCGGGCAGGGATCCCAGGACGATGGAACCTGTGATCAAAAAAGAACCCGAATATGTGCAGACGAGTATAGAAGACCTGCTCGGTGTTAATAAGGCCATAGAAAAATCGGAGAAGGCTGAAAAGCCGGAAAAGGCCGAAAAAGACGATAAAGCGGAAGAAAATGAAGAAGACATCGCTAAAAACGAGGCTTTGGAGCATCAGAAAAAACAGGAGGAAACAGCCTTAAGGCTGGCTAAACAGTCAGAGGCTTTCCGAAGTACCAGAAATGGCAAACGCAGAAGATAAAAGATCAGATGTTGATAACGGGCAGCCGGCATTTGCGGCTGCCCTGTCTATAGATAGGCATAACGGACCTGCTCCGGAACTACTGGCTCCCGCCGGTGAACCGGAGTCGGTTTATGCTGCATTTTCTGCAGGGGCGGATGCAGTTTATCTAGGGGCGGAAAAGTTTTCGGCCAGGGCTTATGCCCGTAATTTCAATGAAGAAGAACTCATAAAAGCATTGGATCATGCGCATCTGTTCGGAAAAAAGATATATCTGACCTGTAATATACTGATGAACAGGTCGGAGATCGATGAGATCTATGACATACTTGATCCTTTGTACGAACATGCTCTGGACGGTGTCATAGTACAGGATACAGGTCTGCTTTCATGTCTTAATAAACGCTACCCGGAGCTGCCGTTACACGGCAGCACGCAGATGAGTGTAAACAGTGTAAACGGTGCAAGATGGCTTATGCGTCATGGAGTATGCAGGGTGGTACCGGGAAGAGAACTTTCCCTTAAGGAGATACGGCAGATCAAAGAATGCGGAATCGAAGTGGAATGCTTTGTTCACGGAGCTATGTGTTATTCCTACTCGGGCAAATGCCTGCTGAGCTCCCTTGCGGGAGGGCGCAGCGGAAACCGCGGAAGATGCGCAGGTCCCTGCAGGCAGCCATATAGTATAAATGGCGGTAAGACAGCATATTATCTGAGCATGAAGGATATGATGGCCCTGGAAAGCATTGGCGGGCTTATTGATGCCGGAGTTGATTCTTTTAAGATAGAAGGACGCCTTAAAGCGCCGGAATATTCCGCGGGAGTAAGTGCGATATACAGAAAGTATATTGATATGTATCTTTCCGGAAAAAATATAAGGGCATCACGGGAAGATCTTGATACATTAAGTGAGCTTTATATGCGCAGTGAACGTCAGGAAGGTTATCTGCATAAGCATAACGGCCGCGATATGATCAGTCTGGATTCTCCCGCATATTCCAAAGTTTCAGAGGAAAGAAAAGAACGCATACGGAAAACATATATTGAACGGCCTCTTAAAAAGTGCATTGATGCAGAAGCCGTCATATCGTCCGGAAATAAGATAAAACTCATTTTAAACTGTGAAGGAACAAGTATAAGCGTATGCGGGGAAAAAGCTGATAAAGCGCAGAAAAGGCCCTTGTCCGATGAAGATATAAGGAAGCAGCTGTCAAAGACAGGTGATACCGATTATGTTATCCGTAACTTAAATATCATCAATGACGGTGTTTCTTTTGTACCTGTATCTGCTCTTAATGCACTGAGACGTGATGCATTTGAAAAGCTGTCATCTGAAATACTGCCGCATAATATACTTGATACCGGTGTAAAAGCAAAGCACACTGAAGAGCGTATTTATAGAGATGCCCCGGTCCTTAAGATAGGAATATGCGGTGATGCGGATATAAAAGAGCTCTCCGCGTTCAGAGAAGTCGAAGGCTTTATCCTTGACCTGAACGCATTTATCAAAAGAGCTGACAGATATATGGAAGATGCAGGGGAAAAAAGCATATACCTCCGCCTGCCTTCTGTTTTAAGACAAAAGGATATATACAGGGTAAGCGGATATATAAAGACTGCTGCGGGATATGATATAAAGGGGTTTTACTGCGGATGTCTGGATGCCGTGGACTTGGCCGGTGAATATGCGCCGCAGATACCTGTTTTTGGAGACCAGGGTTTATATGTATTTAATCCTTATTCTGAGGAAGTGGTTCTTGATGAACTTATAGCATATACATTAAGCCATGAGTTTTCGGCGGCCCAGATTAAAGGCGCAATAAGAAAGGATGCTGCGGAATTGATAGTATATGGGCGCATACCCGTTATGTATTCAGCGAATTGTGTGTTAAAAACAGCCGGAGACTGTGACAATAAAGCTGGCTGGGCCGTGCTTACCGATGAAAAGCATCACAGTTTCCCCGTAAGGCCTGTTCATGAATACTGTTACAATATAATTTATAATTGCGTGCCTGTTTCGCTGCACAGGGAAACAGGCAGTCTGTACAGATCATCGGGACTTTCGGCGTTCAGATTAGAGTTTACCGATGAGTCACCTGCACAGCAGCTGGATATAAGCCGGGCGTTTATCGGGATCATAAACGGTGAGGATATTGATTTCCCGATAGGGCCGGGGCTGAGCAGCAGGGGACATTATAAAAGAGGAGTAGAATAACGATGCCGGTGTTGATACTGGAGCTTTCCAAATACGGTTTTCTTATACTTATGGTCATTTATATGGCCCTTACTTTTGTTGCACTTCGCAAAAGGGATGATGACTTCAGAAAAGCTATCTATTATTTTATGGAGATCATAACCCTGATCTTTTATCTGCTGGGCATGACCAATCTGGTGCTGAAATATCTGGACAGTAACGATTATGATACAGTCAGGTCTCTTGGCATACTTGCAGCAATGGAGTTTTCGCTGCTCATAGCTTTGCCGCTTATAATGAGGATAATATACCGGGATGTCAATAATCTGCTGTTGTGCCAGATGGAGATGATGCTATCCATAGGATTTATTATGCTGGCACGTCTTAATATAGCCCACGCAAAAAGGCAGTTTATCATCATCGCATGCAGCACGGTGCTGTTCCTTATAATCCCGATACTGATAAAGAAACTGGGTTTCCTGAAAAAACTGACCTGGGTTTACGGCGGAGTGGGGATGGCAGGTCTGCTGGTCGTTCTTATTGCTGGCAATGTGATAAACGGTTCAAAATTGAATTTTAATGTATTCGGCCTCATATTCCAGCCTTCCGAGATGATAAAGCTTATGTTTGCATTTTTCATAGCGGGACTTTTGTATAAATCGGCAGAGCTTAAAAATATACTCATTTCGGCTGCGCTTGCAGCATTGCATGTACTGATACTTGTTGCTTCTAAAGACCTGGGCAGCGCACTGATCTATTTTATAATGTACGCGGCGATGGTTTATGTTGCGTCGGCAAAGAACCGGTATCTTCTGGCCGGAGTGTTGGGCGGACTGATGGCTGCCGTAGCCGCATACCTGTTATTTGCACATGTCAGACTCCGAGTCCAGATATGGCTCGATCCGTTTAAAGATCCCGATAATAAAGGATATCAGCTTACCCAGTCGCTCTTTGGCATATCAACAGGCGGGTGGTTTGGCTCGGGACTCGGTCATGGCGCGCCCGGTGTCATTCCCTTTGTAGAAGCCGATTTTATATTCTCTGCTGTAGCCGAAGAACTTGGTGTGCTTTTCGGTATGCTGCTCATACTGCTGTGCCTCAGCATTGTGCTTGGCGGACTTATCATGGCGGTGCGTATAAAGGACAGTTTTTACCGCCTGGTAGCCGTAGGGCTTTCTGTATGCTACGGCGTACAGGTAATACTCACCATAGGCGGAGGCACAGGATTCATACCGCTTACGGGCGTTACGCTTCCCCTGGTATCAAATGGCGGTACTTCGGCGCTGATCACGATCGCGTTGTTTGGTATACTTCAGGGTATTTATATGATCCGCATGGAGGAGTTTGATGCGGATGCCGAAGAAAGGGAAAGGTATGAAGAGAAACTGGATCACTGGGAAAAGAAACGCGAAAAGTATATAAACGACGGCCTCAGTGAGGAACAGATAGAAAGAAAGGAAGCTGTATTTTTTGCTGCCGAAGATGAAGAAGATGAATTGAACGAACCTGTAGTCAGGTTCAGAAGAAAACAGGATAAGTGTATTTTTGTCAACGGACTGATCTATTCCGCGATCTATCTGCTGATGTTTGCAAATATCGTCCGCTTCATTTTCATGAAGGGAGACGAAGCCATGGTCAATTCATATAACCAGAGGCGCATGGCCATACTCGAACAGGATAACCTGCGCGGAAGGATCATAGCCGCTGATGGCACGGTACTGGCATATACGGATCAGGACTCCGAAGGTGTAAACATCCGTCATTATCCATACGGCGAACTGTATGCGCATACAGTGGGATTTGCATCTAACGGCGGGCTTGGTATAGAGCGCTTCATGCAGAAATATCTGATAACCTCAGACGTATCACTTGCTGTTAAAATGAGTGATGATCTTAATTCAAGGCCTCACGAAGGAAACATAGTATATACTACGCTTGATCCTTCGCTGCAGCAGGTCGCTTATGATGCGCTGGGGAATAACCGGGGCGCGGTTATAGTAACCGAGGCAGAGACAGGCCGTATACTTGCTATGGTATCCAAACCCGGTTTTGATCCCAATGAGATAGATATAATCTGGGATGCGCTGCTTGAAGATGAAGAAAGCGGTAAGATGGTAAACAGGGCTTCACAGGGGCAGTATCCTCCGGGATCGACTTTTAAGATACTGACAGCGCTTGAGTATATACGTGAGAATCCGGATACCTATCAGGATTATGCTTTTAAATGCGGCGGACGTTTCACTAATGACGAGGGGATCACAATACAATGCTATCACGGAAGCGTGCATGGTGACGTGGATCTTACCGAATCCTTTGCCAAGTCATGTAACTCCTCATTTGCAAATATGGCACTTACGCTTGACCGTAACAAATTTGCTTATTCCCTTCTGGATCTTGCTTTTAATAAAGAGATGGATCTTCAGATGGATACAAACTACAGTAAGATAAGTATACGCAGTGACCTTACAAATGAGAAACTGATGCAGACAGCCATAGGACAGGCTGAAACAGTTATGTCTCCCCTGCATGTCAATATGATAACCCAGACCATAGCCAATGGCGGGGTCATGATGACACCTTATATAGTTGAGAAGGTTACGGCAGCTGATGGCAGCGTACTTAAGAGATTCAGTCCGGAAAAATACGGACCTGAGATAAGTGCTGATGAAGTCAGTATAATGACAGAAATGATGAAAGCAGTGGTGGATCACGGTACAGCTACCAGGCTTAAGGATCTGCCTTTTGAAGTGGCAGGTAAGACGGGGTCTGCTGAGTTCTCAAATAACAAACAGCAGTCACATGCCTGGTTCACAGGCTTTGCACCTGCCGATGATCCCGCGATAGTCGTGACAGTCATTCTGGAAAATGCTGGAAGCGGCGGAGAGATGGCTGCCCCTGTTGCCGGAAAGTTGTTTTCAAGATATTTTACCGATCACGCCGGTGAATGACAATAAAACTTATTTATGTTATAATAGCTGCTGATGGTATTTGTTCGTGGGAGTTATCTGTAATTATCATGTCTGATATATAGTGGGGGAAAACAGGATGGCAGATCAGCAGGAGATCCAAAAGATACATCAAAAGGTTGGTACTGTGATCAGTACGGAACAACAGAGAGATCGTCTTAGACGATAATACGAAGATGCGCCTTAAGAATGCCCGAAGCAGGGCTGAGGTGCATCTTCTTGTTAATGACCATAAAAGATTCAAGGCATTAAGTTCGGATGAATTTGTGACCGACAAGATACTGAGCGATAAGATAACAGCTGATATTGCCGGAAGCGAAGTATACCCCGCCGGTTTTAATATGCATATGATAGATAAGGACCTGAGAATTGATGATCCCAGGGCAGCACTATGATGTTATCAGGTTAAGAAGTGATATTCTCAGTTGATCATACCAAGGAGGTGTTTTATGGGAGCAGGTGACGAACAGTTTCAGATAAGTAACGCGATCAAAGAAAGGAAGATCGAGATACGGCAGTCTGACCGGGATTACAGGCACTATACTGAAGCTGAACAGGAAGCTACACGAAGAATAGATACTTACCATCTAACGAAGCAGCTGGGACAGACGGATGTGAGACAGCTTAATGAAGAAGACAGGCGCAATAAACACCAGCGCAAGGTCAAACTGTCATCCATACGTGCGGCTATCAGGGAAAAGATACAAAGACGTTCATATAAGAAATATGACAGGGCGGTACAGGCAAGGGACATCAATGACAGTGAAAGAAAACTGAAGCTGCATCATGCTCTTGGTCAGAAGTTCGCGGATGAAGGCAAAGATGTTCTGGAGATAGACTGTGCAGGTTCCAGTTTTGATCTGTTCAGAAAAGAATATACAGGATTTCACGGAAAAGGCGATATAAAAGCCATAAGAAAAGAAGTCAAGAAAAGAGCGGACAGACTGGCAAAATTCGCCGGGTTAAAGAAAGCTTCCAAAGAAATGATAGATAAAATGACTGAAGAGGAAGTGGCTAAGGCCCAGGCGCATATGGATGAAGTATACGGTGAAGAGTTTGAAGAAAAGCTTGATGAAAAACGGACTTTTAAATTCAGGCAAAAGGTTAAGATCTCATCGGCTACGGGAAGAGACATTACCAGACTGACCCTTTCCGGGCCCGGAATGCTGGACAGGGGTACCTATAAGATTGAAAATACAAAAGACTATGTTATAGCTATGGCTAAAACATATATAGATATGCATCTTGTGGACGGAAAGCTGCAACATGATGTGGTAATAAGTCTGCAGGGTCACAGCCGCGGCGGAGTTTCGGCAGGCAAGGCAGCCCACATACTGTCGGAATGGCTTAACAGTCCGGAGTGTACTGCATTCAGTGAACATGTAACGATAAATCTTATACAACGTGATCCGGTCCCGGGAGCCGATTCCATGAGGAAGGAGGATCACGAAAAACTGGATCTGCGTAGGAAAAAAGACGGGAGCTATTATCATGATCCCCACCTGAATGTGACCAGTATTGCCAGCATCCATTCTGAGCACTCAACGCTTCTGTTTACACCGCAGGAAGTAAGAGGACAGCAGCGTATTGTTGTCATGGGTGAAAAACATGGCGTGGGTCTTGATCAGGGTGACGGAACCCAAAAGGATATACGCGGTGAGACGAAGTGGCATGAGATGGCCGGTATAGACGCAGCTACCATGCAGGCATACCGCGGGTCGGGATATTCGGAGCTTGGAAACGGCGTATGGCTTATGGATGAAGATAATGTACTGGTACGTATGCGCTCCTATGGTGAAGCTATGGATGTTCTGAGAAAAGTAACGGCAAAAACATCCGGCCAGGTTCCACGTCATGAGATAGTGGCTAAAATGATCAAAAACTGGTTTATTGATAATGAATTTGTCGATGAACACCTTGATGCTGCCGAATTTGCCCAGGATCTTCAGACAAAAGTACGGCTGGAAGATGAGCTGTATGACAGCGAATTTGCAGGGACAAACAGCGAAGAGATGATCGAAGTGAAAGTTGCAACACTCGATCTGCGGACATTGATGAAAAAATCATTTAAAGATAAGGACAGCTTTGATGAGGCGAAAGATAAAATAGAAAGCTGTTATGACCGCGCCATAGCTGCCTGCCGTGATTATATGGAAAAGAAAGATCCTGTGACCGAAACAGGAAAAATGCATCTTGAACATGTATCAAGATTATTATCTATATACCGTCAGGAAAAGCTGTATCTGGAAGGCATGAGGGATCTGACTTATGACGAATATAAAAAGAAAGGCGCGCCTGTTTTGAATTCTTACCTAGACTGGTTAAATAAATAAGGGGGATAGCATATATGTGGATAGAAATAGATGAAACAGGTCTGGAAAACTTCAGGGATCTTGTACCTGCGGAGGAATTGTACCGGATAGGTAAAGATGAAGATTATATAGGGATAGGATATACACGTTCAAACAATAAGCCCCCCCTTGCTGCCATGGTGTTTAAAACGGATATGGAAGAAGATGAAGAGGGTGAATATCCGATAATAGACATCAGATATTTTGCAGTAGCGGAAGAAGCGCGTATGAACGGTGTTTTTACCGGACTGTTTAAAGAATTTCTTGAACTGGCGGACAATGACTATATAGGTCTTATACGTGCTGACATTCCCTATGACGGGGAATATGATCTTGCGTGTAAGGTCCTTGAGGATTTCGGATTCGAATTTGTTCCGGCAGAACAATATGAGTTTATAGAAACCCTGTCAAAATGCAGAAAAAATCCTCTTCTGGCTTCTAAAGACAAATCTTCCGATATTGCGGCAATAAGCAGTCTTACACCCGGAGAATTTAAGGAAGTTATATCCGGCCTGGTAAAGAGCGGAAAGATAAGCGATGAAAATGATCTTTCGGCAAACCGCGGTGACTACGATATAGACACATCCGCTGTTATGACCGAAAACGGAAAAACAAAAGCGCTGGTGCTTGTCAGGGGGCCTTACGGCGATATGCTGGATCTGGTATATGCAGGCGGAGAAGGTGAAAACGAAGATATAACAGCAGTACTCCGTGAGAGCATGAGACTGGCAGCGGCAAAATACGGCTGGTCAGCAAGAGTGCATGTAAAGATAAAAACAGATGAGGGTGCCGGGCTGATGATGAAGATCTTTCCGGATGCTCGTCCGATACCCGTACGAAGAGGATATCTGTATCCTGAGGAAGAATGATATTTTTATATTTAATCTGGAAAAATCAGGATGATTATGGTAAACTGAATTAAAATAATTTAAAGGGGGTTACATATGCAGGATTACAAAAAGATTGATTATGCAAAGAACAAGGATGTGGTTCTCCGTTATGTTCCCGGCCATTTTATCACACCCAATTCCCACGTAAATTACTATATGGACTTAAGTGATATGAAGGCCAGACAGCGCGAGGCCAGAGCTACAGGCGAAGAGCTGGCAGAGCTTTATCTGGCATCTGATATCATCGATACCATTCTGTGCCTGAACGGCATGGAAGTGGTAGGAAGTTATCTTGCCAACAAGCTGACCAAGGCGGGGATCATTTCCGCAAACAGTCATAAGACCATGTATATCACCAGTCCGGAGTATAATACCAGCGGACAGATGATGTTCCGTGAGAACATCGTGCACATGGTCAAGGGAAAGAAGGTTCTGGTTCTTATAGATGCGGCTACAACCGGCGGCACCTTAAAGAGCGCTCTTGGAACCCTTAAATTCTATGGTGGCAGCGTAGTGGGTATAGCAGCCATCTATTCCGTGGCAAAGGCTATAGACGGTATTGAGATCCGTTCTCTTTATTCTCTGAGAGACCTGCCTGATTATGCGAGCTTCACTGCTGAGGATTGTCCTTTATGTAAAGCAGGAACTCCAGTAGATGCGATCTGCAACGGTTTCGGATACTCAACCCTTTAATTATTAAATAAAAGCTTGCTATAACCCGTATCTTTTGGTAAAATAACAGAAGATGCGGGTTTTTTGAATTCTGCTTTTGGTAAAATTCAACAAAAACAACCCGACAAAAATAATAAATCGGAGGGTTACGCTTTATGAACGTCTACACAACAGACAAGATCAGGAACGTGGTACTTTTGGGACACAGCGGGGCCGGAAAGACTGCTCTGGCTGAATCGATGGCATATCTTGCAGGCCTTACTTCCCGAATGGGAAAGACGGAAGATAAGAATACCATTTCCGATTACGGCAAGGAGGAGCAGAAGCGCCTTATCTCCATCTCCACTTCCGTGATCCCCATGGAATGGGAAGGAGCAAAGATCAATATCCTTGATGCTCCCGGTATGTTTGACTTTGTAGGCGAAGCTGAAGAGGCTGCCGCAGCTGCGGATGCAGCCATCATAGTAGTATCCGGTAAGGCCGGAGTGGAAGTCGGTACGGAACGTGCCTGGGATCTGTGTGAAAAGAATAAACTCCCCAGAATGTTCTATGTTACCGATATGGATGTCGACAATGCATCTTTCAAAAACGTTGTCGATGCTCTTACAGAGAAATATGGTAAGCAGATCGCACCGCTTCATTTCCCTATTCGTGAGAATGAAAAGTTCGTGGGATATGTTAATGTTATAAGCCAGAAGGCTCAGAAGTGGCAGGGCAAGGAAGTTGTAGATATGGATATGCCCGACTACAGCAAGGAATATCTTGCAACCTATCATGATTCACTTATGGAAGCTGTTGCAGAGACCAGTGAGGATATGATGGACCGCTATTTCAACGGTGAGACTTTCTCGGATGATGAGATACGTGCGGCTCTGCGTAAATCCGTTAACACCTGCGATATCTTCCCTATCTCAATGGGATCGAATATCCTCTGCCAGGGTACTTATGCTCTGATGGATGATATCGTTAAGCTCATGCCTTCACCCCTTGATAAGAAGGTTGCGGGTATCTCCCTTAAGAATAACGAGATATTCCAGGCTGACTACGATTTCTCAAAACCGAAGAGTGCATATATCTGGAAGACCATCGTGGATCCCTTCATCGGCAAGTATTCACTGATAAAGGTCATGAGCGGTGTGTTCAAGCCTGACGATATGATCTACAACAAGGATAAGGACATTGAAGAAAAGGTTTCAAAGCTCTATATACTTACCGGCGCAAAGGCAACGGAAGTGAAGGAACTTCATGCGGGTGATATCGGTGCTCTTGCAAAGCTCACCGCAGCACGTACCGGCAATACCCTTTCAACAAAAGCCAATACTATTGAATACGGTAAGACAGAACTTTCCAAGCCTTATACCTATATGAGATACAAGGCTGTTAATAAGGGCGATATCGATAAGCTTTCTCAGGCTCTCCAGAAGATGAGCCATGAAGACCAGACTATAAGGATCGCCAACGACGGTGAGAACCGCCAGACCCTGCTTTATGGTATGGGTGACCAGCATCTGGATGTTATAGCATCCCGTCTTAAGGATGAATACAAGGTTGAGATAGAGCTTGTTAAGCCCAAGATCGCTTATAAGGAGACTATCAAAAAGAAATCCGATGTAGAATACAAGTATAAGAAACAGTCCGGCGGACACGGCCAGTATGGTCATGTTAAGATGCGTTTCGAGCCCAGCGGAGATCTGGAAACACCTTATGTATTTGATCAGGAAGTTGTCGGTGGTGCTGTTCCCAAGAACTACTTCCCTGCAGTTGAAAAGGGTATGCAGGAATCAGTTATCAAGGGGCCTTTGGCTGCATATCCCGTTGTAGGCGTAAAGGGTGTTCTCTACGATGGTTCTTACCATCCTGTAGACTCTTCGGAAATGGCGTTCAAGACCGCGGCTATCCAGGCTTTCAAGAAGGGCTTTATGGAAGCCGGCCCCGTACTGCTTGAGCCTATCGCAAGCCTTAAGGTTACCGTACCCGACAGCTACACCGGCGATATCATGGGTGATCTGAACAAGCGTCGCGGACGTGTGCTTGGTATGAATCCCATAGGCGGAGGCAAGACTGTTGTAGAAGCCGAGATACCTATGTCCTGTCTGTTCGGTTATAACACCGACCTGCGTTCCATGACCGGCGGACGCGGAGATTACAGCTATGAATTTGTACGTTATGAGCAGGCACCTTCGGATGTACAGGAAAAAGAAGTGGCAGCAAGAGCTGAGGCTGTGGCAGAGAATAATAAGGAAGAATAACAGTATTTGAATGCACCTGTATTCACAAAAGATCAGTTGGATGAACTGATGCGGGCTGCAGGGCCGCTGTATGATGTAGTGCGCCTTGTAGACCCGGGTGAATGCAGGGTTTTATATGAGACCGGGAATGCTTCGGATCCCGGTAAGGAGAAAACAGTGGGAGATAATAACCGCTGTTTTTCTGTTTGGGATAACAAAGAACGCTGCTATGACTGTGCAAGCTATAATGCAGCGATCACAGGCAGGATACATGAGAAAATAGAGAATCATAAGGATAATTACTACCGTATCGTTTCAATACCTGTAATGAAAGCCATTGAAGACGGCAAGCCCAGATCCTGCTGTATTGAGTTTATCAAAATGCTCGACAGGACTGCTGCCAGATCCCCTGTAAATGATGCTATAAACGAAGAATTTGATGCATATGAAAGTGTGAGCAGTGGACATGATATATCCTTACAGATCATGGAGGCTGCAGGAAAACGCAGCAACACGGGGATAGTATGCTTTGACAGCGAAGGGAAATGCATATATGTAAATGAATCGGCCTTCAGGTTATTCCGTATACGCAACGACCTGGAGCAGATGCAGGCTTTTCTTCAAGACTGGCTTGAAGTGAACTATCAGGAACATGCCGGCCGCATATGGCTGCAATATTTCAGCTACGGCGGCAAAGAGCATGTTGTGGAAGTGCAGCATTTTGATGTCCGGGATGCCGATTCCAGACTTTTGGGACGGTATTTCTCTTTCCTGGATGTTACGCCTTTGGCAAGCGGCAGCGACGAGGCCTTATATAAGCGCCAGCATGATAAGCTCACAGGTGTTTATAACTGGGAATGCTTTAAGGAAAAGGCTTCCATGCACCTGGCTATGAACGAAAAAGCCAGACATATGCTTGTCCGCCTGAATATTAAAGAATTTAAGCTGGTCAACCAGCTCTTTGGCCTTGATAAGGGCAATGATGTATTGCGTAAGATGGCACTGATGTGCCGTGATCTTGTTGGTGAAGGCGATGTTTTTGGACGTATGGCTGCCGATCATTTCGTTGTGCTTACCGACGAGGAGCATTTTGACCGTGAACAGTATCGCAAGCGCGCAATGGCCTTGTCAGACAGCTTCGGCAATAATCTGTATAAACTCCATATCCAGATAGGTATATACCGCATCAAGAATCGCAAGGAAGATATATCACTGATGGCCGACCGGGCAAAAATGGCTATCCGTTCCATCACGGATGACTATCCCGTAAGCTTTGCTGAATATAACAATGATATGATGCTCAATACTCTGTATGAGAGCGAAGTGGTAAACAGTTTTGCCGATGCGCTTAACAATGATGAGCTTCATATTTATCTGCAGTCTCAGAATGACAGCAAAGGAAATGTATTTGCGGCAGAAGCTCTGGCACGCTGGGTACATCCCGATCAGGGAGTGATAGCACCCGAAAAGTTTATAGGAGTTCTTGAACGTGCCAATATGATACATGAGCTTGACCGTCATATCTGGGAAAAGGCTGTGCGCCAGTTAAGTGAATGGAAGGGAACGGATATGGAGAATATACGCCTGTCCGTTAACATTTCTCCCAAGGATCTTGCCCATCTGGATCTGGTCGAGATATTTATCGGACTGGTAAAGAAATATGACGTGTCTCCTTCAAAGCTTAATCTTGAAATAACAGAGACTGCGCTGATGGCTGATCCGGAACGCTGTATATATCTTGTGGGAGCGCTCCAGCGCGAAGGGTTCCAGGTGGAGATAGATGATTTTGGCAGCGGATATTCGTCACTGAACCTGTTAAAAGACGTACATGCCAATATATTAAAGATAGACCGCGGTTTCCTTGCCCGTACGGAACAGGAGAAGAGGGTGGAAGTGATCCTTACGCATATAATCAACATGGCGAGGGATCTTAACATGGGAGTCATCACGGAAGGCGTTGAGACCAGACGGCAGCTGGAACTGCTGCATTCTCTTGGCTGCGATATGTTCCAGGGATATTATTTCTCGAAACCCATACCTATCACAGAATTTGAACGTAAATATTTTTAAACCGGAAGGGATTTTCTTCCGGTTTTTCTTTTATATGGCGCTGCTTTTACCAAGGCTCTGTATTCTTTGCTGTTCATAAAATTGGCCAGACCGAATAAGCTGTCGAAAGAATCCCTGGATGCCAGCAGATCTTTATGAAGCATATCAAGTATCTCCGAATCCTTGTCTTTGACTTTTTCAAATTCGGCAAGGCAGATATAGTAATAATAATTTAAAAGTCTCCTGTTGTTCCGCATCCAATGGAAAATGGGACAGATATTGATAAATATCATGACAAGTAAATGCCATTTATATCTGGCGTCCGCAATTTTTGTTTTTGACATAGCCATCACCATATAACCTTCTGTGGGCTGATATACATTACTGTTTTCAGACTGCCTGTATATAGTGGTTCAACATGATTGTAACATATAAAAATTGCTGTTAAAAGAGTGTTTTTGCCATACGGGCTGTCACATGGCATGATATACCGGCGGTATAGTACGGAACGGTTGACAAAATACGGGGCTAATCTGTATAATAGCAACGATCAAGCAGAGTATTCTGCGTTATTTATGTATGAATAAAATCGGAAAAGAGGTTTACGTAAAATGGCTGTATCGTACAATCACCGCGAGATCGAAGAAAAATGGAGAAAACAGTGGGAAGAACACCCGATAAATGTAAACGACGGCAAAAAGCCCAAGTATTACTGCCTTGATATGTTTCCCTATCCTTCGGGATCCGGCCTTCATGTAGGTCACTGGAGAGGATATGTTATCTCTGATGTTTGGAGCAGATATAAACTGCTCAACGGATATTATCTTATACATCCCATGGGATGGGATGCTTTCGGTCTGCCCGCAGAAAACTACGCTATAAAGAACGGTGTGCATCCTGCGGTATCTACAGCTTCTAACGTAGCTAATATAAAGAGACAGATCGGCCAGATCGCAGCCATCTATGACTGGGATATGGAAGTTAATACTACCGATCCCGATTTCTATAAGTGGACGCAGTGGATATTTGTCCAGATGTTCAAGAAAGGTCTTGCTTATGAGAAAGAGATGCCCATAAACTGGTGTCCTTCATGTAAGACGGGCCTTGCAAACGAAGAAGTGGTTGACGGCAAGTGTGAGCGCTGCCATACCGAAGTTACCAAAAAGAACCTTAAGCAGTGGATGCTTAAGATCACCGCGTATGCAGACAGACTTCTTGACGATCTTGATAAGCTTGACTGGCCTGAAAAGGTTAAGAAGATGCAGACAGAGTGGATCGGCAGGTCTTACGGTGCAGAGGTGGATTTTGCCATAGATGGCCGTGACGAGAAGATCACCGTTTACACCACCAGACCCGACACCCTTTACGGAGCGACTTTCATGGTACTGGCTCCCGAGCATAAGCTTGCGGCTTCGCTGGCTACAGCTGAGACAAAGGCAGCTGTTGATGATTATATCTACAGGGCATCTACCAGATCCAATGTAGACCGTATGCAGGATAAGGAGAAGACCGGCGTATTTACCGGCTCCTATGCGATAAATCCCCTTAACGGAGCAAAGGTGCCCATCTGGCTTTCTGATTATGTACTTGCCGATTACGGTACCGGAGCCATCATGTGCGTGCCCGCCCATGATGACCGTGACTTTGCTTTTGCGAAGAAGTTTGACCTGCCCATCATCCAGGTTATCGCTAAAGACGGCGTAGAGATCAAGGATATGCAGGAAGCCTATACCGAAGCAGCCGGGACCATGATCAATTCCGGAGACTGGAATGGTATGGAATCTGCCGTTCTTAAGAAAGAAGCACCCATGATGATAGAGAAGGCAGGAATGGGCCGCAAGACTACTAATTTCAAACTTCGTGACTGGGTATTCTCACGCCAGCGTTACTGGGGCGAGCCTATTCCCATCGTTCACTGCCCTGATTGCGGATGTGTTCCCGTACCTGAGGATCAGCTTCCCCTGCTTCTTCCCGAAGTAGAGAAGTACGAGCCTACAGGAACCGGTGAATCACCTCTGGCAGCTATCGATGAGTGGGTAAATACCACCTGTCCCAAGTGCGGAAAGCCTGCAAAGAGGGAAACAAACACCATGCCCCAGTGGGCAGGTTCCTCATGGTATTTCCTGCGTTATGTAGATAATAAGAATAAGGAGAAGCTTGTGGACCGTGAGAAGGCTGACAAGTATCTTCCTGTAGATATGTATGTCGGCGGCGTTGAGCATGCCGTACTGCACCTGTTATATTCACGTTTCTACACCAAGTTCCTCAAGGATATAGGAGTCCTTGACTTTGATGAGCCTTTCACCAGGCTCTTCAACCAGGGCATGATCCTTAAGAAAGCTGCGGATGTGGAAAAATGGGGCGATAAGCCTGTTAAGATGAGTAAGAGCCAGGGCAACGTGGTAAGCCCTGACGAACTGGTCATGGACTACGGCTGTGACAGCCTGCGTATGTACGAACTATTTGTGGGACCGCCCGAGCTTGACAGCGAATGGGATCCCAGAGGTATAGACGGCGTTTACCGTTTCCTTACCAGATTCTGGAACATGGTACAGGATAACAAGGATAAAGACGTGGCTGAGAATGCTGAGCTTCTCCGTCTGCGTAACTGCCTGATCAGGGATATTGACCAGAGACTTAACGCCTTCAGCTTAAATACCGTTATCTCCGGATTCATGGAGTGCAACAACAAGTTCATGGATCTTACCAAGAACGGAGGCGTTGATAAGAAGACCCTCGAGACTGCGGTAATACTGCTTTCTCCTTTTGCACCCCATCTCTGTGAAGAGCTCTGGGAGCAGTTAGGACACAATGAGAGCGTATTTGCACAGACCTGGCCTGTAGCAGACCTTTCAAAGACTGTTCAGAACGAGGTTGAGATCGCCGTACAGATAAGCGGCAGGGTCAAGACTACGATAAAGATCGACAAGGATGCCGATAAGGACAGCATTATCGCAGCGGCTAAAGAAGCCCTCGGCAACAAGTTAAACGGGAATATAGTTAAAGAGATCTATGTTCCGGGAAGGATCGTAAACATCGTCGTTAAGCCGTGATGAGCGACAAAAGAAACAGTGTAAAAGAACCGGATAATGCAAAGGCCGCGGAAAAGGATGCCAGCAGACCAAAACGCCTGGAAGACTACGATCCAGAGATGCAGAAGAGGATCATAGCAGAGATAAAAAGGTCGGAACGGAACAGAAAGCTCCTTATCCTGGCCTTTGTTCTGTTGATGATAGGTGGTTTCGGGGCTTATGGCCTGTATTATATAAATGCAGGTAAGGGAGATGAGCGCGGAGGCGAGTTATCCCATCTGGTGGGTAATGATGTTCTGGCCAATATCCCTGCCCAGCAAGGCGATGACACCTTCTATACGGCCAATATAGTTGATGAAACGGGCGTTTCGCGCAAGTTAGAGGTCCTTGAGCAGTATAAAACTTTATATTATTTGAACAAAGACCTAATCGGATGGGTTAAAATTGACGATACAAATATTGATGGACCCGTCATGCAGGCATCCGATAATGAATATTACCTGTCTCATGACTTTGACAAGAAAGATGACAAAGCGGGAAGCTTATTTCTGGACTGCAACTGTGATATAGTTAACGGAAGCGATAACTTTATCATTTATGGGCACCATCTGCAGAGCGGAAGGATGTTTTCAAAGCTTTCGGCGTATGAATCGGAGAGTTATTATGCAGGACACCCGATCATACATTTTGATACCATATATGAGGAAGGCACATATCAGGTGATGTATGCCTTCCGTTCGCGCGTTTATGATGCGGACCAGGTGGTATTCAAGTATTATCAGTTTATAAATGCCCATTCGGCCGAGGAATTTGCTTCTTATATGGATGAGATGAGCAGGCTTTCCTATTACGATACAGGCGTGAGGGCACAATACGGCGACAGGCTGCTGACATTGTCAACCTGTGATTACAACGAAGAAAATGGCAGGTTTGTGGTGGTAGCCAAGAAGATCCGTTAAAGTTTTGCGACTTTTGGGAGGAATGAGATAATGGCTGATGTAAAAAGAACACAGAAAAATGTTCCCGGAAAGAAGAAAAGAAAGCTTAATTCCAAAGGAAGGACATTGGTGCGGTGCTCTGTCGGCGGTGTTCTTCTGGCATCTGCGCTTATAATCGCAGCCATTCCTTCGGACAGATCCGGTAAGGCACAGGCGTCGATAACCTCCGAACAGGAAAAGGTTTTTGAAGCCATCAATATGCTGAACGGTGTTAATCCCGACGGTACTTTCCTGGATGATTCAAATATGTATACCGGGGCTAATACCGGTCTGGTATATGAAAATGACAGGGCTCATGCTCTTCCGGTACAAAAGGATAATAATGCGCCCGACCTTTCACTGGCTATACCCGGACACGGATCCACACAAGCTACCGGCTGGTCTCTTACCATAGATAACAGCAACTATGTCCAGAACATGTTCAAATATTATGAAGCACCTGCGGCAAACAATCCGTCCCAGATGCATGGTGTTATCTGCGACCATAACAGGGACCTTGGAAGCAGTAATGCCGAAGTTTATATTGCCAGCACCATATGCGGCAATTATGACTTTTATTCGGATACTTTCTACGAGAATTTCCTTGATACCAAATACCGTGATTATAAATTCGTCGTATTCGATCC
>JAFYCS010000094.1 GCA_017539565.1 Lachnospiraceae bacterium
CCGACAGTCTGCTGTTTTTCGTGGAACGGCAGCGGATACAGTCCGGTCCGTATGGTTCAAATACAGTCAGTTCATCACGTCTTTCAAATATGATACGGTCTTTTTCTATAGTGATGCTCATAAGTTTTCTCCTTCCGGGATGGTTTTGCTGACATTATATTGTTAAGTCCCAGTAAATTCTTGAATATTTATGTTATTTACTTGCACTATATTGCTTTTTTCTATATCATGATATCAACATGACCGGAACACGCCGGTTATTGGATCACCTACTTTATAAAAGGCAACGTGATGAAGAATAAAACCTCATTACACACAGAAAACATAATACACAAAACCGGTTCCAGCCCTTTTTCCCTGCACCACACGATAATAGATCCGGATTTTAACAATGCCCTGTATCTTCATTGTCATCCGGAGGCTGAATTCTTCATAATGGAAAAAGGGAAAGTAGATTTTTATGTTGAAGGCAGCTACTACCGGCTTAAGGAAGGAGATGCGATATTTATCCCACCCGGGATGCTGCATAACGCGGTTCGATGTGAAGGTGATAAAAAGCTTATAAAATACTCTGCCATCGTATTCTCCACTGAGCCTATGGAACGTTGCTTTCCTGCATCCGGCAGTCCCTATTTTGAAGGACTCAGTTTCCACAGGCCGGAATGTATCTATACCGCTCTATCCGGGAAAAGTGAAAACAAAAAACTGCTCTCCGAGATCAGTGAAATATTAAAATACCGAAATAAAGAAGTTTCTTCCTGTGAACTGACTATACAGGGCCTTTTGTTCGTATGCTGGCAGGAACTGTATAATATCCACCTTTCAAAAATACATGCTGCAACAGACGACAACACTTTATCCAAAGATCTGTTAAGAAGCATGGACTATATGCAGCTGCATTACTCCGAGCCCTTAAGCCTTAAACAGTTATCGGAAATCTCCGGTTACAGCGAAAGCTACTATTGTCACAGTTTTCATGATTATACCGGAAGCACACCCTTTGAACATCTGAATCGCATCCGTATAGTAAAGGCCTGTGAGTTCTTAAGCACCACAGACAAAAAAATAACCGATATCGCTTCCCTGGTGGGATTCAACAATATCAGTTATTTCAACCGTACATTCACTAAAGTGATGGGGGCCACCCCGTCGGCATACAGGAAGACGAAATGAACCTTAAATATACCCCAGAAACGCTTTCAGATTTTCATCATCGATAAGATCCTCTTTGTTAAGTCCGAAGGATCCGCCGGGAACGATCTTAAGGTAACGATCCAGGAACTCATCATAAGTTTTAGCCTCAAAGCAGTCCGGAGTTATGAAGAATTCCCTGCTGGCACCTGCAGTACGGTCACCGGCAGTAACATTTACCTTGTAGTCACCTGACTGAAGCTTCGAAAAAGCATATTTCTCCAGGCCCCATCCGTGGAGATCAACAGGCTTTAAGGGTGCGGAATAGGTATCCACAACCGGATTATTTCTAAGGGCCGCATCCTGATAATCTTTTGTCAGCTTCTTTACAAAGTCTTCCGCGGAGCTGACGCTGTATACAGAGAAATCATCATTCTCATCATATCTTTTTACATATTCCCATTCGCCGTCAACCTGCTTTATAGAGTATTGGCAGAAACTCTCAAGCATCTCCTTTTCAAGCCAGCGGTAATCTTTCTTTACATTTTCGTATGCCTTATCCAGATATACCTGAATGTCCGTGCCGAACTTAAACTTTTCTTCGGGATTGTAATTCTTAACTGTCTCTTTCGTATAGTCATACAGGAAATCAATAAACTCATCCGCGGTACTTCCGTCGGTCCACTCCCTGACCTCCCTCTCTCCCCTGAATGTTCCCATCTCCATACCAAAGATGTATTGTCCGTGACGGGGCACGATAACATAGGGCGTTTTTCTTTTCATCTGGGTCACAGTGGCCCAGGGATAAAGCTCTCTTAATTTTTCCAGCGCTTTTTCGTAGTACACGCTGATATCCGTACCGTATTTAAATTTATCGGGATCTGCTGAAGGATTCCTGTTAAGTTCCTCTTCGCGTTTTTTCTCCCTCAGACTTTCTGCTTCCCGTTCGTATACATCATCCGGACTTAAAGCTGTCCAGGCCCACACTTTGTCCATGCTGTAACTGGCCAGGGCCGATGCATAGATAAAGAGTCCTTCTTTACCATCGGGGAACTGATCCCATCGTCCGGCAGCCAGGCTTCCGTCAGTCATTATCAGCAGACAATACTGCTCGCTTTCAGGCAGATTTCCGTCCTTTAAGGATTTAAACTCACCGATCTTTACGCTGTATTTATCTTCATCTTCGAAGCCTAAATTTATCTGCCGGATCTTTTCATCTTCCAGACATTCTGTCAGATCGTATCTTTTAAGGAAATGCCATTTGGCCACTTCGCTCACATCAACAGAATCCGCCGTTCCCCGTCCGAAATGCCCGGCTAAAGTCTCACTATCACCGCTGTTCGGATACCATTGTCCTGCGGTATGACGCCCGTCCCTTAATTCAAGCAGGCAGAAATCTCCATACTCCGGCATATCATCTTTTTTAACATCATGAAATTCATTAAAAGCCAAAACCAGTTTTGTATGATCGCATTTATACATAGTCTACACTCCTGTCATCATCTATTTCCTGCAGTGCCAGAAATAAGCAAAGGTTTCGATCACTACCTCTCCGTCCTTTTCCATCTTTTTTTCAAGGTGTCTTTCCAGCTTATCACGCTTAGAAATCATAAACTTTTCCTGCCCGTCAAAGATCTCCTTAAATTTGTCAAAGAGCTCCGCAGCATCAGTATAGTGCCATTTATTGGACAGTGTGACAAGCTCCACTTTATTAAAGTACTTCTTAAGCATTTCAACCGTGTCATCTGCCATTTTCTTTTTTGCAGCTATCTTTTCATCTACAAATGGCGCCTTGATCTTAAGCTCCGTGAACACATCCTGCAGATAGCGATACCAGCTGTCCGCTCCCGGACAGTTATAGGAAAACACACCTTTACCAGACAAACATCCTGCCGCCCGGGCGACCATTGCCTCCGGATCCTTTAACTCATATCCCAGATAGTGGGCGATGATCATGCTGTATTCTTTATTCTTTTCGATCTTTTCCCAGGCTGCATCTGTCTCCAGATCCTCGAATAAAAGGGATATCTTCACCCCCTTCGGAAAGCTGTCTTTATTATCGGCAAGATATTTTTCAAAATCATCTGCCCAGCCTCCCCGCACATCTACCGCATATATCTTTGAGCCTTCAGGTATCCTGTCACGGTTATTCCTCCACAGCTTGGCATAGCCGCAGCCCAGATCCAGTATCTTATCTTTCTTCTTAAACTCAAGAGAATCGAATATCTTCACATACCAGTCAGGTTCCTGAACAGTATGCTTAAGGGCATCCCAGTGATGCTCATCAGCCTTACGGTCTATATTTATGCTCTGCACTATGGAAGCCACATCATCCCAGTCAAGCTCACTGCCTCTGCGCTCCAGCGCTCCGTTTATGGCGGCTATCACGTTATCTATCTGGCGGCGCTTTTCCTCCATGTTCTTAAGCTGCATGCGCAGTGCCTCTTCCACATTCACCGCTTCACCAGCCACCAGATTATCCCTTATCTCTTCCAGCGAAAAACCTATTGCCTTAAGCGCAACTATCTTTTCCAGTATCTGCAGTGATGCGTTGTCATAAAGCCTGTAATTACCTTCCGAATAATCGGCTGGCTTAAGAAGCCCCTTCTCATCGTACAGGCGTACTGCCTTCTGGGATACTCCCGCTTTTTTGGCTATCTCACCGGATGTCATTTTCTTATCCATTTTTATATCTCTCCGAAACAATAAGATTCTTCGTCGCTATGCTCCTCAGAATGACACGGCCATTTCACGCTCTGAATGACACAAACTAACTATACATCTTTTCCTGTGCTTTGTACATATCGGCGTAGATGCCACCGGAGAGCTTAACCAGGCTGTCGTGGGTGCCGCGCTCCACTATCTCACCGTCCTTAAATACCAGCAGCTTGTCACAGAATTTACAGGAGGCCAGGCGGTGCGATATAAATATGGCAGTCTTATTCTTTACCATGCTGTTAAACTGCTCGTATATCTCCTTTTCGGCTATGGGATCCAGAGCTGCCGTAGGCTCGTCCAGTATCAGTACAGGGGCATTCTTGTATAGTGCCCTGGCCAACGCTATCTTCTGCTGTTCGCCGCCCGAAGGCTCAAATCCATTCTGGTCATAGTATCTGAATACAGGCGTCATAAGCCCCAGCTTAAGGGAATCCACTTTATCTTTTAAGCCCACTTCTTCAAGCAGCGGTATGAGCTTTTCATCAGAAACCTTATCCGGACTGTCACAGATAAGATTCTCCTTTATGGAGAAATTAAGCAGATAGAAATCCTGGAAAACTACGGAAAGTATCTTCATATAGCTGCTGTAATCATAATCCATTATGTTTACATTGTTAACGATTATCTCTCCTTCCGTGCATTCATACAGTCTGCATAAGAGTTTAATGAAGGTAGACTTTCCGGCACCGTTTAAACCTACCACCGACCAGTGCTCCCCGCTCTTTATAGTAGTATTGATATTCTTAAGGGCATACTCTTTGCTTCCCGGATACTTAAAGGATACGTTCCTAAACTCTATAACGATGCCTTTTGAAACATCAGGATCCTTATCTCCCTTTTCCTCATATACATTTCCTTCAACGTAACTGATGAACTTTTCCGAATATCCGCAGAATTTCTTTAATTCAAGTATCTGCTTAAGTACCATATTGATGGATGCAACGATGGTGGTAACCGCAGTTGAAAGCATCGTAAAATCACCTATGCCTATCTTTTTATTTATTACCATCACAGCCAGCATCAGATAGACAAGCGCTGCCGTTACCGCAAGATTTATCTTGGAAGCGGTAATGTATTTCTGAGATTCCTTTGCATGGCTCTTATTTATCTCCGACTGTTTATCATTAAAGCCGTCAACCCTTCCAAGCATCATATCCTTGGCGTTAAAAAGCCTTATATCTTTTCCGTACTTGATATCGGAAAGCCCGTGAAGCAGGTAGTGATAAGCCCTGTCCGTCACCGCAAGACGCTGTATCTGATCCATCTTTATCTTATTAAGCCTGCTCTCAAAAAAAGTATTGAGAGTGACATTTATGATAATAAGGAAGACCGGAAGCAAGGTATACCTGAATACTATTGCAGCCGAAAGCAGGATGACCACGATATTTACCGTCAGTAAAGCTATAGCACTGAACAGTCCTTTTGAGCCCCCCGAGTATCCGGAATCGATGCCGGTCCTGGCATCTGCCAGACTGTCCAGGGTCTCCTTATTCTCGGTAGTCTCGTACTTAAGCTCCATGCTCTTTTTTCCGACAGCTGCTTCTAAGTGTCTGTCCAGCCCCGTATAGTATTCCCTGTCAAGTTCCAGGTCCGTAAATACAGTCACAATCTTGATCAGAAAATCCGCAAGCACCATAACAGCAGCGATCTTAATGATGACGGAGATATCAGCTTTTACCATGATGGCATCTATCATCATCTTAGGGCCAAACATGTTTATAAAGGGCTGTATCATCATGGCAAGGATCAGGATCGCATACAAAAGATAAAAGCCTTTTTTATATTTCCTCATCGCGGATGCAAAGTATCTTATGGGTTTTGATTTGATGCTTTTATCATCTTTCTTCTTCATCTTTTTCATCCTCCTCTTTTTCAGCTTCCTCTCTGTAGAACTGCGCCTGGGTTTCATACAGTTCATAGTACTTTCCCTTTTTCTTCATCAGTTCCTCATGGGTGCCGTACTCCACCAGATGTGAATCCTCGAACATTGCCACCTTATCGCAGAACTTCGTCGAAGATAATCTGTGGGAGATGAATATTCCCGTACGCTCACCAATCAGATCGTTAAAGCTGGTATACAGCCTTTCTTCCGCCAGGGGATCCAGTGCCGACGTAGGCTCATCCAGTATTATCACCGGTGCATCCTTATACAATGCCCTGGCCAGTGCCAGCTTCTGTTTTTCTCCGCCGGAAAAATCCACGCCGTCTTTCTCTATCACCTTCATTACCTGGCTCTTATCACCGTTTTCAAGCTTGGCAATCTTCTCCGAAAGCCCGCAGCGCTTAAGGCAGTCTTTTACTTTTTCTTCATCGGTATCACTTAAGCTTTTCATGGATACGTTTTCCGCTACGGTAAAGGGATATTCCTCCACATTCTGGAAAACTGCAGAGAAATATCTGAATATCTCTTCCCTGCTCATATCCGCACATTCTTTACCGTTTAAAGTGATCTGCCCCTCTGCAGGTTTGTAGAAACCTGAAAGCAGTTTTATAAAAGTGGTTTTCCCGGCTCCGTTAAGTCCCACAACTGCAAGCCTCTCACCATACGGAACGGATATCGAAACATGTTCAAGAGCATTTTTCTTCTGCCCTTCATAGCAGAAGCTCACATCCTTAAATTCAAACGCCGGTCTAGCTTCCATTGCAGACAGCTCCTGTGCCGGTATGTCTTTAACTTTGTAGCGGTTTATGAAAGCCCTGAAATCCTTTACTTCCAGCGACTGCCTTTTGATCTCCGTATACTCATGGATAAAGTCGCTCAACGCCTTTATGAAGATGTGCACCGCAGCAACATAGAGGGTGAACTCCGCTACCGTAAGCTTATCCATGGACAGCTGCCAGATCAGGAAGGCATAAAGGCTTACTTCCTCCAGCAGGGCTATAGGCATGCAAAGGGCATGGGATCTGAACCAGATGTTTCTCGACAGCTTATACTTAGCCAGTATATCCGAATTGATCCCCAGATACTTCCTGTAGATCCAGTCCTTCATGTCATATACTCTTATCTCCTTTGCGGAGGTGAAGTGGTTTGTCAGATACCCCATATTAAAGTGCTTTCTCCAGTAAGGTCCAAGGGCATCCCATACCTGCTCCTTATCTTTAAGCTTGGTCTTATCCACCACCATAAATGAGAGTAATAAAAGTCCCAGCAGTATTACTATCAGCAAAGGGTGCAGGCCGGATACAAGGATCCCTGCCATGATCATCTGTACAATGAGCCTTGCGCATTTTACGGTAGAATCCATCATGCCTTCTATGCCCTGGGTCTTAACGTTCATGACATTCCTTATACGCTCATGTTCATCCAGCACCTTAGGATCTTCCATGTTGGCATACTCCATGGATGTCATGGTCTCCGTAAGCTCACGCTTAAAACGAACCAAAGCATGTTTCATTCTGTAAGGGGTATTGTTTTCGACATAGCCTGCTATAAGATATACGATAAGCATGACTATGGAATTGATCCCGATCAGGATCAGAGTCTTATTAAGTGCATCACCCGTCGTCAGTGAATCGATGATGAGTTTTACCATCATCGGGATGATAAAAAGTGATACCGTCTCCGCTATGATGCCCAAAAGCTGAATGCCCAGTAAATGCTCATTCCCGCTTTTCATTCCGCGAATGACATAGGATAAGTTGCTGCAAAATCCGTATTTTTCTTTCATAACCCTTCCCTCTCCTTTCTTTTAAGGAAAGGATAAGGGGTGCCCCAGGGGAAGGGTCAAGCATAAATTTTAAATATTTTTTGACATATATCCACAGGTAAAAGGGAAGAAATCAAACTTTTGGGTTCCGGTATGTACATAGCCCAGATCTTCATACCACTTCCGGAGGACTTTGTTTTCTTCAACTATACCAATGTTCATTTTAGTAAAGCCCATTTCAGCCGCCCTTGAAAGGGCATCAAACATAAGGATCTTACCGATATTCTTGTGACGGTGATCCGGGAGCACACTCAGATTATTAAGTTCACATTCCTGTTCAGTCTGAACAGATAATGAGTAATAACCGATCAGTTCGTTATCTTCAAAATACCCGAACATGGGACGATGCTCACCATCAAGCTGCCAGTATATCCTTTTTTCATCCGTGGCAAATGCCGTAAATCTGGGCGCATTCTCCTGTGTAAAGCCGAACTCATCTGCCACAGTCCCGAAGCTTTTCCTTATCACATTAACACAGTCAGCGATGTCCTTATCCTCTATCGCTCTTACCGGCCAGGGCAGTTCCTTTGTACTGATAATCGTCTCCGGCTTCTGATCCTTTACGGCTATCTGGTAATCATCCTCATAAACTAATGTCCCCGGTATATCATCACACTCGGAGATAAAAAGCTTTTTACCGTATTTATCTGCCATCCTGCGGTAAAAGACCATTTCATAAAACATACGGTTCGCTTTATCATTATCCTTATACCAGGTGATGGCGCCTTCCGGATTTCCCTGCTCATAATAAGGTGGCACCGGCAGTACTTTTTCAAAATAAGCGCGGTTTCTCCAGTATTCTTTTTCTTCTTCTTCCGTAAGCAGCTTCGCATCAACAAGCTTTCCGACAGCTGTAAATAAGCCTCTGGGCTGCTTTGTAAGGTATGCAATATCTTCTGTATGGATCCTGTAATATCTCATAGTGGTCCCCCTAAATTTACTGATACATGCTATCTTAACGCACACATGGCAGTGAGTCAATAAACCGGGGGTATACCCGGGAATCTCCAAAAAAGTCTTGACCCTTCCCCTGGGGAATGCTTTATAATTGCAAATATAGCGTGGTAGCAGCCTTACACACTGCTGCACGCGATTGAAGTAAATACGGAGGTACTCTCATGAGCACAAGACTAACTTATAAACCGGATTATGATAACTGCCTCGTAAATCTGTCCAACTCGATCTTAAAGAAGTTCAATACCGAAACCACCGCAGATACTCTGGTTCTGGCTGATAAGTATCTTAAAGGAGAATATAAGAATGTAGTGCTTCTGGTACTTGATGCCATGGGTACTTCGATAATAGAAAAACACCTTGAAAAGGACGGCTTTTTCAGAAGCCACTTTGTTGGTTCCTTTGATTCGGTATATCCGCCTACAACCGTTGCCGCGACCACTTCGATATTAAGCGGACAGTATCCCAATGAACACGGCTGGCTGGGCTGGGATATGTATTTTCCACAGCTGGACAAAAATGTGAGCGTGTTCAATAATAACGAGCAGTTGTCGGAAAAAGAAGATGCCGTTCCTACAGGTGAATATCCGGACGGCAGAAAAAAATGGCTGGAGGACTCCGTCAAAGAGCCTGTTCCCGCCGCTGAAGAAAACGTGGCATTTAAATACATCCCCTATATAAACATAGTCGATAGGATCAACAATGCAGGCGGAAGGGCGCACGCCGTAATGCCCTTTTTACCGCCTTTTCCACAGACTATAGAGGAGATCCTTAAGCAGATAACATCACTGTGTAGTGAAGACGGAAAGAAATTCATCTATTCTTACTGGAATGAACCGGATGGTACCATGCACAGGACAGGGACAAACAGTCCGGAAACTCACAGCATGGTAAGCGGTCTTGAAAAAATGGTCGAAGAAACCGTAAACAGCCTGTCCGATACCCTGTTCCTGATCACGGCGGATCACGGGCATATGGACAGCATTAATCATTGTATCCTTGATTATCCTGAAATACTTGACTGCCTGGTTAGAAAGCCCTCCATCGAGCCGCGTACGTTGAACTTTTTTGTAAAAGATGAATACAAAGAAGGCTTCCCCGGGATATTCAGAAAGTATTTCAATGACGCATTTCTTCTCCTCACCAGAGAAGAAGTTCTTTCAGAAAACTTATTCGGAAAAGGTAATACAAGGGAAGGTCTGGAAGAAATGATCGGTGACTACGTTGCGCTGTCAGTTTCTGACGTCAGCTTATTTAACACACATATTGAGGCTCAGGAGATGCCGGGAGGCCATGCGGGACTGACTCCCGAGGAAGTCATTATACCTCTTATCGTTATTGAGAAGTGAGGGTACTGCCTTTAAGCAGTCCCTCTTCTTCAAGTTTCCTTATCAGTCTCTCTTCTCTTTCATACAAGCGTATCGCCCACTCTTCATCATTTAACTCGCCGTGATGGTGTGTGCGATTCGTTTCTATTGCGGTTTCCGGATCTACCCACCTCAGTTCAAATTCTGCTTTTGCCTCATACGCTTCAAGCTTCTGAGCTGTTGTTCCTTCATATACATCACACAGATAATAGTAATGCTCCTGTATGAACAGGTCGTCGATCATCCCTTTTTCTTTCTTGATCACAAGACCGTATTCCCGTATGGAATCCTCTATGACTTCCAGCCCGGTTTCCTCCCTGATCTCCCTGATCAGAGTCTCCTTCTGCGTTTCCCCTTCATCCATGCCGCCTCCGGGGATCGAATAGAAATCATATTTTCTGCTGTAAACAAGCGCAAGCTTCCCGTTCTTTATGATGATCCCACGGACAGAAGGTCTGATGCCCACAGTCCCGTCCGTTTTGTAATCTTTATAATCATATTCAAAAAGAACTCTCATCTTCACTCCTCCGGATCAGTACTTTTACGGATCATGTCAGCTGTTCTTTATCAGAGTCATGCATTCTCCCGATGCCTTGAATCCCAGTTTTTCATATAGAAAGCGGCCTTCTTCCGTTGCATCCAGACTTATTTCCGTCGCACCTTTATTCCATGCTTCATCGATCAGCATCGTGACCATTTCCCGGGCGATACCCTGCCGACGCCATTCTTTCAGTGTAAACACATTCATAAGATGCGCTCTCTTACCCGTAGGATGGGAAAATGTTGGCATCATATATATGTAACACATTGAAGCACACCCTATGACCCTGTCACCATCCATGGCCATGACCGTAGTCTGGTCACCGTTTTCAAAATACCTGCGGCTGTTATCAACCAGCACCTTATCAAATATATATCCGTATTCCAGACCGTTTACAATCTTAAGCATCTCCAGACGGCTGCTCATCATAAGCTCCATATCTTCTTTAGCAGCGATCCTGCAGCTGACACTATAGGACAGTCTGTCGGGCAGATGATGCAGATACATATCCAGGGAATCCGTACTGTTCTCCAGAACCTTCATAAGCCCCTTATCCGGATATGAATGATTGTCGTGATAATCCTCTTCGCCTTCGCTCTTTATCTTAAACGCAAGTATCTCCTCATCCGTCGAAAACTGTGCATCAACACCTTCTTTGTTGCCTCTGGCATCAAGTCTGATCCACTTGTCAAGTGATGAGACATATACAGTATTCATTGCATGGATACAATAACCGGTATCAGGTGTATCACCCAGGGTCAGACGCTGATAACTGAATCCCGAAGGTATACCGTTAGCGCGAAGCAGTGCCGCCATGAGATTTGCCTTTGCCCAGCATATCCCTACGCCCTCTCTTAAAGTATCACTTGCAGACACAGTAACACGCTTATCCTGCGCATCCCATGAATGCCTGATACCGTCCCTGACAAAAAGATAAGTCTTCTTTATCAGCTCCACCTCATCAGCAGCTTCTGACTTAAGCTTCTCAGCCAGAGCCTTTACTTCCGGTGAATCGTGGTCCACATATTTTGTTGCTTCCAGATATTCATTAAACATGGTCTGAACCCTTTCCGCTCAGCTTTATTCAAAATCTATTCGCAGCCCGCATGTATTGCGACTCAGCCGTCCTGCAGTGAGCATCCAGCAGGGGTCTGTCGTTATACGGAGGTACCTTGCGCAGATCATCCTCGCTGGACATGATGTTAAGTGCTGTTCCGAAATCCCTGAGATTCCCCCTGGAGTCTCCCATGTCATTAGACTCCTTGACGCTTAAGACTATCATTCTCAACGCCAGACCGATCCCAAGTGCGATACCGATCAGTATTCCTACTATAGCCCAGAATCCCATAATTATCTACCTGCCCTTTCTCTGACAAACTTACTGGTAGTGTTTGAAGTAGTGAGTCCTATGCTGACCATCATTGCTTTATACTTCTTTATTGCAACTGACCACGTCTTATATATACCTAAGCCTGTCAGCATAAAATACATACCGAAGATCCTTCCGTCGTCTGCATGCTCCAGGAGAGCCGGTGTCAGCCAGGCCCCTATGATCGCAAATATTGTGCAGAAAAGCACGGCCAGGATGCCAAACACCGTAAAAGCTTTTTTCTTTACAAAAGGGACCGCCCCCACCATCTTTCCGGTCTGCCCGTTTACCAGAATGGTATAGGGTTTATCTTCATAGCGGAAAGTCAGAAACCAGACCGGAAGCAGTGCATATTCCCGCTGTAATACCTTGTGCACGGGAGCACTGGATTGCAGGCTGGTTTCTCCGTGTTTTACGGTTGCTTTCATATTCTCATTAAAAAGCACCTTGGCACGCATGAAAGCCAGTCCGTCAAGATCTTCCGTTCCCATATCGAAGCGGTCGGAATAGAATCCCGAAAGATATGCGGCATCAAACTCCTGCAGCTCGCGCATATTATAGGGTTCAAGACGCTGTGATGAATCATCATTAAAATTCTTTGAAGCATCCAGCGTCATCTTTTTAAAAACACAATCGCCCGTTCTGTGGGCATAACGTGTCACCGTGGTTTTTCCCCGCCTTACTGTATACTTCCAGTACTGGTCATCCCCGTAATACATGTCATAAAGCCAGAAAGGAATGTATATGCCCCTCAGTTTATCCACCTTGAAGTGCTTGATATCCTCCGGGATATACCTGCCCTGTGCCAGTCTTCCCCTGATCATGGATTCAGCCTGTTCTTTCGTGATCCTGAAAGGTATTATATAGTCCGGCTGAAGATAATCCTCCACGCGGTCCATCACAACCGTAGCCTGCCCGCAATATACGCAGAAAGAAGAACTCTCCACACCGTTCACAGCCAGCTCCGCTCCGCAGGCATTGCACCTGAGTATCTTCATCTGCAGGGTAGCATGGGCACGCTCCGCCTCTTTTTGCTGCCAGTCATTCGTCTGAGCGGGAATACTTTCCTGTGTCATGAACCCATACGGATTCCCGATATTTCCCACGCCTTCATACAGTCCCGTCCTGCTGAGCATTGCGTTCAGCTCATCAATCGTGTGTTTTGACCCGCAATAAACGCAGTACATCTTCTGCTCTGACGGTGAAAACTCCATTGTGTTGCCGCATCCCGGGCAACGGTAATTCATAAGCATCCTTTTTCTCCCCTGTCTTGATCGGATACAACAATTGTTAACAGAATTATTCTACATTAAAGCTTGTATATATATCCACCTATCAGACATTGATTTTTCGCTACCGTTAGTTGACTGCCCTCTCATTTGAAATGCAAAACGGCAGTAAACATCAGTATTATATCATATATCCATATAAGATTGATATTTTGTGCATATATGATAAAATAGCTATCGTTGGTTTTATCAATACAGATAAACAGGGAGGAGAAATTATGAAAAAGAGACTTTTAATGCTGACACTCATCGGTGCACTGGGCTGCACCGCACTTACCGCCTGCGGTAAGGAAGCTGAACCCGCACCTGCTGATGAAAAGCAGGAAAAGGAAGCAGACACGGAAGAGAAAGAAGAAAAGAAGGAAGAGGAACCCGAAGCCCCCGAAGATGATGCGCCCGTCGAAGTTGACGCAGAAGACTACGATACCATCTTTGAGCCGCTCCTTGGCGAGTGGTCATACGCGGACGATGACATGGACCCCATGTACCTTACGGTTTATTCCGAGGGCGGCCAGTACTATTACGAACTGGAGGACATGTCGATCCTTGGCTCCTCAAAGGGTACGGTTGAACTGTTCAGTGAGGAACACCCCGACGGCAGCATATCCCTCTGGTACAGATTCGTAGATGAAGACGGAAACGAATGGACGTCCTTTGCTGTAAATGAGGATGAGGCCTTCCCGAACGATATCTACTCCGGCCAGGACGGTGCCCTGCATTTCATACGTACCGCTTCCGAAGCACAGATGACTGAGCCCGGCATGGGCGATGTGCAGGGCTACTTCTTTGTAGGTACCTGGGAGTGCGACGGTTACACGATGGAGATCCTCGATAACGGAGACAACAGTTACTTTGTATCAATCGAAAGCCCCGAGGAAAAAAATGTTTATCAGGTATGGGAATATATATGTAATTTCGATGAAGAAAACGAATTCCTTTTCAGTGATAACGGCGAGCTTATAGTTATTGAAATGGCAAATGGCGAAGTCAGCTCAAAACATTCGGAATATGGCAACGGATCGGTAAACTTCTACTTTGATGAAGGCGGTATCGTCTGGGCCGATCATGAAGATCCTTCCCATCAGGATATGGTCTTCGAGTTCGTTTCAGAGTAAGACGTTCTATTTAACAATCGTTACTGCAACAAAAAAGATCCTTTGGCGTAAGCCGAAGGATCTTTTAGATTCCGAACCTTAGTCTACGTATGTCACATGATCCAGATCATAGAATACATACCAGTTGGTACCGTACTGCCAGAGAACACCCTTAATGATAAGATCCCTGTCATTTTCAGGCTTGTCTCCACCGCCTGCTATCCAGGTCATACCCATCATGGAATGTGCGCCGTCAGCAGTAAAGAACTTGAAACCGCCGCTCACAAATTGTCCGTGAAGCTCAAATACGCAGCCTTTCGCATCTTCGCTCTTCATAAGCTTCGAAACTTTATCCCTGTAATTATCGGCCTCTTTATCATCCCACTCGATATTCTCTATCACGTAGTCCGGTTCCTGGTCAAGATTAACACCATCAAGAGTTATATCCATGATGTTATCTACCTCGGGATTAGGATAAGGGCTTCCTGCTGCAAGGGATGCTGCTATAGCCTCTTCCTTTTCCTTCTGGAGTGCTTCCAGGTTTGCCTTTGTGGTAAGCTCAAATGCAGGCTTATAACCTGTAAGGTTCATATCATCATCATATACAGGGAACAGACCGAATTCTGTAACCTTGCCGTCTGCAGTGATGGTGAACTCCTGCTGCCAGCTGTTGCTGTAGGTAGTCTCGCTTCCGCTCTCACCGCCGTCCTCAAGGAGTGAGCCTGCATCCACTACCTGGATGCCTGCATCCTCGGCATTATCATATATAAGCATCAGCACATTGGCTGCCTGCACTTCCCAGCGTCCCATCATATCATCCATGCCGGTCACGGATTCCACGAAGGTTCCGTCCTCGTTCAGAACGATCTGCTGATACTTGGTGCTTGAAAGGTCACGGTATGCAACCAGGCCTGCAAATGCATCGTTATACCACTGCTGATCCTTGCAGCCGAAATCCGGATGGCATCTCTTCCATACGGTACCGGTCTTGAAATCGTAGCAGGTGAAGTTATCCTGGAAGGTAAAGTCGTAATCATAAGTTACGCTCTTATCCTTCATGAAGGTGAACTCACCGGTGACGGCATGTCCATTGCCGCCGTCACGCAGAGGCATATCGATCAGGTCATCATCTTTTCCATCCAGAACCTTGTACTGGCAGAATGCCAGGCCAACACAGTCATCGCGCTTGGATGTCTGGGTAAGGGTGAAGGTCAGCTCCGAAGAAGTATCTCCATTGGGATACCAGCGGTCTGAAGTGTCCTCATCGCTGTTTAATGATCCGGGATGGATCATTGAAGGATCGATGTTTGCGGGATACTTAACCACAGGGTCAACAACCTCTTCTTCTGCCTCTTCAACTTCTTCCTCTTCCTCAACATTAGTTTCCGGCTTGGTATCGGGTTCCTTACCTTCGCATGCTGCCAGGGTAAGACCTACGCCCATTGCCAATGCCAACAGTCTTGCCTTTTTCATAATCTTGTTCCTCCTCCTGTTGATGGTGTGTTTACAGTTCCAATAAACACACGTTGTATTATATGCATTTTTATGGTTTTTTCAAGATGTTTTTGTGGAAATTCATCAAAAGACTGCAAATCCGACAGATTAGTGATAGAATCATTACAGAGGAAGGTTAATAACTCCTATGAAGCAGTTATCTTTTTTACCTGAAGAAAATATCGATCCCCGGTCTCCGATGACGATCAACTGGAACCTGTGGCACGGATGCACCAGGGCCAGTGCCGGATGTCTGCACTGCTATATGTACCGCCGGGATGAGTCCGTCGGCAGGGATCCTTCTGTCGTCCAGAAGACCGACAGCTTCGATCTGCCGGTGAGGATCTTACGCTCCGGAAAGAACAAAGGAAGATACAAGATCCCCTCCGGATCCCACATATACACCTGCTTTTCTTCCGATTTCTTCCATCAGGATGCGGATGAATGGCGGGATGAAGCCTGGGATATGATGCATGAGCGATCGGACTGCACCTTCTTCATGATCACAAAGCGCGCGGAACGGATCGCAGATCATCTGCCGAAGAGCTGGGGTGAAGGCTGGGAGCATGTAACCATAGCCGTTACCTGTGAGAACCGGGAAATGGCCGATAAACGGCTCCCCATTTACCTGTCCCTGCCGCTCTTTCATCATTCCGTGATGATAGAACCTATGCTGAGCGCAGTGGATCTGAGACCCTATATCGAAAAATACAGATCAGCGGACGGATCCCCTGTCATCAAGCATGTATCTGTAGGTGGCGAATCCGGCGCTGATGCCAGGATATGTGATTATGCCTGGGTAAAGGACGTCCACTCACAGTGTATAGAGAACGGCATAAGCTTCTACTATCACCAGACCGGAGCAAAGCTGTTAAAAGACGGGAAGCTTTACAATGTCCCCAGGCCGATGCAGCACGCGCAGGCGCATCGTGCCGGGTTAGACACTTAAGAAAAATATCTGATCACCGTTCAAGATATGCGTTGATTACATCATAATCCTCGCATTGTGTTATGCTCAGAAAGCGGCTTGAAGGATCCACATAAACATAGTGGGGCTCTGCACAGGTCATGCCCTCCGGCCCTACATTCCTCATATAGTAGATGTCAATCGTACCATCAGAAGCAGTCTCTATGCCATCAACACTGTTATTGTTTTTCCAGTCTTCAAAGCAGTCAAATCTGACTATCTCGAATCTGTAACCCCGGAAATCTCCGGCTATACTCATATCCCCGGAAGCATCAATGCTATCCAGCTTATCTTCTGCATATTCTTTGAGTGAAGCGTAGCCAGAAACTGACGCAGAAGTATCTTCTTTGATCCTGTTTGATGCCAGGTCATAATATTTATAAGAATAATCACGTATACTGTTCTCAATACGGAAGTACGGTGAATACAGATCAGCATATGTTAATCCCGTATCTTCAAGATATTTCTCTACACTTACGCCATCAGGCAGCATATCATCTGTCAATCCGAATACGTTTCTCAGATGATCAGCATCAATTATCACTATATCCCTGCTATCCGTAAGCTTTTTGTTTTCTGATATCTCGTTTGTATACGAAACGATCTTTTCCCAGTTATCAGGAAAACCACCATAACCCGTCTTTTCCGTTAATATAAGATTATGATCATCATCGTAATATTGAAGCCGGATGTAAAACGCAAAAGGATCTTTCTCATCGCCGGATATTTCAGGAAGCACATTTATTTCTTTTATAAGCTGCATCGCTGCTTCGCCCGTCATCAGGGAAAAGTTGGATTCCTTATAAGGCCCGCCTGATCCGCCGTCATTTACGAGTCCGACACAATTATTGTTTTCTCTGTCTCCCGTTGCAGCATCGATCTTCAACGTATATATTCCAATTTCCGTATCATGCAAATCAAAAGAGCAGCCGGTAATACACAGGAACACAGCTGTAAGAATATGTATAAGTATTACGATTTTACAATGCGTTTTTCTATTCATATACTATCCGGGAAAACTGTTTTCCCGCTATAATGATCCCTTCATACCAAAACAAAAACTATCTGGGTTCATGCGCCCATATTTCCATCCACAAGCATTTATCGTTGCAAAAATACTGTATACTTGCATTATAATTTGGAATTTTCTGCGGATAAACATATTTATTAAACACAGCCAGATAGCCTCTGTCATCATAGGATACCTCACCAGATGAGTATCCAAAGTCTTCTTTTATTTCAGTAGAAGATCCGGTAAACCTGACTCCACCATTTGAATAAATAAAATGTAAGTCCTTTGCTGATCCACTATTGATATAATCGGCGGCATAATCATTATATCCATTAGTCCATGGCCCGCCATTCATATATAGATGTCCATCTGATACAGTCACATCATCAACAATCAAATCTCCAAGCTTTGTACCTACGGGAATCCCTTTGGTTCTAACAAGGAACTTGAATGCAATATCTTCGCCAATGGACCCCAAAACTATGCCTCCGTTTTCAACATCCTCTTCCAACATATATGTATTATAGCTTTCATCTCTGATCTCATATGTCCCTGGTTCATATAGATCTATACCAACTTCATAAAAATCTCTTAGAGTCACTTTGCCCAATTCAAGTACCGAATCCCCTATCTGAATATACACACCATCCTCCAATGCGGTGTTCAGTACTCTTGGGTCAATCTCATAATATTTTTCAATTTCAAACTTCTTAGAGGTATCATCAACCTCTTGCATAGCTTCTTCTATAACTTCTTCTATAACTTCATCCGATTTACTTGTACTTTCAGAATAGGAATCGTTTGATTGTATCTCGCTTGTTACTATGGTTTCTGAACTGCTTGATACATCAGAAGATGGCGAGGCACTTGAAGCAGATGAACCGCATGAACACAATAAATATCCGCTTAATACGGTTACCATAACAAAAATAGTCTTATTCATTTCTTTATATCCTCCAACCTAAAAACAAGGAAAAAACAGAAACACATACGAAATAGCACATATTTCAGTATAAATCTCTTGTGGCTACTTTTTAGGAAAAGCGCCTAATAACATACAGTCTGTCTATTATTCTTCATCACAGAATTTATCTATACGATCAAGATTTGATTTCTTTAATTTATATCTACACCGCATCTTTTGTATCGGCTCATCAAACCCTTTATCCTGGCTGATGACAAAAATACTTTCATAATCCTTATCTACCAGTATTTTATTTAAATCATCCAGTATTCTCATATCAACGGCTTGTTTTCCTGACTTAACAGGTATAACTTCACCTATGTTTTTTCTTTTTAGCTTAACTATCAGTCCTGGTTGTGTAGCATAGAAAATAAATACATCATCTTCATCCCTATAGTCTATGCCTGACATTCCTTCTTTTATATGATTATCTGCATCAAAAATATATAGTTTTTTCTTTTTCGTATCTTCCTTCTTCTTTGATTCTGTAGATTGGGGTTCACTGATAACTGTTAGATAGCTAATAACGCTGTTGTCTATCTTTTTAGATTCATAAAAGTGGGAAATCAAATCATGTTTTCTTAGTTCTTTAAGGCGTAACTGTTCTTGCATGCGCTGTCTTTCCACCTCACCTCTATGCAGCGTTGCCATCCCCCGTGCAACCGATCTTAAAAAATCTGCATAAACCGATGAACTCTTAAGTGTAAAAACAACAGATTCCGCCTCTGAGCGCGTACAATCAGTCCATGCCATAATATACCGCACGGCCTGTGATTCACTCTTATGCATCAGGGCAAAACATGTTCCTCTACATGTAGGATCATTCACAAATCCATCAATCGTCAATCCTATCCATCTCCATTCTATTGGCTGATGATATACAAATACATCCTATGTGGAAATTATAGCATACTAACAGCCAACTTTTCCACACATAAATACTGCCATCAAACATGTCTAACATTATTCGTTCCAGTTAAACAGCTACTACCCAGAATAGCAAAAATGTAAAATCCTATTGGTAGAAGCTGCCATATGCCATTGATATAATAATGATATATAAATGAGAAAGGACGATAATGATATGGATGGTTTGATAGAAGTAATACTTTTGATCATATTGGGAATTGGCGGAGCAGCAGGAGCGATATGGTATATCATCAATCCCGAAGAAGCCATGGATTTTGTCATAAGGCATCCCTCAACTGACAGAACTGGTGATTTTAAGAATTTCTTCGATTTAGAAATATCGTATCAGCGGAGTCTTTTTACTTCTCTTTGATATTTTGCTCGTCGGTGGATTTATCTTTACATTGTTTGAACAATAACGATCATAAGGAGTGATCATTTCCTGCAGACCGCTACTATATCACCTATCTCTACTCCAAAAATATCAGCCAATACAACAATGTTATCGATAGTAGGCATTGAATCTCCCCTCATCCATTTATATATGGCCTGAGGGGTATTAAAACCAAAAGCAGCCTGTACTTCTGCTATCTTCATCTTACTATTTTTAATATACATCCGTATTTTTTCCCCGGTTGCTTTCATGTCTATAGTAGCCATTGTTACATCCTCCTTTGTGTTATTATCAGTACCCCTGAAAGGAGTATATTGCTAAAGTTGGCTGAACGGAATCGAACCGCCATAGTCGGAATCACAATCCGATGTTTTCCCATTAAACTACAGCCAACATGCACCAGGGGGCGCATGCCGTCCGGGGGACGGCAGTTATGCGCCGACCGAAGCGGAGCGTAGACATTCGAACTCCCAAGCCAGTTCAGGCACAGCATTCTTAGTGCTGCGTGTATTCCATAAAACGCACGCCACAAGGCCGTGCTCTTCTCCACCACTGGTGCTTAGTGCGGGATAAGGGATTTGAACCCATATGAGGCTGCCCTCCGGAGGTTCTGGGCCTCCTGCGTCTTCCGTTCCGCCAACCCCGCAGGTATTAAAAAACCGCCTGCGCTATGCAGACGGTCTTAGGAAATATCCTTTGTTTATGTCTCTTATATACCGAAATCAGTCTGCATAGCAAAATACTCCTTGTTACCGAGGAGAAGAAGTAAGCTATGCAGTTCCAGATTTTTGTAATTGTTCATTGTAGTTATTCCTTTCGTTTATACCGGCATTCTATCACGGTATTTATCCTTTGACAAGTATACTGCTGGTATACTTTTTTAGCATTCCCGACACGATTCGAACGTGCATTACAGGGTTCGTGGCCCTGCGGCCTGATCCATTGACCGACGGGAACATACAGGGGTATAAGGACTCGAACCTTAAACAATGGAATCAGAATCCACCGTGTTACCTATTACACCATACCCCTAAAGTACGAGCGGAGGGATTTGAACCCACGACCACAGGTGTATCAGACCTGTACTCTCCCAGCTGAGCTACACTCGTATAAAACGCCGCACACAGGATTCGAACCTGCAAGTCCTTCCGGACCAACGGTTTTCAAGACCGCTCCCTCACCACCCGGACATACGGCAAGTCTGTCCGCCGACCATAAGGAGGGGGACTAACCAGTAAGGGCGAAGAGAATCGAACTCATACGTGCGGGATCAAAACCCGCTGCGCTTCCTTTACGCTACGCCCCCTATAGCGGCAGCGAGAGGACTTGAACCTCCATCACGGTATCCCGTTACACTGGTTTAGCAAACCAGCCTCTTACCATTAGAGTACGCTGCCATATACTACGCTAAATCTATCTAAGAATATGCGTTTTAGCGTGGTATCGTATCTGCGACAGGACTCGAACCTGCAGTCAACAAACCCGCGAAGCGGGTGCGATAAGGATTCCGCAGGAATCCCGAAAAACGGATTAGAAATCCGTTGCATTCTTCCATTATGCTACGCAGATATACAGGCGCAGTAAGATTCGAACTCACGCTTACGGTTTTGGGGACCGTCGTGCTTACCGCTGACACTATACGCCTATCAAAAAGCCCTGCTTCCGATCTTTTGATATCGTCCGCAGGGCTCACATTCTTCCGATTGTTCATCTCACTTTTTTCCGATTCATTCCCTAACAATCTTTCAATCTCATTCCAGACGATATCTTATTTTCGCCACTCCAAATAGACCAGCTTCGACTGATCTGCTGCGACTGTGATGAAATTTGTCTCAATACTACTGTTATCATTTTTCTTTCCTCTTTCTTTTTTTTAGACGACGACTGGATTCGAACCAGCGATACCGGAGTTGCAGTCCGGCCCCTTCAGCCTCTTGGGCACATCGTCATTTAGTAGCGGGAACCGGAGTCGAACCGGCTATCTCACAGGGTATGGGCCTGGAATGGTAATTCCGTTCCACTCTCCCGCAATTGGAGCACAGGGATTTGAACCCTGAACCAGAACTCTACCATTGAGTTATGCTCCATCACAGGTGCATTTGCACCCGTTATTTACTTATCTTGTCTGCGATACTCGAAGCCGCAAAACTTTCCGGCTTACACTTTGCCTCAAAGCCACAAGCCCGTATCCATCCAACCAGGCCGGGGATCAGCTCCTTCGTCTTTCCTATATCTGACCAACCGGCATCTACGTGTATGGACAGCATCGTGTCATCACGCATTTTCTTATACCGGACTTCCTCTTCCAGTTCGCCTACAAGCTCCATCATTACTTCAAGCGATCTTGACGTTTCGGTATTCAGCTTCTGCTTTACATTCGTGATCCGGTTTATTCTGTCTATCTCATAGAAGAAGATTCCACCGTGACCTTCTTTGTAAGCAGCTATGACCGTAACCATCTTCGTATCATTGAAATTCTGGCTGTCTGTACCTACAACGATCTGGAATACACCTTCTGCGCTCTTATTCTTGTTGTAGAATGCCAGGATCTTTTCCGGTATCTGCTCGATATTCAATTTTCCGTATGTTTCACTCTGGAACATTCTACCTTTCCTCCATTCCATCATCCTGCAGTTGGAGCACGGGGATTTGAACCCTGAACCAGATGTATATTTTCGGGTTTTCTTCGAAAACCTTATCGCACCCCCTTCGGGGGTTTGTAAGACACCCACTCTACCATTGAGTTATGCTCCATTGTCTGTGCTTATGTCGCCACAGTGCGCTGCTCATTTTCCATCTACCCCTCGTACAGATATAAGGTCACATTTGCTCTAAACCTTCTACAGGCGACCGGACTTGAACCGACACGTTCTTGATCCCAAATCAAGGGGGCTACCAATTACCCTACACCTGTATAATTTTTACAGTGCGTCCGACAGGACTTGAACCTGCAACCTGACGATTAAGAGTCGCCTGCTCTACCATTGAGCCACGAACGCTTAGTGCGTCTGACAGGATTCGAACCTGCGGTATACGGGTTAAAAGCCCGTTGCCATTCCGCTTGGCTACAGACGCATTATTTCGGTTTTAAATACTTTCGCTTCTGTTTTCGTTTCATATTTCTTTTCCTTTCTTTCTATTTGTATTAATTGCAGCAATCGGGATCGAACCGATAACCCTTCGGGTATGGACCGAATACTCTCGCCAGTTGAGCTATGCTGCAGAGCCTCCAGGCGGATTTGAACCACCATACACTGCTTACAAGGCAGTAGTCCTACCGTTGGACGATAAAGGCTTACGCTCCCGGGAGAGGACTCGAACCTCCGACCTTACGGTTAACAGCCGTCTGCTCCACCGATTGAGCTACCCGGGAATAATTAGTGTCACAAAAATATCTGGCTGCCTTGACGGTTGGCATTTAATCTTCCTTCGTCAGAAGAAGAACCATAGCAACTCCGGTGGGAATCGAACCCACGCTACCTGATAGACAGTCAGGCGTGTTAACCGCTACACTACGGAGCCATATATATATAATTCTGAGTCGGCAGGGCAGGATTTGAACCTGCAGTGTTCACCCTGTGGGTTCCGGTTTTACAGACCGGTGCGTTCACCATTACGCTACCTGCCGTTATAAATAATCTATTAAGCAGTAATAATAATAGTCTTCCATTTTCATTGATCCTTTCCTTTTTCTTTGTTACTTCCTGTCCGCGTGCCTGTCCGGACAGATATAAATTATTAAGTTTTAAGAGCACGATACGGGTTACGATCCCGCTCCGCCAGTTTGGAAGACTGGTAGCGGTTAGTCCCCCTCACTTCGTTCGGCGGACAGTAGTGCATCCGATTACACCTATCGTGCATTTGGGGAGAGAAGTGCCTGTTTTCTACTCCCCATATAAAGTTTTAATGTACCGCAGCTTTCGCTGCTATCGACGGTACGGGGGTTGAACCCGTGTGACTGACTTGAAAGGCCAGCTTCTGTATCCGTTCGAATAACCGCCGTCAGCACCCGATAAGGGATTCGAACCCTTGTCTTTCGGCTGAGGGCCGAAAATCACTGCCATTAGACCAATCGGGCTTATCTTTCTTTAGTGCCTTGTGTTCGAGTTGAACGAACTCCTCCTGGGCTTCAACCAGGCGCTTCTACCGAGTTAGCTTACAAGGCTTATGTTCTACCTGTAAGCTGCTAAATCGGTTGTACTTTCTGTGTGGTCTTATTGTTCTCATCTAATTCCTTTCTGCTAATAAAAATGGGAGCCCTTTTTCTTTCAGGCTCCCACAAAGATCTTATGCTGCTGTCCGCACCATATTTCTTTATGTTCGCCTCTTGAATTCATATTCCTGCTCATATTTCGGGCGTGATATGACAATACTATCCTTATCTTTTCCGTCATAATTAAACGCTACGCCCGTAAAATCGGCGCACACGAACCACGACTGCTTGGGCAGTCTGTCGATGTTCATAAGTTGTGTACGCATTGTTCTCATTTGCTTTTTTAGTCTCCTTAAATCTTTAATCTTTCACTTTGCATAAAAAATGGGAAGTGATGGCTTTCATGTATCAAAACATGAAGGACAGGCACTTCCCTCTGTTGAGCATAATACAACATCACTATTTGTATGTCAACACCTTTTTTGAAATTTTTAAAAAAATTTTTGCGCTGGTCTGATTGAGTCCTATAAACACGACTCTTTTTTCAAGGTACTTTATGCTTTACAATGTGCCTCTACTGCCAACTTGCATTTCTTTTATGAAATCCTTTATCTCTTCCGGTTCAGTCTGCTTCCATCCAGGATGAGCGGCTTTAGACTTTTTATTGTACTCTTACAGTAATATATAGTACCTGTTTGTATCCACGAGTTCTTACTGTAATAAGCGCTTTTTGTCCCTTTTTTGCAGATGATGAAACTTGTATTTTCCCATCAATGACTGTTGCAACATCTGGATTATCAGATTTCCAGTACAATTTATACTGTTTAGAACCTGTATTTACAGTTTTTATAGTAATACTTTTACCTGCTGATAATCTTGCCGTATAGTTTCCTCCACCATCATGAATCAAATTATTATCGGTTACAAACCTTATACTATCATCTCTTTCTGATATGTTTAGCTGTATACTAGCTTTTTTCTTTCCCTCTGCAGTTACTGCAGTAATAATTGTTCTTTGTGATACCGCTTCGCAAGTATATGCAAGTCTCTCTCCATTAGCAAAATCAACCGTTATAGGATTAATCCTTGCATCTGTAAAATCAGTATCATCCAGATCTGCCAGAGTTTTTCCTTTCGGAAGTATTGCTAATCTAACAGAGACTCCATTTACTGCTTTAATGCCATTCTTTCCCATGCAATCACTTGCCGTAAAAGAAACTTTTTGATCTGTAGTTGTTTGTGGATTAAACTGTGCAACTGTAATAATACCACGTCCGCCAACCTGATTCGTAACTTTCTTTGCATTAAGAACTATCTTTTTAACCCTCTGTTTGCATTTTAGTTTTACACTGATTCTAATGCTATTATCATATAATGATACTGCAGTAATAACAACCTCTCCAGGTTTTAAAGCCTTAAGTTTCCCCTTTCCACTACAACTGATCACACTTTCATCACTAGAATATAATATAACACTCTTTAAATCTATCTTTTTGCCTAATGCATTTACTACAGATAATGATGATGATTTTCCTATATATATATCATCTATATAATCTCCGTCCTTGTAAATCACCTTACCTTTACGAACAAACAAATCTCCTTCATTTATTCTCTTCGCTTTAGAAGCAGATGAAACCATTATCTTATAACTTCCATATATACTGGTACCCTTTCCATAGTATTCAAAAGGCGTAGCAGTAATAATAACTGGTTCAGTAGATACAGAAACAGCTGTTATAAGTCCCTTTTCACTAACAATGGCCACTTCAGGATTAGAACTCTCCCAGACAAGCTTTTTACTAGCAACCTTAAAGCCATTATTTGTCATGAATTCAGCTTTAAGCTGTAAAGTCTTACCCGCTTCAATCTCTGTAATATTCTTCTTATTCTTAAGATTTACTGCTGTAATTTCACCTCCAACAGTCAGTTTACAACTTGCCTTAATTTTCCTGCCATCAACAGTAGTTGCTGTAATCGTTGCTTTTCCCGGAAATACAGCTGTCACAACACCATTACTATCAACTTTAGCAACGTTTTCATTACTACTTCTCCACTCTAACGGAATATTTGCATCCGGGTCTGATGACATAGCAATAGCATGCAATTCAATTTTCGTTCCAACCCCTATTGAGCATGTTTTAGGTTCAATAAGGAGTTTATTCACCTCAGTTTGACTTGAAACTTCTTCTATACCATCTTCACTGCCATCAGAAATAACTTTATAGGGGAAGTTTTTAATCCCACTATTAACTACTTTATATCCTTCTGTCACCGGTACATAAAATACCTCTTGACTATAAATATCTCCCCAACTATAGAATCCGCCAGTTATAACAAAACGTCCTGTAGCACTTATAGATGATGTATCAGCTTCTCCAAGGTCAATATAACCTCCTCTAAACTCTATGCTTGTAGCGCAAACACACGTATTTACATAAGCTATCTTCAACACACCCTGTCCATTAATACGAAGAGTACCATCTCCATCTTTTGATCCTCCTCGTGCACCAGTTCTGATTCCACTATCCGCATCTCTGTCCGTTCCTTGACCAATAAGATAGTTGTTTCCCTGAAGCTTCAAATTCAATGACGATTCGGACATATCTATCATATAGATTTCATCATCCAAGCCATCAACCATTGTTCCGCTTCTTCTATCTATGATTACATTACGTAGAGTAAGATTAACAGTATTCGTTTTGTTATACTTACATTTGACAGAGCTAAGGTTAGGCCCATCTATTGACCACTGAGATGTTGTCACTCCATCCTTTAGCGTTATAATTAGTTCTCTATCCGTCAAAATCTGAACCGATTTTCTTCCAAAATTGTTATCAGCAGTTGAATAGTCTTGATCTCTAACAAGCTTTTTTCCATCTGTAGCCCACAGTTTAAAATCACCAACTACCACAGCCTCACCTGAAGAGTTTCCAGAAAATGAGAACGATATGGTTCTCCATGCTGATGCCTGACGAGTTTCAGTCTCAACATATCTCAAAGAAATTTTAATGTTGCCATCTGACAATCCCTTTATTCTCAGATATCCATTTTCATCAACAATATATGTTTCATCTGATATATTCCACTCTTCACCCAAATACCTATACTTCATTTGAAGTTCTTCACCTGCTTTTTCCACACCAAGATCAAGTGCTACACTTCCGAGTTCATCATCTGAAGTATCATATATATTTATAACAATAGGTTCATCCGGCGCTAATGCCTTTTTAATTGTTTCTGTTTTAGATGAAATAACATCATTTGAAACTGAACCAAACTTTTGCTTAGCAGCAACACTTATCTTACAGGAAATATCTTCCTTAACAATTAAATAGTTTTTACTTACCGATCCATCGATAGGTTTATCATCTCTATACCATTGATAAGTAACGCGATTTGCTTCTGCCGGCTCTATTCTTGCCGTCAACACTTCACCATAATAGGGTAAACCTTCAATAAAAACATCTGCCAGTTCTACATTATTCTCAGTATATCCAAGTTCAGCCGTTACATTAACCCATTCAGACGCTTGATACAAATCAGATTCAGTATATCGACATGATATTTCAAATATCCCTGGAGTGAATCCATTTAACTCAACGACTCCATTATCACATGTATCATACTCTGTTTCTATTAATGTCCATTCTTCTGTTCCTTTCATGCGATATCTAAACTGCACTTTTCTTGAACTGTCATATTCAGTCAGTTCTACAACAACGCTACCATCTTTTTCATAGAAATTATTATTAACTGAAATAGAAGGTTTTGACAGTGTTGGAGCTTTCAAGATTTTTTCCGTCGGCTCAGAAAACAACGTTATTTCCTCTACTTCTTCATCGGTTATTGTTTGAATTACACATACAGAAACAGAATGATTAATATCATTATCTGATATTGTATATAAAATGGTATTTGCATTCTCTATCAGCTGGCTTTCACGATACCATTGATACTGCAAATTATCCGTATTATCTGGAGTTACTATAGCAAATAGATTTTCTCCATAAAAACAGTTTCCACTAATTGATACGCTATCTATACGTGGAATAGCTTTTCTTACCTTAAACGGTAATAATTCATCTTTATGACTAACAAGTTCATATCCATTAACTATAAAACTCTTGTCTAGATCCTCTGAATAATATCCTCCGGAAATGGAAATATCAGCCTCTTTATTAACAACCGGCCCTATGAAACTCCCTCCAGAAACAATAACGACACCTTTTGATCCTGTTAAACTCTTATTATCTATACCCCGTATTATTCCTCCTTCTATAGACAGTTCAATTCCATCACTATCTATAGCTCCACGACCTATGTTTGAACCAATTATCTCACCATCATATATATGTGTTGTTCCTACATTGTATAAACCAACACTATTATTTCCAAAGCTTTCTATTACCCCCCCATACATTGTAAAGAAAGAATACTCGGAAACAACCACTCCAGATGATCCTCTTATCTCACCTCCATACTGACTTAGTTTTCCACCAACATCAGTCATCTTATTTAAACGCACCGCCACGCCCGTACCATTCAAAATTCCATCATAAAGGTTTAACTCACCATAAACATTTACAACCGAAAGACAATTATCTCCGCCAACCATTCCTTTTTTTTCCGAACAATCAAATAGATTTAATTGAGATTTATAGCCTATTTCTATAGCATAATCTTTTGCATCCCTAATAATTTTATGACCATTCAGGCAAATTGAAATCTCACCATTGACTGTATACCATGTTGATTCTAATTCAACATCGTTCTCTAAATAATAGTTTCCTGCTTTATCTGGCAAATTATTACTTACAGACCACGGTTGAAACGTTTTTCCATCATGAATATGTGTTCCCGCCTCATCATCAGATTCATCCACTGAATCCTCTATATCAATAAGTTCAACATCGTCATGAATTATATCTATATCATCCTCTCCATTGCCAGCTTCTACATACATGCTCATAGACGAAGTAAGCAACACAGCTATCATAGAGAAAGCTATCTCTCTTTTAAACTTTTGCATCACCTTGCTGATAACCTTCATTTATGTACCTCCTTTATATTTAATACAATACATACAATTAGAATACTAGCTACAACTCTCTTTAGTCTCACTATATCATTCTGCCTATTCCCTCATCAAATCATTATACCTTATCCGAAAAAACTACTTTCCCACCAATTTGGTGGGAATCCTCAATACCCCCCGTCAAAAATCCGACATTTCACCGCCGACCTTTTCTGATCATTAACCACTTTCGAAGCCCTGCCTAAAAGATTAATAGGCCTACTCCTCCTTCTTCTTCCTCCAGTTCCTGTATGCACCAGTGGTGACGCGCCGGTCTACCGGCTTCTCTGAATTTTCGGGAACTACCCAGACGTTACCGAATTTAGTTACTCCCGGGATAATTCCGTCTGAGCACATCTTCTGTACTCTTCTGGTGGTCAGGTTCCATTTCGCCGCCATCTCGTGTGCTGTAACGTATCCTTCCATAAACTTTTCCTCCTTCATGCAAAGCCCAGCAAGTCATACAAAAAAGCATCTGTTTTGCCAGATGCTTCTTAATATTTGCAACTGGCTGCCATTTTACAGGCCCTATAGCTTTGTGCCGCAAGCTTTCGCTTGTTTTACCAACAATATATAATTTTCCCGCCTCACATCTTATATTATATTCATGGATGCGAAGCAAGTCAATCCGTAATCTTGTCTAATTCATTTCCTATGTGATTGTGCTACTCAGCCAAATCTACCGCGATGGTGGTAAGATTCTTCGCTTCGCTCAGAATGACACAGTAATCTGCTCAGAATGACATTGCGATGCGGGAGGTAGGATTCTTCGCTTCGCTCTGAATGACACAATAATCTGCTCAGAACGACACTTCCCGGCGTATTAATTCGATCAGCTCCGGCTCAGGGACTTCATCCGTTTCAGAGCAGTGAGGTATATAGGCGCAGTCACCGACAGGGGCCTTCAACAGCGTTTTTGCCCAGGTGCACGCAAGGGCATAACGTCCGTAGAGGAAATGCATATGGAATCCGTCACGGCATATGGATCTGCCCCCCCTTGCCGGATCGAATTCAGCATGCTTCCTGATATTCTGGATCACATCACCGCAGGGTATCAGGCCCATCGAATACTTATCGGCTATGGCATGGTAATTTGCCCGTGAGCGCCTGTACATCTCCTGCTGGTCACATCCGTAACGCATAAAGCCTTCATGATCGCTGTCAGTCTCATAGGCCCAGGTCTGCTGCATGTACAGCTTCGCCCCCGGCACCTCTTTCTTAATGTAATCGACAAGCAGCCCGGTGAAGGGCTCATAGGTATCCAGCCATCCGCTGTCGTGGCTGGACTGCTGGGTTACAATATAATCCCAGGGTTTACTGTGGAGGATCTCCGAAATGCCGACATATCGATCCGTTACCATTCCGTTCTCCTGATACTGATATGCACGGTCATCCTTCACAACATTCCTCCAATGCCGTTCCAGGGAGCAGCCTCCTATATAAAGATTCACCACGTACACGGGAATCCCCATGCTCTCACATATATCATGCAGATATGCCGTAGCATCACGTGAGAAACTGTTTCCGATAGCTAATATATACTTTGTCTTCAAATTATCCTCCATACCTTCTCCCTACCTTGTGAAGTTCGTCCAAACACGTTCCTCTGTTTCGGGAAGTCCTATTTGATCCTTTCCCAATACGATACTCTTCATGAGGAATACCATATTTCTGGCAAGGACACGCATTACCTGTCTTCCCTCGTCATCAACCTTTCCCTCACCGGGTTCCCAGCCGTAGATATTATTCCAGTACTGGCTGGTTGCTACAGGCATGTTGCAAAGGGTAAAGAACTTGTTCAGTTCATCAAAGGTGGCCGTGCATCCGGAGCGTCTGGCTGAAACCACGCTGGCCCCTACCTTCAGACTTTTATCAAAATGTGTGCTGTAGAAGAGCCTCTGCAAAGCCGACATCAGTGTACCGTTTGCAGAACCGTAATATACCGGTGATCCTATAACAAGCCCATCCGCTTCTTCAAACTTAACAGCCAGTTCATTTACGATATCATCGAAAACACATTTTCCGTTTTTACGGCAGGTCTCGCATGCTATGCATCCCCTGATATCCATACGGCCCAGCAGGATATTATCAAAAGCCACACCATTTTCAGTGAAAACCTGCTCCATCTCATGGAAAGCCAATGCAATGTTTCCCTGCTCCCTTGGCGATCCGTTCAGCATCAACACTTTTAACTGTTTATCCATCCTGCTTTCCTCCTTTGTGATTTTTATCCTATTATACAGACTCCGGGCGGTTTTTCTCCTTAAAATTTGATACGGCATATATCAGTTCTTGTGGTGTACTGCCCAAACAGGCATAAAAAAGATCCTTCGCTTCGCTCAGGATGACACTGCCGTAAGCCATTGTCATCCTGAACGTAGTGAAGGATCTTCTGTAAAGACTGTCAATTCACTCAACTGTTGAATGCGGTAATGTTCGCCTCATTCAGCGTAAAGTCGTAGTAGTTCAAGTCCTCACGTTTAGTCCAGCCTATACATTTCCAGAAAGCGTTACCGATATCATTGCGGGTAAAGGCGATAAGGGATACTTTGTTGATCTTTTCTGCCTTTAAGGCATTCATGCAGTGCACGACCATTTCTTTCCCTATACCGCGCAGACGGTAGTCTTCCGCAACACATACGTGATAGAGACAGCCACGGCGTCCGTCATGTCCGCAGAGTATGGCCCCGACGATCTTCCCGTCTTCCTCCGCCACTACGCTGCAGCCGGGGTTACGGTCCAGGAACCTCTCTACGCCCTCACGCGAATCATCCACGCTCCGTATACCAAAACCGTGTATCGTCATCCACAGAGCACGGACTCCGTCGTAGTCTTCTTTTACCATTGCACGTACGTTCATTTCAGGCCTCCTTTGCCGTTATAAGCTTAAGGACATCGCCCAGCTTAACTTTATTGCCCTTGTACAGGGACATTGCCTTGTAGATCTTGCCCGCTACAATTACCAGCACCAATGCAAGTGCCAGTGTAAGTGCCAGTGAGATCAATCCTGTAGTCCATCCTACCACACCAAGCGCCAGCTGTGAAGGCATAATAAGTGCTGCGGTAAAGGGTACGTAATCCATCCACAGGGGAGCACCGTCTGCCGTAAGTCCGCCGCCCATCATCAGCAGCATGAAGGATGCCAGCAGGGGCAGGATAAAGAGTGAACTCTGGCTGGCCACTTCCTCCCTGTTCGCAGAAATGGAACCTGCGATGGTTGCCATACTTAAGTAGAGTACAAAACCTACTACAAGGAAGCATACGCCTATTATCACGTTTTCGATTTTGAACAATCCCAGCTCTTCCATGAACTGAAAGAATGTTGTGATCGGCGACTCATATCCGGGGAATGATGCTTCCGTGATCTTCACGCCTGCGATCATACCCACCACTATAGCCGCTATCCAGCTGAAGATCTGTATCAGTCCTGCGCAGATTATTGCCAGCAGCTTACCGAATACCATCGCCTCCGGATGAAGGCTTATCAGCATCGTATCCATAAGCTTGGATTCCTTCTCCATGACCATAGACTGTGCGGTCGCATTTCCGTATGAAAAGATCAGGAAGTAAAGCACCATTATGGTCAGATACGGCATGAGCATCTGGAATACTTCAAGTACGCTGTCCCTGATCAGCTCGTCAGCTCCCTTTTCGTCCTCATCGATGGTAAGCCCCTTCGCATATCCGCTTTCGGTATAGGTCTTGTATGAGTTCCCTGCCATAAGTCCCATGATCTTTGACTGGCTCAGTCCCGACAGCAGCAGGTTGTAGGCTGTTGAATTCATGTCCATGTACTGAAAATAGTTGGACGCTTCCGACTCCGGGATTATACAGTCTTCGGGAAGGATTATATCAGCTCTGATATAATTGTCTTCCTCATAAAAATGCAGTACAAAAGCGGTAGGTATCTTTCCGGCAGCCTCCAGCGCCTCATCAACGCTGTCTGCAAGCTTATACTTGATATTCTTGTAATTCTCTTCCGCAGATCCTGCCAGCAGCATGAGGTCGGGCTTTGATCCCATGTCACTCACGATGTAGATCTCGTCTGCACCGCAGCCGTCAAGGGGCTGATCATCTGCCTCTTCGTCTTTTGAATTCGCTATCAGCATCATGATGACTGTGGGAGCGATCAGCAATATCAATACCATTACTATGGTAAAAACTTTATAAGATTTAGTTCCCGTCTGGTTACGCAGCGAGAATGAAAATACTTTTCCGAAATTCCGAAACATTTATGCCTCCTTTGCCATCGACAGCTTGATGATATCAAACAACTTAAACTTCTTGCTGTCATTAACGATAAGCTTCCTGTATGTCTTTGCGCAGATAAGGAACAGTACCACGCAGACGACAATCTGAAGCAGGATCCCCAGTAAAAATGACCACAGCGGTATGCGTCCGCAGATATAGCATACAGGCGCCATATAAGATGATACAAAAGGTATTATCGAAGCCACTATGGCAACAATGGGTTTATCCGATGCCATCATCGGCAGGATCATGCCCGCCATATAACCGACCATGTTGATCATGGTAACGGTTCCTGTTGCATTTGCGGCATCCTCTATCTTGGTACATCCGCTGCCCAGAAGGCCTGCAAGTATCGAATACATAAAGTAAGTAAGTATCATGCAGGGAAGCATCAGAAGCGCCTTAGGCCCCGCAAAGGTAAAGAGTTTTGCAAAATTGAGCGAAACTCCCGCTTCCGCCATTGCAGATGCGCCCGGACCTGCAATTGAAGCTGCTATCGTATTGGTGATATGTGAGCCGGTGACACCAAGCACTATCATCATGAATACATAGCACATCATCGCAAGTATCTTACCCATTATAAGAGCCAGGGGACGGACGCTGACCATCAGGTTCTCTACCAGCTTGGAAGTCTTCTCTTCCATAACCGATGACACAACAAATGATCCTGTCAGAGCTACCAGTATCATAAGTACTATGGAATACATTGAATTATATGTCTGAAGCTGGCTGTCCGTATAAGTAGAGTTCAGCTTTGCCTCATACTCTTCATAAGTTGATACCCCTCCGGTCTGAACTGCTTTCTGCAGCACTGCCATCTGTTCGTCACCCAGGTCTGCCGCCGTCCTGCGTGCCTGTGCAAAACGCTCCAGCAGATGATCACACAGCGCATTCAGTTCCGATCCGCTGATATATGAGTCATCGGATATTATGGCGTTTATCACGTATGTATCAACTTCATCAGTGTTCTCACGGTCAATAAGGACCGCAATCTCATCATCGGCCAGTTTTGCAGGTACGGCATCTATATCCGATAATGCTGCCACAGCAAATCCGGTATTTTCAAGCTCTGCATCAGCCGATGAAAAAGGCACATGCGTATCATTCACAAAATAGATATTTTTAAGCTCCATCTCATCGTTGATGGCTTCACTGCTGTCTGCAGCTCCCGCCCCTGCTGCCGCTCCCAGATAGGAGATGGGGCCCATCGTCATCATCATGACAACGAAGATTATAAAACTCAGCCTGTACGCCCGGTTCTTAAAGGTCTGGCTCAGCGTGAATGCAAAGACCTTGGAGATACCTGCGCAGCTGTAAATATTATTGCTGCTCTTCTTCATTTGCACCCACCTCTCTTACAAATATCTCGTGGAGGGAAAGCTCGGATAAGTCAAACTTGATCACCGGTATTGTTGCATTTACCAGATTCCAGAGCAGTGCATTTGCCTGCTGGTCTCCCGTGACTCTCAGCTCGTACTCATTTTCCTTCTCCGACAGTATCTGTATACCCAGATCGTTAATGTAGCTGCTGACATCCTGCTCACACTTAAGTGACAGATTGATACGTCCATAGCTCTTCTTGATCTCGTTTAAGTTACCCTGTACCAGTGCCTTGGAACGTGACATGATGGTGATATCGGTACAGAATTCCTCCACCGATGCCATCTGATGGCTGCTCATGATGATATACTTCCCTTCGGCGATCTGTTCACGTACAACATCCTTTAAGATATCGGTGTTAACGGGATCCAGACCTGAGAAAGGCTCATCCAGCACCAGAAGCTCCGGATCGGAAAGCATCGCGATCAAAAACTGTATCTTCTGCTGGTTACCTTTTGAAAGCTGGTCAGGACTCTTGGGCTTAACCTTTTTGATACGTCCTCTGGCATCCTTTGTCTCTGCGGGATACAGGTACTCATCCAGCTTAAGGCGTTCCGACCAGTACTTTATCTTCTTCTTGAGCACATCATCTTTAACACCGCGAAGTCGCCCGAAATACATTATCTGATCCATAAGCGCATATTTCTGATAGAGGCCTCTTTCTTCTGCCAGATAACCTATGTTGCAGTTTTCAAAGCTTAACGGACTGCCGTTCCAGAGCACCTCTCCGGTATCCTTATCCAGCATATCCAGTATCATACGTATGCTGGTAGTCTTTCCTGCACCGTTTGTTCCCAGAAGCGCATACACACCGGGCTTATCCATTGAAAAGCTCACGTGATCCACAACTGTCTTTTCTCCGTACTTCTTTGACAGATCCTTTACTTCCAAACCCATCTTTACTATTTCCTCCCTACTGTTTGTTTATTAATAAGATCCTTCGCTCCCTTTGGTCGCTCAGGATGACACAACATTTTTTTAGTCGCCCGTGATGACTGTTTTCACCGCCCGGCAGACTATACTACTGAGTCTTGCCTGCTGCCGTGGTGGCCACGCCATACAGGATAAGTATCAGTGCTATTATCATCATGACCATTCTTACGGGTGTCGGCAGTCTGTCCTGCAGCAGCAGATTGACTGAATTTATCAGCATTCCCACCGGTACCAGCGCTGAAACCCTGCGTCCGTTATATCCTGCCGGAGTCTCACCCTTCTGTTCGTACAGGCCGTTCAGTATCCTTTTCGTGCGTACTATCATGTTCATAAAGACGCACACTATAGCCGCCAGCATGAATACGCCGGGCCATCCTTCTGATGCTTTTACTGCCAGATACACAGAGAATATAAGTCCTAACAGTTCCATCAACCCTACCAGCTTAAAAAGAAGAAGTATCTTTTTATAGTGCTCTATGCGGCTGTCCACATCGGAATAGAGTTCAAATGCGCCCTCCTCACGATGCCTCCGTAATATCACCCAGGGTCCCCAGGGCTGGACTATCTCAACGCCCATCTCTTCCATAAACTCCCTGTATTCAGGCTTTACTGAGAAGAATCCCTGGCCGATATCGATCTGATACTGCCATTCTCCCTTTTCACAGGGTACGAAGCTGTAAAAGCCCATAACAAAGTTCTTAAGGGCATAGCCGTCGGTCGCCATCTGATCAAGCCATTTTACTTCTTTATCTTTATCAAACATCAATCGAAAGCGAATCATATCTGTCCCTCCAGCTTATCCGGAAGCCCCGGAGCATCCATCAGCGTCGAATTCTTAAGCAGCTCTGCGATCCTCTCCCGCTCTGCGGTGAATACTTCCCGTCCGGTCTCCGTGATCACGTACTCTTTCTTTTTTCGTGATCCGGCATCTGCACTCACCACCGTGATCCAGCCTTTCTTCTCAAGTGTCTGCAATGCTCCGTACAGCGTTCCCGCTCCAAGTACCACACGCCCTGCCGTCATCTCCTCAACCTCACCTATGATCCCGTATCCGTGATTGGGCCGCCTCACTGCCAGCAGGATATAGAACACGGCCTCGGTTAAAGGGAGATCTTTTTCAACCGCCTTATTTATCACTTGTTACGCTCCTTTAAAACCCTGATCCTTACAGAGGCGAATATCATTACAGGTAAAGCTGCCAGGTTCAGTCCGCCTGCCAGACGCATTATATTATCCGTAAGCTCTATAATGCCGGTATGGCCGAAAAGAAGCAGTATGTACGCTGTTGCCAGAACTATAAAGCCGGCAAGCCTGACGCTTTCAAGTACCTTGATAGAAGTGTTGATATCCTTTGTCATTCATTTATCCTCCTTTTTTCGTCTCCCGATATATCGGCTGTCGTTATATCGTAGTTATAATATATCACCTGCCGATATATCGTGTCAAGTAATATTCTGTATTTTTTCAAAAAAAATTACCCGCGGGGATATTTCAACCGTGAAATAACTGATCTCCGATCAGCGCCTTCGCCATGTAGCGGGGCTTAAGAGTACTAAAAGAGGGAACAGTTCGAGACGCCCTGCAAGCATGTCAAACATGAGCACATACTTGGCGAGTTCCGAAAAATGAGCAAAATTCCTGGTAGGACCTACCAGTGAAAATCCGGGGCCTATATTGCCCAGGGCGGAAGCCACTGCGGTAAAATTGGTGGTATGGTCATATCCGTCCAATGCTACCAGCAGCATGGATACCACAAATATCAGCGCATAAGTGATCAGGAAGATATTGGCGGAACGAAGCACAGCATGAGGCAGCGCCTTGCCTTCAACCTTGAGCACTTTGACACTTCTGGGATGGCAGAGCTGTGAGAGCTCCTTACCAACCGTCTTAAGATAGATGAGCACACGGGACACCTTGATACCGCCGCAGGTAGAACCCGCGCAGCCGCCGATGAGCATCAATAATATCAATATCTCCCTGCACAGTCCCGGCCACAGATCAAAATCCGCAGATGAAAAACCTGCCGTGGTCATGATGGATCCGACCTGGAAGAAGGCATGCCTGAAACTGCCCTCAGCATCATAGCCGAATCCTAATATAAGATTTGCAGCGATCATCGCAGTCGCTATCCAGAAAATTACTGTATAGAGCCTTATCTCCTCGGAGCAGAATGCATCCTTGAACTTGCGGCTCCACAGATTGAAGAAGAAGTTGTAGTTAAAGCCTGCGAAAAACAGGAATATCGCGATAACATACTGTACCGCCGGCCCGTATGCGGCGACGGAGTTATTACGCACGCCGAAACCGCCCGTACTTGTGGTGGTAAAGGCCGTACAGATACTGTCGAATACGGGACAGCCTGCGACTATAAGGGCTATTATCTCAAGCCCGGTAAGTATGAAATAAATGATATACAGATAATATGCGGTCTGCCTTACCTTTGGCGCCATCTTGGAGACACTGGGGCCGGGGCTCTCCGCCTTCATCAGATACAGATCCTGGCCGCCTGTAGACGGCAGAAGGGCCAGCATGAATACGAGTACGCCCATACCTCCTATCAGCTGGATGAAGCAGCGCCAGAAATTCATGCAATGGCTTAATCTTTCCACTTCAGGAACTATGGAAGCACCGGTTGTTGTAAAACCTGATATACACTCAAAAAGCGCATCCGTGAATGAAGGTATCTCACGGCTTAAATACATGGGAAAACAGCCTGCTACAGACAGCAGCAGCCAGCTGAGCGCTGTTACAACAAAGCCCTCTCTTGCATAAAAAGACTTGTTGCGGGGGCGGCTGAAACGGCATACCAGTGTCCCCAGTGCCAGGGTAATGGCACCGCAGGCGATAAAGTATATACCGCTGCGCTCATGATAGATCATGGATACAACAAAAGGACAGATCATCATAGTACCGATGATCTCCAGGATCTTACCAAGAAGATAGATTATCATTGCATAGTTCATAATTAAGATCCTTCGCTACGCTCAGGATGACGGGGATTTACGCCCTTATGTCATCCACATCCTTAAGTCCCAGCTCGGTAGTGACTATGATCACGTTGTCGCCGGGAAGTATCTCGTCTTTACCGCCGGGGGTAATTACCCTGCCTTTACGCAGTATGGCACATACCAGCAGGTTCTTTTTAAGCTTGAGCTCCATCAGGGGCTTGCCTGTTATCTTTGAATCTGCATGTACCTTGAACTCCAGTACCTCAACACGCTCATTCAGTATACGGTACAGGGTCTCTATATTGCTGCCGTGGGTATTCTCGAGAGCCCTTACATACTGAAGTATTATCTTTGTGGTGATGGCCTTGGGGCTCACTACCACTCCTATGGGCAGATCCTTGAGCACCTCATCAAAAGAAATGGTGTTGAGCTTGGTTATGGTCTTTGTCTTGCCTTTGCTCACCTTATTACAGAACATCGAAAGAACAAGGTTTTCCTCATCCATATTGGTAAGGGCGACCATTGCATCTTTCTCCGTAACGCCTTCCTCCATGAGTATCTGCCTGTCGGCAGCATTGCCTTCGATGATCATGGCACTGGGCAGCATCTCCGATAAGTGCTCACAGCGTGCATGATCCTGCTCTATTATCTTCACGTCTATCGGAAGGTTTGAAAGGTGTTTTGCCAGATAATAAGCCGTGGTACCGCCTCCGGCTATCAGCACGGAGCGGATGGCCTTTGTCTTGATACCGAGTTTCTGGCACAGCCCTACGATCTGTTTGGGCTGAAGTATTACATACATGTTATCCCCGGACAGAAGCTTGGTATGGCCGTTAGGGATTATGACCGCACCGTCACGCTCTATGGCTGTTACCAGGGTATCACTGCTTATCTTATTTGCAAAATCTATGATCGTCATGCCGTCCACAGGCGAATCCTTGGGAATGGGCAGACGGACCAGGTCGATACGTCCCCGGGCAAAGGTTGTGATATCCAGGGCACCGGGCACCTCTATGAGCTTGGCTATGCTCTTGGCACAATCAAGCTGCGGGTTAATGGTCATGGAAAGGCCCAGCTCATCCTGCAGATACTGGACTTCCTCATTGTATATGGGATTCTGTACACGGGCTATGGCATGCTTGATACCGCTGCGGCGTGCGATAAGACAGCACAGAAGATTAACTTCATCCTGTCCCGTTACCGCTATCATCATATCGCAGTTATGCACTCCTGCTTCCTGCTGTACCCTGAAGGATGTGGCATTCCCCTCAACAGCCTGTACATCCAGTACAGATACCATGCGTTCCAGCTTGTCTGCCTTGGTATCGATGACGGTTATATCATGTTTTTCCTCTGAAAGCTGCTGTGCCAGGGCATATCCCACACGGCCACAGCCTACGATGATTATTTTCATTATATTCTCCCAAAAGATCCTTCGCTTCGCTCAGGATGACAGGCAGCTTCTACATTATCACGAACTTCCCCGATCCTATCATATAAGCTGCCAGGACCAGGTGAATGCCAAGTATCAGCGGAAATCCCCAGCGGAAATACCACTTTTTTGTCTTATGCCTGAAAACATACATTCCCAGAAATGTCCCCAGGCTGCCGCCGATAATGCTAAATATGAACAGGTAGGATTCCGGTATGCGCCAGCGGCGGTTAACCGCTTTCCATTTATCCAGTCCCATAAGTAAGAATCCCAGCAGATTAACTGCCAGAAGATATATTACAATGATCTTTATAACATCCATATCCTGCAATAAACAAAAAGAAAGGGGCAGGGTATCCCCCGCCCCTTATGTGTCTTATCAATCCTTGTTCAGGTGTTTCATGCCGCGGACCTTGCTTGCCAGACCAAAGAGGTTGATGAAGCCCTCTGCGTCATGATGGTTGTAAAGGTCACCGGTAGTGAAGGAAGCGATGCTCTCATTGTAAAGTGAATAAGGAGAGGTCTCGCCTGCCTTGATGATATTGCCCTTGTAAAGCTTGAACTTAACCTCACCGGTAACATACTGCTGGGTGCTCTCGATGAAAGCCTGTACAGCCTCACGAAGAGGTGTGAACCACTTTCCTTCGTATACTATCTGTGCGAAGAGATTGCCCATATCCAGCTTGGTCTTGGTGGTCTCACGGTCAAGGATCAGCTCCTCCAGCTGCTGATGTGCCTCGTAAAGGATGGTTCCGCCGGGTGTCTCGTATACGCCGCGGCTCTTCATACCTACGACACGGTTCTCAACTATATCAACGATACCGATACCGTGCTTTCCGCCAAGCTCGTTAAGCTTACGGATAACATCGGATACCTTCATCTTCTCGCCGTTAACTGCGGTGGGAACACCCTTCTCAAAGCTGATGGTAACGTACTCGCCCTCATCGGGTGCCTTCTCGGGTGTAACACCCAGAACCAGCAGATGGTCGAAGTTAGGCTCGTTTGCGGGATCTTCCAGCTCAAGGCCCTCATGGCTGATGTGCCATAAGTTACGGTCACGGCTGTAGCTTGAATCTGCAGAGAAAGGCAGGTTAATGCCGTGCTTCTTGCAGTATTCTATCTCGGACTCACGGGAATCCATGGTCCACTTATCATTACGCCATGCAGCGATTATCTTAAGGTCGGGAGCCAGAGCCTTGATGCCCAGCTCGAAACGGATCTGGTCGTTACCCTTTCCTGTAGCGCCGTGGCAGATAGCTGCTGCACCTTCCTTGCGTGCTATCTCAACCAGCTTCTTAGCGATAAGGGGACGTGCCATTGAAGTACCCAGCAGGTACTTGTTCTCGTATACTGCGTGTGCCTGTACGCAGGGTACGATATATTTATCAGCGAACTCATCGGTCACATCAAGTATGTAGAGCTTCTCTGCGCCGCAGAACTTAGCTCTCTCCTCAAGGCCGTCAAGCTCCTCTGCCTGTCCACAGTCGATGCAGACGCAGATAACTTCGTAATCAAAATTCTCCTTAAGCCAGGGTATGATGGCTGTGGTATCCAGCCCGCCCGAATAAGCAAGTATAACTTTTTCCTTTGCCATTTCCTTATCCTCCGGTTTGTATACTTTACAGCGGGGACCTCCCCGCAAATTTCGCCCTAGTATAACTCAAAGCGATATTTTTTGCAAGTTCTCAGTCTTTCCCAAGATATGCGGTAACTTCCACTTCGCACAGAACATTCTTGGGAAGGGTCTTTACTGCCACGCAGCTGCGTGCGGGCTTCTCGGTGAAGTACTTCTCATATACTGCATTGAATGCGGCAAAATCAGCCATATCAGCCAGGAAGCAGGTGGTCTTTACTACGTGTGCAAAGTCGGTACCGGCTGCCTTGAGTATCTCTCCGGCGTTCTTTATCGCCTGCTCAGCCTGAGCTTCTATCCCCTCAGCCTCGATATTGCCCGTAGCAGGGTTGATGGGGATCTGTCCCGATGCGTAGAGCATATCTCCCGCTACTATTGCCTGTGAATAAGGGCCGATGGCCGCAGGTGCGTTGGGTGTGCTGATTTTTTTCATTTTAGTTTACCTCCTGATAATATTCATAAAAGATCCTTCTTGTGACCCTCTTGGGCCCGAAGAATCTTAATCTTCAAACTGTACCGTAACGTAGAACCCTCTCGGGGTTTCCTGTACTTTAGTTACCACCCCTTTGTTCACATACAGCCTGTCCCTTAATTTGTAATTGGCGGACATGGCCAGTGAAGGGTCTATAGTATAGTAATAACTGCTGGGCAGAAAACCTTCCGTCACCGTAACTTCCTGACCTTCCTCAAGGAGTCCAGGCCTTTCCATCTTAAAATCCATCTCACGCATATCACTGCCCTCCCGATACTACAAAGCTGTATTTTACCCGAGAGCGAAGGATTTGGCAAGTGCAATTACCTGCTCACGGTTTTTCAATGCGGCTGTAGCGCCGACAGCTGTGGTAGTGATACCTCCGCAGGCATTTCCGAAGCTCAGTGCTTCCCTGTCCGATGCTCCCCTAAGCTTTTCGCAGGCAAAGCCGGCCACAAAGCTGTCTCCTGCACCCGTCGCATCAACAGCTTCGATAGGGCATGCCGGGAACTGCAGACTCTGCTCCCCGTTCTGAAAATAGCAGCCCCTGCTTCCCAGTTTTATGATCACATTCTTGATCCCATATCCCAGAAAGACTTCTGCCATCTCCTGCGGATCATCTTTTCCGGTATAATAACGGGCCTCATCTTCATTCGGCGTTATGTAATCGACTAAGGGCAGGCAGTCCCTTAAATCTTCCAGTGAAAGCGTTCTGAAATTCGGAAGCTTTGTATCGGCAAAGACGATGACTCCTTCTTCTTTAGCCTTTCTTAAGACAGATAAAATGATATCCGGATCATCAAAGGGCGCCCGGAAGAGTGAGCCAAGTATGATGGCATCAACGTCACTGAATATGTCCGTATACCGTTCGGGATGGAAATTGTAACGGTGGGCCTGATTGGTTATGGACTTGCGGGTTCCGTCATCATTAACGAACATGGTGGTAACCGGAGTAGGATGTTCGCTTTCCCGGATCACATGCGATACATCAACGCCATAGCTTTTAAGACTGTTCTGTATCATGTCACCGGCGGTATCTTTCCCAAGGAAGCACAGTATCCCTGTATTCATGCCGAGCTTCGCAGCTGTGACAGCCTCGTTGACCGCTTCACCCCCCACGTTCAGGGATGAAGACTCTGCCCGGAAGCCGGACGCAGATACCGGCTCCTTATCAAAGCCTTTTATGATCGAATCCACCAGCGCCGTACCTATACATAGAAGTTTTTTTTGTTCAGTCATATCCGTCATATCCTTTATTCTCTATTGCCGTATTTTTACATCATCAATGTACATTATCTTATCACATCTGATGCCGGTCAACAAACAGTCATGTCATAAAAAAACAGGGGGAAATAATCCCCCTGTCTTACCGCCATATCACTGCAGTGTCACAGTGACCGGATCCGATACCAGTTCCACCGCAGTCCTGTTTCTTCTGTCGGCATCCTGTACCGACACTTCCTTTTCTATGGCAAAGGTGATCTGTGAGATACCGTCAGCCCATTCGCTGCTGTAGTTTATGCCGGCTTCTTCGCCAAACTGCTTAAGACCGAATGCATTATCATATATCTCTGCCACAAAACCGTCTACATCGGTTTCACCATACGGCGTGGTCTTTTTGCTCCCGTCACCGGGTACATTGTACCAGAGCATCAGGTAGGTATTGCCCAGATCATCCCAGGCTCTTATCCTTAAGCATGCACTGAACTCGATGTTCTTTTCATCACAGGCTCCGGTATAAACATTCCAGTCCGTCCCATTGCAGACGTCACCGTAAAGTTTAAGTCCGGTACCTCCGATGGAGTATGCCTTGATATCAAGCGTCTCGTATATGCCATCCAGATCCAGCTCTGCACTGCCGCCGTTTATCGCGATCCTCTCATGACTGCCTTCTCCGAATTCACCCTCAAGCCTTGTGGTAAATGTATATGTACCCCCATAATCTTCTCCCAGATCGATGATCACCTTTATGGTGCTCTTAAGAGGATCGGGCAGATCTTTTTTATATCCGTCAAGTTCCTTAAGCCTTCCTGCTATTATCTCTTCGCGGGAGGGTTCTTCTGCCACTTCGGAAAACGAATATTCCTCGGCTGCTATGTCATCCTCCGTGACAGCTCCGGCCCACTGCCCTGCCTCTGCTTCTTCGGGATGCTCTCTTAAATATGCAGCCCTCTCTTCATATCTTCTGTCGATCTCATCCATATATTCCATCGTCATCGTAGTATCCATAAAGAGGTCAAGATAGAGGGAATTGCCTTCAACGCTGTATCTGTTTCCCCAGTTAAAGAATGCGATATCATCCAGCATCGTTTCAAGTGAGATACCCGTAACCTCCGTGCAGTTCCAGCATGCACCTTCCGCAGAAGTCGTATCCAGGATATGCTTAAGCCTGCTCAGATCCTTTTCATCATCAAAGGTGAACCTGACGCCTACCTTCATATTCGAATAGTCCATACTGATCCCTGTTATCTCCGCATTAGCGATACCATCTTTGACTATTCTTTCAACAAGCGGCTCTTCGGTGTTTCCTGCCCCGGTATCATATGCCACTTCATAGGTTGCCACCGCACCGGTGACATCATCATACATTTCCTTTGTCACGGTATTTCCGTTTTCTTCTACCACTCTGGTCTCGGTTGCCCTGACTCTCAGATCGTCTTTCAGATTCTTTCTGTACTGTGATGCAGCATATACTCCACCGCCTACAGCAAGGAAGCCGATGACTATGATGGCTGCCTTTCCAAGGTTTCCTATCACTCTTGAAGAGTTCGTTCCGCTCTTCCTGTCTATCCTGCTCTTAAGGCGTTTGTTTATCTGTCTGATCTCGGTTTCCGAAAGTACCTCCTCGTCAAACTCACTGAGATCTGTTTCTATATCATTTAAAATACTGTATGCGTTATTCATAACATCTCTCCTTATCTTATTCTCACTGCATCACCCTGCTTGGTGTATATATCTTTCTGAGCCGTTTCTTACTTCTCGATGTATGGTTATATACCTGCTCCTTCGGCATATCCATGTCCCTGCTGACTTCCTCTATACTGTCACCGTCTATGTATATGCGCTTAAAGATCTCACGGTCTTTGGGTGACAGGCAGGAAAGCATCTGTTCCGCTTCGCTCTCGATTGCATCTTCGATCTGTGCTATTCTCGGATCTGCCGCCCCGGGTTCCGTCACCATATCATCGATGGACTCTCCCGCCATCATCTCTTCTTCACGTCTGGCTTTTCTCAGATAGTCGATGGCTCTGTACCTTGCGATGGCCGCCAGCCATGACTTAAATTCGCAGCGCGTTTCATCATAATCATCCGCATGCTCCCAGACCTTCATCAGCACATCATCGAAGCATTCATCAAGCATATCGGGAATAAGGGAAAGCCTGTTTCTAAGGATCGAACGTAACAGTCCTCCGTACTTAACCACAACATACTCAAGCGCCCTTTCATCCTTACGGCGCAGGAGTTCTATATAATTGTCATCTGTTATCCTTTTCTTAAACACATCCCTGCTCCTTTTTCATATTATTTACCGTCATAACGGAACACCTCAAATGAATTCATCTGTTATTATATACGCACCGAACATCTCAAATCTATCAACATAATAAAAAAGGCAGAGTTTTTTCTCTGTCTTTTTTGAGGGCAGAAGGAACGTCCCCTTATCATCATTTCAGGTCCTGCATCTGTGCAGTATATAACTTGTAATAAGCTCCTTTCTTAGCAATGAGTTCCTTGTGGCTGCCGGCTTCCACAATGCCGCCGTCATCGATGTACATGATCTTATCGCAGCCGATTATGGTTGAAAGCCTGTGGGCTATAATGAAGCTGGTACGGCCCTTCAGCATCGCGTTAAGGCCGGTCTGCAATGCTTTCTCCGTCTGCACGTCTATACTGGAGGTAGCTTCGTCAAGGACCAGTATGGCAGGATCCGAAAGCAGGGTTCTCGCAAAGGATATCAGCTGCTTCTGCCCCTGTGAAAGAAGCGATCCGCGCTCCTTAACCTCAGTATCGTATCCGTCCTTCATGTTCCTGATAAATTCGGAAGCGCATACGGTGTTTGCTGCCTGCCTTATCTCTTCATCAGAAGCATCCAGGCGGCCGTAACGGATATTATCGGCTATGGTTCCGGAGAAGATAAAGGAATCCTGCAGCATTATGCCCATCTGGGATCTCAGGGATTTTAATGTCACCTTCGAAATATCCTGCCCGTCGATCAGTATCTGCCCCTTATCCAGATTATAGAACCTTGAGATAAGGCTCACGATGGTGCTCTTTCCCGCACCGGTAGGGCCTACCAGAGCCACGCTCTCTCCGGGATTTACGCTAAAGGATACGTTATGCAGCACTTCCTTGCCCTTTTCATAGGAGAAGGATACGTTCTTAAATTCCACCTTACCGCTGTTCTTATCTACGCGCATATCCTTCATCTCTATGGCGTCCGGAGCATC
>JAFYCS010000095.1 GCA_017539565.1 Lachnospiraceae bacterium
AAACTGGCTAAAAATCCATTGATTTACTAAATCGTTCTTGTTCCAAAAATTTCTCTTGTTTCAGAAATCTTCGGGGTTGGATAGCTGTTTATTTATCAAGGTTCTTGCCGCTCTTTAAGAGGCTTTTGTTTTACGCCTTCTTGCGTGCGACTTTTAGATATTAGCACTTTAGGTTTTATCTGTCAACACTTTTTTTGATTTTTTTTAATCTTTTTTTGTGCAACTATATGTGGTATTTCCACAGGCCTTATCTCTACTAAATCTTCCTTATTATAAAGAAATATTTTATGTAAATCAGCCTCCTAAAGTGAAAAGGCAGCCTTCTGGCTGCCAGCGGAGAAGGAGGGATTTGAACCCTCGCGCCGGTCACCCGACCTACACCCTTAGCAGGGGCGCCTCTTCGGCCTCTTGAGTACTTCTCCGAATTACATACTTGCTATTAAATTGTTTGCATCAAAGCGTAGATTATTATATTTCAAATACCAATTCTTGTCAAGGGAAAGATTACTATTTCTTTTCCTGCGCCAGATACAGGTCAGTACCTTCCGTATCTATGACTACTATCGCAGGAAAATCAGCTACTGTAAGCCTGCGCAGAGCTTCTGTTCCCAGATCATCATATGCCACTATTTCCGCAGATGTTATCGCCTTGGATAATAAAGCCCCTGCTCCGCCTATTGCAGCAAAATATACAGCACCGTTCTTTTTCATGGAATCTTTGACTGCCTGTGAGCGTTTTCCTTTTCCTATCATGGCATTGAGCCCCAGGTCCAGAAGCGAAGGTGTGTACTTATCCATACGGCTGGCGGTAGTGGGTCCTGCAGATCCTATAACCTGTCCTTCACGCGCAGGCGAAGGGCCCATATAATAAACGGTCTGGCCTTTCACATCCACGGGCAGATCTTCTCCGTGCTGCAGGGCTTCGTACATACGCTTATGTGCGGCATCACGCGCTACGTATATCGTACCGCTGATATATACCATATCTCCCGCTCTTAACCTGTTCAGATCCTCCTGCGCAAAAGGCGCATTTAAACGATATTCCATCTTTTCCTCCATCGCTTTTATCGTGAAATGCAGGATCCAAATCCTTCAATTCAGACCCTGCATCCTGCTGTTAAAACATTATACTACTGTCGTTGTTATTCTTCAACTTTTACCGTGACGCTTATCGTCTTTCCGTTGAGCTTAGTCGTGAACTTGCCGCTGCCCTTGCTTCTTGCTTCGACATTACCGTCTTCATCGATAAAAGCTACCATAGGCTTGGAACTCTTAAATACCGCAGCCTGATCAAGTGAAGCATCGGTCGTGAGCTTTATCTTATCACCTTTCTTAAGTGTAAGAGAATATTTATTCTCGCCTTTACCCTTAACAAACCGCGCGTCCGCACTGCTTATGCTTAAGTTTTCCGAATAAAGCTCGATAGTATACTCCGTCTCGTTGGCACTTGCGCTGAGAATGGTCTTTCCGGGAGCATTTGCCGTAACCTTATTCTTCTTTACGGATGCGATATTATCTGATGCGCTCTTCCACTCAAGTTTCTTTACTCCGGGCACCTTAACGCTTATCGTCTTGGACTTGCCGGATGTAACATGCATGGTGCGCTCTTTCGCAACGGCTTCCTTTTCCGAAACCTTAACCGTGCATGTGTATGCGGATCCGTTGATGTATGCGGTGATCTTTGCGCTGCCCTTTGCATGAGCCGTTACCTTTCCGTCCTCATCCACTGTAGCTACATCAGGCGACGCGCTGTACCACAAAACGGCCATCTTATCTGCCGGGTAATCCTTAAGCTCTATAAGCTGCGTACCCAGTGCCTCAAGCTTATAGCTCTTCTTTGCCATTGCCGGCTTATATACGTGCACTCTCACTGTCCTGCTGCCAAAGATCATCTGTGCATCACCGGTCTTCTTTGCGGTAAACTTACCTTTCTTGCTGATGCTTATAATCTTTTTACTTGCCTTATCATCACGCGCGATCGACCATCCGTCGGGTATATCAAATTTCTGTCCTTTTACAAGATAAATATCCTCAGTATCAGACAGTATCTCGGGAAGGGGATCAAGAGCCGATCTGCCGCCCTTTACCGGATCGGGTTCAGCCTTTTCATTCCACTTTGCATAGAGCGTAAAGTCCTTTGTTACCGTAGCGCCGAAGTCATATGCATTCTTACATTCTTCTTCGGTATACCAGCCTCCGAATTCCATTCCGGATTCCTTAGGATCTACGGGTCTGGGCAGCTTTTTGCCATTCTCTACTTTTACAGGTGCTATAACTGCGCCATGTCCCATCATATTAAAGCTTACGGTAAAGACAGTCGCGCTTTCGCTAAGCCAGCCCGCATATATCACGGTGTTTTTGCTTATGGGAGTATCAAAATCATAAACCTTTGTGCAGTCTTCATCGCTGTACCATCCGGTAAAGATATAGCCTTCAGCCGAAGGAGAGGTATATGGTATGACCGCAGGATCGTTAAGATCCACTTTCTGGATATTGGGAACATCCGATGCGCTCACGCCGTTCATATCAAATGTTACTTCAGCTATATCCCTTACCTGTTCTTCAAATCTTTCATTGGTAAATGTGGCGGTATACTTTTTATACCCATCCATCTCAGTAACCTTAGGTGCAACCGTTTCGCTTATCTTATGGGAAGCATCCCTGCTGCATTCGCTGACCGCGCTTACAGCCGAAAGATCGGCGCTCCACTCATAGAAGGGCTCCAGGTAATCATGACCGGTTTTTTCGATCGCCACACCTGTCTTAGTCTGTACCTCAAATAACGGATCGGTAAATGCGTCCGATTTATAATCTGCGATACCGTCTTCTTCACAGGCAGCTTCCTTTACTACCGTACGTGTAACGCCGGCCTCCTCGGTGCGCCTGTGCTCTGCATTATGCTTACATATACAGCAGGCAGATACCGAAGTCATATCATCCGCCCATGTATACGTTACTGTTGCGGGATCCCATTCATGCGCATTTACATCTATGGGAATGATCACATCGTCCATTGTGATCTCATCACCCATATTGTTGTTCCACCACATGGTTCCGCAGTCGTTGCAGATAGCATAAGCCAGATTACCCGATACCGTGCAGTCAGGCTCTTTAGCCTCTATCATAACTACATCAGTGTGACCGGCCGGTTCTATAACATAGTCATCCGGGTATCCGCTTATATCATAGCCGATAGTTTCACTTTCCTCGTTCCAGGTGTATTTATGACCGCAGATCTTACACTCTGCCCATGCCATGTTTCCCGATACCGTACAGCTATGCTTCTTCCCCGGATGTATTTCCAGATCGTGTTCATGATCGGCCCTCTTTGTAAAATATGCCTCTATGGAACAGTCATAGAATTCGCTCCCATACATAAGGTTTTTTACATTAGGGAACTTGAAAGTGTAGGTATAATATGTGGTATTATCGATAACGCCTTCATCGGTACGCTTTACAGTCTCAGGTACTGCTTTCCCCATGCTCTCAAAAGGCACGTTATAAAGATAGTCAAAATCAAAATACTCATCCGGAGTCAGTTTGATCGTTACATCATCTCCCGCACTGACATATGCTTCGTGTCCTTCGTTAACCGTCACTGTACCGCCGCCTTCCAGACCGCAATTTACAGTGATATGATATTTAGCTTCATCTCTCCACTTTGCGTAAAGCACGAGATTCTTTGTGATCTCTGTAGTAAAATCAAATTTATAGTCTTCGCCCCATCCTCCTGTGCTCACATACCATCCCATAAAGGACATGCCTTCTTTATCAGCAGGATCCTCGGGCTGTGAAACACATTCTCCGGATCTGACTTCTTCTACTTTCTTTGTCTCACCGTCTACTATGAATTGGACAGTATGATATTTGTAATCTCCCCAGTATGCCTTAAATACGGTATCGGAAGTGATCTGTACCGAAGCGCCTGAATACTTAAGCGCAGAGCCTTTCATCCATCCTATGAAATACTTCTTATCAGGTGCTGTAAAGCTGCATTCCGGAAGAGTAAAGTAATCCCCATCGGCTACTTTTACGGCAGGCATATTCCCGCTGCCGCCGTCGGCATCAAAGCTCACTTCGTGCAGTTCTTTCCACTTCGCATACAATTTGATATTCCCGGTCACAGGCTTACTGAAATCGTATTTGGAAGCTTCATCGCAGGCAGCTTTCTTATACCAGCCGCCAAAGGCGTAACCTTCGCGTGTGGGATCCTTAGGTTCTACCGCAGTATTGCCTTTCATAACCTTCTGCTGCTGCGGCATGCCTGCGGCATCTTCGCAGTTGGGCTCAAAGCTCACCGTCCAGGTCGACTCGATCCACTTCGCATACAGGGTGATATCGGCTGTTATAGGGGTATCAAAATCAAATGCATCTCCGGTGCAGGCCTGATTAGCATACCATCCGGCAAAGCTATATCCTGCTGCTTTGGGGTCAGAGGGCTTTACTGCCTTTTCACCTTTTTCGATCACCTGCGCTTCCGGCGCGGTACCGTTTCCTTTTGTGTCAAATGTAACCTTGTATGTCTTAATGATATTTACGCTATCCTTTTTAATTTCGACAGGAGTGCCCGCATAATCGGTTCTGTATGCATCACCGATAACTTCGGGAAGGATATAGACCCTGTAGGCACTACCCCAGTCATTGGCTGAGAGGCCTTCAGGCAGCTTAAAGCTTCCGGTCCGGTTTGCGGAAAAGCTGCCGTTCATTTCAAGCGTGCCATAGTAAAGAATTTTTGCATTCTGATCATTTCTTGCCAGCGTTTTATATTCATCATCCAATATCAGAACAGAAACAGCATTCGCATAAGCGGCATTATCCCCGTATATATTAAACGGTACACTTACTTCGTCGCCTTTGATCTTTACTTCTTTTCCATCAGCAAGCTTTATGGGCAATCCGTTGAATCTTAAGGTCAGTTTATACTCGGTATCGACTCCTCCCTTCTCTCCTTTGACGGCAGTAGAAAACACAACATCATACAGATCGATACTAAAAGCGGGACTGACATAATTATCCTCGTGATTATTCCTATGATTAGCCACTTCCCCTTTATCCGTGACGATATCACCATAATTAAAATTCAATGATTCATAGGAACGCAGCCAGTAGTTTCCGGGTGCAGCCGTACCGAAAACGTTTTTCTTAAGGCTCCCGCGCCTTGCATATCCATAAGATTCAGTGTTAACATCTCCCTGGTGCAGGTAATATACCAATTGCCCATCAAGCCTGTTCGTGCCATTGACGTATCTGCCATTAGACTTGACAAGTGCTTCTTTCTCTTTCGCACTAAACAGCCCTTTATCCAGGATAGTTTTTTCCGCAAGGGAAACGCCTTCCCACCCGCTTTTAAACAGCAGACTATCGCAATCGAGGAACAAGGAATATTGATCAACATGGCCGTGTTCCCTATTATCTTTATCAAGCACCCTGTATCTTACGGGTTTGCCCTGATAACTGCCATAATAAACAAAACTTCCGCTCCATGGATCGGCATCCTGTCCGATAGTACTCGGCTCAAGCATTCCTGTGGTGCAAAACATGGTATTTTCCGCAGTTTTCACAAAACCCGCGCCGTCGTCCGGCTGTATGTCGTCATCAACATCAGCCTCCATGTTAACCTCATCTTCTCCCGCTGCCATCACTTTAAGACCCGTGCCTCCGATCTCCGAAAAGCACATTGCCAGCGTAAGCAGCCATGCCAACAGTCTTTTTCTTTTCATTTCTCCCTCCTTATGCATGATAAGCTGTCGTGATCCGTGATCACGATATGCCGGATATTTTCAGAAAAATTATATATATATATAACGGTAATGTATATCACCCATTTGTACCATTTTTTGAAACATACCAAAAAACAGCGACCGACCGGACGCTGTTTTTATGTTCAATTCCTGCTAAATATCCGTTAAGCTCCGCAGATCACCCTTGCCACATGCACACCGCTGGCGCTGGCATGCGAAAGCGAATGTGTAATGCCGCTGCCGTCGCCTATTATGAACAGGCCCTTGTGAAGGGTTTCAAGATTCTCATCTATCTCGACTTCCATATTATAGAACTTGACTTCCACTCCGTAGAGCAGAGTATCGTCATTGGCGGTACCCGGAGCTATCTTATCGAGCTTATAGATCATCTCTATGATACCGTCCAGTATGCGCTTGGGCATTACCAGGCTCAGATCACCGGGCGTAGCATTAAGCGTGGGTGTGATGAAAGCCTCGCTTATACGTGAAGGCGTGGAACGATGGCCTGTTATCAGATCTCCGAATCGCTGTACTATAACACCTCCGCCCAGCATATTCGAGAGCCTTGCTATGCTCTCACCGTAACCGTTACTGTCTTTGAATGGCTGTGAAAAATGCTTAGCCACCAGCAATGCGAAATTGGTATTCTCTGTCTGCTTTTCCGGATCCTCATAGCTGTGACCGTTTACGGTAACGATGCCGTTTGTATTTTCATTAACCACCGCGCCTTTGGGATTCATACAGAAGGTACGCACCAGATCGCCGTACTTTGCGGTACGGTATACTATCTTGCTTTCATACAGCTCATCCGTAAGATGTGAAAATACCGCTGCAGGAAGCTCAACACGCACGCCTATATCCACGCGGTTGCTCTTTGTGGGTATCTTAAGCTCGCTGCAAACGCTCTCCATCCACTTGCTGCCGCTTCGTCCCGCAGATATGATGCACTTCTCACCGGTATATGAAGCATCCTTTAATTCAACTTTATATCCGCCTTCGATCTGCCTTACATGCTCTACCGGCGAAAGGAAATAAAAATCCACTTTATCTTTAAGTTCATCAAACAGCTGCCCAAGCACGATATAATTGACATCGGTGCCCAAGTGACGAACGGAGGCATCCAAAAGATGTAAGTCATTCTGCAGGCAGAGCTTTTTGATCTCCGTGTTAGCGGTAGAATATAGCTTCGTACCCTTACCGCCGTGGCTCATGTTGATGTCATCAACATATTTCATCAATTCTATGGCTTTGTTCTTGCCTATGTATTCATACAAAGTACCGCCGAACTGATTGGTTATATTATATTTTCCGTCGGAAAAAGCACCCGCACCGCCAAAGCCGTTCATGATGGAACAGGGCTTACAGCCGATGCAGCTTTTAACTTTATCGCCGTCGATCGGGCATTTGCGTTTTTCAAGCGGATTACCGCTCTCAAATACCGCTATCTTAAGGCCCGGCTTAAGTTTTGCCAGTTCGTATGCCGAAAATATCCCCCCCGGTCCGGCTCCGATTATGAGTACATCATAGTCCATTGTGATACCTCCTTGTATAAGATCCTTCGCTGCGCTCAGGATGACAGGATCATGTAAGTGCCTCTACAACCTTTTCAAAATGCATTCCATGCGAAGCTTTTACCAGTATATTTTTTCCTTTAAGATCCATTCCGGAAAGCGCTTCTATCAGCGCATCCGTACTTTCATAATAACGTGCATTCCCGAATGCCTCTGCCATATTCTTTGACAAAGCACCGGCAGTGATCAGCTCATCCACGCCTTTTTCCTTTGCATACGCCCCGACCGACGCATGAAGCGCAGCTTCATTTTCTCCCAGCTCAAACATATCTCCAAGGATCGCCACGCGATCGGAAGCAAAAGTTTCACAAAGCATGTCGATCGAAGCTTTTACCGAAGTGGGATTAGCATTGTAGCAGTCATCTATCACATTGTGATCCGCGCATTTTACGATACTGCCGCGGCCGCTCATAGTCTGAACACTCTTTAAGCCTTCCGTTATCTTATCATCATCAACTCCCAAAAGGCGTCCCACTGCAGCTGCACCGTGTGCATTAAGCTGCATATGTCTGCCCGGGATAAAAGAAGTATCAAAGCCGTCATCAAGTGAATAAAAGACTGTCCCCTTTCTGTTTACGGTCCTTAACTTATCATCTTCACCGTTAAGCACTGCAATGCCGCTGTCATTCATGCCTTCGAATATCTCTGTCTTTGCCTTAAGTACACCGTCACGGTCATGCAATGCTTCAAGATGACATTCACCTATAGTAGTGATGAGTGCTATATCCGGCTGCACCAGCGCTGTCAGCCTGCTCATCTCTCCGAAGTGATTGATGCCCATCTCCACCACGGCACATTCATCATCATCCCTGATACGAAGAATGGTGATCGGCACGCCTATCTCATTATTAAAGTTTCCTTCAGTACAGAGTACCTTATATTTCTGCTTAAGTACAGCTGCAGTCATTTCCTTGGTACTGGTCTTTCCCACGCTTCCGGTAATACCTATAAACCTGCAGGATAACTGCTTTCTGTAAAATGCAGCTATATCCGTAAGCGCTTTAAAACTGTCCTTCACAACTATGCAAGGGCCTGCAGCATCAGCAGGAGCTTCTTCGCACACAACAGCCAGGGCACCTTTTTCAAAAACCTGCGGAATGAAACTGTGCCCGTCCACCCGCTCACCCTTTGTTGCTATAAAGACTCCGCCGGGTTCGATCTTTCTGGAATCTATCACCACGCAGCTTGCTTCGGCAGAAGATATATCATTACCGGTAAGCTCTCCGTTACAGGCGCGGCAAATGTTGTTTATTGTCATTGATTTCATTTTTTCTAAACCTCGTATGTATTCAAGATCCTTCGCTCCGCTCAGGATGACAGAATCACAAGAAGATACCCTTGTCCCGGATCTTATTATTTGTTTTTCAGCGATATCCCGATTATCTTCTCACACAATCCGGGGAAGTCGATACCTACGGCCGCAGCTTCCTGCGGGATAAGGGATGTAGGCGTCATTCCCGGAAGCGTATTAGCCTCAAGACAATATGCGTTACCTGACTCATCCATCATAAAGTCAAGTCTGGCATATACCGAAAGATGCAGTGCTTTCCATGCCTGCTCTGCAAGATCCTGTATATAACGCGCAGTTTTTTCATCAAGCGGAGCGGGACATACCTCTTTTGTACTTCCCGCCTGGTACTTATTCTTATAATCGTACTCACCCTCATTGGGCATTATCTCAACAAGAGGAAGAGCTTTTCCGTCAAGCAGTCCGCAGGTAAACTCACGGCCGGATATCCTGCTTTCGATCACTATATGCGGATCCAGCTCACGTGCTTTCTTAACAGCTTCTTTAAGTTCAACTTCATTCTCCACAAAATATGTTCCCACCGTGGAACCGCCGTTTGAGGCTTTTACCACCGCCGGAAAATCCACTTTTCCCGGTTCTTCTCCCGGATAAACCTCCTGTCCGTGCGGCACGGGGATACCATGTGAAGCAAGTACGGCACGTGTAAGTCCCTTATCCAGACATACCGCACTGCTTGAATGATCCGTTCCCGTATAAGGGATACCGTTTAATTCAAACATCGCCTGAAGCTTTCCGTCTTCACCTCCGGCTCCATGCAGCGCAAGAAATACCACATCCGCCAGAGAGCATATCTCAAATACATTCGGTCCGCAGTAACGTTTATCTCCATCGGGACGCTGTGCCAGGATCTTCTTTATATCAGGGCTTTCCACACCTATATCGGCAATCCCTTCCGACCAGTCGCGCTCCAGATCGAAGGCTTCTCCGGGCTTTATATCCGGACAGCCTAAAAATACGTCGAGCAGCACTACCTCATGACCGCGGCTTTTCAATGCACGATATACTTCCCTGCCGGAGACCAGTGACACTTCACGCTCGGTACTGGTACCTCCTGCCAAAACCACTATCTTCATTATATCAGTCACTCCTTTTAATAAGTCAAAAATAAGGGGCGGCTAAACCGCCACCCCTAATAATACCACATTTGTCTTATGCACGCAAAGTCAACGGTCTTTTAGCTAGATCCAGGTGCTGGACCGTTCCGGCCATCCCGTTTTCATACAGGAACACCCCTGTCTTACGTATCCTTGCGTTTGTTACGTTATCCGCAGACTTTAAGTCAAATGACGTATCCGCATTTCCAAGATATATAGCTCCGACTCCTTTATCCTTAAGACTATAGAGTTTCTCATTTCCGTTCTCATCCGTGATCCATATCTTCAGCCTGTTAAATATGGGATCGGCTTCGTCTATCCATCCGTTACCGTCCGTATCATAAGCTGCAAGATCCGAAAATCCGTCTCCGCTTTTTGTCCCGAAGAGTTCACTGCCGTCATTGATCCTGCCGTCATCGTTTTTATCCAGTGCCAGATATCCGCTTCCTGCATTCAAGCCGGATATCTCATCAATTACTCCGTCTGCATCCAGATCAAAACGTATCTTCGTATCGGATACTCCCGCAATGTTTCCTTCAAGGTTGATCACCAACGGGTCACACAGGGCTGCTACCGGTGAAATGGTATATTCCGTACTCCCCTCTATATACTCTGAAAAAGATCTGCCCATATACAGTCCGATATTAAAATCTATCTCCCTGCCATCGGCACATTTCACTTTCCCTGTAGTAGAAAACGTAGTTTCCTCAGTCTCTTCATAGCTGTATGAACTGTAGGAAAAAAAGCTAACCCCGCCGCTTTCACCGTTACCATAGTTTTTACCTTTTTCTTTCACGCCCTGAAACATGGCGTGGATCCTGGATAAAAACTGGTATAGCATCTTTTGCCGCAGTTTTTCATACTGCGCTGCATCGTCGTTACGTACGCCGCTTTTTTGAGCCGTCATTCTCGAAGAATACCGCGCATTCAGCTGATTGCGGAACATCTCCCTGGTATCATACAACAGCTCCGGCGCCCTTACTCTTTTCTGCGCCCATCCCGCCAGCGAAACAGATACGCTTTTGGCCGTGTAGGTGCGCGTTGATCCCATACTTACACTTCCGGAATCAATGATCATAAAGACACCCTCCTTATGAAATTGTTATTCAGAGATACACGGCGCCGCGCTCTGTAATCAATATATCGGCTATGAATGCAAAAAAATAAGGGGCGGATAAACCGCCCCGTTCAGATCATCATTATCTTCTGCGATAGCCTAACGCACCAAGGTATTCGCCGTCGGAATAATAATATATTATGGTACCGTCGGAAAGTTCAACATATGGAGTATAGCCGTAACCATAATAAGTAGAATCCACTCCGGATGACTTTATCTCCGGTGCATCACCGTCGGTAGCCTTATACTCACCGTGACTTATCATACCCAAGGAATCGATCACGTCATAACTCATATCGCCATCCTGACGGCCGTCTGTGAAGCTTCCGCTGACCATAGAGGTAGAATCGGCATACTCATCCCTGTTGGTAATGGTCCCCTGTCCGTTGGGAGCATCATCTTTCCAGTATCCCTGATACATCTCATACGTTTCTGTACCGTTCTTCCAGTAACTGGTACCGAACCCGTCGCGGACACCGTCAACATAATCTCCATAATAGAAGTAGTAACCATCCGGTATGATATAAAGTCCTACAGCCTGTCCGGTATAATCCTTTTCGCCGTTGTAATCATCACCGAAGATGAATATATCCTGCCCTCTGTCTTTCATAAGCTGTACAAGTGCATCCGCTTCCGTACTGCCGTCAACATTAAGCATTCCTTTATAGTCACCTCTGCCCATCAGCTCATAAGCAGTCTCCAGCAAAACGCTGGGATCGTTATCGGGTCGCTGCTGCGTGGGATCGTCAGGATCCGTCTGAACCAAAGGATCAGGATCCGGCTTATCTTCATCCAGATAATCCCTTGCATTCTGCTCAACGTCCTGTATCATACGGCTAATACGTTTTGAATGCACTCTGTCGTTAAGCTCCGCAAGATAATCAGCCTCTTCCTCCATTACCTCTGCAGCAAGCTCCGGCTCATTATCATCATCAAGATAGTCAGCCCACAGTGAGTATGCACGGTTAAGGCCGCTTAATGCGGTATCATTACCCGGTGCGATCTCCAGCATCTGACGGTATACATCCACCGCCCCCTCGTAATCCTTGTTATTGATGCACATTATGGCCTTATCATTCATTTTACTGAAGTTTCTTGCCGGGCCCGTACCTATAATGAACACCGCTACTCCGGCTGCAAGCAGCACTGCCATAACGATCAGGCAGATAATTATGCCCTTTGACCCCTGCTTTTTTTCCTGCATAAGATCACCTCTATCTCTTTCCTGCATGATCCGCTTATTATCTTGCTTTGGTACGGATCTCCTCTGTTACCTTCTCAACAAAGGCTTCAAGGCTCATCACCTCATTCTCCGTGCAATCGCGCTTACGAACGCTGACAGTGCCTTCTTCAGCCTCTTTCTGACCGATTATCAGCATGTAAGGTACGCGGTCTACCTGCTGGCCCTCACGTATCTTATAACCTATCTTTTCATTTCTGTCATCAAGCAGTGTACGTACACCTGCCTTCTCCAGTGCCTCGTTAACCTTGCCTGCATATTCGTTGGTCTTCTCGCTGACAGGCAGCACCTTTACCTGGAGAGGAGCCAGCCATACAGGGAATTTACCCATCGTCTGCTCGATTATGAATGCCATGAAACGGTCCAGGGTACCCATTATAGCACGATGCAGTACAACAGGTGTCTTCTCCGTTCCGTCGCTGTCGATATACTTAAGATCAAACTTCATAGGCAGGCAGAAATCCAGCTGGCAGGTGGAAAGTGTTATCTCTGCACCTACAGCAGGCTTAACATTAACGTCCAGCTTGGGACCGTAGAATGCAGCCTCACCGATCTCTTCCGTATATTCAAGGCCTATATCGTTAAGCACCTGACGAAGGGAATCTTCTGCGGTATTCCACATATCGTCATCGGGATAATACTTCTCCGTATCAGCAGGATCGCGCAGTGACAGTACGCAGCGGTAATCCGTTATACCGAAATCCTTATAAACATCCAGGATCAGGTCTACAACCTTGCTGAACTCTTCCTTTATCTGATCGGGAGTTACAAACAGATGCGCATCATTCTGACAGAAGTGACGCACACGCTCTATTCCCTTTAAGGTACCGCTGGCCTCGAAACGGAAATCATGTGCAATCTCACCTATACGTATAGGCAGCTCACGATAACTATGGGGCTTGTTTGCATAGATCATCATATGATGAGGGCAGTTCATGGGACGCAGTACGAAGGTTTCACCTTCTACTTCCATAGGAGGGAACATGTTCTTACGATAGTGATCCCAGTGTCCGCTGGTCTGATACAGCTGCACGCTTCCTACGCAGGGCGTAAGCACGTGCTGGTAACCCAGCTTTAATTCCTTCTGGCGGATATAGGTTTCAAGTTCCTGCCATATGGTATAACCTCTGGAGAGGAACATGGGAAGTCCCTTACCGATCAGATCATCCGTCATGAACAGGCCCATTTCCTTACCTATCTTACGATGATCACGTGCCTTTGCTTCCTCTACCTGCTTCTCATATTCAGCCAGTTCTTCGGCTGATGCAAATGCAACACCGTTGATACGGGTGAGCATCTTGTTCTTTGCATCATCTTTCCAATAAGCCCCGCTCTGTCCGGTTATCTTGAATGCTTTAAGCGCCTTGGTATAGCAGATGTGGGGTCCGATACACATATCGATATAATCACCCTGCTGGAAAAAGCTTATGACAGCGTCATCGGGAAGATCTCCGATATGCTCTTCCTTATACTTGGCACCGCGCTCCTGCATGAGCTTGATAGCGTCGGCTCTGTCCAATATAAAGGACTTAAAAGGAAGGTTCTCCTTGGTTATCTTCTTCATCTCTGCTTCGATAGCCTGCAGATCCTCATCGGAGAGTTTTTTATCTCCCAGATCCACATCATAATAGAAGCCTCTCTCAGTAGCAGGTCCGTAAGCAAAATCCGCTTCGGGATAAAGCCTCTGGATAGCCTGAGCCATTATATGTGCCGCAGAGTGACGCAGTACATGCGTTACCTCCTCTTCGGGACACTCGCCCACAGTTCCGTCTTTGTAAATGATCTTCATCTGATATTCCTCCTTCCGGTATTTGCCGCTTCGTGGGCCCTTTAAGATCAAAAAAGGCCCCCCTGTTTCCAAGGGTGCCTGAATAAGCACGGTTCCACCTTGACTTTTAACTCTTTATCCCCGTTCCGGCGGGATGCCCGTCATGCTTGTGCCGGATGTCTACGGCTTTCTCACATGAAGCTCGGGAGCGGTCTCCTCCGTATCCGCATGATGCCATCTCAGCACCGGCATCTCTCTGTATCGCGGGTTCCACGGATTTGTTCTCCGTCAACGCTGTATTAAGGGTGATTATAACACAAGCACTAAAAAATGCAAGAGGTCTTTACGCTTAAAGTCCAAGTGCGGCAAGTGAATTGTTGTAAAGTACATCCAGATCCACATCCCCGCTGATCCCGTCTATCCTTCCGGTACAGCCATGCTGCCACATAAAGAACTGCCCCTGATAGTTGGTTGAGTTAACGTAGTGAGCAAGCCATAAAGGATGATTGGCTGCACTGGTCCATACCGTCTCCAGATAATACTTACTGTTGTACAGACATGCCGAATATCCCCTTGCTTTTATCTCACTGACGAATACATCAAGGTTATTATTCAGATCATAAATGTTCATACCGTAGTTTTCGAAATGCAGGAAATCCTCCCAGTCATATGCGATGGGGAAATCAAGCTCCACACCGTTTAATACTCCCATCAGGTAATCAACACTCTCTTTAACCTGCTGTGCATTGGCTTCCTCTGCATGCCAGTATATACCGACCTTGAGTCCCACTGCTTTTGCTCCGGCTATATTATTAAGATAATACCTGTCCGTATACAGTTCGCCGTCATCACGGCCACCTATCCTCATATAAACAAATTCACAGCCCGCTGCTTTTACCTTTTCAAAATCAACGGTCTCCTGCCATCTCGAAATATCGATCCCCACACTGGTTTCTTCGGTCTTATACTTAGCGATGAAATCAGAAAACTCTTCCTTACTGCCTCCGCCTCCGGAAGATCCCGGCAGCTCTGCCACAACCTTCACATTCATCTTCTGCGATGCGGTACGTCCCGCATCATCACGCAGCGTTATCGAAAGCGGGTACGTTCCTTCTGCTGCCGTATTTACCTCTCCAGATACTTCAAGATCCACATGTCTGTCGACGTCATCCGCATATCCCATGTATTTATGGATATCAAATGTATCACCCGTCTTTATCACAGGTGATCCGTTAAACACAAGGAAAAAAGGTGCCCTGGTATCTTCCGGCCCCGACTCTGCAGGCGTCTCTGCCGGCTGCTCTGCCACCTCATCTTCGGATACGCTTGTTATCTCTCCTTCTACGACCATTTCCGGTCCGTTTTCGGATACCGTGACCTCCTCGTTTCCGGATACTGTCAGTATCTCATCCTCCGATACAGTTCCGATATCATCTTCAGATACAGTTTCAGGTATATCCTCTGATACATTCTCAAATATATTCACCGGTTCCGATTCAGCTATATCTATGACCTGAACCTCACTTATACTCACAGTGCCTGCACTTCCCGTGTTATTGTCTTCCGGAGTAGCCGGAAACATGAAATGCAGCAGCGCAAAACTAAGGCCCAATACAGCCACTACAGCGATACCGCTTATAACAATTATCTTAAAGATCTTCATAAACTGCGGTTTCCAAAGTCCTTTCCTTCATAAAGAAAATGGTGCCCCGCTTAACGCGGAGCACCACCATTATAACTCATTTTGTATTACATGTACAATCAGGGTCACTCAAGAGTAACCTTATCGCCGTAGAGCTTCTCCCAAGCTTCGGTACGCTCGTCGATAATAGCCTGTCCGCCTGAGGTGAGATAATCGGTCATGTACTCTTCCCACTGAGCATCGAACTCTTCGGGTGCACACTTAAGAACGTTATCATAAAGAACGTTTCTCTTTGAGTTAAGAGCTTCACCCATACCTGCCTCAGCTTCGATGGTAGTGATCTTGGAGTTCTTAGCGGGCTTCTTGCCGTTGTTAGCTACATCATTAGCCTTCTTAACATCCTCGGGATCGCAGGGAGGATAGTTGTTATACATAGACTTAAGTGTAAGCTCAGGTGTTGAAAGGTTAAGTCCGTTACATGTGATGGTCATATCGATGTTCTGTCCGGAGTTCATTATAGGATCACCGGTTGCAGACATGAATGAAAATGATCCGTCAGCGTTAACACTATGGGTCACACCCTCATCACCGCACTGCAGATATTCAATGTGTACGGGATCGGAGATCCAGTCAAGGTAAAGCAGTGAAGCCAGAGGCTCATCGTTAGTGGTAGGGAAGAAGATCTTTCTGTCACCTGCGGTTGAGTCGCAGTACTTAATGTATTCGCCGTTAGATGCCTCGAAGCAGTCAACTGCTACGAACTTAGCGTCATCACCAACGATCCTCTTAAGGTTAGCGTTGATGGAATCCTCACCGCCACGGAAAGGATAATCCCAGTTATGCATGAATGCACCTACATAACCTGCCTTCATCATATCATCTTCTGCGGTATCGCCGTCATGAAGGATGAACTCATCCCACATAAGGCCTTCGTTGTACCAGCCGTTAAGGAGCTTCATAGCTTCCTTGGTACCGTTCTGGGTAAGCTTTCTGTCATCGAAACCGTTTACATAGAGCTCTTTATCAGTGATGTTAGGATCCATCTTTGACTCGATGATCAGAGCTGCTCTCCAGCCTACGTCAACTGAGCATGAGAACGGAACCATCTTATCTGCATCTGCGCCCAGAAGGGTGCTTGCATTGTCTTTGAAAGCTACCAGCATATCGTGGAACTCTTCGGTGGTAGTAGGCTCTTCAAGACCGAGCTTATCAAGCCAGTCCTTACGAACGAAGGTTACGATACGGTTGTTGTTTGCACGCTTTCCTTCGATAGCCCAGAGGGTACCGTCGGTAACGCTCTTGTCCCAATACATATTGGTGGTTCCCAGCCAATCCCAGAGATGAGGGATATCATTCTTGTAATCTACAACGTATTTCTGAAGATCAAGTACACCGCCCATATCTGCGTATGTCTGAATGGTAGGATAAGAATAAGTTAAGCAGATATCGGGAGCATTTTGTGCAGCCAGAAGGTTATTGATATCATCAACCTCTGACCAGCGTCCGACTGATACGAACTCAACTTCTACGTTGTGATCCTCGAGCATACCTTTCTTGATATAATCGGTATACATGTTGTTAGTAGGATCTGTACCACCGTCATTACCACGGTCATAAACCTCAACGGTGATCTTTCTGGTCTCTGCAAACTTTCCGTCTGTAAGTTCGGAAGCGCTGCCACCCTCGATCTCAGTGTGGTCTTCCTCGTAGGTCTGCTGGGTTACAGGTGTTTCGGGATCGGGTGTACCAACACCGGTAGGCTCTGCTTCACCGCCTCCGTTTGTACAGCCTGCCATCGAAACTACCATAGCTCCGGCAAGAAGCATTGACAAAAGTCTCTTTTTCATTTCTTTGCTTTCCTCCTTTATAGGCTTATATTTAACGGCGACATTGCCGTCAAAACACGTTGATCATTCCTTTACAGCACCAAGGGTAACACCCTGGATAAAGTACTTCTGCAGTCCGGGATAGATGCACAGGATGGGGATCGTAGAGAACATAACGATCGCGGCCTTGAGCGATTCATGAAGTCCCGGTGTGGAGAAGCCTTCCTGCGTTGCAACCTCAACCTGGCTTAAGTTGTTGAGGATGTTATACAGAAGCAGCTGTAAGGGGAAGAAGTTCTTATCCTTCATATACATAAGAGCATCCGAATAACCATTCCATCTACCTACTGCGTAGAAAAGTGCAAGTGTTGCAAAAACAGGTTTTGAAAGTGGAATATATATCTTTGTCAGTATCGTAAAGTAGCTTGCTCCGTCCAGCTCTGCGGATTCCTTAAGCGAATCCGGTATACCATAGAAGAAACTTCTCAGTATTATCATGTTATATACGCTTAAGCATCCCGGAATTATAAGCACCAGAGGATTGTCCAGAAGGTGCAGGTTCTGCATAAGCAGGTAGTTAGGTATGGTACCTGCATTAAAGAACATTGTTATCGTGATAAAAGCATTTATCACACCTCTTCCTTTAAGCTCGCTGAAGATGAGCGGGAATGCGCAAAGCGTGGTCATCACAAGGCTCAATACGGTACAGATCACTGTAAGCAGTACAGTCCATCCGAAAGCTTTAAGATATTTAGGATCCTTAAATACCGTAACATAGGCTTCGAAATTGAATCCCTTAGGCAACAGATATACTTCATGCTTTACCAGGTAATCGGAACCCGATAAAGATCTGGCCAGAAGGTTTATCATAGGTATGAGACATATAAGCGCTATGGTCACGCACACAAAGATTATGATCCAGTCTCCTACCTTTGTTCTTAACGAATGTATTTCTCTGCTTGTATCATCAACTTGTATCTTCATAACAACCTCCTACACTATTCCGCGTTCGCCCATCTTACGTGAGAACCAGTTGGCGAGTACCAGGAATATAACATTTACGATAGACTGGAACAGACCCACTGCTGTGGTAAGTGAGAACTGCAGTCCCTTAATACCGTTTTTGTATACGAAGGTCGATATAACTTCTGCCTGCTTAAGCACCGCATTGTTCTGCAATGCAAAAGGTCTGTCGAAGTTTGATCCAAGCACATTACCAAGAGCAAGTATCAGGAGCACTACTATAGTAGGTCTGATGGAGGGCAGCGTTATGTGCCACATCTTCTGCCATCTGTTGGCGCCGTCAACCGAAGCTGCTTCATATAGCTCGGGTGAGATACCGGAAATAGCTGCAAGGTAGATTATGGAGTTCCATCCGAAGGACTGCCATACTCCCAGGCCTATATATGTGGCTACCCAACCGCTGCCGCTGTCCAGAAAATGTACCGGCTCAAAGCCCAGCTTCTGTATAACCATGTTTACCAGACCGCTTGAAGGTGTAAAAAGCTGAAGTGCAAGTCCGTAAATGATGACCCATGAAAGGAAGTGGGGCATGTATGCGATCGTCTGCACGGTCTTCTTAAAGAACTTCAAACGCAGCTCGTTAAGAAGCAGAGCAAATATGATAGGTACCGGGAAGCCCACGATTATATCCAGCAGATTAAGGAAGATAGTATTCCTCAGCGCATAGATGAAATCCTTGTTCCTGAATGCCTTGATAAAATACTCAAAGCCGTGGTTCTTAGCCCAGGGCATCTCGGAAACCTTCTGCACGATACTGTACTTTTTGAAGGCTATCATTACGTAATACATGGGGCTGTACTTGAACACCAGCAGATAGATAAGCGGGATCACCAATAAAAGATACAGCTGCCAGTACCTTTTAAAATACAGCTTGAAGTCTACCTTTTTATGAGGAACTTCTACTTTTTTCTTTTTTCTGAATCTGATCACTTTTTCCCTCCTCAAACCTTGAAGTACTCAGGTTTTTTACTTCTTATTTCTTTTTCATCTATCTGATATCTGCTCAGATGTTTGTCAACAAGCTCAACCGCAGTCTTTTTATCTCTTGCCTTTATGGCTTCCAGCATATTGCGGTGATCACCGACTACCTTGAAATCCTTTACCGTAGCTACGGAAAGATTTCGAACCCTGTCAAAGTGGATCATCAGGGTCGAATGGATCTCATAGATAATATCTTTTTTAGCTACAACATAGATATCTTTATGGAACTGATTATCCAGTTCGAAGATCTTATCTGTCATACCCTTTGACAGGTAATACTCCTGAAGTGATACATTATCTTCCAGGAGCTTGATCCCCTCTTCGTCTATCTCATCACAGGCAGTTTCTATCACCGCTGTGTCGGTTATCTTTCTTAAGAATCTTGCTTCCTCTACCATCTTGGGGTCGATGAGTGAAATAAAGCTTCCCCTCTGTGGATATATCTCTATCAGATAAGCCTTAGCCAGTTCGATTATCGCCTCTCTTACCGGTGTACGCGAGATCTTGAGTTCTGCCGAAAGCTCATTTTCCGATATAGCCATTCCGGGCTTGAGCTCCAGGGAGAGTATGTTCTCCTTCAAAACCCTCAACGCAAAATCTCTGGCCGTCTCCCGTGAGTATTTATTGAGTACCTTCATTTTTACCCCTCAAAAGTGATAGCAGCCACTTAATATACTTGTATACAAGTATATTACGATTTTTATAATATAACATATCTGTCAATTTGAAAAGTATTAATTGTTGAATTTTTACATAGAATTTAGTCTGAGATTTTGTTGAAAGTGCTTACATAAAAACCACCCCATAGGACAGGGGTGGTTTTTCGGGATATTTTTCAAAAAACTATAATATCAGAACGATTCAAGCAGCTGCTTAAGCGAATCCTCCACATTCCGTGTAACAGACTGCATCATATCAACGGAAGAAGCCGTTTCTTCGGAGGATGCTACCAGACTCTCCGCACGCCCGTTAACGCTGCTTACTATCTCGGAAAGATGCTGCGATTCTTCTATCAGTTTGTTCAGTATTTCCTTGATATCACTGTTGTTCCTGTTACTGTCATCCGCTGTGACTTTTGAGTTCTCTGCCAGTATCTTGATCTCCTCGGCAACAACGGCAAAGCCTCTTCCCGCCTCGCCTGCACGGGCCGCTTCTATGGAAGCATTGAGCGCCAGCAGGTTTGTCTGACTGGAGATCGCTATTACATTGGCATTATTTGCGTCAAGCTTCCCAAGACACTCTTCTATAGTAGAAAGTACTTTTTTCAGCTCCTGGGTAAAATCCTCTACCTCTGCCATGGACTGTGAGATACCTGTAGTCTGGCTGGCATTTTCTTCACTTGCCTTCTGTATCATCATAATGGATTCGATCAGTTTATCAAAATTCTGATTGATCCCGGCTCCCAGGGATTCTTTCTTCTCATTCATCTCCTGATGAGCCCGCTTAACTTCATCCGCAAGCTCCACAGCCCTGTCTTTTTCCTCATATGCCCTGTCTTTGATGTAATGCACACAGTTATGATGATGACTGAACCCGTTGGCTATTGCGATCGCCATATCACGACAGGTATCATATCCGCAGCATCCGCAGTCTATATGACGGTCAGTAAATGTCTTCTTTTTTAATGTATCGTTGAAGATCTTCTCAATTTCCGCTTCCGAAGGAACACGGTATGCACATTCCCTGCTTCTGTCCGTATATTTACGTATAAAGTCATCCAGCTTCAGATCCGCAAACTGCTTATTGAGGGCAGCTATTCTCTTTTCAGGTGTCAGTCCCCTTCCCCACGCCGATCTTTTCGAATCATTTTTGCTGTTTTTGCGGATCTTCTGGATATTGATAAAGACGTCTTCGTTAAATGTCTTTCTGTTATCAACCCCCGTACCGTAAAGGCATCCGCTGGAACAGTTCAGCGCATCCACAAAAAGATAAGGCGTGTTTCCGTTTTTCAGGCGGTCTTTGTTACGGCGAAGATATTCATACATATGGTGTTCGCCTTCCATCTGACGGATGCATGCATCCTCTCCCAGCAGCCAGTATACATTTTCCTTAAGGCCACCCGGCATCGGATAGATGGAACCAAGACCGTATTCGATCTCATCATTATAAGCCCCGGCACCGCTTACCGGATGTTCCTTAAGATAAGCGACCAGCTTTGAGAAGGTCAGGTTATATGATACATATCCCTTATTGTTAGGGTCATCGATCTCGTTCTTTTTTGCGATACAGGGACTGATAAACGCCAGCCTGTCATTTTCCTTAAGGTATTTCTTTACATATATGGCGGAACACATCATGGGGCTCTGTACCGGCATCAGCTTAGGCAGCAGTTCCGGCAGATATCTCTCGATATACCCGACTACTGCGGGACAGGGCTGTGATATACCACCGTAGAAATTGTTCTCAGTGATATACTTAATATATGCCCAGGTGGTTATATCCGCACCGAATGAGACGCTGATAAAACGCCTGACACCCAGCTTTTTAAGCATACCCAGATATTTCCCGTATTCATTCGGGTAATTGGCCAGAAACGCAGGTGCGATCAGTACCGAGATCTTTTCCCCGCGTTTCAGGTCCGAGAAGAACCGTTCCACATCATCTTCGTATTCCCTGGCCCCATGCTCGCAGGCATCTATACATGCCCCGCAGGCGATACATTTCTTGGGGTCAACCTCAATGATGTTACCTCTTTCCTTCTCAACCGCAATATTGGCACCTGTACAACTACATGTTCTGATACATCTGTTACAGCCTATGCATTTTTCATTTGTCCTGATCAATCCCATGTATTATACCCCCATTACGGATCCGCGATCAGATCCCGAACAGGTCGCTCAGCTCCTTTAATGCTCCGTCTGTCTCGTGAGCCAGAACCTTCTTTGCAAGGACCTTTCCGAGCTGCACGCCTTCCTGATCGAAGCTGTTTACGTTCCATAAGAAGCCCTGGAACATGATCTTATTCTCAAAGTGCGAAAGCAATGCGCCCATTGACTCCGGAGTAAGCTGCTTTCCTATTATGATGCTTGAAGGACGGTTACCCGCAAACTTCTTATTGTTATTGTCATCATCCTTACCGCAGGCAAATGCTATTATCTGTGCAACAACATTGGCACATAACTTCTTCTGGCTGGTACTGCCCTGGATATCAACATCCACGCCCAGCTGGCTGTCCTTAAAGCCGATGAACTGAAGGGGAATGATGTCGGTACCCTGATGAAGCAGCTGATAGAAGGAATGCTGTCCGTTGGTTCCCGGCTCTCCAAAGAGTACCGGACCGGTAGGATAGCTTACAAACTCACCGAAACGGTTAACACTCTTTCCGTTTGATTCCATATCTGCCTGCTGCAGATGTGCGGGGAAACGGCTGAGTGCCTGTGAATAAGGCAGCAGGGCTGTTGAAGGGAAGCCCAGTACATTTCTTTCATAAAGCCCGATAAGTGCATCCAGCATAGCAGGATTGGTCCTGATATCCTTGTTAGTTGCAAGCTTATCTTCCTCTGCTGCACCATTTAAGAAACGTGCAAATACTTCGGGGGTGAATGCCAGAGAAAGAACAGCACCACCTACAGCAGATGTAGAAGAAAATCTGCCGCCGATAAAATCATCCATGAAGAATGCCTTGAGATAATCGCTGTTACCTGCAAGAGGAGAAGTCTCACTGGTAACCGCTACCATATGTTTGGAAGCATCAAGCCCTGCCTTCTTTAAGGCATCCTTTACAAAAGACTCATTTGTCAGTGTCTCAAGAGTAGTACCTGATTTTGATACCAGCACAAAGAGCGAATGAGCCACATCTATGCCCTGAAGTACGCCTGCTGCATCATCGGGATCTACATTACTGATGAACTTTGCTTCCATATTGAAATTACCGGTCTGTTTTGCCCAGTTCTCCAGTGCGATATATATTGCACGGGGGCCCAGATCCGAACCGCCGATACCGATCTGTACAACGGTAGTAAACTTCTCTCCTGCGCCATTTACGATCCTGCCTGCATGAACATCGTTTGCAAACTCCTCTATCTTCTTCTGCTGAGCCAGATAGAATTCTCTTTTGTTAACACCGTCCTTAACCACATCGTTTCCAAGCTGTGAACGGGTCAGATGGTGAAGCACCAGTCTCTTTTCTCCCGTATTGATCACTTCACCGTTGAAAAGCGCCTCAAACTTCTCTGCCAGCTGTGCCTCATCTGCAAGCTTTGCAAGTCCGTCAACTATATCATCATTAACTGCCTTTGCAGCATAGTTATAATCAAGACCTGCCGCCATGGGTACGGTATATTTCTTAACGCGCTGGGCACCGCTATCGCCGCTCATCACATCCTTTAAGCTTACCTTTTCCTTGCTTCCCAGTTCTTTAAAAGAAGCCAGCGTGTCCAGATTCTTCCATTCGATCATTTTTAGACCCTCCGTGTGTTATCTATTTCCTCCGGCAGTATCTCCTCCGGAAAATATCGTATCAGATGATATTATACTTTATCAGTGTTCTATATTCAAGAGGACAGCTCCCGGCTTCACTCCTCCATCAAAAAGCTATCTGTATAGCAAAGTCCCCGTCTTCACTAAGTCCTGCATTTATACCGCAACCATACTTTTCTGCAATACGCTTAACAACATAAAGCCCCAGGCCGCTGCCTGGAGTATCCCCGGAGGAACTGCGGTGAAAGGGTTTAAAGATATCTTCGATATCCTCTGCCCCAAGCCTGTCACTGTCATTTGACATACTCAGTACAAAGCCTTTGCCTTCAGGCTTTACAAGCCGTACGTGTATCCTGCTCTTAGCGTACTTACGGGCATTGGAATATAAGTTTTCCAGCATCCTGAGTATATCCACTTCACTTGCGAAATAATCACAGCTTTCCTCCGTGATATCCGCTGAAAAACCGATACCCGCAGCCTCTATCCATTCATATTGTGAAAGCGTCACTTCCTCCAGCAGACGCTTCACGGAAAGCTTTACAGCCTCTTCCTTCCCTTTGCTGTCTACCAGCGAAAGTGCAAAAAACTCATCTGACAGGTCTTTAAGATAGGTCGTTTTGGCGATGGCTTTTTCCAGGTAATCACTGCTGCGTTCGGATAAGCCCCTGTCCTGTGCAACGATCTGCATATAACCGGCCGCAGCGGTAAGAGGCGTACGGAAATCATGTGATATACCGGCAACCATAGTCTGTACCGCCCGGCGCTCCTCCCCCGCTTTCTTTAAAAGCTGCTGTTCTTCCTCTACATATGCCTGCAATTCCTTAGCCAGCTCTATGGTACACTCATCAAACTGATCGACACGTATCAGACGGTTCTGTTTTTCCTCACGTATCTCTTTTAACTGCTGCGTAAAAAGACGAAGCTGCCGCCTCTGCCGCAGCAGCTTTACAGCCAGCGCGGCAGAAACGGCAAGCAATATCAAACATAATACTATAAGATACTTCATGCTATCTTTCTCTTCTTTATCCCCGTATCTATAATGAAATACCAGATCGCAAACTCTGCAACAAAACCGATCAATACATGCAGCACTATCATACTGTCTACCGGCTCACTTATCAGTATCATCATCTGATTCATCAGTGATGTATGTGCAATGTGCAGAGCCAGCTTTTCATATCCCATAACAGTACCGGCAAGCCACATAAGAAACGGGATTCCGGCGGAATCTATGAGTAAAAATCTTATATAACAGACAACTGCTCCCATAGCATGACGCCTCAGGCACAGAGCTATCAATATACTGCAGCAGACAATATGCGCCAGTACGATAATGATCAGCAACAGTCTTATAAGTGCATGATCAAAAGATCCCGTTCCGCGATAGAAGCCGACAAAAACATAATAACCGCAGCAGCCAATGACCGAAATGATAAGAAATATTATCCCATCCGTGAATATCTTGCTGAATACTATTGCCGCAGTCCTGTTTCCGGCCATTATCTCAAATCGGCCAAGCTTTCCGTTATCATACAGCTTTCCGGTGATCGCTGCAAAGACACAGGGTAATATCATCAAGGCAAACATCATTATCACGGCACTGCCGCCGATCTGCGTACCCAGATCCTGATCGATGCGTTCCAATGAGTTTAATACCGTTATGGATGCAAATACCGCAGTGCATAACAACATAAAAGGAATACGCGGCTTTAAACGGAACAATTCAGCTTTTATAAGTCTGTTCATACTTCTTCACCCACCTTTCCGATGTAATAATCTTCCAACGACTCTCCTTCCGGATTTAAACGGGTTATGATGAACCCGTGATCCGTTACGGTTTTGGATATCAGTTTCAATTCATCCAGCCGTTCATAGATCAGTATCTCGTTTTCATGGGTGATCCTGTAATTATGTATGTTAAGCTCTTCTTCAAGCACAGTTGCTGTCCGGGCAATATCATCGGTATTCAGCGCCAGGCACGAACGTGTTTTCTGAAGAAGCTCCTCATGTGAAAGCTCCTCTATAAGTTTTCCGTTTTTTACTATGGCGTAATCCGTGCAGAGCTCGGAAAGCTCCTTTAAGATATGGCTCGATATCAGGACCGTTATGTTATCCCTGCTCACCAGTTCTCCCAGCATATTGCGGATGTCTATGATGCCCTCCGGATCAAGTCCGTTGATCGGCTCGTCCAAAACCATTATCTCCGGCTTAGGCAGCAAAGACATCGCCAGGCCAAGGCGCTGCTTCATACCAAGGGAGAAATCTTTCGCCGGCTTTTTTCCTGTACCGGTAAGTCCCACAAAATCAAGCAGCTCATCAACACATTTTTCATCAGGTATGCCACGCAGCAAACGCATATATTCCGTATTCTGCCTTGCAGTCATACCGTAGTCCATATAGGGTTCTTCGATGATGAAGCTTATACGCTCACGCTTCTTATCCAGATCGTCCGATCCGAAAAACTTCATGCTTCCCGAATCTGCTGCAGTAAGTCCCGCCATCATCTTCATAATGGTAGTCTTTCCTGCACCGTTGGGACCTATCAGACCGTATATGTGCCCTTTTTCCATTTTGAGTGAAAAACCGTCCACGGCACATTTCCCGCCATAGTTTTTGGACAGTTTATCAATTTCCATTACATATTCCATGGCTTCCTCCTCCTTGTATGAAGCCAGTATAGTAAGCAAATGTTCAGAAAAGGTTAAGACAGCTCTTAATCTTTGTTAATTTGCCAGTCTGTAACCCATTCCCCATACGGTCTCTATATATTCTTCGGTATCGGCTGCGGAAAGCTTGCTGCGCAGATTACTCATATGAACCTTTACGGCGTTATCATCATAGTTTCCGCTGTCTTCATCCCACAGCGAATCAAAAATGTTGGAACGTGAAAAGATCTTGTCAGGATGAGAAAGAAACAGATTTAAGATAGCATATTCTTTTGACGTAAGTGTCAGTTCTTTACCGTTTATAAAAGCTCTTCCCTCTTTTGTATGAAGACTCAGATTTTTATGGGAAAGCACTTCGCTGTTCTTCTTTGCATTTCCGCTTCTTCGCAGCATGGCTTCGATACGTACCAGCACCTCACCCAGGTCAAAAGGTTTGGTGATGTAATCATCTGCACCTATACGGATAACATCTATCTTTGTCTGAACCATATCCTTTGCAGAAAGGACTATAACAGGAACATCTGAACGTTCTCTGAGCTCCTTTAGCATCTGGTCACCACTCTTATATGGCAGCATAATATCAAGAAGTATCAGATCGTACTCCTCATCCAAAGCCTTTTTAAGCCCCTCCATCCCGTTCACCGCAGCTTCAGTCTCATATCCGTTATCCGCAAGAAACGAACAAAGCAGCTCCCGTATCTCATTATCATCTTCGACCAATAATATTCTTGTCATTCTGTTTTACCTGCAATCTCATCGTTCATATAGCTTACACAGATAAACCAGTCTGCTTTGTTATTCAGATATACATCAGCATATGTGGCATCCCAGGTTGAATGTCCCGATGTCAGGGTAAACCCGCCAAAATATGATTCCCTGCTGTAGATATATACGCCGGGATTAAAGTTGATCCTGTATTCTCCCGAGGCAAGCCTGGTAATATCCGAATATTCGGCCATGAAGTATCCTGTTTTCACTCCGTCACCTTCGTCATAATCAAATGAAACCACAAATACGGTATTCTGATCCGAATAATCCTTTTTAACCAGTGTATAGACTGCACATATCTCAAAGCTTCCCGGCACATATGAGGAAAAGTCCTCATCACACTGGGATTTTGCAAGACTGACTGCTCCTTTCTTAAGGATCTCATAATCCTCTTCGCCCACATCACGGACATCGGTAACATATTCATCAAGACCGGATACGGTAAATGTTTTTTCGGTCTGGGTCAGCACATATTTAGTATTGCCTTTTTTTACGGTATCTGTATCATACTTTACGGTAATGGTATCTCCGTTACTTAAATTCTCCATGCTTGTAGTAGTTTTTTCCAATGTACTTATATCGTATACATTTGTATCACTCAGTCTGCCGCTTGCCCGTCCGCTGATACCGGAATAATTTATGCTCAGTTTAACAAAGGGATCGACCTCAACCTCCTTTTCAGATGATCCGCTTGAGGAACCTGCCAGATGCATAGTTTTTTTACCTAACACTGCAAAATATATCAGTCCTCCTACCAGATAGAAGAAAAAATATACCCCGACAATTGACAGTACTATGGTAAGAGCAATTTTCTTTGCTTTTGCCGTATCTGTCTTTCGTGGATTCTGTCCGCTCATGTCATTCATGATCTGCTTGATCTGCATATCCTGGATATCATCACGCATACGGTCGTTCTTCGGTCCGTATTCTTCCGTCATGTCCAGGGATGCGCCACAGAATTCACACTTTGTTGTCTTTTTGCTGTCATCATACGATACCGATGCACCGCAATTCGGACATGTTATTGATCTTACTTTTATGGCCATTTTTTCCTCCGTCATATCTGTTTATAAATACTGATCCGCTTTGTATCAGTATACCTTAAATTGTTTTTTTTATTCAACCTTTTACTATGACAACAGCTTCAGCATCTCATCTTTATCAAAGGTTGCAGAACTGATCTCTCCTCCCGATAATATATCCTCTGCCAGTTTTGTCTTACTCTCCTTGATCTTCTGTATACGCTCTTCTATCGTATCCTGTGCTATCAGCTCATAAACGTTAACCGTCCTGGTCTGACCTATACGGTGAGTACGGTCGGTAGCCTGATCCTGCGCCGCTTTATTCCACCAGGGATCGTAATGTATCACAATATCAGCAGCGGTAAGATTAAGTCCCGTTCCACCTGCCTTTAAAGAGATACAGAATACAGGCACATCATCATTAGCAAACGAGTCTACCATCTGCATCCGGTTTTCTTTAGATACACTTCCGTCTATCCTGTGATAAGCGATCTTTTCTTTATTAAGCCTTTCACAGATTATATCCAGCATTGACGTAAACTGCGAGAATAAAAGCAGTTTATGTCCGCCGTCAATACTCTGCCTTACCAGTTCCATACAGGTTTCAAGCTTTGCACTACCGCCTTTATAATCTTCATACAGGAGCGCAGGATCGCAGCATAGCTCACGCAGCAGTGTAAGCTGTGACAGAAACTGCATCTTACCTTTTTTAAACTCCGTCTTGCTTACGGCATTCAACTCTTCTTTCAGTTTCTTAACATTCGCCGAATAAAGCTTCTTTTGATCCGTATCCATACTGACATATACAGTCTCTTCCATTTTATCCGGAAGCTCTTTAAGTACCTGCTTCTTCATGCGCCTTAAAATAAAGGGATGTACCATACACCGCAGGCGCTCACGCATCATCCCGTCGTTCATGGATACTATAGGCACTTCGTATGTCTTCTGGAAGCCTGTATAATTATATAAAAACCCCGGCATCAGATAATCCATGATGCTCCACAGCTCACCCAGATGATTCTCTATCGGGGTTCCCGTAAGGGCCAGGCGGAATGCACTGTTTACCAGCCGTACCGATTGTGAAGCCTGGGTGTTCTGATTTTTTATATACTGCGCTTCATCTATAACTTCATTTGCAAATCTTATATTATCATAGTTTAATATATCACGCTTAAGCAGGTCGTAGGATGTCACCCATATATCCGCATCGCCTGAAGACCTGATAAGCTCCGCTCTCTCCTCCGCTGTTCCTGTTATCATAGCAACGTTCAGTTCTTTTGTATATGTCTCTATCTCTCTCTTCCAATTATATACAAGAGACGCGGGACATATGACTATAGTACGAAGTTCGTCGCCTTTCTTTCCTTCGGCTTTCTCCGACAAAAGGAAAGATAATACCTGCAGCGTCTTTCCAAGTCCCATATCATCCGCAAGTATCCCGCCGAATCCGCAGTTCTTTAACAGCTTTATCCAGCGGAAGCCTTCCAGCTGGTACGGTCTTATTATCTTACTGAGACTTTTCGGGACCGGCAGTTCCTTTACACTGTCCGGATCCATTTTTCTGATAAGCTCCATATAGTCCCCGGAACTCTCAAAGACTACATCATCCCTCTTTTCCATGGACTCCAGAAGATAAAGGGCTCTGTACAACGGCAGCTTTATCTTTTGGGGATCCCTGTCACCATAGTTTTCAAAAAGCTCCGATACCGTTTCCCATATCTTATCTTCCTGATCCTGCAGCGCTAAAAACTCACCGCTCTTTAAACGGTAATACTTTTTCTTACGCTTATATGCATGCAGGATCTCGAACATCTCATCTTCAGCAATATCATCACTGCTGACCGACAAAAGCAGTCTGCCATCCTCAATCTTTACCGATGCCTTTATCTTAGGCAGAAAACGAACCCGTCTTCTCTTTATGGCATCAGTTGAATACACTGATCCCAGTTTTTCCAGCGCCGGCAGATTATCCTTCATGAACTCAAACAGTTCTTCTTCATTAAGCTTTGAATACAGAGTGAAGCTTTTTTCATCCATGGCATCAAACAATTCCATAAGAAACTCTGCAGCTTTCGCCTCACACTGTCCGTTCCTTCTTGCTCTGTCTGTCATATTGTCAAACAGATGTGATCTGAAATCCTGTATCGGATATACCGCAAAAGGCTCACACGATAAAATCTTGTCGGCATAATCAAGCCGGAACTCAAATCCGGGGTTTTCTTTTTCATAGTTCTCTGCATCCAGTCCCTTACAGATGAGTTCGCCGTATTCCCTGAAAAAAGGCGATAATCTGTTAAGGACCCTGCCTATATCGGATTCCCTTATATACATCCCATCCCCGATGCCTATAAGTGCTTTTAATTCTTTAACCTGCTGTACAGAGCTCACTCCTATCCTGAACAGACCTTCCTTATCGCTTAAATATATCCAGGCCCCGGTTACCGCAAAGCTTTCGAGAGGACTCATCTGAAGTGAGGCACCGTATGCTTTCTTTTTAAGTATACCATACAATCCTTTTCTCTTAAGGCGTACTTCCATATCCCGGATCTCGTTAAGCGTAACGCTGTGCGCATCAAGTATTTCCATCAGCTCATCCAGCTGTCGTCCGTAAAAGATAAGATATCTTTCATTCCTGGGATTTCCTTTTCTGAATATCCTTGTACCGCCGTTACTGTCATCATCAGAATAAGCCGCTTCAACCAGATGATCCAGAAGGTTTCTGCCGAATGTATCGAATATCCCCGAAGTCAGCTCCACCTCTTCTTTACCTATGGTAAAAGCTCTTTCGTTTCTGTAAGCTTCGAGAAAGTCCATTATATTCTTTATCAGGTACTTTCGTCCCGATCCGACTTTAATGTCCAATAAAACTCTCTCTTTTTCCGATACCGTAAGCGCACACTCAACTCCGTAGAGCTCACTCTTCTTTCTGACTGCTCTTTCATGATCCCATTGCGGCAATGCAGTATCCACGGCATCTTTAAGTATCGAAAGTAATCTGTCATCTGTACGGCGAAGCACTCCCGGAGCAAAGGGATCCTCTACATTGGCCACACTCCTTAACAGTTCTTCAAGTCTCGAACCTTTAAAAACCTCATCGCCTTCAGTCTTAACCATATATGCGGTAAGAAGTGCGGCAACATGTGCACAGCCATACAGATTCGCTGAAAACTCTTTACAGCAGCAATCGCAAACACAAGGCAGCGATGCTCTCATGCTCAGTTTTACATAACTGGTATTCTGTTCACCATTCCTGCTTCCGTCTGCCGCGTAAGACCATTCTGTCCACTTCCCGACAATCTCAACGCACTCTTCGGCTTTCAGCTTTGCGTCTTCTTTTATATCGATATCCGTGATATCGCCGGCATAATACTGTTCAGCGCCTCTTGTTAATTCATCATCCGTAAACGATCTGAAATAATCCCTGAGCTCCATCACCAATACCTCTTTTTCGCCGATGCAGCTTTATTCCTGCGGACTCTGATCTCTGCTTCCTGTTTATCCCTGATCTGTATATAATAACTCTTCATATTTTCCGGACAGTTGTTTAAAGAAAACCCGTTAAGGCCTGCCAGCGGGACCTCTTTTGCTTCCTTCTCAACGATCCCCTTTATCTGCTCCTTCAACCGGTTTACTGTTGTCTTAGGCTGCCACTGCAGGCTTCTGTACAGATGATCTTCAATTATCCTGACCGTATCTTCGGTAAGCTCTCCCCAATGTATGCTTTCGGTCACTGCTTTGATCACTTCATTAACGGGCGTCTGTCCATAGTAATAATATGATCTGTTTTGTGAAATAAGTTTCGTCAGCGTATCTGTACTTTCTTTACTTAGCTTAATACCATGAAACAGTAGAGCTTTTATCGTCTCCATATCAGGTATGAATACCTCATCAGACGGTCCTCTTCTGTCAACCACCCTGTCTATAACCTGCTGTTTAAGTTTTCCGCTGTTATAGCAGTACCTGCCTCCCACCATCTGCGTATAATTAAATGTATCGCCCAGTCTGGCATATGCATGTTTTTTCTCATCATCCGAAAGACAGTTTGCCTTAAGACAGTCAAGTATGATATCAAACATCCTGTAATCAAATACACCATAAAGATCGCCGCATATTTCCGCAGCTGTTAATACATATTTATTCTTTATCAGTTTTTCTTCTTTGGGTGTCAGATAGATCTCCTCAAAGAGTTCCGCCAGCTCGGATGCAATACAATAACCCTTAGGCGCTACATATGTTATCAGGCCTCTTTTACAAAACATTGACAGATAATCTTCCGTAAGCTTATCGGTTCTGGTGTCATTCTCGTCCAGCAGATAATCCCTGAAATACAGATACTCAAGTATGTTCATATCCTGTATAAGCCCGCGAAGCTCATCCCTGTCAAAAGAAAAGCATATACGCTCTACCACCTCAGCCTTACGTGTACCTGCATACAGATAAATATGATTTTTCTCGCAGATCTGTTTTAATGCATCGAGTTTATTACTTCCGATCAGCTGTCTCATGGGTATCTTCACAGCAGGATTAACTTCTCTCTCGGCAGTCTCCGGTGCAAACCTTTTCCTGAGGGCGTTAAGTGTTTTCTTTTGGACATACTCCAGCTCCCCGGGGTAATATGTCACATTGCCAAGTGTTATATCCGGCATATTCCGGTTCATCAATACATAGTTTATGTCCCTGACATCCCAGATATCTCCCGGTAAGTTAGCTGCTGTAGCTCCCAATACACAAGGGATATCGGGATCATCGGGAATACCCTTATCCGGAACGATCCTGTCAACATAGATACATAAACGTTTTCTCATATTATCGGAGGCATTTTTAGACAACAGAAGTTCCCCTCTGTCATTTTCAGAGAAAAGCTCCCGGAGTGTATCGCCTTCTGCATTTTCAACGATAAGCTCGCCATTTACCGGCGCAATCCCGAAGGCAATACAAACGGCATCTGTAAAATCCCTTACAGAATACGATCCCTGCAGCTCTATTTCTCTCATGACCATGGGATTACTCCGTCCCAGGGTAAGCCTGAAAGCCATCAGCTTTTCCTTTACTACCTTTTTACCTGCCATTTCTTTCGCCTTCCGATATGCCCTGCTCTCAAAACCGTTGCTTCTTATTCATCCGGAAACTAACATATTATTATAACATTTTCACCATTTCAAAACAATAAAACTATGTATTATACAAGTCTTCGATACATTGTATAACTCTTCTTTTTCATGTATAATCAAGTAATTAATCCTCTCACCGAAAGGAGAATCTTATGAGCAACAATCTGCACGCTATACATTTAGGCAAAGCCGGACTGGCCCTGGACCTGTCCGACGGCAGCGAGCGCGGAGAATATGTGGATCAGGATTACATCCTGCATCTTCTCGGTCGTCCTCACCGTAACATCAATCTGATGTATACCTATTATCCCAAAGATAAAGAGTGGCCGGCTCGTATTTCCGAAGCCTGTAAAGATATGGAGGTCTCTTTTGCCTGGGACTATCCCTATGATGATTATTTCCCCTTCGGCGTAAATGACGAACCCTTTAAATACATGAAAGATATACGCCGTCACGGACAGGACGTGACACTTACCATCACCATCGACTGCTCGCTGGATGATGATACGCTGCGTGATTTTGCAAAGCAGCTTAAACCCTACGGACGTATGCGTCTGCGTATAAATCACGAATGCACCGGTAACTGGTTCACTCATAACAAACGTTTCAGCTTTAAAGAGATAGGGGATTTCTTCGTCCGTTTTAATGCGATCATCAAAGAAGAAGCACCCAATGTTAAAACAATACTCTGCGCAGGCTTTGCAGATGGTGAAGATGCTCCCGTCGACAGGGAAGAAGACCTTATCGAGGCATACAAGGCTGCAGATGTATGGAGTGCAGACCGTTATCTGGCCCTGCATTATGGCTGGCCCTATGATATAGCCGAAAAGGATGACGGCGGAAGACATACCTTCACTCCCACCGAAAAAACCTATAATGATTTCAAGAACACTTCAATGCGTCTGCGTAAAGTAACCGGCCAGGATAAGCCAATGATATCCGGCGAACTCAACGCAGACGGTGACGTTACCGGCCCTCTCCATCAGGGTGAGACCGTTAAGCGTTTTCTTGAGCATATAAAGAATGACAAAGCCGGATGGTTTGACGGAGTTACCTTTTACCAGTTCCGTGACCGCGGCCGTCTGGGTCTGGAGATCGAGGATCCGAACAATAAAAATGCCGGTATCGCACAGCCGATCCTTAAGGAATATAAGAAAATAATGGAGGATCCCTATTATCAGAATGCCATAGACATTACAGGCGATGCCGCACTGCCCTTTAAATTCCGCTGGGGCGGTGCCGAAGATTCCGACGGTCTGGCTATGGATATTCATTTTGACGGTAATCCGGAATTCTGTGAGATAAACTTTGAGGAGGATATCTCCCTGATGATGGAGCTTAACGGGCGCTGGTTCTATAAGGCTCCCGGCACAAAGTGTGTTGATCTGATGGAAGCATTCTTCGACAAACCGCTCAACGGCCCCGCCGACATGACACTTAAGTTCTTCGCAACACCGGCTGATGGTGTTAACGTCAATGACGGCAGCGAGGGCTGGGATATAAATTATTATGCCGCCATGACAAAGATGCCCAAGCTGAGAGTCCGCTATGAGCCTGTAAGTATAGTACCTTAAATATATATAAACACAGGGGACGGTTATCACCGTCCCCTTATTACATCATCAGATTCTTCACAGTCTCGATCACGCTTATAATATGATATTTAACAATATATGTCAGTTCCGCATATTCAAGATGATTATCTTTCAACGCTTCCAGTACCGGCATCACGAATTCTTCAGTCTCATTAACATATTCGATCAGCTTCTCCCTGGAAAATGACTGGGCCATGGTCGATACATTATTGCATCTGTCGATAACCTTTACCACACAGGCACGCTTATCTTTTTTTATATTTTCATAATACCGTTTCTTAGCCTCTGTCTTATCTTCTCCTTCGTTCACCCTGAAGCTCACCAGCCCCACGGTATTCTTAACATCATCAGAAAAAGGCAGATCTTCAAGTTTGACTTCCGTATCCTCCACCACATCATGCAAAAGGATAGAAGCCAGTATGATATCATCACGTATGCCCAGTGCATATGCATGACATGCCATCATAAGCGGATGATAGATATACGGTATCCTGTCATCGGAATGCCTGCCGGGTTTTCGGAACTGTCCTTCGTGATGCTCCCGCATATAGTTAAGCGCCCTGTAAGTCTCATCCAGCTTCTCTGTCTGGGCTATAGTCCGTATACGGGTAAACATCTTATCCTCATCAAAATATCTGTTACGGAAAAAGAAATCGTCTGTATTCATACAGTTTATCCTTTTATTAGATCCCAGGCTTTGCCGGGGATAACATTTTACTTCAAGCGTGCTGTCTTTAAGCCTGCATCAGTTACAAGAACATAAGAAAGCGGACTGCTGCCGGGCAGCATAAGATAAACGGAATCATCAAAGTTTCCTTTATATTTGAGTCTTCCCTTTGAGGTATATATCTCGCAGGTAGAAGAATTATATATTATGATCTGATCACCGGAGAAACGCACCTCCTTGTAATCCACGTCAGAGTGTATACTGCATTCACGCACACCTTTCTGATCATATACATCGCAGACATATTTGCTCTGCCCGCTCTTATCATAATATACCAGTCCCAGTCTGCCACTTCCGTGATATACGGACTGTACTTCTTCAGTCAGCATGTTCTCACTTATGCTGGCGGGACGCTGGGCTCCTTCATATACCATAAGCCTGTTATTTGCTACAGCAAAGGCCGAATCGTCATCCAGAAATTCAACCATGGGCACCAGCTCGGCAGGATATTCAAATGCACTTACCAGATTATCGGTCTCGTTCTTTCCTACCTCTCCGAAATTATAATATGCCACACGGCTGGTAATACGGCCGTTATCAACATAAAAATATGAAACACCAACCAGCCTGCCGTCATCGGATATTCCTATGGCTGCGGGATAACCGCTCCTGGACATGGTGGTCCGGAAATAGGATATCACGGTCCCATCATGGTAATACAGATAAACCGGAGTAGTGCTGATATCATCAAGCACTGCTGCCACCACGCCGCCTGCAGACATACGCAGCATCTGAACCGGAGACGGAGCCGATATTTCTCCTATGGTACCTGTTCTGTCATAGATATAGATGTTACGGCCGCCTCTGTCTGCTACCGCCACATAATCACCTCTTACCTCCACCATAGGGTCCTGCATGACATAGGAAAAACTCCATATATCCTGCCCCTTGGCATTGGTGCAGTGTATACCATCGGAACTGTAGGATATGAAATCATTTCCGTACGGAAGAATAGTTGCACCTGTGGTAGGCTTCCAGTCCACAACAGAGAGTATCTCCATCGATTCATAAACCTTGCTGGTATAATTCCGCACAAAAAGGATTCCCGCCACAAGCAGGATCACTATGACTGTCAGCCATATCAATATACGGCGCAGCCTGAGTGCGGCCTGCTTACGGCGGAACTCCGCCATATCAACTACATTATTTTCTTTTTCAGGTGTTTGCGTCTGATGCTTATTAGCCATTGGCTGTTATTACCTGTTACCACTCGAACTGATAGATCGTAGTGGTATGATATTCCTTATCGGGTCCGAATACGGGATGCTCAAAATTCTCATGATTTATTGCATCCGGGAAATACTGTGTCTCGAGGCAGAAGCCTTTACGGGGCATATTGGGGAAGTTGTTCTTTCCCTTATTCTTGCCTATGCAGTTGCCTGCGTAGAACTGCACACCGGGAAGGTCACTGTAAACCTTCATACTGCGTCCGCTCTTGGGCTCGCTCACTTCAGCGATCAGTTTCTTCTTTCCGTTGTATCCGTCTATAACAAAATTATGATCATATCCCTTGACCAGCTTAAGCTGTTTGAAATCTGCAGCTATATCTTTACCTATCTTCTTAGGCTTTCTGAAGTCCATGGGAGTTCCTTCAACCTCGGGCAGATTTCCCGTAGGGATAGCCTGTCCGTCAACCTCTGTATATCTGGAGGCATGGAGAGTAAGCACATGATCGTGTATACTCTTGGATGCCGGTCCCTGAAGATTAAAATAAGAATGGTTTGTCATATTGATAACGGTATCCTTATCGGAAGTAGCACTGTAATCTATCTTAAGCTCGTTCTTATCGGTAAGGGTATATGTAACGGTAACCTTCATATTTCCGGGATGTCCCAGCTCACCGTTCTTCTTCTCAAGACTCAACTTAACACTGTTCTTCCCTGCTTCTGCAGTCCAGAGTTTCTTGTGGAAACCGTTATACAGATCACTGTGCAGGTTGTTTGCCTTCTTATCATTGATAGGAAGCTGTACTTTCTTTCCGTTTACCTTATATGCGCCATCCTTGGTACGGTTGGCGATGGGACCTACAGTAGCACCGAAGAAGCTTCCGTTCTTGAAATACATCCAAAGCTTGTCATAACCAAGTACCACGTCCTGTACGCGTCCCTTACTGTCGGGCACATACAGGTTCTTTAAGATCGCACCATAGGTTATGATGTCTGCGCGCATTCCGTTCTTGTTGGTGATCGCATAACATTCCACCTCTTTACCTTCAGGGGTGGTACCAAAGATACTCTTTTCTACTGGCATTTTGTTTTCCTCCTTAAATATTCAGATCTCCGTTCTTCCTTCGAACGCACGGAGCAAAGTTACCTCATCAATGTATTCCAGATCCCCGCCCACCGGAACGCCGCTGGCTATACGGGTCACCTTTATACCTGCCGGCTTTATCAGCTTGCTGATATACATTGCCGTGGTCTCGCCCTCCAGGGATGAATTGGTAGCTATGATAACCTCGTCGACATCACCCTTAAGACGCTCGATCAGCTCCTTTAACCTGATATCGGAAGGCCCGATACCGTTCATGGGTGATATGGCACCGTGAAGTACATGATATACACCACCATATTTCCCGGTCTTTTCATAAGCTGCCAGGTCACGCGGATTCTCGACTACCATTATCATCTTATGGTCACGCTTGGGATTGGCGCAGATGGGACAATACTCCGCATCCGTCAGTGTACAGCATTCCGAACAGTAACGCGCCTTTTCCTTAGCCGCAACTATACTATCGGACAGGCGTTTTACCCTGTCCGCAGGCAGGTTGATAATATGAAACGCCATGCGTTCCGCTGACTTCTTACCGATCCCGGGCAGCGCAGCAAGTTCCTCCACCAGCCTGTTGATATCAGAACTATAGTATTCCATGATCCCTTAGAAAGGTAAGTTAAGTCCTGATGAGATACCTCTCATCAGCTCATCACTCTCAGTCTCAGCCTGGTTGATGGCTTCGTTAACTGCTGCGATGATCATATCCTGCAGCATCTCTACATCATCGGGATCTACTGCATCGGGAGAAATAACCAGCTTAGTCAGGATCTTCTTTCCTGTAACGGTAGCTTCAACCGCACCACCGCCGCTGCTTGCGGAATATTCCTTTTCCTCAAGCTCTTTCTGCTTCTCTTCCATCTGACGCTGCATGCGCTGTGCCTGCTTCATCAGATTGTTCATATTACCCGGCATCCCTACGCCGTAAGCTCCTTTTCTTGCCATTATTATTACTCCTCTCTTAAATTATTTAAATTTATTCAACATCATAAGAAATGTTAAGTATCGCTTCAAGGTCCGCAAACTGCGTCCCGAAATCTTCTTTCCTGTCAAAATGGGTCAGCTCAAAATCAACTTCCTTACCTATGTGTTCCACCAGGATGGTCCTCAGCTGTTCTTTAAATGCATCCTCTATCGTACGCACATGAAGCGGGTCATCGAAACAGATAAGCAGCACACCTGCTTCACTCATCGAAGGTTTTGACTTGGAAAGCATCCCCTTTAACAGATGATCTGCCTTGCCTATTATTACAGGCCAGTCACGCACTATCTGCTCTATATCTTCAGGTACCGCCCGTGAGAGGGTTATCTTTTTTTTTACCTCTGCGGGAGCAGCCGTTTCCCCGCCGTATGCCGGAGCAGCTGCCATAGGTATCCCGTTTTCCAGCTTCTTCTCCAGATCCTTAACACGCTGCAGTAATGCGGATATATCGGTATCCATCTGCGGGCGCATCAGACGTATCAGGTACGTTTCCAGCATTATACGCTTCTGGGTTGCATAACGCAGTGTCTGCTGCAGCTCCGAAAAAATATTGATATAACGAAGTACTGCATTCATATCCAGCTGTGCAGCTTCTTCCTTTAAAAGTACCAGATTATCGGAAGAAATGTTCAACACTTCCTCCATATCGTTTCCGTCAGATGCCTTGAGCAGCATGATATTTCTCAGATACCAGAGATAATCCGCCACAAACTGACCGATCTCACGGCCCTGCATGACCACATCCTCGACCGTGTTCATAGCCTCACTTACATTGCTGCTCATCACGGCTCTGGTCAGACGGCTGAATACTTCGGTATCTACGGCCCCCAGAATATCCAGGACCTTATCATATGTAAGAAGCTCACCGAAATTGAAAGCCACACACTGATCCAGAAGGCTTAAGCCGTCACGCATGGATCCGTCAGCGGCCCTTGCCACATATTGTACGGCTTTATCCTCTACCTGCACCCCTTCCGCATCCAGAAGTTCCTTCATACGTGCGGCTATTGTATTAATATCGATACGCTTAAAATCATAGCGCTGGCAGCGGCTCAATATAGTAACCGGCAGCTTGGCCGGATCGGTGGTCGCCAGTATGAAGATCACATACGCAGGCGGCTCCTCAAGGGTCTTGAGCAGCGCATTCGAAGCCCCCGCCGAGAGCATATGCGCCTCGTCGAGAATATATACTTTATACTTTCCTTCAACGGGAGGATAGCTCACCTCTTCAATAATGGTGCGAACGTCATCAACGCCGTTGTTGGAAGCGGCATCCAGTTCAGATACATTCAAACTGTTTCCGGCAGCTATGGCCTTACACATCTCGCACTCACCGCAGGGACTCCCGTCTTCAAGAGGAGATGTACAGTTTACGGCCCTGGCCAATATCTTTGCTACCGTAGTCTTTCCCGTTCCTCTGGTGCCACAGAAAAGATATGCGTGGCCCAGACGGTTTTTCTTTAACTGGTTTCTTAATGTTGTTACTATGTGATCCTGTCCCTTTACATCATCAAAATTCCGGGGACGGAACTTTCTGTATAACGCAGTGTAAGACATTTTTATTCATCACCAAAACTGATGCCCAGCATCTTAGCTTCCTTTACTATGGTAGCATCCGGATCGACGGTCTTAAGCTTTCCCGCCACATCCTTAAGGGGCACCTTGACTACTTCACGGTTCTTGTATCCCACCATGAAGCCATACTCATCCTTTAATATCAGCTTGCCTGCCTCCGCACCAAGGCGTGAAGCGAATACTCTGTCGTAAGGACAGGGTGCGCCGCCCCTCTGCATATGGCCGGGTACCGTAACCCTTACCTCAAGCCCGGTCTTCTTCTGGATGGCATCTGCCACTTCGTAAGATACGCTGGGGAATGGATACTGTTCCATCTTCTTCTTAAAATCCTTCTTCGAGAGCTTTGAATCCTCTTCGGAGATAGCCCCCTCTGCCACTGCCAGAATCGTAAAGCGGCTGCCGCCTGCCTCACGCTTCTTTATGGCCTTTATAACCTTGTCGATCTTATAAGGTATCTCGGGGATAAGAATGATATCTGCACCGCTGGCCATGCCGGCGTTTAAGGTAAGCCATCCTGCCTTATGTCCCATTACCTCCACGATAAACACCCTGCCGTGTGAATCGGCCGTAGTGTGGATGCAGTCGATCACCTCTGTAGCTATATCCACCGCACTCTGGAAACCAAAAGTCATATCCGTACCCCAGAGATCGTTATCTATCGTCTTGGGAAGGGTAATGATATTCAGCCCCTCCTCACGAAGGCGGTTTGCCGTCTTATGTGTACCGTTACCGCCCAGTATTATCATGCAATCGAGATTCAGCTTGTGATAAGTATGCTTCATCTCTTCTACCTTATCCCTGCCCTTTTCGTCAGGAATATCTATCTCCTTAAAAGGCATACGTGAAGATCCGAGGATCGTGCCGCCCTTTGTGAGTATGCCTGAAAAATCACGGTTTGTAAGCATACGGAAGTCGCTGTTGATCAGTCCTTTGTAGCCGTTCTGGAAGCCAAAGATCTCAACTTCCGTACCGCTGTTATAAAGGGTCTTTACAACGCCTCTCATTGCAGCGTTAAGAGCCTGACAATCACCACCGCTGGTAAGCATTCCTATTCTCTTCATACGCAACCCTCCTTATGACTTTACTAATTCTATCACTTGTTGCCGCTATCTTCAAGGACGTCGGCCAGCCTTGCGAACTCCTCCAGCGTAAGCCTCTCGCCCCTGATCATCTCATCCATTCCCAATCCGGTAAGTGCCTGCTGCACACTTTCGCGGCTTATATTCAGGGCCGCATCTCCGGAGACAGCATTGCCCAGTGTCTTACGGCGCTGGTTAAAGGCAGCCCGTATCAGCTTGAACATAAACTCCGGATCTTTAACCTTAACAGGCGGCGTGTCAAATACTTCCAGCCTTACCACTGCGCTGTCCACGCCGGGCCTTGGTATAAAGCATTCCGGGGGTACCGTACAGACATACACAGGCTTCGCATAATACTGCACCGCCAGGGAAAGCGCTCCGTAATCCTTGCTTCCCGGTCCCGTCTGCATGCGTTGGGCCACTTCCTTCTGTATCATTATGGTTATGCTCTCTATAGAGGCATTTTCCTCAAGAAGTTTCATCACTATGGGAGTGGTGATATAGTAAGGCAGGTTAGCCACTACTTTATATCTTCCCCCTCCGCATAGTTCTTTCAGATCCTGCTTCATGATATCGCCGCTAATGATATTCACATTGGAATAATCCGCCAGGGTCTCCTTTAAGATGGGGATGAGTTCCTTATCTATCTCCACCGCGGTCACGCTTCCGGCACGTTCCGCCAGGAGCTGTGTCATGGCGCCAAGCCCGGGACCTATCTCAAGAACCGCATCGTCCCCGCCTATACCGGCAGTTTCCACTATCTTTTCGAGCATGGAAGCATCGACCAGGAAGTTCTGGCCGTATTTCTTCCTTATACTGAATTTATGGCGGCTTAGTATGTCAGCCGTATTTCCCGCTGTTCCTATTCGCATGGTGAGATTATAGCAGAAAATTTACCTTCTTGCCATAATTTTTATTTCTGCTATACTTATTACGCACATTTTTTGGAGAGGCATGATATTATGAAAAAGATAGTTCTTACCGGCGGAGGAACAGCCGGCCACGTAACCCCCAATATCGCACTTATCCCCAAGCTCCGTGAGCTGGGCTATGAGATAGATTATATAGGTTCTTACGAGGGCATAGAGAAAAAACTTATATCTGATTTCGGCATTCCTTATTTCGGGATATCCACCGGAAAATTCCGCCGTTATTTTGATCCCAAGAACTTTTCCGATCCTTTCCGTGTCATGAACGGCTACAGACAGGCCAGAAAACTGTTAAAACAATTAAAGCCCAATGTTATCTTTTCAAAGGGCGGTTTCGTTTCCGTCCCTGTTATATGGGCTGCACACAGCTTAAAGATCCCCTGTGTGATCCACGAATCCGACTTAACCCCGGGTCTTGCCAATAAGCTGTGCATACCCAAGGCTGCAAAGATATGCTGCAATTTCCCCGAGACCCTTAAGTACCTGCCGGAAGATAAAGCAGTACTTACAGGCTCCCCCATAAGGGAAGAGCTGCTCAAAGGCGATAAGGAAGCTGCTTATAAACTCTGCAGCTTTGACAACAGCCGCCCCGTTATCATGATAATGGGCGGAAGCCAGGGTGCCAGTGCCATCAATAAAGTAGTAAGGGATGCTCTGCCCAGACTGTTGGAAAACTATCAGGTGATACATATCTGCGGTCAGGAGAAGATGGATAATATGCTCCTCACCACTCCCGGATACAAGCAGTTTGATTATGTACGCGGAGAATTAAAAGATCTGTTCGCCATCACTGACATGGTGGTGAGCCGTGCAGGCGCAAACGCCATCTGCGAACTGATGGCCCTGCGTCTTCCCAATCTGCTGATCCCCCTGCCCCTTTCGGCCAGCCGCGGAGACCAGCTGCTCAACGCTGCATCATTTGAATCACAGGGCTACAGCATAGTATTACAGGAAGAGAACCTTGATGAAGATTCCCTCTTAGACTCCCTGCATGAACTTTATTCAAACAGGAACAGCTATATAGAAAAGATGGAATCGTCCTCACAGTACAATGCAATAAATTCCATCATAAGTCTGATCGAAGAAAACGCAAAAGCTTAAGCCTGTCCTCCGAAGTCAAAGAGCTGGTCAAGAAGCCTGATCTTTCCGAAATCGCCCTTAGCCGTGATCGAACCGGCCATAAAACCTCTCTGGAAGGACATACGCCCTTCCACTATCTCCATGATCACTGATTTTTCGAGATTCATTTCGATATCCGCATAAACCAGGTCTCCGTATACTGCCTCCAGATCTTTACCGTCTATGCGCAGCACAAAAGCTTTTTCTTTTCCTTTAATATTAATCTTATATTTAACATTTATCCCGGCGTCCGGTTTAAAAGCAGACTTGAATAAAGCCGGAAGATTATCTTCATTCACCTGTTTATGGGACCTCAACTTATCCTTGAACAGATCCGTAAGTTCCCTGATATCCTCTTTCTGCTTGGCAACATAATGTTCGTCGGAAGCATATTCGGAAAGCTGCTCCGTCTCCTGCTGGGTCAGAGTAGTGTTCCTGGTCTTGTAAGTCGCCTTACGTACAGCCATCACACTGACGGGCAGGGCAGTGGTATGCTGGTTCACGCTGCGGTATATATTTTCTGCAGCCTTTTCGACCAGCTTTTTATAAGTCTCGTTATTCTCAAGCTCCGATACCTCGGGCATATAACCGGATATACCGGGACATACCGTCCCTCCCAATGACTGCCAGGCATTCATCAGATCCAGCTCCGCTTCTTTCTCCCCGTATGTGGTACTCATTACCACAGGAGCCATATAAAGCCTGCTGATCTTCTCCTTGTCTCCGTACAGCCAGCAGGCATCCAGGAAGCTCATCATCGTTCCGCCCACACCATGCCATTCAACAGTGGATGCCAGAACCACGCCATCCGCATCCTTAAGAGTGCGGGGCAGGGTTGTGATGCTGTTCTTCTGGGATGCAAGGTCGAACTTCTCAACCTTTACGTTCAGCTCCTCAAATACAGTCATCATTATCTTAACTGCTGCCAGGGTAGGATCACCCGGCAGGCCACGGCCACCGTAGTAGATGTTTATCTTCATGTGGTGCCTCCTTTTCTTTTATCTTTATTCCAGGTCAGAAGTATATATACCCCCGTAAACAACAGCCCCGCGACAAAACCGCCCAGATGCGCCATATAATCTATGCCTTCTTCCAGACTGCTGCCGTAGAACAGCAAAAGCATCGCAATCAGTATACGGTTATAATATCGGATGGATCTCCACTGTCTGTGCATGAGCATCCATGCTATCAATGCTCCCATTATGCCGTATATGGCCCCGGATGCACCGATGGAGGAATACTCTTCCCCTATCCTCATCTGTGACCATACCGAAAGCACACCTCCGGCGATCGCGCAGAAAAAATATAATACCAGATACGCCGCCCTGTGCATCTTCTCTTCCATCATACTGCCTGCAGCATAAAGCATCAACATATTTCCGGCCAGATGGCTTACCGAACTGTGCAGGAACATATATGTCAGCAGAGTGTACCACATCGACGGATCCCTCAGGCTTTCCAGACACAGGCCATATTCATATGCATCAAAAACCTTCAGACTGCTCAGTATATACATCAGGGCATTTACGAGCAGCAGCCCCGTGGTGACCCAGTGTATCTCCCTGGGTTTTTCCGCTTCCTTTTCATGTATGCGCGGCATTCCGTCAGGTCCCTGCTCCGCCGGTGCCTTATCCATATCATTTCTGGTAAGCTTTGCTTCATCCAGATTTAATTCCGGGATATGGACACTTACACCATTCTGCTCTACATGATCTTCCAGATGTCTGCGTAATCCGTAAAAATCCTCTGCCGCTTCCGGCGGGATAAAAAGCCTGACTCCCAGCGGAGTCCCTGTATCCGGATCCGGGTTGGCATCGTCTATCAGATACCATACCCTGTTTATCCAGCCCGTATCCCTGTTATCTTCTTCCTCTTCCAGCCCGTGTCCGTCGGCACCAGGCACCAGGCTGCCCACACCGATGGCATCGGTACAGATCAGTCTCAAAAAATGTATATCTTTGCCTCTGCCATAATCCAGCCTGCCCCTGTGAACTTCTTCAAAAGCCTGCATCTGGGCCTGTGTGCTGGTCTGTTTCCTCTCATCAAAAAAACAGACTATGTTTACGGAGTAATTTTCCTCCTGTACAAAGCTCATGTAGCGCTGATCCAGCGAACACATATATAAACGGTATCCCTGCTCAAGGAAAAATTCGTTCAGGGTCTTCATCACTTACAGACCTCCGGCAGGGAAAATCCTTTGATATACTCGATAAACTTGCCGCCCTCAATAGGTTTTGAGAAATAATACCCCTGGAAATAATCACAGTTAAGAGCCAGCAGCTTCCTGATCTGATCTTCTGTCTCTACCCCTTCCATGACAACTTTCATATTGAGGCGGTTCGCCATCCTGAAAGTATTCTTAAGTATGATGTCAGCCTTAACGTTCTTCTCCGAACTCCAGAGAATGGATTTATCAACCTTCATTATCACGAACGGCAGGTTATACAGATACGAGATATTTGAATATCCCGTACCGTAATCATCAAGTGACAGTGAAACACCCTTTTTCTCAAATCTCTCGATATTACGGCTGACCTCTGCATCGTTGATCATTGCCGAACTCTCCGTTATCTCAAAATTGATGCGCTCAGGTCCCAGCTTATACTTATTCATGATATCAATAAACTGCTCTGCCAGATGTTTCTGCATACACTGTACTGCAGATAAGTTGACCTCGATATACTCTATGCCCAGCTTATCCAGCTTGTTTTCGGAATAGAAACGGCAGACCTCGGTAAACACTATCTCGCCTATCCTTAAGATATATCCCTCCCTTTCGGCTATGGCTATCATGGGTTCGGGATGTATATATCCGTATTCCGGATCAAAAAGACGTATCAGGGCCTCCGCTGCGATCACTTTCTTGTCATGGGTCGAATATATGGGCTGATAGTAAACTTCAAATCTGTCCTCATCAAGGGCACGGCGTATAGCCTTAAGTATCTGCTGTTCCTTATCGTCATCCAAAAGCCTGGACACGGAACATTCCTCACCAGGCTGCATCCTTATAAGATTCAGCTTGGCCATTACGTGTTCAAAAGCTCCTAAATCCTTTACATCCTCCGGACAGTCAAGACGCATATAACCTACCGACAGCATCGACTCGATAAATCCGTTACGCCAGGGTTCCTTAAACCGTGCACATATCTCTTCAAAAAGACTGTCGTTCTCAAGCCTGCCGCTGGATGTGAACTTGACCGCCATCAGGTCGTTATCGAGCTGAAAGACCAATGCATTATGCTTGAGCTCCGAAAGGAATAATGTTACGTGTCTGAGGAACACTTCCGTATCTTCCTTACCAAGAGACTCCGTAAGCACGCTGTAATCCAGGATCCTGATAAAGACCATTCCGAAAGATCTTCCTCTTTCAAAATCCAGTCTGGCCGATTCGAATATATACTTCTTCTTCATCGCATCGGTACTTTCAAATATCTCTTCAGGTCTCTGCACTGCCATAAGCAGATCAGCCATAACAATAGCCCCGATGAAGATGGTTATACAAATATCCGGCTCCAGTATCTGCAGTATCTCTGCAGCAGCCATACACATCCCGGCAGTCACGGCATGAATATTACGCTTCAGTCCCAACACTCTGCGGTAACGTATACCGATGATGATGAACAGTATCATCTCATAAAGCACTACCATTACCAGCACTACGTGAAGTACGGGATTAAGCCTGAACAGCTCCGGACTGTCTCCGATGATTCCCCCTCTTATAGCAAATCCGGATACGATCAATATCACCAGTACACAGGGTGTATAAATAGAATACAGCCAGTATGCGGGCGGATTGGCATCTATAGTCGCCACGCACAATACGTATGCCGCGTAAACAGCAAAGAGGAACATCTGTACACACAGGCTTGTTGCATTGATACAGCCTATCATAAAGGGTGACGCCAGATCCGGGTTCTCCATACACACACAGGTCAGTATATCCAGAGTTCCCATTACCAGAAGATTTATCAGAACCTTATAGAAAAGCCTGTAGCTGGCAATAGGCGCACTGCGCTTACGCTGGAAATATATGAGTAATATCACGATGACAGATATGGCCACCAGATCAAAAGTAAGACTTATACTCATTCGTCCCCGCCCTCCTTCGCAGCTTTCATATGGATCACCCGGAGGAACTCATCTTCCACCAGCTGCTCATAGAAATAATTGCCCTTGGCAAGGTCGCAGGCCATGTTTTCTATCATATTGAAATACTTCACATCATCTATGCCTTCCACCATAGTCATCATATCCAGCTCTCTGGCCATGGTAAGAGTGCAGTCCATTGTGGTCTGTGCTTTTTCGTTATCCATGGCTGCCTTTATGACAGACTGGTTTATCTTTAATACCTTAAACGGCATTTCAAATATGGATGTAATACTGGTAAAACCGCTTCCGTAATCTTCGAGACATATACGGACACCGGTCTTTTCAAGCTCCGTAACACTCTCCTTAAAACTGCTGCTGGCAGTAGACACCGTATATTCTGAAAGCATCAGACAGATCATCTTGGGATCCAGCTCATACTTATCCATTATCTCCTTGAGCCTCTCCATTACACGGTACTGAAGACACATGGACGGATGAAGCCTCATTGCCAGGAATGACAGTCCCTGTTTATCCAGCTCCTGTTCTTTTATAAACCTGCAGGTATGATCAAAGATCAGTTCTCCCAGCTGCATAACATGACCGCTTCTCTGGGCAAAACGGAAAAGCTCATCATCATATACATAACCCAGCTCTTCATCAAAAAAGCGCAATGCCACCTCTGCGGCGACTACCCTCTCAAGAGCCTGTGAATAAATAGGGGTATAACGCATCTCAAATATATTTCTGTCCATGGCACGTGAGAGTGCCCCGGTTATCTCCCTGTTACGCTTTATAGCCTCCAGGTCAAAATCACCTGTTGTCATCAGTCTTGCCTCATGAGGTGACGCAGCAAAACGGTTCATTACTCCCTGCATCAGCGTAATATCCTGGAGCTCCGTAGGCAGGACCATACGCAGCATCCTTACGCTCTGAATAGTAGCATCTCCACCCCAGGGCTTTTTGAAACGTTCTTCGATCTTTGCGATGATCTCCTTAACCTCACCGGTATGCGGGCCGGAGATCTCCATAACAAAGATTCCCTTATCTATGCGGTAGATATTGATATTGTCTGCCAGGGTAGAAAGGAAGAAGACCACAGCCTTTAACAGATCGGTCATCGCCTCCTGCCCTGCAGAATGTTCATATTCTCCAAGCTCCGGTAATATCAGCTCCAGCAGGTCAAACCTCTTCCTGGTTATAAGGCTGTATTTCATTCGGTCGGTGAACGCCGCATTACTGAGTACATCCAGTTCGGGATCCAGGCGTTCCGTCGGATTCTGTATGAATAAAAACAGTATCATAGAACATATCGCTATTACACAGCATTCTACCACAAGCTCCGGTACAAACAGCTGTATCACCGTAGATAACATTCCCAAAGCCAGAATGGCAAGTACTATGTTCCTGCGTCTGGCTGAAAAACTGCTGCGATAATAGATCAGGGCAAAGAGGATCAGCCCCATGTAATATAAAAAGCCGAAATACACCGCCACTATACCGGCCGATCTGTGATACTCCCCATCGGCAGTATAGTAAAAAATGGCATATGTGACGGGATTTGACAGAACAAACAGAAGTATCGCTGCCCCCGGGACTATAATGACGCCCTTGGCCAGCACCGGTATCTCACGCATGGATTTTATGGTGCTGAACAGATAAAAGAACATAAATATGACCACTAGAAAATGCGTGACAAAATAAACATGACTGCAGATATCTAAAAAATAAGTCGGATAGTGATCAACAAAAGAAAGGATCAGCCATTTTGCAATGGAACTGAGCGCAGTAATGGCATTATCCACAACAAGCAGGATAAAGTATGTACTCTGGGCATTAGAAACCCTGTTGAACTTTATGAAATTGGCTACGATCTGGACAGACAGTACTACTGCCGCGATCGAAAAGGCGGTCTCATAATTCACTCTTATTATTCCTCACCCGCCGTCTGATAACGCGTCGTCCCGCTCTGCCTTTCCGATGCGCCTTTGCCTTCGGCGGTGCCGGTTTATCGTAACACAGATTATTATTCCTCAATTCATCCGGCAGGCTCGCTAAAACCTTGGCCGTATAATACGCATCTCCGTATGCCCTGTGAAAAGGCACATTTTTCGGAAGTTCAAGCTCATCTACCGCTGCTTCCAGCGCCTTGCTCTGAGCCGTATTGCCAATATGAATGCCGTATAATTTCTGGACATTTATATAGGGTATCTCGGCATTGTCATCAATCTCCGACATGCCGTAATATTTCATATTGCGTCTGAGTTCCGAAATATCCTGGCTCCCCCAGGTACACCACACCGGATCCTCGCCGCACCATTCGAAGAACTCTGATGCAGCCCGAGGGAAGAGCCGTCCTGCGGACAGTTCTCCCCTCTTTAGGCCTAACATCTTTTTAATTCTCCAGTTTATTTCATGGTAAACCTGCGGGCGGATCAGCTGATCGTACTTGTCGATAATGGCAAAACGCTCGTTCAGCTTTACCGCTCCGATCTCTATGATCTCGAAGGCAAGCTTCCGGCTCTCCGTCGGCTTACCATCCTGTGGCTGGTTCCACTCGAGGTCAAATACTATATAGTTCATGCTAATTTAAAGTCGTACACGGAGCCGCGCCCTCATCATGTCATTCTGAGGGCGCAGTCCGAAGAATCTTTTCTCAACCTACCTTATCTTCATCACCGAAGGGATCGCCGCACTGAGGGCAGAACTTAGGAGGATTGTGAGGATCCTCAGGCTCCCATCCGCACTTGTCACACTTGTAAAGAGGTGCTCCTGCCGGCTTCGGCTTACCACACTCAGCACAGAACTTGCCCTTGTTTACAGCGCCGCATTCGCAGGTCCAGCCTTCTTCTGAAGCTGCGGGAGCGGGTGCGGGCTTGGGCTCGCCACACTCAGCACAGAACTTGCCGGTGTTGCCTTCATGGCCGCACTTAGCACAGGTCCAGCTGTCTGCTGCAGGAGCGGGTGCTGCTGCTGCGGGTGCGGGTGCCGGAGCAGGTGCTGCCTGCTGGGGTGCTGCCTGCTGCAGTGCCTGTGCATTCTGTACGAAACTCTGAGGTCCCATACCCATAGCACCGGTTGCGCCCTGCATCATGTTCATGCCTGCAAAGCCTATCATAGCTCCGCCGGAATTGCTTGCTGCATTCTGGATAGCCTGATTGTATGCCTGTGCGCTTGCTGCGTTGAGCATATTGGGATTTGTAAGAACTGCTGTCTTCTGGAAATCCTGCAGAGCCTTCTTGTCCTCTTCGGGAATGGTAACGCTCTCGATAGCCAGTGATGCGATGGAAATACCTCTTCCCTTGCTCCACTTATCGGTGAGCTTTGCATTCATACGCTCGGTGATCTCATCAACATGTGAAGGGATCTGATTAGGACGAAGCTCCAGATCGGAAAGGGTAGGGAATACGCTCTGCATAGCAGCTGCGAACTCTGCCTTTAACATTCCGTCCAGATTTGCTCTGGGATATGCACCCTCTCTGTTACCGCATACATTGGTGTAGAACAGAAGGGGATCGGTTATCTTGTATGAATATGTACCGTGTACACGAAGGCTGGTATCCATATCCAGACCTACCTTGCTGTCAACGATACGGAATTCGATAGGCTGTGCCGTACCGAACTTGTTCTCTGTGATCTCCAGTAAGTTAAAGTAATATACCTTCTGGGTACGTGCTGCTATACCACCGAAAGCAACCCTGTCCAGAGCATCCTTCATACTGTTAACGAAGCCCTGTCCCAGACCGCCTGCAAATATACTGGGTGATGAAGTGTTATCGTACTGGAATGCACCGGGCTCAGCACTGACTTCAACGATCTTACCCTGATCAACTATGATCATACACTGGCCATCAGCTACGGCGATAATAGAACCGTTTGTGATGACATTCTCCTCACCCTTTGTGTTTGAAGAACGTCCGTTAACCTTCTTCTGTCCTTCAACCAGGAGATACTGGGGATCGATAGCCGGGCAGTAGAAATACTCTTTCCACTGATCCGCAAGAGTCCCCCCTATAGCTCCCATTGCTGCCTTAATAAGTCCCATATCCTTCTCCTTTCTTTACGCCGGCTTTGGCCGGATTATTGTACATAAAAAACCAACAGACATTATCGCATATATCCGCGTAATTATCAAGCATCTGCCTTGCTTGCCCTTACGCCTATCTGGTAGTAATCGAAGCCGTATTTATTGGCTACTTTACTGCCGTAGATATTGCGGCCGTCAAAGATGACGGGTGTCTTCAATGCCTTCTTTATCTCGTCAAAATCAGGGCTTCTGAACTCCTTCCACTCCGTTACCAGGATCAGCGCATCCGCACCCTTAAGTGCTTCATACTTACCATCCACATATGTAACAGCATCATTGCCCTTGAGATAACATTTCTTAGCCTCTTCCATGGCCTTGGGATCATACGCCTGTACCTTAGCTCCCGCTGAAGTAAGGTCATTTATCAGGGTTATGGCCGAAGCTTCACGCATATCGTCGGTATCCGGCTTAAACGCCAGTCCCCATACCGCAAAGGTCTTTCCGCTCAGGTCAGCACCGAAATGCTCCTTGACCTTGGTAGTGAGCACATGCTTCTGCATATAGTTAACATCTTCAACCGCACTTAAAAGCTGTGCTTCATAACCGTTCTCCGCAGCTGTACGTACCAGCGCCTTTACATCCTTGGGGAAACAGCTTCCGCCGTATCCGCATCCGGGGTAGATAAAGGAATATCCTATACGCTTATCACTGCCTATGCCCTTGCGGACTTTGTTAACGTCTGCTCCCACAGCCTCACAGATGCGGGATATCTCGTTCATAAAGCTTATCTTGGTAGCCAGCATACTGTTTGCTGCATATTTGGTCATTTCTGCGCTGGCGATATCCATTATTATAAAGTTATCGGTGTTCAGTACGTAATGGCGGTACAATTCCCTCATAGTCTCTGCCGCCTCATCATTGTCAACACCTATAACGATCCTGTCCGGACGCATGCAGTCATTTACTGCTGTACCTTCCTTAAGGAATTCGGGATTGCTTATCACGTCAAATGTCAGATCCGAACCCCTCTCATCCAGCTTTGCCTGTATGGTACTGCGTACCTTGGCAGCTGTACCAACCGGTACCGTGGATTTATCAACCACATACATATGATGGCTCATATGGCTTCCTATACTGTCTGCCACTGCCAGTACATATTGCAGATCCGCACTTCCGTCTTCCCCCATGGGAGTACCGACGGCTATAAAGCAGATGTTGCACCGGTCCAAAGCTTCCTTTATATCTGTAGTGAAGTTGAGTGCACCTTTTTCATGATTCTTAAGTACCATTTCCGACAGGCCAGGCTCGTAAATGGGGATGATCCCTGATTTAAGTCTCTCTATCTTCTTTTCATCTACATCTACGCACCACACCTCGTTTCCCATATCTGAAAAACATGTGCCTGTAACCAAACCTACGTATCCTGTTCCTATTACTGCAACCTTCACTGTAAGTCCTCCTGGGTTCTTTTTCTCACCGTTGTTATTTTATAGCATTTCCGTCTGTTTTGCAAGAAAAACAGGCCTCTAAAAGCGCTATTATAAAGAGCATTAATGGAAAGTCCGGTTGGTAGTATGCGCTTTATCCGGCATGCTATCATTAATCCAAAGTTACCTGAAATGACAATACTTACGAAGGGAGGGAGACCCAATGAACAAAAGAAACGTTATCGACACGGAGAAATTTCTTATGCTGGCTGTTAAAGCCGCAAAAGCAAACGGTATCGTGGTAGAAGAAGAAAAAGAACTTATCCGCAGATACAGCAAAGCAACAGAGCATCATAATGAAGAAGACCCGGACGACAGCTATGTATCTTTAGAATCGCTTACAGCTTATTTCGAAACACTCAGCTTTCCGCAGAAAAAAAGGATCTTATTCGAGATCCTGAACGTAATGTATTCAGACCATCTTTTTGACGAATCAGAATGTAATTTCGTATACGATCTGGCAAACCGCATCGGTGTCGATGAATCCGAACTTAACCGTATACTGTCCTTATACAGTAACGGATCTTCACAGAAACAAGGCAGTGCCATAGCCTGCTGAATAATAACATAATATAAGGAGGTAATATATGAAAGCAAAGAAACTGACAACAAGAGTACTTGGCACGATCATGAGCGTTTTGATGCTGATGGGCACCATTCCCGACACGGGTCTGGCTGCTATGGCCGCAGATGACGACACTACCACCCCGGAAACCACTGCTGAAGGCAGTGAAACCACGCACGACTGGATCTTATCTGCCCTTAATATGTCCGACATCCCTGCAGATGAATCTGCTGACGATACGGCTAATGACACAGACGGATATAAGATATGGGTGGGCGATGTCAGAGTCACCGATGATAATAAGGATAACATCCTTGGTGACGGAACTGCCAAATTTGATCCCGCAAGCAATACCCTGACGCTTAACAATGCGGTGATAAATAAGGCAAGCACCAGTGAAAACGGCGCAAGCTCGTCAGGCAACAACATATTCTCGGAACAGTCCCTGACCATAAAGGGCAGCGCAACTCTTACCTCCGGTGAAACCGGCATATCCTGTATGAGCTTTAAGGCCAATACATATCTCGTCATTGAAGCCGACCTTACCATAAACGCTTCAAAAACCGGTATCATGACCTTCGGACCGGATCTTACCATAAACAACAGTAAAATAGATTTTACCGGTGCATCAAACTCCATCGGTATCATGGGCTACAGCGCAGTCGTTACAATAAACGGCGGAAATATCAAAATTGACGGATCGCCCATGATGGGTCTGTACGCCCTTAAAGAGATCCATTTATCAGACTGTTCCGTTGATGCTGTCGGCAGTGAAGCAGCTGTACTGATCGATTATGCCGATGGCATAGTAGATATGGCATCTCCGTTAGTGATCACTGAACCTGAAGGCGGCCTTTTCCAGACATTCCAGATGGATAACGGCAGAGGCAAGATGGTTGACTGCACCGGGATCACGGATGCAGCAGGTAATGTTGCAAAAAGCGCCAAATTAGGCCCTGCCTCAGGAAAAGATGTTTTCCTTGTATCCTTTGATATGCAGGGGCATGGCTATCCTGTAACAGCTCAGAACGTGGTAAGCGGAAAGACAGTAGCAAAACCCGTCGATCCCAAAGCAGACGACTGTGCTTTCGAAGGCTGGTTCACGGAAAAAGAATGCACCAATGAATATAATTTCGATACTCCCGTAAGTAAAAGCTTTACTCTTTATGCTAAATGGAATGATGGCAAAGAGCCCACAGACCCGACTGACCCGACTGACCCGACTGAGCCGACTGAGCCGACTGAGCCCGAAGCTCTGCCCGATCCCATATACGGCAGCGGTTCACCTCTTGATCCCTTACCTACCATTATTCCCGGCGAAACAATGGACCTCTATCTTGTAAAGGGTCAGAAGTTCAACATCGGTGAGGGCTGGAGTGTTGATAAAGCAGGCAGCAAGGTAATAAGTATCAATAAAAAAGGTGTTTTTAAAGCAAAGAAAGCGGGAGAAGCAGTCATTACTGCCGGAAGCGGAGATAATACCTGTTCAGTCAATGTGCATGTAGCAGCACCTAAATTTGCCGAAAAATCAGCCAAACTGGAAATAAAAAGCGCAGAAAATATCGCATATACCGGGTTAAATCTGAGCTCCCTGGATAAGGAACATTATGATATATTATGGTACAGCGCATCGCCCGATGTAGCAACCGTCGACCCGGACGGTAAAGTTACTGCGGTAAGCCAGGGCAAAGCAAAAGTAACGGCATATGTAAACGGAAACGCTTATACCTGCACCGTATCGGTCAAGGAACAGACCACTGCCGCTAATCGAACATTCCATATTGCACTTGGCGATTCAAAAAAACTGAGTATCAAGGGTATCAAGAAACCCGTTTGGACCGCTTCAACCGAAGGCATAGTAAGCTTTAAGGGTAAGAAGAAAGTAACAGGCGCTGCTGCCGGCTTCACTACACTTACAACCACCGCAGGTGATAATACCTATACAGTTGAAACATATGTTGAGGATCTTAAACTCAGTGACTCTGAAAACCGTCTTACAAGTGACAAAGCTAACAAATATAAGCTCAGCCTCAATAACGGAGACTCTACCATAATACTGCTTGACTCTTCCGTAGACCAGAGTGTTGTCTTTAAGAGCAACAAAGCGGATGTCGCATTCGTTGACGAAGAAGGTTGCGTAATTGCCCGCTCAAAAGGAAAATGTAAAATAACGACTAAGATTGACGGAAAGACGATCACCATCAATGTGGAAGTAAAATAAGCCTGAATACAAAGAACGCCCGGCAGCCGAAACTGCCGGGCGTTTTTTTGATCATTTTACTTAACAGTTACACTGATGGTTATTGTTTTACCATCAACCTTAGCGGTAAACTTGGCCTTTCCGGCTTTTCTTGCATGAACCGTACCGTCCTCATCGACAAATGCGATCTCCGGCTTGTTGCTCTTGAATACTACATCCTGTGTGAGGGTAGTCGCATAAACAAGATCAACATCTGCACCGGCTGTGATCTCCATATTATACTTATTCGCTTTAGGTGAAGTAAGTCCGGTTGCTTCGATGGTAAGGTCTTCGACAAATACATCTATCTTATAATCAATCTCGTTTGCACTTGCAGTCAGAGTAGCTATGCCGGCACTTTCTCCGGTAACCTTGCTCTTCTTTACTGAAGCCACTTCAGTGCAGTCACTCTGCCAGTCAAGCTTCTTAACGCCCTTTACTTTAACATTGATATTTTTCTTGGCACCTTTTGCCAGATGCATGGTATGCTTTATTGCAGTTACATCCTCTTTAACGGTAACATTGCAGTTATATGCAGAACCGTTGATATATGCAGTGATCTTTGCTTTACCTTTGCCTACAGGAGTAACATTACCTTCCTGATCAACAACAGCTACATCGGGAGCTGCACTGTACCAGAATACATTCAGTTCTGCAGGATTCGTAAGTGTAAGCTTTTCACTCTTAACTTCGTTTGCGCTTACTATGTTCAGTGTATGTTTCTTTTCAAGTGAAGGCTTGGTGACATTTACGGTGATAGTCCTGTCACCGTTCTTTATGGTAGCCTTGCCTTCCTTTTTAGCCTTGAAAACACCCTTCTTGCTGATGCTTACGATCTTTTTGCTGTCCTTATCTGCGGGAGCCCAGTCTTTTCCTATTGTAAACTTCTGTCCTTTTACAAGATTAAGCTCTGTAGCAGTATCAAGATCTGCGGGTACGGGATCAAGAGCTGAATCTGTTCCTGAAGGAGAAGGTTCAGGCTTGCTGCCTTCTTTGAACTGAGCTATAACGGTTACATCCTTAGCCGGCATAACAAATGTTGTTTCTGCGGCATTTGCATTATTGAAGCTTACACTGTTTTCGGGATCGGATACCCACTTATCGAATACCTTGCCTGTCTCAGGTTCATTAGCGCTTATGGAAATCACTTCGCCTTCATATGCAGTGGTATTTGATGCCATACCGCCCGAGACAGTAACCTTATAAACAGGCCTCTCATCGTCCTTATAATTTGCAACTACCTTAACATCACCATCCGGCATCTCAAAAGTTGTAGTAGCAGATGTCTCATCTGCAAAATTCACGGTCTTATACTGTACTGCAGGAGTTTCACATGTCCACTTATCAAATACCTTACCTCTGGGTGCTTCATCTGCAGTGATTGTTATGGTCTCGCCCTTTTTAACAACTCCCTTATCTGCAGTTCCGTCTACTACATAGACATCCCAAAGAGGAATAGCAGACACATAAACAGTCACGTTCCTCGCAGGCATCATAAATGTGGTGGTCTCTGCCTTAGGATCAGCAAATGTCACACCGCCTTCCATGCAATCCCAATGGTCGAATACCTCGCGGCTGCCCAATTCATCTGCATTTAACGTAACCTCGACAGTTTCACCTGCAACTGCTTTTTGCTTATCAGCTGTTCCAAATAAAACATTTATCTCATAAAGCTCACCAAGTTTATTTTCATACTCAGCTGTAGCATATACATCATTTGCAGACATCCGGAATCTGACAGATGCTTTTGCCTTTTCTGTATCTGACAGATCCATACCGCCAAAAGTCCAATGAGCAAATACTTTTCCTTCTTCTGCAGCATTGGCTTTGATCGTTACATAATCACCGGCTCCTACTGCTTTAGTCGTGTCAGTTCCGCTTGTTCCTACTATGCCGTTAGTAACAGACAGATTAAAGGATTTAGTCAGGCTAAGTGCTTTCTTTTCACTTCCATTGTATATCAGTGTATATCCGGGTACATCGCTTTTAAAAGATTCCGGTGACAGCTTGTATGAGTACTCCTGATAAATAACTGTTTTTGTATAATCGAGTTTATCTGAAACAGTATCCGCATTGGCTATACCTATCGGTTGGGTATTAGTCATATTCGCATTCAGACGGATCTTTATATCCGAATATAAATTGCTGTCCTGTCCATCCTTTGTCTTATTGCCGTTGATCTCAGTGGCTCCTCCGATACTGACATTGCCTGCTTTAACGTCTTTCGAAACATAAACACCGGCACCTGCATTCTTATCTGTGATATTTAATTTATTGTTTGTGATCACCGTATCTTTGATATCAACCTTAGTATCAGTTCCGATATAAAGACCGGCGCCATAATTTTCGGCAGTATTATCAGTGATCGTACAATTCTTTATCAGCGCAACAGTATTATTCAGATATATACCGGCACCGCTAATGTTGCTCTGATTATCTGTTATAGTACAATTTTCTATTTTAACTTTATTTCCGGTGCTTCCGGAATTATCAAATGATAAAGCACTTTTTTTACATCCGGATATTGTAGAATTGCTGATCTCAAGTCTTACTGCGCCCGAAGCATAAACAGCATTACTATTGGCACCGTTTAATGTAAGCATACTGAGGTACAAGGTACTTTGCTGATTCAACAAATACGCATTTTTTATCGTACCGTTAGTGATATTCAGAACCGCACCTCTGTCAACACCATAACTGGATTTATCATTCATAGTAATGGTATGACCATTCAGATCAAGGTCTACCCTTTTCATACTACCCATTACCATAAAACTCTTGGTAATGGTAACATCCTTCATCAGCTTGTAGTCTCCGCCGTCAACGGGGAGCGAATCGGTACTCGTCCATTCCGTGGGATCTGCTGCCGAAACGTTAAAACTCAGTCCTTCAAGGCATGAAAAGATCATGCACAGTGACAGGATGAAGCTAAGCAAACGTTTCATTGATTTCTTCTGCTTTGTCATTTTTATTTCTTTCCTCCTTTATTTTTTAGGGAATCTCCCCGATTTTCGTGAGCAATTATATCACCATGTTTTTAATCTTTACTACCGCCATTTGGGGGTAATTTCGAAAAAATCTACTCGCTTATCGCCAGCCCGAAATGTCTGGCTTTTACCGCCAGTTCCAGGCGGCTGTGAAATCCTGTTTTGGAGAGCATATTTGATATGTGCATCTTGACCGTAGAAGCGTCGATACACAGTTTTTCGCCTATCTCCTTATTGGATGCACCGGATACCAGTTCACGGAGTATCTCTATTTCCCTTTCGGTAAACTCAGTACTGTTGGTATTACCGATGTTTACCTGCACCTGCTCGGTGGGATATACCTGTTCCCCAGCCATTACACGCTTCATTATCTCCTGTATCGGCTGTTCCTGTACCTCCTTCTGCCAGAAGCCTTCGGCTCCTATCTCCCTAGCCCGCTTTTCATAGGTTAGTTCAGGCATGGATGTGACGATGATGATCTTAGTCCCCGGCTTCTTCTCTTTAATAATGGCTGCTGCTTCCAGGCCGCTCATACTGCCCGGTATCAACACATCCATCAGTACCAGATCCACATCGTTTTTCTCCAGATATTTTACCGCCTGAGCTGCAGTGGGGAAGGATGCTTCCAGTTCAAATCCTTCAGCCTGCTGCACCGCATTCTCGAAAATCTCGCGTATCATGCGGAAGTCTTCGGCGATCACTACTTTATATGACATTGTTACTCTCCTCCTCAAAAAACTTAGTTCTGTGGATAATGGTAAAGATCCCCAAGTAGGAAAGTTCGGCTACGAAAATCGTGGATTTTCTGCCTCACTTTTTCGCTTCGCTCAGGATGACACGTCCGGTATCGCTCTCTTAGGATGACACGCCGGGTAACGTGATCCTCATCTCAAACTCCGGCGCGGATATTATCTCCATCTTTCCGCCCACACTCTCTACCTGGGAGCGGAGGTTCTTAAGTCCGCCCTTTTCTTTTATTTCCTCTTCCGGCTGACGGCCGTTATTTGTAAAGCTTATAACATATCCTTCTGCTTTTTTCTTAACAGCGACTGTAGCCTCAGTGCCATCGGCATGTTTGAGCGTATTTCCGATATGAACTGATATGGCAGCATCCACTACAGGTATCAGCCTGCTCTCGGAAGGCAGCTCACCTATGATATTCAGGCTGATCCCCAGCCTGTCCGCCTCTTTGGAAATAACATAGTAGGGTAATTCCCATTCCTCCGGCTCATCGTTCGTCAGATGATGTATATTATCTCTCCAGAAATCCAGCATCCGCTGTTTATCAATACTTTCGGGAGAATATAAATATCTCTTTGCTATCAGTATGCACTGTCCGATATTATCATGAAGCGAAGTCTTAAGATTCAGAAGTTCACGGTTCATGGTCACATATTCAATAGTTCCCATAAGGGTCTTAAGACGTATATTCAATCCCCTTGCCCTTTCCTGACTGACGGCCAGTTCACGGCTCAACTTGTATTCATCGCTGATATCCACTGCAGTCAGCTCGTATACGTCCACATTTTTAATATGGAGCAGGTTTCTGCTGAAGCTGTATGCTTTTCCTTCGCTGCTCTCTACTATCGCCTTGTCATCCGAGATCTCATCCTCCCTGCAGCTTCGTTTTATCTCCTCCCAGTAAGCTTCTGCGTTATAAACCCATTTCCCGAACAGATCATGACTTATCCCCTGCATGGTTTCATTGATCATGATAGGCACCCCGCCGCGGGAATAATACATCAGCCCGGCCGGCAGCATGTCAAAAGCCTCTTTGATGGACATAGCCGAAAGATTCTCCCTGCGCCAGCGTGTGATATTATATACCTGAAAGATTGCATATATCAGCAAAAGTATGATAGCCGGCCACAATACAATAAGCGGCAGGCCCGAATCCGGAATGAAGTCTTTCTGCTGTATCATTGTCATAAGCTGCAGAAAAACAAAACAGATGGCGGTCATAACAACAGTAAATACAAGATCCCATTTATACTTTTTTAAATGGATCATTCTTATGATGCAGTATATATATATCAGCTGTATTGCCGTGATCAATACCAGCATGAAGCCTCTGGCTGTTACGGAGATCATTGTGTAATTCATACGGCCTCCTCCAGCATGATATAATAAGTATCGTCCTCATACCTTGATGACAGTTTTCCTCCGGCTTCCTTTATCTGCTTGTCCTTCCATACGGAAGATATCGAATCGGGACGTGCATCCATCGCAATACTGAGCTTTAATCCCTCTGTACAATCCAGTATGACCTGACAGGAATTAAGACGTGACCACGCATCCTCAAAAACCGCCTCCAGCAGCTCATACGCCAGCAGCCCCAGATCCGATGATATCTTCGCCTGTCCTTTCTTTTGCATATCACAGACACAGCCCTTCAGTGCCAGATAATCAAGCGATTCATTTATCGCAAGAGCCAGTTCTTCGGGATCAAGCTGCTGACTGTTTTCCGTAATAAGCATCAGATTTCCCATACGCTTTATATACGCTCCCAGGACCGCAGCATATACCAGTTCTTCTTTAAAAGTCTGCGGATCCTCCGATACCTTATCCAGCAGCTCATCAAGTTTAAGCGCCTGAAGCCGTACAGCCGCCGCTATCCTGTTATATAAACGGTTTCTGGTTTCATAGCCCACGCGCTCGGCACGTACTTCATTTTCCTGTCGTATCAGATCATTCTCTGCTTCAAGTTCCTCCGTAACTTCCTCAAGTTCGGCATTAAGCCGCCTTATAGTACCTATATCCTCGGCCCAGCTTATACTGCCTCCGGTGACTTCTTCACTGCATATCCTGTGGTCTTCATCAGCTTCATCCTTCCAGCCCTTTGATGAAAGAACCGGGGCATGGGTTTTATCAAAAATACATGCATTGATCGTAGAATAATCAAAAAGAGCGGAATAACCCGAATTGGCTGCCAGTATCCCTGTCTGGATTACACCCTCTATAGCCGTTATGAACGGTATGCAATACGCCTCCTGAAGATGAAAAAGCTTGGAGCCGCCTATCCTGGGAGACCCTCCGTAAACTGTATACCAGACGAGCATTATAAGCCCGACGGCTATAAAAGCTGCAGGGATGTACCAGTATTTCTTTGCTGCAGATAACGAACACTTCCTCATAAGCATAACAAACGTGCCCAGTCCGAATATCACCATCCATGCCAGGATCACGAAATAAAACCATCCGTGGGTATAATCTTTATCCGGATGAACCTTGATCTTAAACACCATACCGTGCAGACCGTTCGTCATTACTACGATACTGATCAGGATCTCTGCTATGAGCATCACCTTTTCCGCTATTTCCACTCTTTTTAACTCCCTGACGGGTTCAACACGGAGCGCAGCCATAAACATAAACAGCGGGATCGCTGTCATAGGTATATAATAGGAATACCATACTGCTTCTTCAACAGGTATCACATCCGGAAAAAATGAGTGCTTCCACATCCGCAGGAAAAATAACAGCAGCATAAATATACATGATGTAATGATACGGTGCCGCACTTTCTCATCAAGTATCCTTCGCTTGATCGAAAGCCCCCATACTATCACCAGTATGCAATAACAGTATGTCGACATATTGTGGGGTTTTAAATGCTCAACAGGCATCATACAGAATAATATCCCCAAAATATGCAGTATTACGCATGTAATTATTATTCTTTTATCCGCAAATCTGAACCGTTCCAAATCTTTCTCCCGAAAAAATATCACAGGATACCTTTCGATATCCTGTGATAAATATAAAACATTTTGGCCTCTTCGGCTACCGCCATTTGGGGGTATTTTATTTCTTCTTAACCTTTATGGTCACATTCTTGGTAACACCGCCTGGATATGTAAGTTTTACCTTAACACTTCCGCTCTTGGCATCCATGCTCTTGATATTGATCTCTGTCATATCAGCCGCATTCTTTTCTGCGATCGCCTTCTTCTGGCTGACTATTTCTACAGAAACGGGTGCTATCAGGTGGTACTTACCGGATCCGTCTTTATAAGTGCTTATTATGTTGACGCTGCCCTTTACCTCTCCGGCTGCAGCTGCACTAATATTAACCACACTTGCTTTTACCTTTGGTGTGCTCTTCTTTGCCTTAACATTCTTTAATGTCACGCTGACAGGATCTGCCACACCGTCAAGCTCGAGCTTAAGTGCGATATCACCCATCTTAAGATTCTTGGCATTAAGTGCACTGCCGGTATATTCGATCTCGATGTTACCACCATCATTAAGCTCCGCGGTGATATCAGCGGTAGTGCTTGATACATCCAGGATCTCCATACCTGCATCCTTAAATACGGGTACAACTACCATCTTCTGTCCCGTAACAACATCATACTTGCTCTGGATCTTCATTGTTATGGCATCGGAAAGAGTTTTTGCACTTATCTTAACCTTAACTTTTGCCTTAGCTTTGCCTTTCGCAAGTGTAACCGTATAATTACCGGCCTTGGGTGCTGTTGCGGGAAGTGATATCTCCAGCTTGCCTGCTGCATTTACGGATGCGATACCCGGTGCCTTGCAGCTGATCTCAATATTATCAGCGGGAGTAACATCTTTACCGTTAAGCATAAGATCAAAGGTATATTTCTGATCTGCAGAATTCGTGTTGAGGACAACAGTCTTTAAGCTGCCCATATCAACACTCAGTACATCATTGCTTACCGCCTTTACCTTAAACTTGAGCTCTACAGCGCTTTCCCACTCTTCTTCCTTCACGCTGAGCTTAATACCGCTCATAGCAGCAGAAGCAACGAAGCTTATATTACCATCCATATCTCCGCTCACGTCCATACTGCCATACTTAACTTCAGCCGCGCTCAGATCATAAGGCTCAAAGTTACCGCCCTTGGTCTTATACAGAAGCTGTGTCTTTATCACTGTTGCCGCTCCGTTCTTTATTGTTGCGGAAGTACTGCTAAGCTTAAATGCCGGCTTTACATACTGTACGGGCATAACATATTCAACCGTCTCCCCGCTGGCAAGCCTGAACTCAAGTACTGTATTTGCGGGCTTTGCAGCGGTCTTGCGGTTAACACCGGCCTTCAGCTCAACATCTATGGTATTACCGTTAAGTGTTGCATTATAGAATTTAGCAGATTTTACATTAGTGTTCGGTATCTCTGCCCCGGCGCTTATCGCGTAGATATCAAAGGTTCTGTCGGTCTCTTCAAAGAGATTCCATACATCTGCATCTTCATCGGGACCCGGAATAATACTGTCTTTTACTACTATATTCTGGGATGCTGTCTTTGTGATACCGCCCTCTGTGTAGCTTACTATGATAACAGTGTTTCCGGAAACCAGTGCTCCGGTCGGTGTATATGTATAGTCTTCCACTATCCTGTTATCTTTGCTGTCAGCGTAATTTGCACTTACCACCATACCTGCAGGATCAAAGCTCTCACCCACTAAATAAACCGTCTTATCAGGAGCCTTATTAATTGAGATACTTACCAGTTCGGAAGGTGCATTATCGGTCCACTTTGCATAAAGAGTGATATTTTCCGTAACAGGTGTACTGAAATCATACTCGTTAATGTATTCTTTTTCCGTAAACCAGCCTCTGAATGTGAATCCTGTCTCTGTGGGATCAGCGGGCTTTACAGCGGTATTACCGCTGACAATTATCTGTGTAAGAACAGCTGTGCCATGATCGCACATATTGAAGCTTACGGTGTATTTAACACCCTTCTGCTCGATGGTAACACTCTGGGCAGGTGCATCAGTTTCATCAACTATACTCTTTCCGTCAGCGCTTATCTTACCGCCTTCGGGCTCACTAACCTCAAAATCAGCAGGAATAGTGATGCTTCCGGCCACTTCTATTGCTTTTCCCGTAGCAGATCTTGCTTTTAAAACGCCACCGTTGATCACCAGATCCTTTGCAGAAATGGCACCATAGCCGGCAGTACCTGTCTTTTCGACATTAACGCTTCCGGCTTCAAGTATTATCTTAGAGTCAAGAGCTGTCTGCACAGTTGCTTCACTTGATACACCTGACTTTGCAACAACACTTCCGCTAATGCTTATATCGCCTTCAGTCCTTATTGCAGAGGTCTTGGCCGAAACATTCAGATCGCCCTTTACATTTACACCATAACCAAGTACATGTATGCCGTAATCAGCTTCTTCGTTCTCAAGACTTGCCTTACCGGTTATCGTTATGTTTTCAGTTGCGTAGATCTGTGATCCATCCGTACTCAGACCGGTTACTCCTGTTACATCACCTGTAAAGATAAGCGTCTTGCTCACAGGATCGTAGCTTGCCTTACCGCCACCGACTATACCGGGAATTTTTTCCTGGTTCTCATCGGTAACCTGTGTAGAACCTACCCATACGTTGTATTTGGTGGGTGCACTCAGTACAACTTTATTAGCCACAGTATCATCATTATTTACTATAGTCTTCTTATCATCGCTGATCTTACCACCAACAGGATCAACTATATCAACGTCATCAGACAGATCAATATCTTTAGATGATTTTATAGCACTATCAGCTGTTTTAGCTTTATTCCATGCGGTCAGCCTGCCTCCTGTCATCTTGAATTCATCTGCTTCTATAGCTGTACTACCGGCTTCCACATTTACCTGACCACCACTTATCTCAAATTTACCGGCAGGACAGTATATGCCTTTGTTTTTTTCAGTCACAACATTAAGTATTCCGCCTTCTATTTTCACACCATAACCGGTTGAATTGTGTATAGGCGCAGAGTACTCTGATCCTTTTATTGTTATATTTACGATACCACCTTTAACATTAAGATCTGTTTCCTCAATACCATTTCCTTCATCATTGATAATATCAAGACTTCCGCCACCAACACATATTCCATGTCCGGCTCTCAATGCAAAACCGTCTTTTTTACTCTTTTTTACCAGTACTTTACCGGTAATATATAATTCTCCACCCACTTCCACAGCTTTTGAAAAAGCATCTGCATCGTTTATAGCAGTGAGTGAACCCTGCGGTCTTACATCTGCATCATGTTTAACAACTATCGCAGATAATGAACTGCCTGCGCAGTTCGCACTTAAGCTGCCTTCATCTACAATAAGATCCTTACCGACGGTCACACCTGTGTTTTGGGATCCGATCACAACATCACCGTTCACTACCAGATCTTCTTCAGCAAAAATACCGCATTCTTTTACAACAAAATTAAGATTACCGTTAATTGTAAGTTTATCTTCTGAATAGATTCCAAAAGTATCAGCCGGAAGAGCACTGATATCAGATGTAATATCACCTTCGATAATAAGCTCATCCTTTGAATAAATAATGGCATTTTTTGTTGCAGCATCCAATCCGTTTACACCGGTAACATTTCCGCTGAAAGTCAGGGTCTTTGTAACTTCATTATAGGATGCGCTTCCGCCTCCAAGTATTCCCGGGATATTATCTTTATTCAGGCTTGTCACCTGCTTATCACCTACCCAAAGGTTGTATTTTTCAAGCTTCTCGATACGAACCTTCTTTGCAGGGTCAGTGGTGCCTTTTTCAACAACCGTAGTATTGTCCGCCGGAAACTCGCCATCCTCCGGTATGGTTATCTCATAGCCTGCAGCTTTAACAATACCCTCACTTGCCCATACTGCCTGTGAAGCGCTTTCTGCTTCCAGAACACCGGATTTCAGTATAAGCTTTTTAGACGTAGATACCGCGTGGTTTGTACTGCCGTTTTCAGCAAATAATCCTTCTCCGTCAAGAGTTATGTTTCCGGGACACTTAACCGTCGAATCACTGCCATTACTCTCCGCAGTAAGTTTTCCGTTCACACAGATCTCACCATTCACGGCAAGCACAGCCTCATCTTTACCATAAACATCTATATCACCATCGATTGTAAGCCTGCTTCCATATACATATATTCCCGTGTGCGCATTTGTATCCTTTATAGAAGCCTTACCCTTTATAGTCAGGCCTAAAACATCCATGCTGTAGATCTTATACTTGATCCCAGCATTTTCGTAGGAAGTGCTGATCCCTGTTACATCACCGTTGAATGTAAGCGTCCTGGTGACTTCATTATAGGAAGCGGTTCCGCCCTCAACAGGAATGCTGTTCTTATTCTCTTCGGTAACCTGGGTTTCACCTATCCATACAGGATATGTGACCTCACTCTCCAGCTTAACTTTCTTAGCAGGAGCGGTCTCATTCTCATCTACGATGGTATCTCCCTTGGTCTTTCCGTTTACAGGATAAGCTATCGTCACATCCGGTTCCAATGTAACACCATCTCCTGCCTCTATTGCTTTTCCCGTATCAGAGGTTACTTCAGCCTCAAGTATTCCCGACTCCATATAAAACTTATTTCCGCAATGGATTCCGGTATCCTTTGCATTTACAGACATAATCGCTCCGTAAATACTCATATTTTTACAGGTAACGGCATCGTTATTCTCTGAATTGATGTTTATCTTTCCGCCATTAAGGATCACATCATCATCAACCAAAAGGCTTGCCTCAGACGGAGCGCTCCCGTTTATTTCTATCTGAGCACCCTCAGCTTTAAAACTGCCATCCACAATTATCGCATTATTACGCTTGCTTTCTGCCCACAGTTTTCCGCCATATAAATTCATATCGCCAAAGCAATATATACCCCTCACAGTCGCTGCTGATTCTTCCGAAAGGGCATTTACACTAAGGCTTCCATTAAATACCTTTATACTTAAGGATGCATTTACAACACTTCCTGTTTCCATATTTCCTGTTGCTTCAAGTTCACCTTCTTCAACAGTAATATTCTGCGCATTAACTGCAACACCGGCAGTGCTTGATGTACTTTCTGCCTTAGCTTTACCGCCTATATTAAGGTCCATCATCGAATATATTGCATATTCCTTTGCCTTAACCGAAATATTACCATTTATTGTGAGACTTGCAGCTGTACCGCCTGCATCTATTCCACATTCGGCTTCATCACTGTCAAATGTAGCATCACCTTCTATAGTCAGATCTTCTTCCGCATAAATATATGTCTTTTTTCCATAGTAAGTACAAAGATTCTCAACACCTGTTACATTACCGGTAAATGTAAGCGTTCTGCTTTCCGGATCAAAACTTGCCTTACCACCACCAAGAATTCCTTCAATATTATCCTTATTCTCGCTGGTTACTTTATTATTTCCTACCCAGATACCATAATCCTCCGGTTTTGTCAGATGTACTGAAGTAACAGGATTTCCGTCTGAATCTACCAAACCCTTCATTCCATCACTGTAGTCAGGTGCTGTCTCAGGATCTTTCCAAAGCATCTGAGTGCCAACCGTGATACTGTTTTTTACTTTCTGGATAGCAGCGGCTGTACCGGATAACGTTATATCACCACCATTGAGTTCTACGTACCCGAAATAATTCGTAGCAGAACCTATAGCCACGCTACCCTCACCACTGGCAGTAACTATTACCGTTCCTCCATTTATAGTTATTTTACCGTCACTGGGAACTCCGTCACGTGAACCTATACCCACACTTTTTTCATCGGACATATCAATCTTGACGGTTCCTCTGTTTATCGTTACATTCTTACCGCTCATTGCAGCAGAATGTCCTCTCATAAGCATAATATCTATAGGCAACGGAGTATGTACCGTCAGGTCTATATTTCCGCCATTTACCACAACGTCACCATTTGCCTCAACCGCCGAGGCAAAATTAGCACCTACACCGACTTTTACATCACAACCATCATAAAAAGTGATCGTTCCGTCAGTACGAATACCTGTTGACCAGCTCTTATCACTAACCTCTATCTTTCCGTATATATCTGTATCTCCGGACACATTGTTTATGGAACGTCCTTTAAGATCCATACTAAGATCTGCATCTTCAGATATTATAAGCTTTCCGTTACAGCCTATAGCGCCTATTTCACCATCAAAAGCTGCTTTTCCGTGGATCGTTAAGCTTTTATCCGAATAAACCTGAAAATAATCGGCTCCTTCTTTATGACTTCCATCCACACCCTCAAAATCATCAAAGGTTAGAACGTTTGTCCCGGATATAACTGTTAATGTTACACTACCTTTGCTCGTACCCGCTACGGGAGTACCCTCAACCATCTCCTGGTCTCCGATCCACACGCCACTGCCCGCATGTACCTTTAATTCAGGTATGGGCACGCTCACCATGATCATGATGAATGTCATCAGGATACTTAAGAAACGTTTCGTTTTCTTGCTCATGTCTGCCTCCTTTTTTGACAATACAACCCCCTCATCAGGGCACACTACATTTTAGTATACACCCGACAAATTATTAAAATCACCCGTGAAATTATAGATTATGACGTGAGTGAGATTATATAAGATCCTTCGCTTCACTCAGGATGACATGAATACTCAGGATAGATATTAAATCAGTTCTTTTTACGCGATGCGAAGAATGCACCAAGGCCTACAGCAGCCATGACAGCGCATATGAAGGCCATGATGGCAGAGCGTTCGTCCGTCTCTTCATCAGCTTCTTCATATTCATCTTCTGTATATCTGCGCCTTTTATGCTTTCTGTGGGTTTTACGTACGGTCCTGTCAGAATCTGATTCTTCCAGACTCAGATATTCATCCTCATCTACCTCGGCTGCCTCTTTTGAAAGATAACCCTCGGCATCAACAAGGGTCAGATTCCTGGTATCTCCCAGATCCAGCATATCCAGCTCTTCTTCATCCGCTTTTCCGGATTTCTTCTGTTTCTCTGCTTTTACCGCTTCGGTTTTAACAACGGCTTCCGATTCAGGTTCTGCTTTTCCTGACTTCTTCCGCTTCTCTACCTTTACCGGTACAGCTTTATCAACAGCTTCCTGCTCAGCTTCCGTAAGTTCCTCAGAGATCACTTCTTCAAGTGTTTCCTCCTCAGGCTTTGCCACCTTTCTTATTACAGCCTTCTTGCGGCAGCCCAGCATATAAAGTATAAAACCGGTCAGGAACATACCCACACAGGAGATGGTCATATATCCGTAATAAGTCAGGTGCTGATCAGAATAACGCTGCACCATATATTCCATCATTCCGGTTGTCGTCATTGCACCGGCCTGTGCCAGCCACAATAACACGTAATACCACTTAAATCCGCGGCGTTTGACCGCACGGATACTGAAGGCTATGGTCAATACCAGGATGCATACGCCGTCAAAGATCTGCAGGATACTGACAAATCCGTTGAAGGGAAAATACTCCGCATCATAACGGGTACTGTCCAGTATAAACTGCCCTGCGCTGAATATCAGAAGGAAAAGGCAGGCTGTAGAACCATACTCTTTCTTCTTAACATAGTAAAACTCCGTGCAGATATATGCCAGAATGAACATAAACACCGCACTCCAGAAGAAGGTTGCAAAGCGGTAGCTCAGCTCCCCGGCTTCAGGTACGGGCGATGCATAAGGCAGATGCTGCATGGAAGGAGTATCTACGGTGAATTTACCGCGGCAGTTATAATTGAACAGGCAGGACAGATACATAAGCCCCATGCCCATGGATGTGGCCGGAGCCAGGGCATCCAGAAATGCCGGCAGGTTTCTGTTAAGGCGCAGGCATCTCACCAATACTGCTGCCAGGAAGAGCCCGGGCAATATACCCAGCATCGAAAAACATCCTATATTAAAGTCTTCAAGCGCCTGTGAAAAACCTTTATACTGCTCTACATGAGCATACCAGTATAAAAGCCTTGAACTTATGGCTCCCAGCAGCACCGCAAAGGGAAGAAACACCCATGATGCCAGCCTTTTGCCCTTGTTCGCGCAGTATAACGAGTGGAAACTGCAGAACCACGCCGGTATAGCCATCACTATTATGATGGCATCCCAATGTATCTGTGTATTGTCAACGATTATCGCTATCGGGTTCATTTATTCTCATCCTCCGGCAATGCCGTATCAAAACAGATGATATCGCTGACAAAACGCTCATTGCGGTAATCTACCGGATTGAACATCTGGTTATTGAGTACGATCTCGGCAGTCTGTCCGCCGTCCACGGCATAGGCGCGCTCTACACCCATGTCCTTCATGGCCTTCTTTGAATCTTCTATATTACCGCCATAGTTCATGGTCATCAGCAGGTAATGCCCGCTGCCGCGCTGTCCCAGGGCGGATCTTGAATAAATCTCCCCTACCTGTCCCAGCAGGTATGAAGGTGAACTGGGATGTATCTCATAATTCTCCACCAGCACCGGTCCGAAGGCCAGTGTAAAGAGTATGTCATTATCCTTTATATACTGCTCCGCTTCTTCCTTGGTCTTAAGTTCATTGGCATAAGTAAAGTTGAGGTTTCCTGAGGAATCCACATGGCAGAGCTCCAGCTGTCCGGGGTTAAAACGATAGAGTGTACGCTGATAACTGGTAACACCCACGGTACGGAATTTATAGAAATCGCCGTTAAGGGCTATTACAGCATTGGCTTCTTTTGCCAGTGCCGATGCAGGCTTATGCACGGCTGAACCATAGGTATCTTCCGTAAGCTTGCGGCGAAGCTGGGAAGGATCCGCAATATAAATGTCCGCAAAGGTACAATTCTTCATATTATAAGTCTCACGCCATGCTATGACCACTATGGTCTCATCAGCATAGTAGTTAAAACTGCCTTCCCGCAGTTTGATATCCTTATTCCAGAAAGGTTCGTCTATACCGGTAAGTCTGGGATATTGATCCAGTATTGCCTGTATGACTTCGGGATCGTCGGTCTTGCCGTATTTATCACGGTTGGGAGCAGGAGGAACCAATACATCCTCAGCTATGGTGTAATGCTTGGGTATATATGTCAGCTCGCCCAAGACTTCGCTCTTTGCATTATTTGCAAAATTCGCACCTGCCGTCGAACCGCCGGCAAATGCGATCAGCATATCATCAGCGGGATCGATCATCCAGCTGCCGTTTGTATAATCCAGTGACAGATCAAGACAGGTACTTACATAGTAGTCCTGCGCATTTTCCAGTATCTTTGCCACGCTGTCATGATATACTTCATCAAGTATCTCAGGCTTGTAGTTCTCATTTTCATCATAGACTTCGTCTTTTCTGCGCTCATCGACCACCTGCTTAAGCTCTTCCGTAACATTTTCACGTATGGGACCGGGCAGGGCATTTAAGTCAAGATAAGTAAACTCAACCGTCTGCACGGCGTGGGTTTTTTCCATCATAGCTGTACCGTAAAGGGAATAGGAGAAGCTGGACTTGAGCGCTTCATAATAGAGAGAATCCGTATCGCTCATTTCTTCCGGAAACTGGATCAGCTGGCGCGGTGAAGCCAGATCCTTCGCAGCCGCTTCCAGATCCCCGGCAACCACACTGTCAAAGAAATGGGCCACCTTATTCTCCGGTGTATCCCCGGGCAGAAATACCAGGGTTCCCTCTGCATCTGCCACTATGCAGCTGAAGATCAGCAGACATACAAACATGGCAGAAACGGTAGACCAGATTATCTCCCGGCGCTTCTTTATCGCGGACCTCAGATTCCTTACAAAAAAGCATACAAAAACAACGCCCACAGCCCACAACAGAAGAACATGGTTATAATCCATGTTCTTAACACAGGCTATAGCGTTCTTAACACTGTATTCTAATATAGTAAAAATGTTATCCGACACGGGGGATATTTTATCATATTTGACTAAAAAGACAAGAGAAAATAAAAAAAGGATCAAAAGGGTCAGACCCCCACGTGGGAAGTCTGACCCTCATTTTTTTACTCAGTCACATTAAGCTTGATCGTAATGGTCTGTCCGTTCAGTTTGCCCGTGATCTTTGCACTTCCTGTTCCGCGCGCTGTCACAATGCCATCTTCGCCAACGTATGCTATTTCGCTCTTATTGCACTTATAGATCAGACCCAAAGTGCATTTCTCCGGCTTTATATTCGCAGACTCACCCTTTTTCAAAGTAAGTGAATAACTGCTGCCCTTTTTCTCCAGCGTTTTGATCGAAGGATCATCAACATATACCGATACTACCCAGGTAAAACCTTCATACTGTCCCGTGATATCGACCACACCGGCTTCAACTCCGGTTATCTTATTTCCGTCGATCTTGACCACGTTGTCAAACTCCGGTTTCCATTCCACTTTCTCTTTCAGGCCGCTGATCTTGATCGTTTTTGACTTGCCTGTATTAAGATGCAGTTCCTTAAACCATGTATCCTCAACTCTTATCGTGATCACCACATCATTCGCACTGCCGCCTTTTGCGGTAAGTACGGTCTCCCCCGCACCGATAGCTGTCAGTTTTCCGCTCTTGGTGATACGTACCACGGAATCCTGGAAAACACAGCCCTTCGGAAGATCGGCTGCCGCTATCTGTGTATCTGATGACCATTCAGCCTTCTTGGGCTTGAACCCGGCTATCTTTATATTAACGCTCTGCAGCGGCTCAAGTTCAACCGGCTTGCTGAAATCCTTCTTTGATTTATCAAAATCTTTAACCTTGATATTGCACTTAAACTGCACTCCGTTAACATAAGCGCTTACAACGGCAGTACCCTTGCTGAAAGGATACAGATATCCGTTTTCATCTACCCCTACAATATCCCTGTTGCTGCTTTCATAAACTACTTCCATACCATCGGCGCCCAAAAGATCAACATTCTGCAGCTTTCCTATATACAGTTCCTTCTTTTTCTCTGCAAAAGTGATATCCTTAACAGTTACACTGACAGTCTGTCCGTCACGCTTGATAGTTGTGCTGCCTGTTGCTTTTACGCTTACCTTACCCTTGCTGACGGAAACGATCTTCTTATTATCGCTTGTCCAGTCCTTCTGACCCAGCATAAACTTCTGTCCCTTTACCAGGGTAAGCTCTGTAGTATCATCTGTTATCTCCGGCTGGGGATCCAGAGCCCCGAATCCTCCGGGTATATGGGCAGGCACGGGATCCTTCTCACCGTCGGGAACAGCCTTGAAGCAGATCGCCTCAAGCCCAACTACCTTTAATGAATAAGATCCGTCCTTATTTGCTTTAAGTTTGCCACTTATGTCTTCATCAATAAGTTTATTGAAAGCCGTAACCTTATATTTAAGTTTGCTGTCATAATTCTTGGGGATCACGGTGACGGTAGTATCGCTCTTTCCGTCAGACACATAAGCAAGATATTGACCTTCCGTAAATACCAGCTCTCCTTCATAATACGATGTCAGCTTAGCTGCCTCTTCAGCAGTAAGCTTATGGATATTATTCTCCGAATCCGGATAAGGCTCCACACCATCCATCTCTTCGATCCAGACAATCTGTTCATAATTGCCATAAACGGAATAATCCAGGGCAGCTTCCTCTTCCTGCACATCTTCCGCAGTGTCCTCTGTTATCTCTGCGGTATTCTCCGAAATGATCTCTCCTGTCTCTATATCCGCAGCAATAACTTCCGGCATGCACTGCCCGCCTCCAAGCATTGCCGGCAACAGTAAAAGGGTAAATAAACGTTTGATCCGATTTTTCATATCAGTTCTCCTTTATATTTTTTATTTTTCCTCCACCACCTGGAAGATATAGAATTTGAGATAGTAACTGGAATCCGCTGCCCAGAGTATCGGATGGTCAGCTGCCTGGGTACGGAATTCCACCTGACGCAGACGTTTATGTGCACCACTCGCCGCCTCACGGATGGTCTTTGCAAACAGATCCGGATCCATAAAGTGCGAACAGGAACAGCTGCAGAGATATCCCCCGTTCTTCACGAGTTTTAATCCCCGGAGGTTTATCTCTCGATATCCTTTTACGGCATTCTTTATCGAGTTACGGGATTTGGTGAATGCCGGAGGGTCCAGAATGACCACATCATATTTTTCGCCGGCAGCCTCCAGCTCCGGAAGCAGCTCAAAAACATCCGCACATCTGAACTTAACCTTATCCTCCAGTCCGTTAAGTGCGGCATTCTCCGTTGCCTGATCCACAGCAAGCTGGGATGCATCCACACCCAGTACACTTTCTGCACCGGCTATACCTGCATTCAGGGCAAAAGATCCCGTATGTGTAAAGCAGTCAAGGACCTTCTTTCCCTTACACAGCTTATGTATGGCGGCACGGTTATTCTTCTGGTCCAGGAAGAAGCCGGTCTTCTGGCCGTCTTCAACATCTACGATATAGCGCACACCGTTCTCGATGATCTCAACCTTCGTATCGAATGCGGCACCTATAAAACCTTTGCTGCGCTCCATCCCTTCCTGCAGTCTTACTTTGGCATCACTGCGCTCGTAAACACCGCGTATAATGATCCCATCCTCAGCCAGTGCCTTTTTAAGCTCATTAACGATCACTTCTTTCCATCTGTCGATCCCCAGCGCCAGGGATTCCACTACCAGGACATCCGAGAATTTATCCACCACTATTCCCGGTAAAAAATCTGCTTCTCCGAATATTATGCGGCAGCTGCCGGTGTCTATTACTTCCTTACGGTAATTCCAGGCGTCCCTGACCCGCTGTCCTATGAACTCCTCATCTATCCTGACATCCTTTTTACGGCTCAGCATACGTACGGTGATCTTCGAATTTGTGTTAACAAATCCCTGTCCCATAAAATACCCGTCAAAGTCCAGAACATCCAGGACATCTCCGTTTTCATAACTGCCCTCAAAACGGTCGATCTCATTATCATATATCCAGGCTCCGCCGGATTTTATCGTACGGCCCTCGCCTTTCTTTAATATTACTTTTGCGCTGTTCATATATCCTCACCATCACTGATTTATTGGCCTGTTCCCTAAGAACCCCCGGCTGTCTGCCCATTATACCACCGGACTGCCGCTTATGCCAGCAAAATGAGATTTCCGGCGATCGTATTTCTACTTATTATCTATGTATTTTAAAATTGACGCTTCCTTTTGCAGGGTGTATCATTGAATGTGGATAATTATACCTTTGTGAGGTGGAACATATGAGTGACTGGATCGTAGTAGTAGATGATGACAAGACCAACCTTAAGACAGCCGGGATGATCCTCAGCCAGAACAACATGCGTGTATCGGCATTCAAATCCGCTTTTACGCTCTTTGACTTTCTGCGTGAAGGCAGTATTCCCGATCTGATCCTGCTCGATATCATGATGCCCGAATGTGACGGCTTTGAAGCCCTTACGCGGATCAGATCTATCGAACGGGAACTTCATATACAGGAAATCCCCATCATCTTCCTCACTGCCAATGAAGACCTGGATGCCGAGACTAAAGGTCTTTCCCTCGGCGCTATGGATTTCATCAAAAAACCTTTCGTTCCGGATGTGCTGGTAATGCGCGTCAAACACATCATAGAACTGGTAAGACTGGAGCGCGACCTGTCTTCACAGGTCGAGATAAAAACAAAGGAAGTGGCCGACCTGTCCCTCCAGGTAGTACAGGCCATGGCTGATGCGGTTGATGCAAAAGACACATACACCAACGGTCATGCAAGCCGCGTTGCCAAATATTCCAGAATGATAGCCGAAAAATTCGGATACAGCGAAAAACAGCAATCCGATATATACATGATCGGCCTGCTGCACGACGTAGGCAAGATAGGCGTTCCCGACGAGGTCATCAACAAGCCGGGCCGCCTCACCGATGAAGAGTTTGATAAGATCAAACAGCATCCCTCTGTCGGCAGCAAGATACTTGAAAATATCAAGGCCATGCCCGGGCTTTCCGTAGGTGCCCGCTCACATCATGAACGTTATGACGGAAAAGGCTATCCTGACCGGCTTTCCGGCAATGACATCCCCGAAGAAGCCAGGATCATAGCCGTTGCAGATGCTTATGATGCAATGAGCAGCTACCGAAGCTACAGGGATAAGCTTCCCCAGGATAAGGTCCGTTCGGAGATCGAAGCCGGTAAAGGTACCCAGTTTGATCCTGTTTTTGCGGATATCATGCTTAAGATGATAGATGAAGATACAGATTACAGCATGAGCGAAAGAAAGGATACCACTTGATGAACATAGAAAGCTTTGTCAATGTCTTTACACTTGTAGCAGCTGTTATCTGCCTGCTGATCAGTCTGTTCAAGTATATCGAATATCCAAAGCGGGGCTGGCTGTACATGTCAGTATTTTTTCTTGCGGACATTTTAAGTGATTACTACTGGACAACTTATATGCTCGTAATGCATGATTCCCCGGATGTTTCGGAGCTAATGGCTTATTTCGGATGGAATGTTGCATTTCTTATACTGTTCATTGCCGTACTCAACTTACGCCCGGAAGGTGCCAGACGGTATTTTAACCCTCTGATGCTTTTACCGATCCCGCTCACTGTCTGGCAGTTTTCAATCTATATCCAATACGGCGGTCTGTTCAACAACATTTGGCAATGCGGTTTTACCACGGCTATCGCTGTCTTATGTATGCAGGTTATCCTGTATTATCACAAGAACAAAAAAAACGGAGCTCATTTTCCTCACCTGCATGTAGTCATCCTTTTTTACATAATCTCCCAGTACGTTTCCTGGACAAGCTCCTGTTTCGACTGGAACAGCGATCTGGAAGATCCTTATTACTACGCCTCTGTGGCCGGCTATATTTTGATGCTTTTCTTTTCACATGCAGTCAGCAGGGATTACAAGGCTGAAGGCTATACTTCTCCGGAAAAAGATGCGGCAGAGATAAAGACTCATATCGCTCTGCAGGTAATAGTATCCCTGATCATAATAGGCTGCTGTGCCGGCGGTTTTTATCTTGCGATCTGGATGAAACGTTCCCTGCCGGAGGATACGTCATCATACGGTATCATAGCCGTAGTTCTGTTCCTGATATCCATTTTCCTTGCATTCCTTATACTGGCTGTCATCTATCTGATAGCTTCGCGCTATAAGAACCGGGAAGAAACGGACCAAAAACACTCTTACGTAAAGCGCAACAGGTTCAACCTGATCTTTACCATAGTTGTTACATTTATACTTATGGTATTTGCGGTAGTATACAATTCCACGATCTATTACCGTGCGTCTGTATCAAGTATCTATGATTCCGGCGAAGATAAGACTGCCACGACTACCACCGCTCTTGAAAACTACCTTACCAAGGCCATATCCACCCTTAAGGTTACTGCCGACTCCATAGAACTGATGATAAACAACGGCGATCCCAGTGACCGGATCCTTGATTATATCCTGGATCAGACTGAAATGCAGAAAAGTGAGCTGGATGAAAACTTCACCGGTCTTTATGCCTATGTAGACGGGGAATATATGGACGGTCTGGGATGGGTACCTCCGGAAGACTATAACGCGGTAGAAAGAAGCTGGTATCAGGCCGCTGTAGAAGCCGACGGAAAGACTATCATAGTCTCTCCCTATGTGGATGCACAGACCAATTCTGTAGTCATAACCATAACCAAAATGCTCTCCAGCACCGGATCGGACGGTTATCCGAATGTAGTATCACTGGATGTTATCGTAAATCATATTCAGGAAACCATCGAGTCCGTATCCCTCGGAAATAAAGGCTATGCCCTTATAGTAAATGATGACGGTTTCATCGTTTCCCATAAAGACAGAGATCTTTTCGGAAAGAACTTTAATGACATATACGGAAGCGAACTGCTCAATACCATTATCGAAACCGATTCCGGACGACTGGATGCCGTGGTCGATGACACCGAATCCACACTGTTTATCAGCCCGGTCATGGATCAATGGCATGTTGTAGTTGTAGTCAGCAATCCCGAGCTTTTTGAAAATGTATACTCACAGCTCACCTTCAACATACTGGTATCATTTGTGATCTTCGCACTGATCACCTTCTTTTATTACATAGGCTATATGAACGAACAGGCTTCCAGCCGTAAGATGGAGGAAATGAGCGCCAGCAGACAGAAACAGGAGTATGAGGCAGAGGTCTTAAGACTTGAGAAGCGCTCTGCTGACGAAGCCAACAAGGCAAAAAGTAAGTTCCTGGCAGATATGTCCCACGAGATCCGTACTCCCATAAATGCAATACTTGGCATGAATGAGATGGTACTGCGCGAAGCAGAAAATAAAAATCTTCAGGAATATGCAAGAAATATAGAAATCTCCGGAAAAAACCTGTTGCAGCTCATAAACAGCATACTCGACTTTTCAAAGATAGAAGACGGTAAAATGGAGATCATACCTGTCACCTACAGTGTAAGTGCACTGATAACCTATCTTCTGAATTCCATACAGGAAAGAGCAGATTCAAAAGGTCTGGATTTTAATGTGGATATAGACCCTGAGATCCCTTCCGAATTATACGGCGATGATACACGTATAAACCAGATCATCCTGAATCTCCTCACCAATGCTGTGAAGTATACACAGGAAGGCTCTGTAGTCCTGAGTATGAAGCTGCGTGAGAAAAAAGATAACAAAGCACTGATCTACGTAGAGGTAAAGGATACCGGTATCGGGATTAAGGAAAGTGATATGGAGCGTCTCTTCGAATCCTTCGAGCGTCTTGATGAGGTCCGTAACCGCAACATAGAAGGTACGGGACTTGGCATATCCATTACTACAAATCTGTTAAAGCTTATGGATAGTGAACTCAAGGTAGAAAGCACATATGGAAAAGGTTCCGTTTTCTCATTTGAACTGTGGCAGAAGATCATCGTAGATGAACCGCTTGGCGATTACAGCGCTCCTACCGTAGAGGTTCAGGAATCCTATCATGAATCATTCCACGCTCCGTCAGCTTATATACTTATCGTTGATGATACAAAGATGAATATAACTGTAGCCGTAAATCTTCTAAAAAAAACCGGCATACGCATAGATACAGCCACCAGCGGAGATGACGCTATAAGCCTGTGTGATAAGAACAAATACGATCTGATCCTCATGGATCAGCGCATGCCTAAGATGAACGGTACACAGGCACTGGCACATATAAGAGAACTGGAAAGCGGAAAGAATAAGGATAATCCTGTGATCTGCCTTACAGCCGATGCCATCAGAGGTGCAAGAGAACGTTATATCGCAGAAGGATTTACGGATTATCTTACCAAGCCTATAGACGGCCGTTCCCTTGAACGCGCGCTGAGCACCTATCTTCCTAAAGATAAGATAATAACGGTCTCCTCTGACCATGATGTTCCTTCCGGTAATGAATCATCCGGTAACGAAAACTCTGCGGATAATACATCATCCGCCGGCGAGAACCCTATATTCGCCGCCCTCAGGGAAGCCGGTGTGGACACAAAAAGCGGTATGAGCTTCTGTGGCAATTCTGAAGAAGCCTATATCAGTATACTTTCCGAATATGCTTCGGAACATGAAACACGCAGCAAAAGCATTAAAGAATACTATAACAAAAAACAATGGGAAGATTACTCGATATATGTACACTCACTTAAGAGCACTTCAAAGACTATAGGCGCGAAGGATCTTTCGGAAGCGGCTGCCGCACTCGAGGCCGCATCCTCCCGTAAAGATGAAGATGCTGTCAATAAAGATCATGACAGAGCCATTAAAATGTATGATGATATTGCTGCAGCGATCCGCAGCAATATCAAAGTTTCCGATGACGATGATGATGATTATGATATCCTTGAATTTGCACCGGTAAACAATGATTAGAATTCAAATGTCTTAAGAAATCTCTTTGCCCTGTCGGTATGCGGCGCATCAAAAAATTCACGGGGGAGGGTATCTTCAACGATCTCTCCTCCGTCAAGAAATATCACCCTGTCAGCTATAGCTCTTGCAAAAGCCATTTCATGCGTAACTATCAGCATAGTCTTATCCTGTTTTGCCAGATCAAGGATAACGTCCAGAACTTCCCTTACCATCTCGGGATCCAGGGCAGCTGTCACTTCATCAAACAAAAGTATCTCCGGATGCATGATAAGCGCCCTTACTATAGCTACCCTCTGTTTCTGTCCGCCGGAAAGCTGTCTGGGATAATTATCTTTCTTTGAGGAAAGCCCTACTCTTTCAAGCAATTGCAGCGCCTCTGTTTTAACCTCGTCCTTTTTCCTTTTCTGTACTTTTATGGGAGCCAGCATCAGATTCTGCAATACGCTCATATGCGGAAACAGTTCATAGCTCTGAAAGACCATACCGGTCTTTCCCTGTATATCCACCTTTCCGTCATTAATACCCTCCAAACCGTTGATGCAGCGCAGCAGCGTACTCTTACCGCAGCCGGAAGGTCCGACTATCACTATGACCTCTCCCTTTTTGACAGTAAAGCTTATGTCGTTGAGTACGGTGATATCATCATATTTTTTGGTAAGGTGTTCTATTTTCAAAATCTCGTCCATTGTATGCCTCCAGATATAATAAGATTCTTCTCCAGATATTTCGAAAGGCAGCTTACAGGCCAGCATGCCAGAAAGTATAAGAGAAAGATTGCCGCGAATACTCCGAAAGCCGCATGCGGCGAACTCTTTCTGTTGGCCTCAATTATCTGCTGTCCTACCTTAAGCACTTCTACTATACCGATCATCATGACCAGACTGGTGGTCTTTATCATCCTGGTAATGAGATTGATAGATAAGGGTATAAGCCTTCGTATTATCTGCGGTATGATGATATATATATATATGTCTGCAGTTTTGAAAAGCCAAGGGCTTTACTGCTCTCATACTGTATCGCAGGTATACTTAAGAGGCAGCCTCTGACCAGATCAGCCATCTCTGCCGTTCCCCAGAAGGAAAACACTATGACAGACGAAAGCTCTGCAGAGATATTTTTTCCTGTCATCTTAGTAAATCCGAAGAAAACAATAAACAGCAGGACCATCTGCGGCATTATCCTTACTATCTCCAGATAAACTCTTGTGACTGCATTTATCACAGGTTTTTTAAGAGACATTAACATCCCCAGTATAAGACCCAGGAATATGCTGATGATCACGGATATCAGGCTGATCTTAAGTGCTGCACCAAGTCCCTCAAAAAGACGTATAAGATTTTTACCTTTTAATAAAACTTCAAATCCCATACCTTCAGTCTCCAAACATCTTAAAACGTGTTTTCTTCTCTATAATGCTGCCTGCAAAGGATACAGGCAGAAGCATCAGTATATAGAATACTACCAGTAAAAACAGGCTCTCTGTTGTATCGTAATATAATCCTATCAGATCCTTAGCGGTAAACATCAGATCCATCAGGCTTATGGCAGAAAATACACTGGTTTCTTTAAGCAGGAATATCACATTGGCAATCAGGCCCGGAATACTTATCGTAAAAGCCTGCGGGAGTATGATATCAAGGAATATCTGTTTCTTTGTAAATCCAAGTGATACAGCGCTTTCCTTCTGTATCTGCGGTACCGCTTCAAGGCCGCTTCTTATACTCTCAGTCATATAGCTGCCGCCCAGAAGTCCCAGTCCAAGCACTCCGCAGAATTCTGCACTCGTCCTTATACCCAGCGCCGGCAGTCCGTAATATATGAAAAACAGCTGTACCAGCAGCGGTGTATTACGAAACAGCTCAACATAGCATTTTATTACCGCCGATAATAAGGGGAATTTAAAGTACAGTACAAAAGCTCCTGCTATTCCCAGCAAGAATGCCAGAAGCACTCCTAACCAGCCTGTCTTTAAGGTAAGCAGGAAAGCTTTTGCAAATATGGGGATGTATTTACTTATGACCCCTGTATCCATGTCTTCTTCCTATCGCTTTCTGTGATCAATATGTCTTGCAAATCCGGCTCCCACATGCTGTATTATCTGGAAGATAATTATCAGCAGAAGAACCGTTACGATCATTATGTCTGTCTGCCATCTGTAGTAACCGTATCTGACGGCGATATCTCCCAGTCCGCCGCCGCCTACGGTCCCGCTCATTGCAGAATATCCAAGCAGTATACCTGTCGTGATGGTAGCTCCGTTAAATAAAGAAACTCTTGCTTCAACCAGCAGTACTTTAAAAATTATCTGCAGATCACTGGCTCCCATTGCCCGTGCCGCTTCTATAACACCGGCATCCACTTCGTTAAGGGAAGCCTCAACCACACGTGCTATATAGGGAGCAGCGCATATCACAAGCGGTACTATGGTCGCTGTTGATCCGTAACTCTGACCCACAAGAAATCTTGTGAATGGTATAAGCAGTATCAGCAGTATCAAAAAAGGAACACTTCTGACAATGTTGCATATAAAGTCTCCTATGCCGTATATGATCTTATTGGGCTTAAGGCCGTCTTTACGTGTTATATTGAGTACTATCCCAAGAGGCAGTCCCAGCACATATCCAAATGCCGTGGAGACCAGTGTCATATACAGGGTATCCTTTATTCCCACCAGGATCATCTCTATTACCTTATCATCAAACATCTCCCCTCACCTCCGATACACTTATTCCTCTTTCCTTTATCCACTCGATCATTCTGTTCTGTAATTCTTCACCTTCAGGCAGTCCCAGTATCATCTCTCCTCTTGCCTTACCGCCCACGTTCTTTGTATCGGCCTTTAGTATATTCACCGGTTTTCCGAAATTCAGTATAAGATTGGCAACTAAGGGTTCGTATGAAGAATTATCCTGAAATACTATCCTTATCTTCCTGTCTGCTTTAAGATCTTCAACCGGCAGATACTCAGCCTTTTTCTCAAGTATCAGCTCTTTAGCTGCATCGGATTTCGGATCCTCAAATACTTTATCCACATCTCCTGCTTCTGCAAGAACTCCGTTGTCAATGATCGCAACCTTCCTGCAGACTCTTGTTACCACAGACATCTGATGTGTGATGATCACTATCGTTATACCGTATTTTTCATTTATCTCTTTTAAAAGCTGCAGTATGGACTCTGTCGTCTGAGGATCAAGAGCACTTGTAGCTTCATCACAGAGCAGGATCTTTGGATTTGTTGCCAGTGCCCTGGCTATCGCTACTCTTTGTTTCTGTCCTCCCGATAACTGGGACGGATAAGCTTTTTCCTTTTCTTCAAGATTGACTGTTTTTAACAGTTCCCGTGCTCTTTGTACTGCTTCTTTCTTCTTTTTCCCAGCTATTTCAAGCGGAAAGCATATGTTATCAAGTACATTTTTCTGCTCCAGGAGATTAAAGCCCTGGAATATCATTCCTATCTCGCTTCTTTTTTTTCTTAATTCCTTATCATTAAGTGTGGCAAGATCTACTCCGTCTATCAGTACCTGTCCTTCTGTAGGCTGTTCCAGATAATTTATCGATCTGACCAGTGTACTCTTACCTGCACCTGACATACCTATGATCCCGAAAATATCTCCCTTCTCAACAGAGAGGTTGATATGATCCAGGGCCGTCACTGTATGTTCTTTTACCTGAAATCTTTTTGTCAGGTCTCTTATCTCTATCTCACTCATATTGATTACCTCTCTTTAAAAGCATTCGGGAGGGCTTTAGCGGCCCTCCCGAACATCCCCAAGGAAGAAATTTGATCTATTCAAAGAAGACAACTGCTCCATCATAATTATCTTCTATGAACTTCTTTATCTCATCAGATCTTAAAACATTTACAAGAGCCTTTATCTTATCGCTGTTCTCATTGCCTTCTTTTACTGCGATGATATTCACATAGGTCTTAGCTGCTACCGAATCACTTGACTCGTATGCTATGGAATCCCTGCCTACGGAATATCCGGCTTCAAGTGCGTAGTTACCGTTAAGTACCACATACTCTACTTCTTTTACGACTCTTGCTACCTGTGCTGCCTCAAGCTCAACAAACTTGATGTTATAAGGATTTTCTACTATATCGTTAATTGTTGCGGTAAGACCTGCACCATCTCTTAACTTAAGCAGTCCGTTGTCCTGAAGAAGGAGAAGCGCTCTTGCTTCGTTAGTGGTATCATTGGGTACTGCTATTGAATCACCGTCTGCTATATCTGCAAGACTTGCCTTCTTTCCGGGATAGATACCAAAGGGCTCATAGTGGATACCGCCTGCATTTACGATGTGTGTTCCCTGCTCTTCGTTAAAGCTGTCAAGATAAGGAATGTGCTGGAAATAGTTGGCATCAAACTCACCTGACTCAACTACCAGATTGGGCTGTACATAATCATCAAACTCTACAACATCCAGCTTGTAGCCGTATCCTTCAAGTATATCTGCTGCTTCTGCAAGGATCTCCGCATGAGGTGTTGCTGATGCAGCGATCTTGATGGTCTCTCCGTTACCTGCTACGATATCACTTACTTCGGGAACTTCTGCAACTGCTGCTTCGGCTGCTGCGCCTGCTACCACACCGCCTTCAACTACCAGTGTATCTTCGTAATCTTTACCGTATGTATCAAGAAGGGTTGCTTCATAATCTGCATGGAAGAAGTTCTCATTTCCAAGTGCCTTGATCTCATCGTTCAGCCAGTTAAGAAGTGTGGTATTTCCCTTTGATACAGCAGGAGCTATCGTATCCTGGCTGCCCAGTGAAGGTATGCCTACTACATAACCCGGATTTTCGATCGCATATGCGATAACCTCTGTGTTATCATTTGCCCATGCAACACCGGTACCGTTTTCAAAGGAGGTCTTTGCTGTTGCGTAGGTATCAAACTTCTGCAGTTTGATATCCGGATAATTCTTCTCAAGATAGGTCTCTGCAGTGGTGCCGGATATTACGATAACCTGCTCGTCTGCAGCTATCTGGTCAAGATTCTCGATCACATGGCTTTCTGGTGATATAACACCAAGAGCTACGTTCATGTAAGGAAGTGCAAAGTCTACTTTCTCTGCTCTTTCTTCGGTAACAGTAAAGTTTGCAAGAACTATATCTACTTTACCGGTCTCAAGATACTCAACTCTGCTGGCCGCCTCTGTTGATACGTAATTGATGTTAACTCCCAGATCCTGTCCGATCCTCTCTGCAAAGTATACATCATATCCCTGGTACTCACCGTTCTCATCAACATATCCGAACGGATTCTTGTCTGAGAATACTCCGATGTTGATGCTGCCTGCTTCCTTGATCTCATCCAGTGTTCTGTACACCTTGTTTGCAGGCTCAGCGTTTGAAGCGTTTGCCTCTCTGACATCAGCGCCTTCATTTGTGCATCCTGTCAGTGCTCCAAGGCTCAAGCCTGCTGTAAGTATTCCTGTAAATAATGTTTTTATGATTCCCTTTTTCATAATTCTTATCCTCTCTTTCGATTTTTTCTTTTTTATTTTGATCGACATCTCCTCTATGTCATTCTGAGTTGCTATCCCCGTCCTTTTTAATGCTGGCCCGTTGCATTAAAAAAGCCCGGGATCAAACTCCCAGGCAAATGGTCATCACTGTATCCGAAATGACGGACTATTGTATGTGGACGCATGACAAATGAGCCAAACGCCCGACCATATTACTTGCCTGGGAGTTAAGCATTCGACAGCAACAACACATGCACATTGTTTTTGTTGAGTTAATACTTGTTCTCATTTATCATCGCTCCTTTCGTCTTATTAGGTGCCTTGACCTTACAGTTGTGCATGATACACCTTATTACATACTATGTCAATAGGTTTTAAGAATTTTTTTTCATCAAAAAAACCGCCTTTCGGCGGCTGATAAAGAAAACAGACTTGAAATATCAATACTCATCCAGGAAATTATGTCTTACTCCTTTTTGCTTATATTCTATAACTGTATCCAGATTTACATTTTCAACACTTCTGAAGATATTGAACTCAACAAAGGGATTTGATTTTTTCAGCTCTGCGATCAGTTTCTTTGTTTCAAGACGCTTGCTGGAAGTAGTTCCGTCCTCATGACAAGTCGTGCAGGTATCCGTAAAGTGACATGCACACTGAAGAAAATGAAGGTCGTTATAATCTCTCCATGCACAAATATCACTCTCTCTTACCAGATATAAAGGTCTGATCAGCTGCATCCCTTCAAAATTAGTACTGTGCAGCTTGGGCATCATGGTCTGGACCTGACCACTGTGTATCATACCCATAAGTATCGTCTCAATAACATCATCAAAATGATGACCCAGTGCTATCTTATTGCAGCCCAATTCTTTAGCTTTGCTGTACAGATAACCCCTTCTCATTCTGGCACAGAGATAGCAGGGATTTTTCTCTATGGTGTCAACTGCATCAAATATGGTACTCTCAAATATAGTAACCGGTATCCCCAGAGCTTCCGCATTGCTTTCTATCAGCGCCCTGTTTTCACTGTTATATCCCGGATCCATAACAAGGAATGTCAGGTCAAACTCTACCTGCCTGTGAAGCTTGATCTCCTGAAAGAGCTTGGCCATAAGCATGGAATCCTTCCCACCTGATATACATACGGCGATATGATCCCCTTCCTCAATAAGTTTATATGTTTTACATGCCTTCGCAAAAGGCGAAAACAGCTGTTTGTGGAATTTCTTCTTAATGCTGTCCTCAGCTTTTTTTCTTTTAGCTTCTTTATCTGTATCGCTTTTTATACCGGCTCTTATATACCCGACATATCCTTCTGAAAGGCTGTAGCAATCCCTGCCTTCAAAACATTCAAGTGTATCATCGATCTCCCGTGACATACGACCAATTTCACAGTAAAAGATCAGTTTCTTTTCCTTTGGAATATCCGCAAGTATACTGCTGTTCTCCAGATCTTCGACATATATATTAACAGCACCCGGTATGATGCCGTATGCTGTCAGTCCCTCATCTCTTATATCTATCAGTTGGTATGAATCACCTGATAATCTTTTAAGCTCTTCATATGTTATTTCTTTCATCTTTTACCTTTTCCTTATTGCATATCCTTATTAGAAAACCATATGATTCTATCATAGTTTTTATATTCCTGCATCATCATATCAGGATCACCTCATCTCCCGAATGCACATATTCAAGTGCATCTCCCATGATATCCTTCATTATGTCAAAGGCAGGGGTTCCGGTGCAGTGGCATGTAACAAACCTCGAAGGATATTTTTTAAGCTCTTTTGCTATATCCCGGATCTCCCTGATCTCACTTTCACTGTAATCCGTTTTCTTCATCAGATGGAACCCGCTGATCACCAGATCAGGAGCTTTTCCATATTTCTCCATATATGCATCCATTATGCTCAATATCCCGTTATGTGCGCAGCCGGACATAAGAATCGATTTTCCGCCCTGACTTATCATCAGAAAGTGCTCATGTCTGAAATCATCTCTTCTAAATCCTTCATCTTCACGCACCAGAAGCCTGCTGTTTGTAAACGGAAGTTCATGGCTTCTCTTTCGGATAATAAAAAGCTCCAGTTCATCGTCTATCTTAAGATCGCCACTGACAAACCTCACCTGCGGAAGTTTAATGATATCCTTATCGATACCGATGTATCTGAACCTTTCCGGAGCATCCTCACCATCATCTGCATAATATTCATCTTTTGCCGTATCCTGCATATATATAAGCGCTTTATCGTTTATCTTTGTAAATGGTATTATACCCCCTGAATGATCATAATGCCCGTGACTTAATATAACTGTATCTACAGCCGGCAGATCTATACCTGACCTTTCAGCATTTTTTATCGTCTCTTCAGAAGGCCCCAGATCCAGTAGCAGTTTATGCTTTTCAGTCTCAACATAAAACGAAAGACCGTGAGCAGCAACGCAGCCGCTGTGTCCTTCGGTGTTTTCTATAAGATTTACTATCTTCATTAAAACCACTCCTTAAGATTACGGATGATCGTATCTTCCATCTCATTGATATATCTTATCCTTGCTATGGTCTGTTCAACCTGCGACAAACCCGTTTCACGTTCAGCTTCATCTGCATGATCATCAAGAGCCCTTGTAATATTATATTCCAGCCATTCGATCCATGTATATGCCAGGCCGAATACTTTCCAATATTCTTTATAACCGTTATCATAAGCTTCCGTGTATCCTTCAAAGAACGCTTTCATTTTTGTCAGATCCAGATCACATATCGTGATGCCCGCCCATTGCAGGGAAAGCTGAATAACACTTGATACAGGATTACCCCTGTCCAGACATTCCAGATCGATCACTAAAGCACGGTCATTATCCCACATAACATTTTTAGGATCCATATCCTCATCAACTATGCTTTCAACAGGCGGAAGCTCTGCCCTTGCCTTGTTCATCTCATTTTCTGCATAGAGCAGCAGTTCTTTATTATCTTTTATAAGTTTCTCTACCCTGTGATCTTTGTTCGCAGCTTCTTTTATAAGTCCGTCCCAGTTAACGGAACTTAATTCCGTCTCCGTTTGTGATACCGGTCCGGGTTCTATGGCATGGATCCTTCCCTGAATATTTCCGGCTATCCTGCACTGCTCTGCAGAGATATTATACCAGTCGCTTATGGCTCCGGTCTGCCAGTGAAAGATATAGAAATACTCCCCGTCAATAAGCTGCATCTTATTCCCGTCTATCGTAAGCGCGGGTACTATAGGGATCCCGGCATCCTCAAGCTGTTTTTCAAGCGCCTCCGCTCTTCTGTAATTATCCGGAGCATCCGGTCGTTTCATTATATTTGCATTAAGATGCTTAACTGCATAGATGCCCTTATCAGTTTCAACTCTGTACATCCTATGCATAAAACCTCCCGATACTTTAGTGATCGGGGCTATAACGTTTCCTATATTTTTATCTTTAAATAGTTTTATGATCAACCCGTCTGTCATAACTGCTTTTCCCTGTTTTATCGTCATATCCATACCTTTATCGTCTTTGCGTTATACTTTTCTACGCAGATCCTTAACATGTTCATCCAGCTGATGCAGTGATCCAGTATGATAGCATCTGCAGTTATAACATTTTCTTTTTCCCAAAGGGTTTTATCTACTTCTTTCAATATCCTGATATCAAGATTAAAGGGATACCCCTCTCCCACATCTGCGATGAGCGCTTTTAAACGGCCTGAGTTTGAAACAGGTTCATCAAGAAGTATATGAACCGTGTCAACCCCCTGCTCTCTCAAAGTATCAAGAAGCATACGAACAGCCGCTTTAATCCGCTTTGTTCCAGCCGTCGGTTTTAACTCCCCAGCCGTCAAAAAGATCGGAAAACAGTTTTATGCATTCATCAGCATCTGCAGAATCCTTGCAAAACCTGACTTCCTTTTTATCCGCATCTTCTTTTCCCACTTCGATGGTAAATGCCCCGGGTATTACATCACCGGATGGACTCAGCTTAAGATAAAGAGTACCGAATACCGGGGTCGAAGGCTTCAATAATATGTATTTTTCTTTGCCGCTTACGATATCACTAATACCTGTTTCAATACTGTATTGGAATTCATTGCGATCATCGATCTTATACTCTTTGTCTGTGATCCTCATCATCCATACCACAGCCTCACTGCTTTCAGTCGAAAGATTATTACTCATTTTTACGCTTCTCCTCTCTTCATATTCCAAAACAGGCACTAATCAATTGCTTACTATTTCTCCGCATTATACCATGAAACATGACTTCTGACAAAATATAAGAGAAGATTACCCGAGTAATAAAAATCTCTCTGGTGCTGTTCATTTGAACAGTACCAGAGAGTCTTCTAACATAATTCTTGACAAAAGCAACGGGATTACGTATAGTCAAAACAAGCTGAACAATGGATTTTGCCATTATCCAGCTTGTTAATTATCTTAGGATATCTCATTTACAGAAAAACTTTCACACGCTCAAATAAAGGTTTTGTCTTTACCAGTTGTTAATAGCCATATCTTCGTCCCAGTAAATCTTCTTTTGGTTAAGCATAAACATTATGTCGTCATCTCCAAATAATCTGAAATGATTTAAGTCAACACCGACATTAAATCCGAACGGCTTCCAAAGTCCGCCGTATCTGTGCGTGTGGCCGAATAAAGTCTGGCACTCTTTATCATGGTCAGTCGGCTTATGTGTAAGGAAAAACTTTTCGCCCCGTATATTGACGTAAGCATCCCTTAAAACATCTTGAAATCTAAACGCGGGATCATTCAGACAGTACTCTCTGAACATTTCGAAATCGCCACCGAAGATATCTCTGATAACGCGATCTTCCGATGTCCCTGTAATAAGGATTATATGTGCATTGATCTGCTTAGATACTGCAAGACCACTAACGTAATCCTTTTCCGTCGCATTGTAATTGCAGAAATCACCGATGGCATAGATCGTGTCATCCGATGAAGCCTGCTCATTCCATATCCTGACCTGCTCAGCGGTGTATTCAGCATTATCTTTAAACAAGCGATTGTCACGCTTTAACACTGATAATGAATCGTAACCGAAATGCGGATCTGCTGTATACCAGTTGTTCATTGTATGCTCCCTCCATTAGCTACATTATGAAAACAGGATTATTTCACAGAAAGAATT
>JAFYCS010000096.1 GCA_017539565.1 Lachnospiraceae bacterium
ACGGTATATGCAGCGCATAAAGATATCTCCGAAAAGTGCTGCATAGAGTACCCTCACGCCCATCTTAAGGCTTAACTTAAAGCCGGGGTTAGCCTCTAAACCGCTTAAGTTAAGAGAGATAACAGGAATATGTCCGTATCCCGCTTTTTCCAGTGCACGTCTTATAATGCCCACATAGTTGGTGGCCCTGCAGCCGCCTCCTGTCTGTGTCATCATCAGTGCCAGATGATCCGTATCATATTCTCCCGAAAGCACAGCTTCCATCAGCTGACCAACAACACAGAGCGACGGATAGCACGCATCGTTATTTACATACTTAAGGCCCACATCCACGGAATGCTTGTTATCGTTTGTAAGGATCTTTAAGTTATACCCGCATGCACCGAATGCTGCAGCAAACATATCAAAATGCAGCGGTGACATCTGGGGCGCCAGTATGGTATAACCGGCCTTCTGCATATCCTCGGTATAAAGTACACGGTCAAAATTTGTAGGATTGATCTTTCTCTCTTTCTGCCTCTTCTCTTTAACTTCCAGTGCAGCTATCAGTGAACGTATACGTATACGCGCAGCGCCAAGGTTATTAACCTCGTCTATCTTCAAACAGGTATAGATCTTATCCGAACCTGAAAGTATATCGTTTACCTGATCGGTCGTAACAGCGTCCAGACCACAGCCGAAGGAATTAAGCTGTACCAGGTCAAGGTCATCACGTAACCTCACAAAACTTGCCGCAGCATAAAGCCTTGAATGATACATCCACTGGTCAGATACGATAAGCGGCCTCTCCGGATTACCCAGGTGTGCTACCGAATCTTCGGTGAGCACCGCTATGTCATAGGAATTGATGAGCTCGGGTATACCGTGATTGATCTCCGGATCTATATGATAAGGCCTGCCTGCCAGTACTATACCGCGTTTTTTATTCTCGGCCATATACTTAAGCACATCTTCTCCGGCCTTATGCATATCTTCATGAGCCGCAGCCAGTTCGTCCCATGCCTTTTGTATCGCTTCCGCCACTTCCCTGCGGTCAAGCTCGGAAAACTCCTCCACAAGTGACGCAGTAATGGTATCTATTGACGCAAAGCTCATAAAAGGATGACGGAATACAACTTCCCCCCTGCCAATCTCTTCCACATTATTCTTTATGTTTTCCGGATATGAAGTAACTATAGGACAGTTATAATGATTGCCCGCTCCTTCTGTTTCATTCCTCTCATAGAAAAGACAGGGATAGAATATAAAGTCCGGTTTCTGCTCGATCAGCCACTGTATATGTCCGTGAGCCAGCTTGGCCGGGTAACATTCGGACTCACTGGGGATCGACTCGATACCCAGCTCATATATCTGCCTGGTAGACACGGGCGATAAGATCACCCTGTATTTAAGCTCTTTAAAGAAAGTAGCCCAGAAAGGATAATTCTCATAAACATTAAGAACTCTGGGTATACCCACCGTCCCCCTGTATGCTTCATCCGCAGGAAGCGGCTCATAATCAAAGAATCTCTTAAGCTTGTATTCAAAAAGATTAGGGATATTGTTGGCATTCTTGGGTTTGCCTATACCTCTTTCACAGCGGTTACCGGATACATACTTTCTTCCACCGGAGAAATTGTTTATGGTCAGACGGCAGTTATTGGTACAGCCGCGGCATTTTGCCATGCTGGTGGAAAACTCAAGGTTTTCTATATCGTCAAAAGAAAGCATGGTACTCTGATAACCGTCCTCATACTTTTCCCTGGCGATAAGTGCAGCACCAAAGGCCCCCATGATACCTGCGATATCGGGACGTATCGCTTCGCAGTTTGCGATCTTCTCAAAGCTGCGAAGAACCGCATCGTTATAGAAAGTACCGCCCTGCACAACTATGTTCTTTCCAAGCTCCGACGCATCGGATACTTTGATAACCTTAAAGAGCGCATTCTTTATTACCGAATAAGCCAGACCTGCGGAGATATCCGCAACGGATGCGCCTTCCTTCTGTGCCTGCTTGACCTTTGAGTTCATGAACACGGTACATCTGGTACCCAGATCGATGGGATGGGGCGCAAACAGTGCTTCCTTCGCGAAATCCTCCACACTGTAGCTTAAGGACTTTGCAAAGGTCTCTATAAACGAACCGCAGCCCGAAGAACACGCTTCATTTAAGAGCACCGAATCCACGGTCTGCTTCTTTATCTTTATACACTTCATATCCTGGCCGCCTATATCCAGGATACAGTCCACTTCGGGATCAAAGAAAGCTGCGGCATAATAATGTGCCACCGTCTCCACCTGCCCGTCATCAAGAAGAAACGCCGCCTTCATAAGAGCTTCACCGTAACCGGTAGAGCAGGCGCGGTATATGCGCGCTCCCTCGGGAAGCTTTTCCCGCATTTCCTTAAAGGCCTTTATGGCAGTCTCCATAGGTGAGCCGTTATTGTTGCTGTAGAAAGACCATAAGAGTTTTCCGTCATCATCCACCAGAGCCATCTTGGTAGTGGTGGATCCCGCATCTATGCCCAAAAAGCAGGGGCCGGAAAGCTTTGCGATATCACCGGTTTCCACGCAATGTGAATCATGCCTTTTAAGAAAAGCTTCATGATCCGCATGCGTTGCAAACAGCGGCTCCATACGTTCAACCTCAAATTCCATATGGATATCGGCATTAAGGCGATCACACATTTCCTTTAATGTGCACTGCCCTTCTTCCGTAGCATTCAGCGCTGATCCCATAGCCGCAAACAGATGGGATTTCTCGGTATCTATGATATGTTCACTGTCAAGCTTGAGTGTCCTGATAAATGCAGCCTTGAGTTCAGACAGGAAATGAAGCGGGCCGCCAAGAAAAGCGACATGTCCGCGTATAGGCTTACCGCAGGCCAGACCTGATATAGTCTGGTTAACAACTGCCTGGAATATGGAAGCCGCCAGGTCTTCCCTTGTGGCGCCGTCATTGATAAGCGGCTGGATATCGGTCTTTGCGAAAACACCGCAGCGGGCAGCTATGGTATAAAGTGATTTGTATCCCTTCGCATATTCGTTAAGCCCCGCAGCATCCGTCTGTATCAGCGAAGCCATCTGGTCTATAAAGGATCCTGTACCTCCGGCACAGATACCGTTCATACGCTGTTCCACTGAACCGTTTTCAAAATAGATTATCTTTGCATCCTCACCGCCCAGCTCTATAGCCACATCAGTCTTGGGTGCAAAGGTTTCAAGGGATGTACTTACAGCCAGCACTTCCTGGACAAAACTGACTTTAAGATGCTTTGCAAGGGTAAGTCCGCCCGATCCCGTGATAACAGGCTGTATGTTCATATCTCCAAGTTCATCAAGTGCTTTCTGTATCAGACCTTTTAAGCACTCCCTAATGTTTGCAAAGTGTCTTTCGTAATCAGAAAACAGCACCTCGTTCTTGTCATTCAGTATCGCTATCTTTACCGTTGTGGATCCGATATCTATACCCAGACGGTATATTCCTTCTCTCATTATTTCCTCCATAGTTTTGTACATAAAGCTGTAACGATTCTTCGCTTCACTCAGATCGTCATAGCCGTATTATTCAAAAAGTATACCCTTAAAGCATACTTTGGGAACTTCTTTTTCATAATCCCAGCTGTGATAAGCCCCTCCCCTGCACCACTTGGCTTCAGCGCATGCTTTACACTTTTCGTTACGCTCCGACAGAGGCGTACGGTATATATCAAAACGCTTATTCCAGATGTCCGTGAAGTTATCTTTAAAGATATTGCCCTGTATGGTCTTTTCGTTACGCGGTATATCCAGGCATGCAGTCACATCACCGTTCTCAAGTATGCCGGCCACATATACGCCGGCATTGCAGAGGAAATACCAGTCGCGTACTTCCGCTTCGTAATCCAACCCAAGGAAATGCGTGCAGGAATACTCAACAGGAAAGCCTTTCTTGCGTTTATCCATAATGAACTTCATCATGTATCTGTTATCATCTGCCGTAAGATGCATGTTTACTGCTTTCTCCGCACGTCCAATGGGCTCAAGTCCGGTAAGACGCCATTCATTGATATCCATCTTATCGAATATATCAAAGAGTGCATCCAGCTCTTTTATATTCTCATGGTTGACTACGGTGGTTACCATGATATTAAAACAGTTCTGATCAATGAGATTCTGTATGCCCCGCATCCCCAGCTCGTAAGCATCTTTCATGCCCCTGTAGCGGTCATGTGTTTCCTTAACACCGTCAATGCTCAGTGAAATACTTCGCATACCATATTTTTTCATCTTTGCGGCAACTTCTTCGGTGATAAGCGTGCCGTTACTGGTTATCCCCCAGGGGAATCCCAGCTTCTGTATATATGCTGCCAGTTCAAAGAAATCCTTGTATAACAGCGGCTCACCGCCTGTAAGTGCGATCAGTACGTTTGTACCGAAATTCTTCTTTACTTCATCAAGTATCTCTTTATATTTTTCGAGTTCCAGACCGTCCGGCATGTTATCGGCGCAGCTGCTCCCGCAATGAAAACAATGCTCATTACACTTAAGCGTCAGTTCAAAAAAAAGCTGCCGCAGCTGCGGTTGTTTTCTGAGGCCTTCATGATACCTTGCCAGAGTATCCAGATTAGATCTCTTTATCTGTTCCCGCGTCACGTGAATTTCTCCATTCGTTATATTTCTTAAGCTCTGCGCCGACACCCCTGTCCATAAGGAAACCGACGACCAGTATATCATCAAGAAAGGCAGGAAGCAGGTCTATAGGACTGACAACATACAAAAGCGCCCCCAGTATCGCTGCCAGAAAGCGCTTTGGTATAGCTGTATACTTTCCATCGACATAATCATTGACCAGATCGATCATATCCATCAGGTCCTGGGCCGTGCTTCCTGCAAGAGGCAGATCCTTGAACTTCACAAGCCATGACTTGGCCCCTTCAGTGAAGCGCTTAAGCTTCCCTTTATCCTTCATGAGCATTTCTGCTTTTCGTTTATATAAACCTGTCTTCATCTTTTCTGTCTTATCTCATCACGAAGAAATGTTTTAACCGAAGTTTGATGCGGCGACAGCTTTTGCCGCTTCTATCTCTGCCTGTTTGGCAGCTTCATCGGCAGCAGCTTCTGCCTGCAGGCGGTTGAATATTTCCATAGCCGCAGCAGCGGCTTCCGGGTCCAGACCCGCTTCTTCTGAAAAGGCACTCTCTGCATCAGGCACGCCTTCACCGAAACCGAATCCTCCATCATGTAGCGGAAACGCAGTATCTGCATCAGCACCAAGGGGCATCCGCCAGAAGTTCCTCAGCCATTGCATCGGCATCGTAATCAGACATATCCCTCTCACCGTCAAAGAGAGCTTCTCTGTCTTCCTCATCAGATTCCTCTATCAGGTCTCCCGGGTCGACCATATTAAAAGTCCACCATTTCACCAGATTGGAATGCATGGCCTGGTAGAAGTTGATCCTGTCAAGTTTGTCCATTCGGTCGATCCGCATTAATACTTTACTTCCAATTCCTTCTTCATGATCACTTCGTTACAGTACATTTCCGTATCTGCATGTCTGTAAATATCATTCACGTCAAGTTCACCTTCACCGTAAGCTCCGCCCCAGGTAAGGCGCACCTCAAAATTATCAGACCCGCGGTTCAGACGCCCTACACGCTTAACCCAGCTTTCAACAAATGCTACGGCATCCTCTTCCGAATAACCCACCAGCACCATAAGGAAACGGTCGTCCACTATACGGTATGTATGGATCTTATCGGAGGTGATACGCCTTAACTCTCTTGCCACTTTCGTAAGTATGCTGTCACCGGCTTCAGCTCCCAGCCTGTCATTTATCACATGCAGGTTGATAATGTTTAAGCTTGCTATGTAAAGCTTGTCCACGTAGGGATATACATCCTCCGCACGCTTATCGAACTTATCCTTGTTATCCAGCATGGTCATGACATCATGTTCCTGCTCCCAGCTGCCCTTGCGTATATCCAGCAGGTATTCGGATGTATCCACCTGGAATTTCTGTATGGCACGGTAAAGCTCCTCGATCTCGTCACCCGAATCTATGCCCAGATTCTTAAGCGCCAGTCTGCTCTGCTTGCTGTCACGTTCGTCATAATCCTCAGCCTTTCCGTATTCTATGGATTCGATAGCCCTGGTAAGCCTTTTGATAGGCTTGGTAACGAACATATCCATAAAAACGGTACCTACAAGCGCCAGCAGTATCGCAACAAGGACTTCCGTTCCGATAACAATGATAAAAAACACCTTTCTGTCTGTTTCCGGATCTCCGCTGCCGCCTGTAAGCGTGGCGTTAGAATAGAATATATAGCTGATAATGGCAGAGAATATCACTAAAACAGATAAGGCGACCACCATCAGAAACAGTGTCTTACGTCTTATACTGGTCCTCTTTTTCATTCCTCTCCCCTCTGCAGTTCCATCAGGTAGTCCACAGCTTCGTCAAGGCTTTCCTGAGAGAATGCATATTCTTTTAGTTCTTTCTTTTCGTCACCGGTTTTCTCAAAACACAGCGGCCCCGGCCACAGCCACAGTCTGAGCATCGCAGGCGATTCATCCGATTCCGTATATTTCTCCAGCTTAAACCGCCGGTTTCCGAAACTGCCTGTATAAGGCTCTTTTTTTACGTAATTGAGGCTGATCTTGTAAAGCGCCTCCTTAAGGTCCACGGCCATCACTCCGCCTCCCCGGTATTCTTACCGTATCCCGACATGGCCAGCCTGATAGCCTGGGCCAGACGTATCATGCGTATCTCGTTTAAGATCTCGCGTTCCTTCTTTGTTCTCGCCAGATCTTCCTGCCTTTGTTTCAGTTCTTCCTTAAGCTCTTCCTTATGCTTCTGCTGTCTGCGGCGGTATTCCGCATCAAAGCGCTGCTTCTTTCTTGCATTCTCCGCAGCGGATACGTGTGATCCAAGAGGACTGCCCATTATCCTGCCTGTATTCTGTATAGAAGGATCTCCGGCAGCAGCCTGATAATTCTCTATATAGCTGTAGGCCTCATTGACCAGCAGATAAGCATCTTTGACCATGGCAGTCTGAGCCGGATGTGAGTCCGGATGAAGCTGCTTCGACAGACTTCTGTATGCTTTTTTTATATCCTCCTTTGAGGCGTCGGGACTAACGCCCAGCACCGCACAGGCCTGCGCATAATCTCTTATCATAGAGCTTATTTTCTCATTTTTCGAACTTCTTTGCAAGACTTTTTATATTGTGGTATACTAGCTGGGTCAGTCTCCCTGGATCATCGTACAAGAGTCTGACTTCCAAATGAAAGGAGCCGATCGCAATGCCTATACGTGTACAGAGTGACCTTCCTGCCAAGGAGCAGCTTGAAAACGAAAACATATTCGTAATGGACGAAAACCGCGCTATGCACCAGGATATACGTCCGCTTAAAGTTATCGTTTTAAACCTCATGCCCATCAAGCAGGATACGGAACTTCAGCTTCTGCGCGCCTTTTCCAACACCCCTCTCCAGGTGGATGTTACTTTCCTCATGGTCGCAAGCCATGTATCACAGAACACCTCGGTAAATCACTTAAACAGTTTCTATACAACTTTTTCCGAGGTTAAGAATCATAATTATGACGGCCTCATCATCACCGGCGCTCCCGTGGAGCAGATGCCTTTTGAAGAAGTGGATTACTGGGATGAAATGGTGGAGATAATGGACTGGTCAAAGGACCATGTTACATCCACGCTGCATATATGCTGGGGTGCACAGGCTGCCCTTTATCATCATTTCGGTATACAGAAGATCGCTCTGCCGGAAAAGCTTTTCGGTATATATCATCACAGAGTACACCACAGACGCACGCCTCTGGTACGTGGTTTTGATGATGTGTTCTGTGCCCCTCATTCAAGACATACCACGGTATCTCCCACCGATGTCCACAATGACGAACACCTTACCGTACTGGCCGAATCCGATGCCGCAGGCATACTGCTGTGTATGACTCTTGACGGAAGACAGATATTCCTCATGGGGCATCCCGAATATGACCGCTATACCTTGGATGCAGAATACAAACGCGATCTTTCAAAAGGTCTTCCCATACACATCCCAGTCAACTATTATCCCGGAGATGACCCTAACAACAAGCCGGAGCTTTCCTGGCGATCGCACTGCAACATGCTGTACAGCAACTGGCTGAATTATTACGTATACCAGGTAACACCTTACGATCTGGAAAAACCTTTAGTATAAACAAAAGGGTCAGGCTTAAGCCTGACCCTTTAAGTATTCTTCCATGAATTCTTCTTCCGTTATGATCCTTATTCCCAGAGCTTTAGCATCTTTGTTCTTGCCCGATGTCGATGCGATATCATTATTTATCAGGCACTCCGTTTTCTTGCTTACGGAGCCTGCCACCTTACCTCCCAGCTCTTCTATCTTTGCCTTAAGCTCATTCCTGTTCCCGAAATGCTCAAGCGAACCTGTTATCACAAAGGTCTTTCCGCTTAACGTCTGTGACTCTGCATCACGCACTGTCTTTTCAATTTCAAGCTTTGAAAGAAGATCTTCAAATACCCTTTTTTTGTGTTCATCATGCATATAACCGTAAAATGCTTCTGCCATCACTGAGCCGACACCTTCAATAGCTGACAGTTCATCTATGGCCGCATTCTTAAGAGCTTCGGCATCATCGTCAAAATGTGCTGCGATCAGCTTCGCATTTGCAAGGCCTATCCCCGGAATGCCCACTGCATTTAACACCCGTGCCATGGAGGTATTCCTGCTCTTCTCTACAGCAGCTATAAGCTTATCCGCCGCTTTATCCTTAAATCCCTCAAGGCCAAGCAGCGCTTCGCGTTTGTCCGCAAGGCCGTAAATGTCGGCAAATTCATGTATCAATCCGGCAGCTATCAGCTTTTCTATAGTCGCCTCCGACAGTCCCTCTATGTTCATTGCGTCACGTTCCACAAAGTGAACATAGGCCTTGAGCTGCTTAGCAGGGCAGTCTGTTCCAAAGCATCTGAGCACTTCCGAATCATTATCCTTTTCGATCCGCGCCTCACCCCCGCATACAGGGCACACCGCGGGTATAGGCAGGTCACCGCTCTGTGTCAGGTTCTCCGATATCTGCGGTATTATCATATTGGCTTTATATACTTTGATACGGTCGCCTATCCCCAGCTTTAGCTGTTTTATTATACTTATGTTATGAAGGCTCGCCCTTGATACCTCCGTTCCCTCCAGGTCCACCGTATCGAAAACAGCAACAGGATTTATGAGCCCGGTTCTGGAAGTATTCCATTCAACGCTGCGAAGCGTGGTTTCAGCCATCTCATCGGCCCACTTAAACGCAATAGCTCCACGCGGGAACTTTGCGGTACGCCCAAGTGATGCGGCATATGCCAGATCATCATATGCCAGCACCAGACCGTCGGAAGGTATATCATTGTCTACTATGCGCTGTTCGAATCCTCCCACAGCTTCTACGACATTTGAAGCATTTACCTTTTCATATTCGACTACGGCAAAGCCCATCTCCTTAAGGAACTCAAACTGCTTTTCCATGGAGTTTTCAAAATCCATGCCTTCTGCACTTACCAGTGAAAAAGCCATGACACGTACATGTCTCTGCGCGGTTACGGCACTGTCCAGCTGCCTTACCGAACCGCTGCAGAGATTTCTGGGATTCTTATATCTGGCACCTTCTTCGGGAATGCTCTCATTTATCTTCTCAAAATCATCATAGCCTATGACTGCCTCTCCGCGTATTACCAGTTCATTTTTAAAAGGTATATGCAGGGGCAGATTGATGAATGTCCTGGCGTTGGCCGTAACTACCTCACCCACTTCACCGTTTCCGCGGGTGACACATTTGATCAGCTCCCCACCGTTGTAGGTCAATACCACCGTAAGTCCGTCCTCTTTCCACGAGAGCAGTCCCTCCTGATCTCCCAGCCACTCTGCCAGTTCCTCACGGCTTTTTGTCTTTGCCAGCGAAAGCATGGGCGAGGCGTGGCGCTCCTTCGGCAGGAAATCAACAGCCTCATATCCAACCTTTAACGTAGGACTGCCGGCCAGAACGGTACCGGTCTTTTCCTCTAGCGCCTGCAGTTCATCATACAGGGCATCGTAGGTAACATTGGACATTATCTCAATGTCCTTTGCGTAATAAGCTTCGGCAGCTTCGCTTAAAAGCTTCACCAGCTCTTCCATACGCTTTTTATCATCCATGTTTTATACTCCCTTTATAAAAAGATAAAAGGGGCGCACCCGGCACCCCTTCAAGAAAAAGATCCAAAACACTTATCCAAGTGCTGCATTGAGCATGGCGGATGATTCCTCCATGCTTATTGAGAGCGACACCGCAAGCTCGCTCATAACTATCCTCTCTGCGTAAGTCAGATACTTAGCATCGGTGATATTAAGACTCTTGTGGTTTTTCTTATTGATAGCACGAACATTTCTTAAATGCCTGATAAGATTAGCCACCTCAACACTGTTCGCAGACTGGAGTATCACATCACAGGTCTCGCGATCCGGCATCTGTCCTTCCATGCTGCTCTGTTCAATTTGCTTAACAGTCTCCTGAGCCTTCTTTCTGCCCATGACCTTTCTTGAGATTTCTTCCTCTTTAGTCACGGGAACATAGATAGTATCCCTGGAATCATAGACCGGCTTTAACGAATAATAGATCTTATCAGGTCCGCCAAAGGCCAACGGTCCGATCTCCACAATCTGACATGCTCCGGAAACACCATACATCACATGATCGCCTATATTATACTTCTGCATAAGTCCTCCATTTCCGGTAAAGAACAGAAAATCACAGACTTATTTTATCAAATATCTGTATATAATTCCAGTGAACATTTTGTGAACAAACTCCAATTTATGTAAACTAAAACCGTCATATATAACAAAAAGGCGTTCCTTTTTGAGGAACGCCTTTGCTCAAACATTTTTATAAAGATTATTTGGACTTCTTAGCTCCGTTAACAGCATCCTTGAAAGCCTTACCAGCTTTGAATCTGGGTGCCTTGGAAGCCTTGATCTTGATGGTCTCACCGGTAGAAGGATTGCGGCCGGTGCGTGCTTTTCTTTCAGCAACTTCAAAAGTACCGAAGCCTACGAGCTGAACCTTGCGATCGCCCTTCTTGTTAGCCAGTTCCTTTTTAACAACATCAACAAATGCGTTAAGGCCGGCTTCAGCGTCCTTCTTTGAAAGACCACTCTTCTTTACCATAGCTTCAACTAATTCTGCCTTGTTCATCTTTCTCTCCTCTCAAAATGTTTGATTTACGGCACTTTTACTACTGCCAATTGAAAGAATACCACTATTTTCAGTAGTTTTCAATAGATAAACACAATTTTCTTCAAAAAAATCACTACATCTTGTGGTTATCAATCTGTGATGCCGCTCATTTTCTTGAGCTTTTCTCTTTCCCATTCAAAGATGAACCGCACAAATTCTTCTCTTGCTTCCTGCTTCATATCTATAAACTGCATGCAGTGTTCAAAGTTTCCGCGCTGATTGTTCAGAAGGCCTGTACGTATCAGTTTTCCAAGGAAGATATAATTCTTTTTCTGACCATTGGCAGATTCGGCAACGAGATGCGTAATGACCATCGCGCCGGCTGCAATCTCCGCTTTTGACGTAAACCTTATACCGCCGCCGCTTATATCAAGTGTGGTGCCGCTCTGAAAGCCCGGCATACGGAGAAGTGTTCCGTTCTTTGTTGCCTCTCTGAATTCGTTTGCATTCTCGGGCGTCAGTACAAGATAGCGCACAGGTATAGAAGTTTCAAGCCTGTAAAAAGCCCTTCGTTCATATTTTTCTATATCCCTGCTGAGTTTGATATCAACAACACGGATATTGCCCTCACTGCGGCTCTTTATAACTTCTATAGGTGCGGTATATATCTTACTTGCAAAGAAATATGCATTATAACGCTCACCCGAATGAAGAGGTATCAAACGGGATTTAATCATAGGATTCGTTATGGTCAGCCTGTTTTCACTTCCTAAGTCGTGAATGGAGCTGGCCATCTTTTTTTCCTGCGCTTCCGCATCATCTAATTTGTATTTTCGCCCAACCAGTTCAAGTGGTACTCCGGGCTTTAATACTTTTTCCGCCATCTGTTTTCCCTGTTATCACTCTTCCAGGAGTTTTTCCGCGCTTACGATCTTTACGCATAATACGAACAATTCAGCTGCTCTCTTCAGATCCTCTACCGGAGGAAGAGTGGGTGCTATACGTATATTACTGTCTGCGGGATCATTGTGATACGGCCAGGTAGCACCGGCCCCTGTCATTACCACGCCTGCTTTCTTAGCCTTCATAACGATAGCCTTGGCGCAGCCTTCCAGTGAATCAAAGCTGATGAAATAACCGCCCTTGGGCTTTGTCCAGCTGCCTATTTCAAGTCCGCCCAGCCCATCATCAAGCACTTTCTCTACCATCTCAAATTTAGGTCTGATGATATCGGCATGTTTTTTCATGTGCGCCTTCATACCGTTGATATCCTTAAAGAACCTTACATGGCGCAGCTGGTTAACCTTGTCATGACCTATGGTCTGATTCTTGAGCTGCTTCTTGATATCTTCGAGATTATTGAGTGAAGTTGCCAGAGCAGCTATACCGCTTCCGGGGAATGTTATCTTGGAAGTGGATGCAAACTTGTAGACCATATCGGGATTACCCGCCTTCTTACACTCGTCAAGTATCTCAACAAGGTAATCCTGATCATCCTCATAAAGATGATGTATACCGTATGCATTATCCCAGAAGATCCTGAAATCCTTGGCAGCAGGCTTAAGCCTTGCAAAGCGTCTTACTGTTTCATCCGAATATGAATAACCCTGAGGGTTTGAATACTTGGGTACACACCATATACCTTTAACAGCCGCATCGTCAGACACAAGCTTCTCAACCATATCCATATCGGGGCCTGAAGGGCTCATGGGTACGGGGATCATCTCGATCCCAAAATATTCAGTGATGGCAAAATGCCTGTCATAACCGGGTACAGGACACAGGAATTTAACCTTATCAAGCTTGCACCAGGGTGTATTTCCCATGATACCGTGAGTCATGGCTCTTGCTACGGTATCATACATAACATTAAGCGATGAGTTTCCGTATATTATGATATTGTCAGGATGATTCTCCATCATATCGCCCAGAAGCTGTTTAGCTTCGGGGATACCATCGAGACAGCCGTAATTACGGCAGTCCGTTCCATCCTCACAGCGAAGATCCACCTTTGAATTGAGCACATCCATCATTTCCATGGAGATGTCCAGCTGTTCCTTGCAGGGCTTTCCTCTGCTCATATCCAGAGTAAGATTCATAGCCAGATATTTCTGATACTCTGCATTCAGGCCCTCAAGTTCCGCCTTAAGCTCTTCCTTTGACATTTCCTTGTACGACTTCATAAATATTTTCCTCCTGATAAATACACCCGGGCATACGGGATAAATTACCCCCTTTTAACCTAGTATAATATAATACACTTTTGCAGGCCTTTTGTAAAACTGTTTTTCCAAAAAATCAGACAAAAAAAGAAGAGACCGGGCCCGATCGGTCTCTTCTTTGAGGTTCATTATTAATACTATATTATGCGTTTACGATCTTACCGAAATCAGGCTTAAGTGAAGCTCCGCCGATAAGGCCGCCGTCGATGTCAGGCTTAGCCAGAAGCTCTGCAGCATTACCTGCATTCATTGATCCGCCATACTGTATACGTACTGCCTCAGCGGTATCGGTATCATACAGCTCTGCGATCAGATCACGGATAAGCTTGCAAACTTCCTGTGCCTGGTCAGCGGTAGCGGTCTCGCCTGTTCCTATAGCCCAGATAGGCTCGTAAGCAATAACAAGCTTCTTTACCTGATCTGCAGTCACACCGGAAAGATCCCAGGTGATCTGTCTCTTGATCCACTCCTGATATGTGCCGGCCTTGCGAAGAGCAAGTGACTCACCACAGCAGAGGATAGGATTTAAGCCGGCTGCAAAAGCCTTCTTAACCTTAGCATTGATCAGTACATCGTTCTCACCGAAGATATCTCTTCTCTCGGAATGGCCGATGATGATATATTCAACACCTGCATCTTTAAGCATGGGAGCACTGATCTCACCGGTAAATGCGCCCTTATCCTCGATGTAAAAGTTCTCTGCACCTACGTGTACGTTGCTGCCCTTAACTGCTGCAACTACAGGTACAATGTCGATTGCAGGAACGCAGTATACTACGTCCACTGCATCGTTCTTTACAAGATCCTTAAGCTCATCACAGAGCTTAACTGCCTCACTGGGAGTCATGTTCATCTTCCAGTTGCCGGCTATGATTCTTCTTCTTGCCATTTTTAATATCTCCTTTGATTTATTTAATCAAGTTTGTTACCACATGATCCGCAGAACATACCTGTCTGGCCGGTAGCACCGCATTTGCTGCAGGTCTTGCCGTCAGTCTTAACCTCTTCAGCCGCACTGCCTGTATCCTCAGCCGGTTTTGTTACATCTTCCTTGGTTCCTTCTGTTTTAGGCTCTTCAGCCTTTTCTTCTTCCTTTTTGGGCTCATCAACTGATGAGTTCATGGAAGGCAGAGGCCCCAGAGGCGCGGGTGCAGCAGGCGCATCATCCTTCTTGTCAAAGAACTGCGGAAACTGCCCTGCAGGCTGGTTATTCATGGGCTGGCCCATCTGACCACCCATAGGCTGGCTGTTCATGGGCTGGCCCATCTGACCACCCATAGGCTGGCTGTTCATGGGCTGGCCCATCTGACCACCCATAGGCTGGCTATTCATGGGCTGGCCCATCTGGCCTCCCATAGGCTGGTTGTTCATAGGCTGGCCCATCTGGCCTCCCATAGGCTGGTTGTTCATGGGCTGGCCCATAGGACCTCCCATCTGCTGGCCGTTCATAGGCTGCTGGTATTGTCCGGGCTGTCCGAAATTCTGTGCAGGTCCCGGCTGTGTATAGCTTATAGCAGCTGTTTCAGCCTTCTTAGCCGCCAGATCGCTCTTAAGCTTTGCCAGCTCAGCTTCTTTGTTCATAAGAAGCTGTACCAGGTTTCTGCATGCGTCATCAGGATCATTCTTGTGGATCGAATAATAAGCTGCACCAAGCTGTGAAAAGAGATCGTTCATCTCCTTTTCTTTAGCTGCCACCTGGGAGTTGATGCCCATGGCATCAACATTCCCGCTGACTTTAGCACTGAAGCTGTCTGCAGCATTTACAATTGAGTCAAAAAAACCCATTGTGATCTACCTCCGTTACGCAATGACTTGCGCATTTTACTCTTTCTCAGGCTACCCGAGGTCGCTAAATTCAAGCTGCGCTGTCGCTTGCTTTCATTAAGCTCCGCGGGTAAGTTCGAACTATATTCGCGCTGCGCCTTCGGCTTGCGCTCATTAAGCTCTTACTTATCGTCTGCAGCAACTACGCCGGGAAGCTCCTTGCCCTCAAGGAACTCCAGGGAAGCTCCGCCGCCGGTAGAGATATGGCTCATCTTATCTGCAAAACCAAGCTGGTTAACTGCAGCTGCGGAATCACCGCCACCGATGATGGTTGTTGCTTCTGTCTCTGCCAGAGCCTTTGCTACAGCGATGGTACCCTTTGCAAGGGTAGGATTCTCAAATACGCCCATAGGTCCGTTCCAAACAACGGTCTTAGCGCTCTTAACAGCCTCAGCAAACATCTCCTGGGTCTTAGGTCCGATATCAAGACCTTCCTTATCTGCAGGGATCTTATCAGCATCTACGAAGGAAACTTCGATAGGAGCATCAATGGGATCAGGGAAACCTGCAGCGATGGTGGTATCAACAGGCAGGAGCAGCTTCTTTCCAAGGCTCTCAGCCTTAGCCATCATCTCCTTGCAGTAATCGATCTTCTCATCATCTACCAGAGACTTACCGATCTCATAGCCCTTAGCCTTTAAGAAGGTGAATGCCATACCGCCGCCGATGATGAGGGTATCGCACTTCTCAAGCAGGTTGTTGATAACGTTCAGCTTATCTGCAACCTTAGCACCGCCAAGGATAGCTACGAAAGGACGAACGGGATTCTCAACAGCGTTGCCCAGGAAATCTATCTCTTTCTTCATCAGGTAACCTACTGCACAGTTACCGCCCTTTGCACGAACCTTCTCGGTTACTACTGCAACGGAAGCGTGTGCACGGTGGGCTGAACCGAATGCATCACAAACATAATCATCGCAAAGATCAGCCAACTCTGAAGCGAATTTGTCGCCTGCCTTCTGGGGCTTGGTCTCCTCTTCGCCACGGAAACGGGTATTCTGAAGAAGGATAACATCGCCTTCAGCCATAGCTGCAACTGCTGCGGTAGCATCATCACCTGTTACATTGTAATCAGCGATGAACTTAACTTCTTTGCCCAGTTTCTCGGAAAGACGCTTTGCAACGGGTGCTAAAGATTCCTTCTCATTGGGTCCTTCCTTAACCTTACCTAAGTGTGAGCAAAGGATAACCTTGCCGCCGTCTGCAACCAGCTTATTGATGGTAGGCAGAGCTGCATTGATACGGGTCTCGTCGGTGATCTCACCATTCTTTAAAGGTACGTTGAAGTCACAACGAACAAGAACTCTTCTGCCCTTTGCGCTGAAATCATCAACGGATTTCTTATTAAGTGCCATTTTTATTTTCCTCCTTAAATGTTTATCTTTAAAAAATAAGGCCCGGCCGGCATATACCGGACCGGACCTCTATCTTGGATCATAGTCTCAACCCGTCACGCGGTATGGTAGCACATACATTTGTGATGTGTCTTAACTGATGATGCGCCTGATCTCTTACGTAACTCTGATCTTTCTTTATTCTCAGCCAAGCTCTGCGAAGTACTTAATGGTACGAACCATCTGAGAGGTGTAGCTGTTCTCGTTGTCATACCATGAAACAACCTGTACAAGGTTATCCTGACCAACCATGGTCTGGGTAGCATCGAAGATTGAACCATAGGTGCTTCCAACGATATCAGAAGAAACGATCTCTTCCTCGTTGTATCCGAAGCTCTCGGTTGCAGCAGCTTTCATAGCAGCGTTGATCTCTTCCTTGGTAACGCTCTTCTCTACGGTAGCAACCAGGATGGTGGTAGAACCGGTAGGGGTAGGAACGCGCTGTGCGGAACCGATCAGCTTGCCGTTCAGCTCAGGAATAACAAGGCCGATTGCCTTTGCAGCACCGGTG
>JAFYCS010000097.1 GCA_017539565.1 Lachnospiraceae bacterium
ATCTTTGCGGTATCACCCTTTGACAGGTCTATCCATGGACGGCGTCCGAACTCAAATACCTGCGGTGCCCCGGTCACGCATTTTTTCTCGTGTCTGCATTTATCTGAATCCCAGAATACTGTTATATCTTCGGTTTCATACAGTCTGTGCATATGCTTCTCTCCTATGCAGATTTTTTTCATCATAGCACAAATCCGCCCGATGGACAAACGCTCTCCGATATATTATCATGTTTCTGTCCTGAATTTAGGAGGGGATCTGGTATGAAACTGAATTTTAAACAAAGAAGCTCTTTGACCCACTTTTGCTTTTGTAGGAAACGCCCTAATGGCAAAGATCTACGCTAAAGCAGGTATGCCTCAAAAAGCCCTTGAATATATCACCGCAGTGGAAAACCTGCCTAAAAAAACCGCTTTACAATCACAGGCGGCACAATATCTTCGTAACAAGCTACCACGCACACAATGATGCATCTCATAAGATCACACTCTTTATCTGTCCAACCAGCTCTTTGGCCGCTTCCATATCATACTGGTCTACTGCGTATCTGAGTTTTTCCAAAAGCTCCTGCACCGAAGGCTCATAGCTGTACTCATCTATCTTCTTAAAGATATCTTCGGCCTCATTAACATCGTATTCGTCTACAACCTTGTCCATACTCTCAATATGTGTAAGTAACACCGCATTATCACCTGCCGGCCGCTCCCCTTCATCTTCGGGGATCAGCTCCTTGAGCTTGTCCTTATAGGAACACCACTGCGAAATAAATACATCATGAAGCTTTTCTATAACGGTATCATCTCCTTCAGCTGCTGCCTTTTCCAATGTCGCTGCCATACCGGCTAATGGCACGATACCGATTATCGCAGCAGAACTCTTCATGGAATGCACCTTTATCCTGTATGCATTCAGATCTTCTCTCATGCCGTTCAGCATATCAGCCGAAATATCGATACTGTTGTAGAAATCCCTGATGGTGTCCATAAGGAATTCATGATCGGGCAGGTGCAGCTTTGCATAATCCCAGTCAAGGCCGGAGATGGTCGGGTATTCATACTCTTCCTCATCTTCTTTATCCGTGACTGTTTCAAATGAATGCGAAGGTTCAGCTGCGGATTCCGTATACGGCTTTATCATATCCTCCGGCAGCTTTTCCTTGATGGCCTGCTCCAGTTTTTCTGATACTATGGGCTTGGCGATAAAGCCGTCAAAGCCTTCCGAAAGATACTGTTCTTTTACTCCCGACAGAGCATTTGCCGTCAGCATATAAATGGGGATCTTGTCATAACCTTCGATCTTCCTCATGTGATGCAGTGTCTCCACGCCATCCATCCCCGGCATCATATGATCCAGAAATACCATATCAAAGCGCGTTTCCTCTGCCAGCTTAAGGGACTCCGCTCCGCTTGCCGCTTCACTCACCTGCATATTGAGATGTTTGATAAGGCTCTTAAATACTCTTAAGTTTAATGCATTGTCATCAACTACCAGTACCTTTGCATCAGGTGCCGTAAAGCTTCCGCGGAATCTGATATCATCATCACCTGCCCCGCGTTCTATACTTCCCATCGGAGTGTGATCGACTATCTTCTGCTTTATATCAAAATAGAACTTTGATCCCTTTCCGTAGGTACTCTCAACCTTAAGCTCACTTCCCATCAGCTTAAGCAGCTGAACGGTAATGTTCATTCCCAGGCCCGTACCTTCTATGTTACGGTTGCGTCCTTCTTCGATACGCTGATATGCTTCAAACAGTTTGGGGATATCCTCTTCCTTTATGCCTATACCCGTATCCTCAACTTCTATATGAAGGTTCAGTTCTTCGCCTTCCGCGCTGCCTGAAACACGCAGCGTCACGCCGCCCTCATGGGTATACTTGACTGCATTGGTAAGTATATTGGTCACTATCTGCCGCAGTCGTACGTCATCTCCGAAAAGCACTGCCGGCAGGCTCTCATCAGCCTCTGCCTTCAGCAGTAGATCTTTATCCTGTGCCTTACGGCTTATCATATTTACAAGGCTGCGTATAAGCTCCCTCAATTCGTATTCTACGGGTACCAGCTCCATCTTGCCCGATTCGATCTTTGAGGAATCCAGGATATCATTGATAAGAGCCAGAAGGGTGTTACCGGCTGAATATATATCTTCCGCGTACTCCCGGATCTCTTTTTCATTACTCTCCCTGAGTATCATCTCATCCATACCCAGAACGGCATTTATAGGGGTGCGGATCTCGTGGGACATATTGGCCAGGAAACGGCTCTTGGCCTTGTTCGCATATTCCGCTTCTTCCTTCGCCTCACGTATCTGATCATACTGGCGGTTGATAACAGCCATATTTCCCATCTTAGCGATCATCCATGCCAGGAATGCAACGAGCATCGTTCCCACAAACACCAGATAAAGCTTGTAATAACCCATCTCATAAAGCTCTGCGTCTTTATGCAGATAGAAAACCTTCTCCTTCTTTACGACGCCGCTCAGCTCATCCAGCACTTTGATGCTTAAGCTGTAATCACCGTGAGGCAGGTTGTTGTAATACAGATCAGGCAGCTCACTCTGATGGAACAAAAGCGGCCTTGTATCAACGCCTTCGAGTTCGATTGCCAAAAGCGGATCGGATACCGCATAGTTTAATACCGCAGGCTGTATCTGTATCCTGCCTTTGCCTGAAGGTATCTGATATACGCCGTTTTCTTCAATGACAGCCTGCTCGCCTTCTTTTACGGAAGACAGCCTTATATCGTAATTATCGTTGAGGGTATTAAAGTTTTTTGTGTCAACGCTCCGCACTCCGTCTGCGCAGCACAGATAAAGCACATCCCCGAAAACGGCACTGTGCGCATTGGCAGTTAAAGATGCATTGAATCCCCGGTTCCTGTTAAGAAGTACATACTGATACTCCTCATCTCCCAGCAGATCCGAAAGGTTCACAACGTATATGCCGGCACTCGAGCTTACCCATGCAACTCCCGCTTTCGTGATATAAACATCGTAAACGTTATTATAAGGGAAGTTCTCAAGACGCCTTACTTCAAAGCGCTCATTCAGGTAATACAGGCCGTTACTGGTAACAACGATAAATCCGCCCCCGGCAGGTACGATACGCATCACGACCTGTGAAAGAAGACCTTCATCACTGCCGATATGGCCTGTAACCGATCCGCCGGAAATACGGTATATACCGCCACCGTCAGTACCTGTAAGGATGCTTCCGTCTTCACACTCCACAGCGCAAAGCACCTGGGGGACCTCAAGTCCCTGCTCCGTACCTATACTGCCAACAGGCTTATAATCCTTAAAAAGATCTATACCGTCCGTAGATGCTGCCATTACTGTACCGTCCGAAAGCTCGAGACAGAAGCGGTATCTGCTTCCTAAAAGCCCGTCTGTCTTTTCATTGAACGAGACGATATTTCCCAGCATATCCATTCCCATCAGGCCTTCCTGGGCATAGGTGGATATCCAGAGATGCCAGTGGCTGTCCCTGTAAAGATGCCTTATCCTTATCCCCTCAAGCCGCTCAGTCAGTGAATTCTCTACTTTTTTTCCTGTTTTCAGATCTATGATATGAAGACCGGTATCTGTACCGATATATAGATTTCCCTGATCCGCCAACAGTGCATTTGCCGCAGAAAGCTGAATCCCGGCGGCAAGTGCCGGATCCGTAAAGGATGAAGGGCTCATCTTAAGTATGCCCTGCTGCGAAGATGTAAACCACAGATTACCCTGATCATCTGTGATGGCATCGGTAACAGCGGCATCAAAGCCCTCCTTGCTCAGATTCTCTACGTTATTATATCTGTCTATCAGGAACAGCCCTCTGGTTGCAGCCACCAGATATCCGTGTGCCTCTTCCGACCAGGCGATATGATTCACGTAATTAAGATCCTCGACGCTGAATCTGCCTCTCTCACTGAGTACTCCATCCGGGCTTATACTGTAGTGGTAAAGCATATCGGCTGAAGTTCCTGCCAGCACTTCTCCGTCAGGTGTGGCCGCTATCGCTGTGTAGCTGTATGAATCATCACTCTTTTTTGTGCAGACGACTTTTCCTTCCTTCATAACAAAGATAAGGCCGTTTTTTGTCACACCGGCGATACAGCCGTCTCCCATATTCTTTAAGGAATATATGCAGCGCAGATCCGTTTCATCCGTAAACACCTTTATCTGTCCGTTATAAATACGGCACAGCTCCTTAGTGGTGCTGACATAAATACCGCCCTCATCATCTTCGCAGATCGACCTTATGGAATCAGCCGCCAGACCTTCGTTAACCGTATAGAAATCCACCTGTGCGGTATTTGTATCATAGCAGGCCACGCCGCTGTCGTTTGTTCCTATCCAAAGCCTGCCCGAATGATCTTCAAAAAGGTAGATAACATTATTTATGCGTTTGTCCGGCTGTATCTGTGAAAAGCTCCGGCCGTCATAACGGTAAAGCCCCGAATATGCTCCGGCCCAGATATATCCGTCGGCTGTCTGGGCTATGGTATTTATCTCCGCAGAGGTAAGACCGCTGTCCTCCCCGTATACCACCGTACTGTGATCAGCTTTTATACTGCCTGCAGCCATAGTCTTTAAAGGCATCATAGCCCCCGTGACCATGGTAATGAGCACTATAGAAGTTACGATCTGCTTTTTATCTTTTATCTTACGTGCGCACCAGAGGATCAGCATCGTTACAAGTATGCAGATTGCCTTATCCGGCATGTTGACCAGGAGACAGCCTGCCAGACAGCGGAATGCCGCAAAGTTCACATTCTCCGCCAGCATATCCACCAGTGCATCCCCCCAGACATTACCGGTATATCCGTCATTAAAATACATATTGAGGGGTGTGCAGACCACACTCATGACAAAGCCGGCAAAAAGTGCCGTAGCTATAACCGAAAAAGAATCTATCTTGCGGTCCCGTGGGAAGAATACTCCCACTGCCAGACCTCCGCATATGCTGACTATCGCAAAAGGAAGCATCCCGGGCGAGAAGAGTTCCATTACCACATTCATAAGCGCACCTGAGACCGCACCTGCCACAGGTCCCAGTGTCACTGCAGATATGAATGTCCCGATGGAATCCAGCCACCACGGCAGATTGAGCTTACTTGCAAACATCCCGCCCACGATGTTGATCAGAGTCCCAAGAAGTATCAGGGCTATACTGCCCGCATTTATCTTAAATAACCATTTTTTCATAATCTTGATGATATCACAAACATACATGGTCTTCCATATGCAAAAACGAAAAAGCATTTGAACAAAAGATGGTAATATACTATAATATCGCCTGGACACCGTTTCTAAATAACCGATCAGGAGGATGAACAAATGCCTACAGACATTTATACCAGTCCCTTATCCGAGCGCTATGCCGGTAAGGATATGCAGTACGTTTTCTCACAGGATATGAAGTTCAAGACCTGGCGCAGGCTCTGGATCGCACTTGCCGAAACAGAGATGGAGCTGGGCCTTGAGCAGATCACGCCTGAGATGATAGAGGAGCTTAAAGCTCATAAAGATGACATCAACTATGATGTGGCCAGAGCCCGCGAAAAGGAAGTACGCCACGATGTTATGAGCCATGTTTATGCATATGGCCAGCAGTGCCCTACCGCAAAAGGTATCATCCATCTGGGTGCTACTTCCTGCTACGTAGGCGATAACACCGACATCATCGTGATGAAGGAAGCACTTAAGCTTATAAAGAAGAAGCTGGTCTGCGTTATCGATGAACTTGCAAAGTTCGCAAAGGAATATAAGGATCTGCCTACACTTGCATTCACACATTTCCAGCCCGCACAGCCCACTACCGTCGGCAAGCGCGCCACCCTGTGGATCAACGAGTTCATGATGGATCTGGAAGATCTGGACTACATCTCCGGAAGCTTAAAGCTGCTTGGTTCAAAGGGAACCACCGGAACACAGGCAAGCTTCCTTGAGCTGTTCAACGGCGACAATGAGACCATTGACAAGATCGATCCCATGATCGCAGAGAAGATGGGCTTTGATGCATGCTATCCCGTTTCGGGCCAGACCTATTCACGTAAGGTAGATACCCGCGTGCTCAACATACTTGCCGGCATCGCTGCTTCCGCTCACAAGATGAGCAACGACATCCGTCTGCTGCAGCATCTTAAGGAAGTTGAAGAGCCCTTCGAAAAGTCACAGATCGGTTCATCTGCTATGGCTTACAAGCGTAATCCCATGAGAAGTGAGCGTATCGCTTCACTCTCACGTTATGTTATAATCGACGCTCTCAACCCTGCCATCACTTCGGCTACACAGTGGTTTGAGCGTACTCTGGACGATTCCGCAAACAAGCGTATCTCCATCGCCGAAGCATTCCTTGCTACGGACGGTATCCTGGAGCTGTGCCTTAATGTTGTTGACGGCCTTGTTGTTAACGATAAGGTCATCACAAAGCGCCTGCTCTCCGAGCTGCCCTTCATGGCAACCGAAAATATCATGATGGATGCGGTAAAGGAAGGCGGCGACCGTCAGGAGCTGCATGAGGAGATCCGTGTTATGTCCATGGAAGCCGGAAAGCATGTTAAGAAGGACGGTCTGGACAATGACCTGCTGGATCTGATCGCAGCCAATCCGAAGTTCAATACCACCAAAGAAGCTCTGGAAGCAAAGATGAATCCCGCCGATTATGTAGGCCGCTCCCCCAGACAGGTGGAAGTATACTTAAGAGATTTTGTACAGCCTGTGTTGGATAAAAATAAAGACCTGCTTGGTGCGAAGGGTGAGGTTAACGTGTAAGAAAAGATCCTTCGCTTCGCTCAGGATGACATGACTGTTCACTCAGGATGACATGCATTTTGCTCAGGATGACATGATAAAGCCCCCGGATTTCCGGGGGCTTTTGAAATTAAAGATCTTTGCCGGTCAGCAGTTTGTATGCCTGCAGGTATTTCTCAATGGTCTTGTCCACGATATCCTGGGGCAGCTTCCAGTCATGCTCGTTACTCTTGAGCCAGTCACGTGCGAACTGCTTATCAAAGGAAGGCTGTGACTTGCCGGGCTCATATCCCTCAAGAGGCCAGAAACGAGAACTGTCGGGTGTCAGCATCTCGTCACCCAGCACCATCTCACCGTTCTCATCAAGACCGAACTCAAACTTGGTATCGGCGATTATGATGCCCTTGCTGCGTGCGTAGTCTGCGCACTTTACATACAGGGCCAGGGTGTAATCGCGGAGTTTCTTTGCGTATTCCTCGCCCTTTCCGGGGAACTCTTTTTCAAGTACTTCTATGGATCTCTCATAGGAGATGTTCTCATCATGATCGCCTATCTCAGCCTTTGTACTGGGAGTATAAATAGGCTCAGGCAGCTTCTCCGATTCCTTAAGGCCTTCGGGAAGCTTGATCCCGCATACAGTGCCGTCCTTCTGATAGCTTGCCCAGCCGCTGCCGGTGATGTATCCGCGAACGATGCACTCTATAGGCAGCATGGTAAGCTTCTTGCACATCATGCTGTTGCCGGTAAACTCGGGCTTTCTGAAATACTCGGGCATATCATTGACATCGGTGGATATCATATGATTCTTTACGATATCACCGGTCATATCAAACCAGAACTTGGACATCTGGGTAAGGACGGTGCCCTTCTTCTCGATGATGTTCTTGAGGATCACGTCAAAGCAGCTGATCCTGTCCGTTGCCACCATGATAAGGCTGTCGCCGTTATCATAGATCTCTCTTACTTTACCTTCTTTGATGGGTTTCATATTCTTCCTCCTTTATTAAGATCCTTCGTCGCTGTGCTCCTCAGGATGACATCACAATCAATTAGCCTCATAGCGGCTTACTATGCCTTCTATCTCATCCGCATATTGGGGATAAGCCATTACCAGATCCTTTATCTTATCCTGGGCACGCCCGGTGATCTGCTTATTATACTCAAGGTGTTCCCTGAGCTTGCCGCGCCGTCCGATCAGCGCATGCCTTACTTCCACCATCTCCCTGGGATCCACCAGCGCCCGGACCTGTCTGGTCCATATCTCCGGATCCTGTATACCGCATTTACGCAGGGTATCCGTAAGCTTCTCATAATAGTATTCCAGATCCTCACGCAGCTTCTCATCTTTGATGCGGGCGTTCATCACGTCTATGTAATCAGCCCAGTCAGCCTCCAGATCCTTTGATGAATTAACATCATACTTTGAATACATATATGATAAAAGATTGGTGTTGTTCACATAGCGGATCTTTACGGTGTTGTGCAGTACGGTGATCTTGTCACGCGCTTTTCTTAACTGCCTGATCTCCTTTGCCGCATCCTGGTATTTGACGTACATCACGGTAAGGGCTATCGCCCCCGCGCCGCCTGTCAGCATATATCCCCAGCTGACATCCATCTTGAACATATACTGCATTACCGCCAGCAGCAGTATCGCAAATATCACAGCCACCGCACAGATGACCGCCACGCCTTTACTGTTGGAGAGGGTGATGATCGCTTCCCTTGTCTGGTATCGGTTTGAGGCTTTCTCCGCCTCCATCTTACGCAGATCCATTTTCACCAGACGGCGGTATCTCTCTGCTTCCTTCATCTTCTCTATAGCCGCAGGGATACCGTCTTCGTAACGCTTTAACAGGTCCATCCTGTAATCATCCAGGATCAGTCCGTCTTCAAATGCCTGGCGGCGTTCCTTCTCCAGCTTCTCTATCCTCTGGGCCTGGGTGGTTATGCTGGAACGCACATCTCCCACCAGGGATTCTATCTGCTCCATATCGGTGAGCAGAGCCGTGACCGCATCATATTCGCTCTGATACTGGGCTGCCTTTCCCGCAGCCTCACTCATCTGCTGTAGTGTCTCAAGAACATATACGGTACGTGTATCGGCATCATTAAAGTATCCGGCCTTCCTGGCAGCCACCGGCTTTTCATCTTCCAGTGACTTCTCGTCCCACTCTTCTTCCTCTTCCTCAAAGTCACCGAAAAACCACTTTTTCCATTTTTCCTTCAGCTTTTGAAAGAAACCCATTTACCGATCACTCCGACATATACTTTCTGTATCTTTCCTTTTCATCCAGAAGGAAACCGAATGCCTCCGCTGCGTATTCATTACGATCACTTCCCATGCGGAGCTTCCTCAGACTGTCCGTCATCTTGCCCCTGTCGGAATCGGAATACTGCCTGAGTGCCTGTTCCATCACTTCTTCAAGATGTGCAGATACAGTGGTATCCTTTTCAAAGTTTGAGATGAATTCCAGATATTCCATGTCTCCCAGCTGCATGCGCTTTGCTGCCAGCAGCGGGAACAGTATATCCTCCGACGGTTCCAGCTCATAAGCCTTCATATAGTATCCTGCCGACTCCTCAAAGCAGAAGAGTCTGGCATAGATCACACCCAGGTTCACATATATCCTGACCAGCTGGTGCTCATCGGGTCCGTCTTCCGTCATTCCCAGAAGACGTGTATATGTGTTCAGCGCCGGCATGAAATTGCCTCCACGCAGGAAGTAATCCGCCAGCACCATCAGCCTGCCTGTCTCAGGCATGCTGCGGTTGGCTCTGATAACCCTGGAGATCCGCTTTAATTCTTCATCATCAACATAATCAGCCGCGTTCAAGATCTCCGCCACAAAGCTTTCAAGCTTAACGCTCTGACGCCTTACAGTCTTCAGCTTTATCGCCAGATCCTTTAAGCCGCACTCATCAGCCACCCAGTCTATCAGCTCATCGGACGCAAAGTTATCCTCCAGAAGATCCGCATTCTCACAGATGTAATAACACAGTTCTTCCAGACACCAAACCCTGATATATGTATTTTTGATCGTCAGGGGCTCAGATGCATAACGCCCCACACACTGAAATACTCCTGTCAAGATCCTGTCCTCACAATATACTGAAACTGCTCTCCCATTCCAGGCCGGATGGAGCAAATATCTCACCGAAGCCAAGGTCCGTAACTATAACGTTTACCTTGGTCTCCGACAGCATCGAAAGCTTAAGATGTATCCTGGTAGCCCTCCTCTGTCTCCTGGGAAGTCCTGTAAGATACATAGGTACAATCTTGGTATTCTTGCCGTTTAAAGGTGTGACTATAAAGTCCAGCCTGTCTCCGGGTTCCAGCATCAGCTCGCATTCCTTGTAGCTGTCATACCAGTTCCTGCCGGCATCGAGCAGGGCCATATATGCCTCTCCGCCGCCGCGCATGACGCTCATGCCGATATTGGCTTTGACCTTGTCCTGGCCCAGGAACACGCTTTTCTTTTCCTCTTCGGAAGGTTCGAGCTTCTCCCGTGCACCGTAACATGCACCTTTCGAAAAAAGGTTGTTACCCTTGAATGCCCTGCGTCCTTTACATATATACTTAAGGCTTTCCGAACACCAGTCGCCCTCAAAGCCGTCTCCCAGCAGGTATACCGCTGAGACACGCCGGTCTTCCAGCATGCCGTAAAGTATCTGATAAAATTCCTGGTCCTTCTTATATTTCTTGCCTTCGGCGTTCTTTACTCCTTCGAATACCTCCGGAACGAAATCCTCGAAAATGCGCTCCGTCATTATAACAACATGAGGCCTGGTCTGTATGTTTTCGGAAAAGAGTGTCAGCTTAAGCCCTGTGCTCCTTAAGTCACAGATACAAACATCCGCTATCCTGACATCCTTTGCCTGGTGCATGATGTAATGGTATGCACTCTCCGAATGGCTCTGGAAAAACACCCTCTCGGGTTTGAGCCTTAAGGTCTTTACGACCTGCCCCAGTATCGCTATCATCTGCTCATCCGGTTCCTCGACGGTTATCACTATAGCCGCAACCTTCTCAAGGGGTGCTACCGAATACAGCCTCGACAGGCACTTGCGTATGAACAGGGCCAGCAGGTCAACAGGATTGTAATCAACTGCTTCGACCTCGACTGCACGGCCGCTGCGAGCCCTCTCTATCAGACGGTCTACAGGGAAAGCCTCATCTGCGGAGCTTAACTCCATGGCATCCTCACCGTAGGTCCATGCGCTCTCACCGTACTTCTTTGCAAGCATCGTAGGTATGCACAGCCTGTCTGTCCCCGCTATAAGGCTGGGGGTTACAGGCTCCTCAGATCCGCAGGCATAGCTTACCTGTGAGAACTCGTCACTTAGATCTATTCCTATATAAAAGCGATCCTTGGCACCGCTTATAACATTTTTTATGCTCTCGATGCCACTCATTACTTCTTTCCTCCGCGGCCTGATCCTGCCGGTATGAACAGTGCTTCCGTAAGGTAAGACTGCCTGTTATAATCTTCCATCAGCTTAAGGAAGGTTATCTCATCGTTCATATCCCTGGCTATGGCCATGTTATTCACAAGGGTGAAGCGGTCTTCTCCCTCTTCGTGCTCATCATCCCTGTATTCCAGCAATGCCGAACGTGTAAGACGCTCGTTACGCCCGTCTTCCTCGGTTATATAGTAATGTATGCGTTCCCCGTAAAAGAGTGAGAAACGTTTAACATATATGCCTTCATAAATATGCTGCATTTCCTCACGGCGGTATTCCGGCTCAGCTTCGGAACCGCTCTCGACCGCGTAGTGCAGCACTACCTGGCTGTCCTTGTGGCCCCTGTATTCGATAAAGCTCTGGCCTGCCATAACCCTGCAGAGAGGGTCTATAGCAGAAAAGGCAGTGAAGAAGGGCAGGAAGATATCTCTCACGTGCATCTGCTCAAGGAATTCCCTGCAGAGCGCGATCTCGTCCTCATTAAACTCCCTTTCCTTTATATGATCCGCGGCCTTCTTAAGCCACCCCAGCACACATACGGTCTGTATGGGCTCCTCCAGACGGTAAAGCTGTGCGGCACGCTCAAACACCTTATCCTCCATGTTCTTCTGAAGGATGAAGTGATCGTAGCACAGACGCGCAAGATAAGCTCTCTCAAGCTCTGCACCCACACCACCGCTTAAGTGATCCAGGTAAATCGCTGCTTTCTCATCTATATCCGCACCGGTAAAGAGCACCTGAAGCATCATGCTCTCCAGCAGATCCTGTACGTCGAGCCCGAATGAATCGGCGGCTCTCCACAACTCCTTACGCCCCTTTAATGTTCCCTTGCCGTAACGCAGAAGGTACAGGAGTACCTCTTCATCATATCTGCCCTGGGCCATTATCCTGCAGCAGAGCTTGAGCATCTCCGGTATGTATTCCATATCGTTGCGTGCCATCAGCCTGTCACAGAGACGTACCAGTATCTTTATATCTATTCCTTCACAACCGCAAAGCTTGATCCACTCAAAGGCCTCTTCATAAAAGCCCCTGGCCACCATGATACGTATGCAGCGCTCCCTGTCCACGGCATCCATGGTAAGGGGTTCGAAACGTCCCAGCAGTTCATCCAGCGGAGCTATATCATCATTATCAAAATAGAACTCGGCCAGCGCTATCCTGATGCGCAGACGGTAGTCTTCATTTATCTCGTCACATTCGGAAAGACGCAGCAGCACCGCCGCATTCTCCCTGCTTACGGACAGGCTGTCGCCACCCTGTTCTGCAAGGCTTAACATTCCGCCTACGGAAAGCTGAGCCTCTGCTGTCAGCCGCTTTGAATCCGGCTTTTCCTTGAGCAGCGGCCGCATATCATACATACTCTCGTCGATATAGCGGTTCCCCCATTCATCCTCGAGGAAGAGGCAGTAATGATCACCGTATACCGGTATGTACACCTCGTCCAGATAAAGGGGATAGACCTGCTCATCCTTAAGATGTTCATATACCAGTACCAGGTTAACGACACCCGGATGTTTGATCCTTATCTTCATGGTAAACATCAGCTCGGTATATGCATCCGTAAGCTCCTGTTCCTGCTTTCTTCCGGAGAGCAGCTTCTTATAGATATAGCCTAAGTTATCATCCACCCTGCCTTTTAATATCTGTTCCTTTGCAAAAGCCGTGATAACCGGCAGATACTGCTCATAGAGCTCCTGGTATTCATTCTTGTGGCGCAGTACATTCGCATAAAGGAAGGCATTGCGGTCCACATCCAGAGGCGAACGGTATGCAAAATACATAAGGACTATACGGGGAAGACTTCCCTTGTAATCCAGAGGCGCGCTCATCACATAATATTCGTAAAGACGGCTCAGACGAAGTTCACGGTCCACCGCCAGTTTGTACCATTTAAAATGCTCCCCGCTGCTCTTGTTCCCGCGCATGAGATGCAGGGTTATAGCCTCAAGGAGTACGATACTCTCCTCGGGATAATAGCATTCCTTAAGCAGAGAGCACATCTCTTCGGAATAAGAGTGTACCTCCATAGACAGAAGGGCGAAACGCTCCTTCATCTCCCTGGTCATTATGCCTCTCTTAAGCGCAAAATGTATGAGGGCCAGTTCGAACTCGCCGATCTCTTCCATGCGCTTGGGTTCCTGAACGATTATATGATAGGCTTCGAGCAGCATGATCGGGGATGCATTACCGTAATTAACGTACTGATCCTTTATAAGCCGCCACTTCTTTTTCTCATTGCCTTCAAAATCAGGATCCATGGACATATATGCCCAGGCCAGACGCCAGTTGCCTTCATCATTGAAATACAGGCCTTTTACGTGGTCACACAGCCTGCGTTTATATTCATCATCATCCGAACAGAGGCTCTGCATATAAAGCCTGTATGCCTCCTGAGAAGTGCTCACCCCGTTCTCATCAGCCAGTACGGCCACGCGGTCAAGAATGCCCTGTGCCTCTTCGAAACGCTTCTGCACCACCAGCATCTGCGCCTGGTACAGACGGTATTCCAGGTCGTCCGGCCTGGATCTCAGAATATTGTCTATCAGCTTTTCCGCATCAGTAACAAAGTCGCCAAGAGTCATGGCTCCCGTTCTGTAGGCAAGATAAAGCTTGCACAGATATGCCCTGTTCTTATGCTCCGCATTCTCTGTTTCCCTGCAGGGAACGTTCACACACACCGGTATGACGAACTCATCCAGCCTGTCCTTTACGATGATCTCGCCTAAGTTCTCCCCCGGGATCAGTGCTTCTCTTTCTATAACATAAGGTATCTCCGCAACATTGCCCGAAAAATCTTCATCCGTCAGTACATCCTTTTCCGGATACAGGAAATCCCCGCGGCACTCTATATGAAGTTCGGAAAAGCCCCAGCCTTCTTTGACCAGCTTCAAATGCCGGCGCATGCTCTTTCTGGGCAGGACCATATCCACCCGTTCCGTTTCCGGAGCGTATTCAGGCCTGGTCTTTTTACGGCTGACCTCAAGGAACATCTCCATATTGGCCGAATTTGATGCCTGATGTGAGAAGCCCCTGTATGCCGTGATAAAACTCTTATCCGATCCTTCCAGCACATTCTTAAACGCAGGCGAATAGAACAGATCCTGCGCCTCATTCCAGTCGGCCTTAGCCAGATTTGCAAAGTGGAAAAGGTTGCGTATCTCTCCCATGGAGGAGTCAGGAAGACTGCCGCTGACGACTATCTTCCATGGAAGCTCATATTCACCGTGATCGGAAACTATAAGAAGACGCCCTTCTCTTACCGCTCCGTGGGGCAGGCCGTGGGTGTCGATAGAATATCTTATCTCGCAGTTCTTGCCTTCGAATTCTTCCTCTTCAATAATAATGCGCAGATCGTCGGAATAGATATATCCCTTTGCCCCGTCCGCGGCATACACATTAAAACTGCCGCGCAGGACCATATCCGGAAGACTCTCCGAATAGATCTCGTCACACGAAAACGAGAGAGGAAGCCTCTCCTCTCCGAAGTCATATTCACCGCTGAGTATCTTTTCGAGTATCTCTTTCATACAGATTAACAGTATAACATCATCCGGCAAAAAAAACAATCGGCTGCCTTATTCAGGCAGCCGACCGCAAGATAATGTTCAAATTGCTTTTTACTGGAAGATCTGATCAAATGCATCGGTATAATCATCGGGCTCCCAATCGGAAACCTTTGAAGAATCGAGCATTACCTGGCACCAGTTTCCGTCACCGTATTCAAAGGTGATATAGTAGGTTGCATAAGAGAAATCACTTGCTGACTCATCATACTCACCATCTACTGCAGCGAGAACGGGGAATCCGTCATAAGTAACGCCCAGATCAACAACCATCTTGCAGTTGGTTCCGTCCATCAGGACATAGTAATCGTAGCCGTCATCGGTTACCTTCTCACCGTTCTGCATAACATCTTCCCAGTCAGCCCAGCCGGTGCAGCTTACATAATAGTAAGACCAGCTGCCGTCAGTATACATAAGGCTTGTCTTGCTGGAATACTCTTCCTGAAGCTCATAGCCCTTAAGAGGTGCTACATGTGCAACATCCTTGTCCATCCAGTCATACAGGACAACTGCTCCGCTGGAAGTATACTCAATATCGCTGGTGCTGCTGCTTGAGGTATCATCATCGTCACCGTCATCCCAGCCGTCGTCGTCCCAGTCATCACCGCCGCCCAGGTCAAAGCCTGATTCTACAGCGTTGTTCTTTACATCCTTGGGAACCTCAACCTCAACATCATTCCAGTCGCTGAAGGTGAAGTTAAATGCCAAAGCTGAGATATCGATGCTGATGCTGTCCAGATCTATACCAAGACCGGAAGTCATATCGCCGAAATCCTTACCTGCCTGCTTAAGGAAACCGTCTACATCGGTCTCTGCAAGGTTAAGATCCATAGCTACCAGATAGCCGTCTTTCTTGGAAGCATATACGTTAGCATCTATATTGATATAGCTGAGATACTTAACTATAGTCTTCTTATCTAAACCTGCATCTGCGGCTTCTTCGGTAACTTCATCGCCAAGAGCATCCCATACAACATCGATAACACCGTCAAAAGCATCCAGGGTTGTATTGAGCTTGAGCACGTAGCAATCCTGTCCCTCTTTCTTCTCGGTCTTCTTCTGAAGCTCTGCACCCTTGAGTACATCCTTCACTTCATCAATGATCTTCTCACGTGACTTCTTATCAAGGGGATTCTCATCAACCTCAGCCTTGGTAAGGGTCCAATCGCCGGTGTCGGGATCCTTAACATAAGTAGATACTTCCTTATCATCGGTAATGATGTAAGACTCGGTCTTAACCTTCTGGCTGGAACCCATAGCGGATGCCTTAAGGTCCATAGTCATATGGGAAGCGGGTGAATCCTCATCACTGTTGTCAACTTCGGACTCAACTGTTCCGCTTGCTCCCAGATCGATGTTCATGCCGCTTATGCCGGCTGATACATCAACGTCCATGTCCATGGTCATCGCAAAACTCTCTGTGTCCTGATCGAACATCTTGTCCACTATCGATTCGGTAGTGGCACCGCAGCCGCTAAGAGCTGCCATTGTGAGGGCTCCTGCCCCCAGCAGTACTGCTAATCTCTTTTTCATTTTACATCCCTCCCTTATATACGGTATTCTGTTTCATACCGCGGTTATTATACAAAAACGGGAACCCATTTGCAAGGGTTCCCGCCCAAAAGTAGCGAAAGTGCGCGTATTTAGAGCAATAAGCCCATTATCTTGTTGCTTCTTGCCACGAATTTGCTCATAGCCTCGGGATCCAGCGGTGCGTTCTGGATAAGAGCCAGATCGTAGAGCTGTTCGCAAAGGAGCTGTACGTTCTCTCCTTCCTTGTCCTCGAGTATCTTCTGGACCAGCTTGTTATTTGCATTAAGCACCAGGGTGTAACCCTCTTTGCCAAGGCCGCCCATGTTGAGTCCCTGCATGGAGTACATCTTCATCATGTCCTGCATGCGGCGTGTCTCCTCGGATACTGTTATCATGGAGGAGATATCCTTGTTCTTAAGCTTCTCAACCCTGACTGTCAGGTTATCCTTCTTGATGGCCTTCTTGAATATCTTTGAAAGCTCCTCAGTCTGGGCATCCAGCTCTTCCTGGGCTTTCTTGGATGTCTTTGCCTTAAAGTCATCGGTAAGATCCGCATCTATGCGAAGAAACTTAACTCCCTCATTCTTGCTCTCCAGCTGGGTGATGAAGGGCTGGTCTATCTGATCCTTGAGTACCACCGCATCCTTGCCGGCTTTCTTAAACATGGCGATATACTGGCTCTGCTGCTGCTCGTCGGTCACATAATAGATCTGCTTATCCTTCTTCTCTTCCTCAGCGCCTTCGGCCTTCTCCTCTTCGGGAGTATCCTCTACCACTTCGGCTTCCACCTTATTGCCGTCTGCATCCTCTGCCTTCTCCTCGTCGCCGGGATCGATAGGCTTTACTTCAAGGCACTCGGGCAGGCTCTCGTACTTGCCGTCCAGGTTCTTGAATAAGATGTAATCCGTCATCTTCTCACAGAACTTGTCATCCTTTAAGCAGCCGTATTTAATGAAGGGGCTGATATCGTCCCAGTATTTCTCATACTCCTCACGCTCGGTCTTGCACATGCCGGAAAGCTTGTCCGCCACCTTCTTGGAAATGTATTCGGATATCTTCTTAACAAAACCGTCATTCTGCAGTGCGGATCTGGATACGTTGAGGGGCAGATCCGGGCAGTCGATAACGCCCTTTAAGAGCATAAGGTATTCGGGGATAACTTCCTTGATGTTGTCCGCGATGAATACCTGGTTGTTGTAAAGCTTGATAACACCTTCGATGGACTCGAACTCGATGTTGATCTTAGGGAAGTACAGTATACCCTTTAAGTTGAAAGGATAGTCCATGTTAAGGTGTATCCAGAAGAGGGGCTCCTTGTAATCGTGGAATACCTTACGGTAGAACTCCAGATACTCCTCCTTTGTGCAATCGTTGGGATGCTTTGACCACAGTGGCGTGGTGTCGTTAAGAGCCTCCGGACGCTTCTTTATCTTAAGGCGCTTCTTGGGCTCCTCCTTATCATCCTCTTTCTTTTCGGGTACTATCTCTTCGATGACAACGTCGGTATCTTCCTTCTCATCCTCATCGATGGTCTGGGTAAGCTCTTCGCCCTTCTTTTCAAGATAGATCTCATAAGGCATAAAAGAGCAGTATTTCTTAAGCACTTCTTCTGCTTCATACTTGTTGCAGAACTTAAGGCAGTCCTCGGTAACATGCAGGATGATCTCTGTACCTACCTCTGTACGGTCCCCGTCCTCCATGGTGTATTCGGTGCCGCCGTCGCAGCTCCAGTGTACCGCCTTGGATCCTTCCTTATAGGAAAGAGTGTTGATCTCTACGGTATCGGATACCATGAATGCAGAATAAAATCCCAGACCGAAGTGTCCTATGATCTGGTCCTCATTTGCCTTATCCTTATACTTCTCTATGAAATCGGTCGCACCGGAAAATGCGATCTGTGTGATGTATTCTTCTACTTCCTCTGCCGTCATGCCAAGACCGTTATCTACTATTCTTATGGTCTTGTCCTCGGGGCTCACCTCAACAAGTATCTTTGCCTTATAGTCATCCGGAAGGGTATACTCGCCCATCATCTCAAGCTTCTTTAACTTGGTGATAGCGTCGCAGCCGTTGCTGACCAGCTCCCTGTAGAAGATATCATGGTCCGAATATAACCATTTTTTGATAATGGGAAAGATATTTTCACTGTTGATGGATAAAGTTCCCTGTTTTGCTGCCATAAATAAGCACTTCCTTTCTGTGAATGTATTACTTTGACAAAAGGAAGTATAATTCTCCGGCAGTGAAAAGTCAAGAAAAAATTAGCACTCAATTATATTGAGTGCTAACAACCATACTTTTAGTGTCATCCTGAGCGAAGCAAAGGATCTTTCCCCCGGTGTCATCCGATCCTTACCAGATGTCCGCCCATACCTTCGATCTTTACTTCAACTATATCATTTCCGAACCCGCCGCTCATCGAATCATCAACCAGTCCTTCATAAGCAACTATCGTACCGTCCGGCTTGATCCATTCCTTTTCCCAGTTGCCTTTAAAGTCACTCACAAAAAGCAGCGTCAGTATCGTAGATCCCTCCGGTTTAACCGATTCGATAACATGATATACCAGAGCATTATGAGCATCTTCAAAGCTCCTTACAAAATTACGATACCTGTCATCAGCCTGTATGGATTTTATCGAAAACTCCGCCGAATAATAAAGCTCTTCCGCTCTCAACTTGTCCACCAGATCATTCCCCAGCCTGAATCTGTCACACAGTTCCTGCATTCTGTCCAGCGCTTCACCCCATTTATCGAATTTTGCTATATTCATTCCTTCTCCTCCTTCTGAATATGCCTGTCCCCGCCGGGCATAGCTGAGAGTATCAGCTATGCCCGGCAGAGATTCTTTTTGATCTGCAGCGTTTGTTCTTTTTACCCTCTTACTTTTTAATATTAAATGTTACTATCTGGGTTCCGAAATAATTTCCCTTTCCTGTATCCGTGATGACCATAACCAGCTTACCCGGAAGAACATTGTTGTAACAATATATTTCTACTTCATTGGGATCAAGAATGCCATTCTTATCTACCGGATCATATCCCTTGGGAACGGTTATCACAAAATCCTTACCGTACTCGGGATATATCGGCTGTCCTGTAGCCTTAAAGCTCTTCGTCTTTTTCTTTACTTTAAGCTTCTCCACCACATCCGTTTTCTTTACCGTGATCAAAGTGTAGGTCTGTCCTGTAAAGTTGTCATTCTTAGGCGTTATATAAGCTATGTACTCACCCTCATCCGTAAGCTTCTGGACTTCTCTTCCCATCTCGTTAAAGTAACGGATATCATATTCTTTCTCGTTAACCTTCTGACCTGTCCCAGCCCAGATAAATACGGGTTTAGCTTTCTGGGGCTTACCGGTGTGGGCAACGGCTCCGGTAAAAGGATACGCATCTTTACCCAATGTAGCAGGGCTGATCAGGAAGTCTACTTTCTGTGCCTTCTCTTTCTTATATGCTTTAAGGAAGGTTACCTTTATCTCTCCCACGCCGGCATTCTTATTCTTCTTGTTGTTGTAACTCAGTTTGTAATCCTTACCCTTAGTCAGGATCTTAACACCGTCAAATACGTTCACTTCAGGTTTCTTAACACTGCCGTCATAAATACACTCTTCCAATACGGATCCGCACCAGCGCTTATTAAGATAGCCGCCTGCCTCAAACTCAGCCATAGTCATTCTTCCCATAAGATTCTGAGACATAAACATCATAACGCTGTCATAATCATTACCGTATTCATTCTTAAGAGCTGATACGACTTCTTTAGCAGCATCAGCTGATACGGTGACTTTGCACTCCGATTTTGCTCCCGAAGGAGTCTTAACGGTGATGACTGATTCACCCAGGGATTTTGCCTGTATCCAGCCGTTCATATCAACAAAAACACAGGGATTGCTGGATTCAACGCTAAACTGTGTATCTTCACTCAGTTCACCCATCAGCGGATAATATTCGCCTTCGCAAAGGATAAGCTCAGATCTGTCAAGCTTAACATTTTCAATGGAATAAGCTGCACGGATACGTTTTGTTACCGGATACAGATTTCCCTCGTATTCATATAATGTTACCGCCTTTACAACGGTATTCTTCGTGATCTGAATAGGATCCTTATAAACAAGGCTTCCCTGCCCCGGCTCGCTGCCGTCCACGGTATACCATACAGTACAGCCTGCCGGTATGTCTTTTATCTCCACTTCAAAGGCTTCATTATAAACCCCTGAAGGCTTTGAAAAGCTTATGGCTCCCATCACCATGGAATCCATATAATTAACAGGGGCCATTATCTCATCAGCAGCAATTCCGTCAGTTGACATTATAAGGCCTTTAGGCACTACCAGCATGCCGTCCGTCATTCTTGCATTTTCATAGGTAAAATATAATGTACAGTGATCTTTTCCGTACTCATACTGAGGATCACGTCCTATAAACACCTTACCCTCCCAGGGCTCGTCATATACCGGCTGCATGGTCTCCTCATCCAGATCATATACGGTTGCTTCGATATCGGAACGGAAATTTACGGGGCGGTCAAAGACAAGCTTGGTGTAGGGAATCCCTGCTTCTGCATCTATACCGGACTCAATCTCCTTTACCTGAGGCCCGGTCACCTTATCCTCATTAAAGCTTACTTTAAAACTCAATACATCGTTTCCGCTTACAGCCTTAATATCCGTAATGCTTATGCCGCTGTTCTCAAGAACGGTGTCTGCAAGCATACCTTTTCCGACACGATCAAGATAAAAATCTGATGTGGGATCGGTATTCTCCGTAAGCTCGTCACCGCTGCGGAAGAATCCCCAGTCTTTATCACTGCTGCATACATAATTTTCGATAAGCGGTATCTGGGCATCACTCATGTTGGTAACTACAAAGCCATCCTTCGTATCATTAAGCCTTGCATATATATGATACAGACGAATACCTTCCTCCGGCTGATCAAGTACGATTATGCTGTTATCAGACAGACTGCGTCTCTTTCTGTTGTACTCATCCACAACATCATTCTTTACGGATTTATAGTGCTCTGCCAGGATAAACTGTGAATAGATACCGTATTGATTTTTCTCTTCCTCCGGAAGGATTATGGCTATATCGCCTGTCTCCGCGTATGGACGCAATTCCACGGTTTCGCCCGAACTAACCCAGTGTACATTTTCTTCAGGCAGCCATCCTAAAAGCATCTTGGCAAAGCCATCCTGGTCTCCGCCGTTAGTACACATCATTGCAAAAGTATCGAGCTTGCTGAGATCACTTTCATAAGAATAATAATCATCAAGTCCAAGCTGATGACCGGTTTCGTGTGTAAATACCACTATCGTATCCTGGATATCATCCAGCCCCGATTGTCTTTCATGCATCCTGTCTACTATCTGGATAACGGAAGGAAGCTGGTATGATCCTATATAGATCCGCATACCCGATGTACGATATGCCCACCACTGGCTTGACCAGCCGGTATGTCCGCCTGCAACCACAAAGTAGCATCCGTCTATGATCATATCTCCGTCAGAATCATATTTTGCAAGATAATCGTTTAAATATTTAAGATTAGATACCCCTGAATCTGCAGGGTTACCTGATATTATCTGGCCTGCCCAATAATCCAGGACCTCCTGATAAAGCGGTGAATTATCCTGATATTGATTATCATAGTAGGATCTTTCATGCTCCGATGAGTATGCTATAAGATCACCGGATATGGATAACTTTCCAAAGGATGCTCTCTGATAATAAGCATTAAGGCTCTCCAGGGGATAAAAAGGATCGTTAACGCTATCTTCCGTATCCGGTTTGAACATCTGAGCCGCCAGCTTTTCCTGATAGCCTTCTGCAAACTTGCAGTCTGCAAAGTCCGTCATGATAAGGATAGTATTCACCTGTCCTTCTGAAGGCATTATCGGATTAATCCCTGTAACAGGCAGCGCTGCATAGTCAACAGACTCTTCACTGCTGTCCTGCTCATACTTTTCCAGGTTACGGTACAGGTTATTCTGAGTTTTTGTTTCTTCGGAAGGATCGACTTTTTCAATACGTACAAAGCTCTCCTCTTCCACGTCCACATCCGCTTCCGTTTCGCCTGCTGCCTCTTTTCCGGATGCAGTTTCGTCTGCCGCAGTATCATCAGATGCTGTTTCTTCAGCTTCAGCTTCCGCTACTGCTTCCGTCTCTCCGGCTGCCGTAACCGGCATCACTGAAGCGAAGATGCTCTCAAAGGACATAAGCCCTGTGAGAAGCCACGCCATGATCTTTCTTTTCTTCATTTCTTCCCTCCTTATTATCTTCAGCCCTGTCCGGGCATTTATTTACCAGACTGCCACGCGCTCTTCAGGCGCAAGATACATTCCGTCACCTTCTTTGATATCATAGGTATCATAGAATTCCTGGTACTGCTGCACGGTAACATTGGTACGCATGTAAGGCAGAGGATGAGAATCCTGCATGATACGCTGTAACTCCGTCTCACGTGTCCTGATGAAGGCCCAGATATGCGCATAGGATGTAAAGAACTTATCATAATCAAAGCTGTCCTTTCCCTTTGCAAGAGTAAGCATCGCCTTCATTCCGCCAATATCAGCTATGGCTTCTGTCTGTACATTATCGCCAAGAACATTCTGTCCTTCCCATACAGTGAGCGTATTGTAGTGATCTATCAGTTTCTGCGCACGCTCCATAAATGCCATATAATCTTCCTCAGTCCACCAGAAAGCGTAATTTCCGTCCTTATCAAACTGGGCACCGGATGTATCGAACGCGTGGCTTATCTCATGGCCTATCACCATGCCTATGCCTCCCATAAGCTCTTCATCGCTCATACCGTCATAATAGAAAGGCTCACCTAAAAGTCCCACTATGATATTGATCGAATTATCAACAGCTGAATAATAAGCATTGGCTTCCAGGATATCAAAGCCCCATATCTCTTTGTCTACTTTTCCGTTAGTCAGTTCAACATTTTTTTTCATTGAAAAATCGCTGATTACTTTATTACATTCAAAATATGAAAGGCCGGTCAGATCCATCTTACTGTAATCTTCCCATTTGTCAGGATATACGGCATTGATCTTAAGATTATCAAGCTTTTCAATAGCAGCGGCACGTGTTTCTTCCGAAAGCCATTCCTCCTCAGCCAGGATATCGCGGTAAGCAGATGCTACGTTTTTGCATATTTCAGTTATACGCTTTTTCGCCTCGGTTGCATCATAACGTTCCAGATATGCACGGTCCATAGGAGTAGTCAGGGCACTGCGCACCAGATCAAATGCCATGCTCTCATCCGATACTCTTCCTTCCGAACCGGATAACATATTAGACATATTTACATAAACATCATAGGAAGAACTGTCAAGGAAGGGGGACATAGACTCAACATACTTTACAACCATATAATTCTTAAGCTGCTCAAGATTGTCATCCATATAGATCTCATTCAGGCGCTTAACCCATTCCGGCTCCGGTACCATGATCTCTTTTGCTTTTCCGAATCCGAAAGCGTTTATCAGTTTTTCTCCCGGGAAAGCCGGTGCCAGTGCCCATGCTTCATCAGGTTTATAAATATTGTTTATCTTATCATAGTAATCCGGGCTCATCATATCGGCAGTTGTCAATGAAACCTCAGCCAGTTTTGTCTCCAGATCGATCACGCTGTCAAACATGGCTTTAGCCTCATCCTTAGTGTATCCCACCTTGGGAAGCATCTCCTGTGCGAGGTAAAGCTGTGCTTCATAATACAGATCTCCCATTTCCGTACGCTGGCTGTATTCGGCAGCATCACCTAAAAGGAAGCCTTCCCCTCCTATCATAAGGATATAAGAATTTGAATCGTTGATATTGGTGCTATTATAGAAAGACATAAAGCAGGGAACACCGTAACTACGCTCCGGATCACAGATAAACTCACTGATCTCCTCAATACTTGAGAGAGAACGTATATCATCTACTGAAGCCTGGATAGGGCTTACACCGGCTGCATCCCTGGCATCCCAGTCAAGGATGGCGTTATACAGCGAACGTACCAATTCCGCATCATGTCCGGTGAGGGTATCATCCTGAAGCAGCGCAGTAGCTTTTGCTTCTGTATCAAGGGCAACCTGCGTAAACGCTCCGTACTGGGCATAGCCGTCAGGGAACTGCGCATCCTTAAGCCAGTCATAATTCTGATACAGATGAAAATCATCTTTTAAAGAAAGCGCCATTCCGTCACTTATGTTTTCCTTAAGGTCTGAATCTATCCAAGGAGAACCGCCGCCTGTAACTGCCTCATCAGCAGGCGCTTCCTCCTCATTTACAGTCTCTTCCGGTTCTTCGGCCGGAGCTTCCGTAGGCCCCGGAGTTTCCTCGATCTGCTCAGGTTCAGCTGCAGGTATTTCACTACCCTTGCATCCCGTATTCAGGACCATTACCGCCGCCAGCAAAGCGACTACCCATTTCTTTTTCATCTCTTCTCCTCCCAATTTAAATAATATCTGCCGGGTAAACCTTTCAGGTTTACCGGACCCACAATAGTATATTCTACCAAACTCCCGCCGCAAATCAATACACTTTACCCCCCCCGCAAAATAAATCGCCAAAAATGTAGAATTCTACACTTTTGGCGATCATGTCAGAAAAAGAATCTCTCATATATCTCGAAGAAATCCGTGCCGCCGTGGTCTGCGACATCCGTAAGTTCTATAGCATTCCACAGATCTTCATTTAAGTATATCTCCATACCGGCTGCAAATTCATTATAGAGTGCATCAAAAGCTGCCTTTTTACGTTCCTCGGCCAGCGTCCTTTTACGTTCCTCAGTCTGCTGCCGGTCGTAAGTGCTTATACACTTATATATATATACGCCGTCGCTCATCGCCAGCGGGCTGCTTATCTCCCCCTCCGCAAGAGCGAAACATACCGACTCCACTTCCGGCGCTTCCACGCCTTTTACCATATCCACGCTTATCTGGCCGCCTTCGTTATATGCATAAGCCAGCGTATCAAAATCTTCCCCGGCCTCCAGCTTCTCCGCTATCTCATCAGCCTTGCTCTTCAGCTCATCTATATCCATATAGACAGCACTGCCGTCTTCGGCCGTCTGCTGCCGCATCAGCGCTATCCGGTGGAGCCTTACAACACGCGCTTCATCATCGCTTATCTCCGTATTCACATCTTCCGTAAGCTTATCATAGAGCATACCTGCCACCGCATATTCTTCGTACATCTTCTGCGTCAGTTCCTGTGTAAGACCGCCCATCAGTTCAAGCTCACCCGCACTAAGTGAAGAATAATACATCTGTGCTGCCTGCTGTGCTTTAGTGATATCTGCGCTGCTTAAGCTTACCTGGTAGCGTTCCGCCAGGATATTCATAAGCTTTACCTTGGCAATCCTGGCCAGCACGGTCTGCTTAAGGTTCTGCTTAAGGTCCACGCCCTCTCCGCCTGCATTCCATATGCCGCTGCCGTAAGCACTCTCATACTGCTCATGCAGATTATACAGATACACCATCACCTCTGCCTTTACACAGCGCTGCCCCTCCACACGGAAGACCTCATCCTCGCCAAACCCCGTGGTGAGCACTATCTGCTTACCACCGCAGGCGCTAAGGAGCATGACCAGGCACAGAAGCACGGCCAGCAATACTCTTTTTACCGTAGCTTTTTTTCTCATGCCCACGATTATACCATAAAAAAACACTACCTGAAACAGGCAGTGTTTTTCATTTGCCGTGGATCATTCCCCCGGCGGATCATCCTCTCCTGAATCATCCATTTACCGCCGGGGGGGATGACCCACGGAGTTATTTCTTTACAGCCTTGAGGTCATCGCCATCAGCTTCAATCAGGATGGTATCTCCCTGGGAGATATTTCCGGAAAGTATCAGTTTTGCGGATAAGGTCTCCACTGTCTTCTGGATGTAACGCTTAAGCGGCCTTGCGCCGTAGATGGGATCATAGCCCTCATCTACTATGAGCTTGCGCGCATTATCTGAAAGCTCCACGCTTATCTCCTTCTCGGCAAGACGTGCGTTCAGATCCTTCATGATCAGGTTAACGATACCGCCGATGTTATCCTTGGTCAGAGGCTTGAAGAGTATTATCTCATCCAGACGGTTTAAGAACTCCGGCCTGAAGTGCAGCTTAAGCTGTGCTTCTGCGGCGTCCTGCGCCTCCTGCGTGATATTGCCCTCATCGTCTATGCCTTCCAGCAGGCTCTGGGATCCAATGTTGGATGTCATGATAAGTATGGTGTTCTTAAAGTCCACGGTACGCCCCTGGGAATCGGTGATACGCCCGTCATCCAGCACCTGCAGCAATATATTAAACACATCGGGATGTGCCTTCTCCACCTCATCAAAGAGGACTACGGAATAAGGCTTGCGGCGCACCGCCTCCGTAAGCTGGCCGCCTTCATCGTAACCTACGTATCCCGGAGGCGCTCCGATCAGCCTTGATACGGAATGCTTCTCCATATACTCACTCATATCGATACGGACCATGTTGCTCTCATCATCAAACAGCGTTGCTGCCAGCGACTTGGCCAGCTCCGTCTTACCTACACCGGTAGGCCCAAGGAACAGGAATGAACCGATGGGCTTTGACGGATCCTTGATGCCCGCCTTGGATCGGATGATTGCTTCGCTCACCTTGGTGACCGCAACGTCCTGGCCGATCACACGCTTATGAAGCTCTTCATCAAGATGCAGTGTCTTGTTGCGCTCGCTCTCATTTAATTTGCTTACCGGGATGCCTGTCCATCGCGATATGATACGTGCTATCTCCTCATCGGATACGTTCTCGTGTACCAGACGGTTATCCTTTTTGCCGGCGATCTCTTCTTCCTGCTCAAGGGCACGTTTAAGTTCAGGCAGCTTACCATAGGACAGTTCCCCGGCCTTTTCGTAATTGCCTTCACGCTGTGCTATCTGGATCTCGTTATTTACGCTCTCTATCTCCTCACGGATCTTCGAAACCTTATCAACCGCTGCCTTTTCGTTCTCCCACTGGGCCTTGGCCTTTTCGAATTCTTCTTTCTCTCCGGCCAGCTCCTTCTGAAGATCCTCAAGACGCTCACGGCTTAAGTTATCGTCTTCCTTCTTAAGTGCAGCCACCTCTATCTCCATCTGCATGATACGGCGTGACGCCTCATCAAGCTCGGTAGGCATGGTGTCCAGCTCTGTCTTTATAAGGGCGCAGGCCTCATCCACCAGATCTATTGCCTTATCCGGCAGGAAACGGTCTGTGATATAGCGGTTTGAAAGTACGGCTGCGCTCACCAGTGCATTATCAAGTATCTTTACGCCGTGATATACTTCGTACCTTTCCTTAAGTCCACGAAGGATGGAAATTGTATCCTCCACAGTGGGTTCATCTACCTGTACAGGCTGGAAACGTCTCTCCAGAGCGGGATCCTTCTCTATATATTTCCTGTATTCATCCAGGGTGGTGGCACCTATGCAGTGCAGCTCGCCCCTGGCCAGCATAGGCTTTAACATGTTGCCGGCATCCAGTGCGCCGTCGGTCTTGCCTGCTCCCACTATGGTATGCAGCTCATCGATAAAGAGGATTATCTGTCCGTCGCTTTTCTTAACTTCCTCCAGTACGGCTTTGAGACGCTCCTCAAATTCGCCCCTGTACTTGGCACCAGCCACCAGGGCGCCCATGTCCAGGCCGAATATCTTCTTATCTTTAAGGCCGCCGGGAACATCGCCACGCACGATACGCTGTGCCAGGCCTTCAACCACGGCAGTCTTACCAACACCGGGCTCACCGATAAGAACGGGATTGTTCTTGGTCTTTCTTGAAAGGATACGGATAACGTTACGTATCTCCGCATCACGGCCTATGACGGGATCCAGCTTCTGCTTTCTGGCCTTTTCCACCAGATCCTGGCCGTATTTTTCATGGGTATCATAGGTAGCTTCGGGATTATCGCTGGTCACACGCTGGTTGCCTCTTACGGTCTGGAGAGCCATAAGGAATCGCTCCCTGGTAAAGCCGTATTCCGTAAACAGCGCTTTTATCTCCTTATTGGGATGGGCTATCATCGAAAGCATCAGGTGCTCCACGGAAACATACTCATCTCCCATGGCTTTGGCTTCATCCTCTGCGCTGATCAACACCTTATTGAGATCCGCTCCTATACGCAGGTCTCCGCCCTGGACCTTAACCCTCTTCTTCAGAGCCTGCTCCGCCCTGTCCTTAAAGTGCTCCGTGTTGATCTCCATCTTCTCCACGAGCTTAAGTATCAGGGAATCCTCAAGTCCCAGCAGAGCATTCAGCAGATGCTCCTGTTCTATTTCCTGATTGCCGTATTCCACTGCCAGCTTTTCACAATCCTGCACCGCCTGCATGGAATTCTGTGTAAATTTCTGAATGTTCATAGATTTCTTCACCTCCTTAGCATCTGCAAACAAATAAACGTAAGGCCGTTCACCTTACGTTTATTACTCTAGCCCGGTTGTTAGCACTCGTCAAGGGAGAGTGCTAACAATTTTAAATTTCTGTGGGATATGTATTTGTTCTTTTTCTATATTACATGATCTTACCTTCCGGAAGATGCTTTCTGATCATATCTTCCAGCATAACAGGCGTAAAAGGTTTTGACAGGTAATCCGAAAAACCTTCTTCTATATATTTCTGCCTGATATCCTCTCCTTCGTTCGCCGTGAGCAGGACCACAGGTGTATCGGCATTGATACCTTCATGATCCTCTTTCAGTTTTTGGAATACCTCTATTCCGTTCATGCCCGGCATTCTCAGATCAAGGAAAATGATATCATATTTCTTTTTTGCAGCAAGTTCCAGCGCTGCCGGACCATTCATTGCAGTATCAATATCTATCTGACTGTCCTTAAGCAGAATACGTACGAGCTGGATGTTCATCTCCGTATCATCCACTACAAGGATGGATGCGTTTCCTGCTTTCAGATCACCCCATTCTTTTCCTGCAGATGCCGAAGGATTATCTGCCCCCGCATCCTGCGGTATTTCCTGATCGATCACGAAGGAAAACTGTGATCCCTGTCCGTATACGCTGCGGATCTCCAGTTTTGAATCCATCAATGCCAGCAGCCGGTTTACTATATTAAGTCCCAGACCGGTTCCTTCGACTTTGTAATTCTTTGAGTGATCAACTCTTTCGAACGGGTTACTGAGCTTTTCGATATCCTCCGGTTTGATCCCGATCCCCGAATCTGAAACACGTATCTTCAGTCTGGCATGTTCTTTATCCATGACGCTCGAGTTCACTGCAAAGATCACCTTTCCGGAAGGTGTATACTTTACAGCATTGCTGAGCAGGTTAAGAATGCACTGCCGTATCCTCTTTTCATCTCCGTAAAGAACTGCAGGCAGCTCGCCATTCAATGCATAAACAAGCTCCAGTCCCTTTTCTTTTGCAGAATAGGAGATCATCTCCGCAAGTTCATCCATCATTTCTTTTGCATGATACTCCACCGGAACGATCTCCATCTTTCCTGCTTCAATCTTCCCGGTGTCCAGTATATCATTGATGAGCTGCAGCAGGAGTTTGCCTGCGCTTTTGACATTGCCTGCATATTTAAGGATATTCTCATCCCCGCATTCCTTTAATATCATCTCGTTCATGCCCAGTATGGAATTGAGCGGAGTACGTATCTCATGTGAAACCGCAGAATAAAACACCGACTTAGCGCGGTTTGCTTCCTCAGCTTCTCTCACTGCCATGATAAGATCCCCGGACATCTCCTTAAACATTCTGGAAAGCCTGTCATGAAACGGGACAAGTACAGGATCCGAAAGTTCTGTATCCTCTGTCTGTCCGTTTTTTTCTGTTTCATCCGTTTTACGTAAAGGCACTGCAACCCCCGTCTCTTTCAAAGAAACAGAAACCAGTGCGCTGTTCAGCTCTCCGCCTTTTCCGTCCAGATAAAACAATTCTCCGAATCCGTATACCGCAGCAGCTTCTTTTATTTTTTTTCTGTATAGTTCGATCTCCTCATATTCACGCTCTTTCAAAAGATTTACACGGTTTACGCATACGATCAGAAATCCTGCCTGTGCTTCAAAAGCAGATATTTCTTCCGTATCTTTTTTCACTTCCATAAACAGATCATCCGGATTGCCGTAGCTTAATCTTATCCTGTCATTTAAATATACGGGTGCCCCGAAGATCAGCTGTCCTTCCTTGGGGCCCGTGATACCGATACGGGATACACGGATGCCATCCCTTTCTATGATCAAAGGAAATTCACTCAGATTCTGGGGAACGATCTGATCGTTACGAAGCCCCAGATAACGGTTATACACATATGATGCATCTTTTCCGTCTATCTCATCAACGAAAAAGGGATTCTCCTCTTTTGTGACAGTCATGATCTTTCCTACCGGTGTCCAGCCGAGATTATAACGTGCCCGTACTTCCAATGACTCTCCATGAAATATCATCGCAAGAAGCTGTCCTTCGATGACTTCTTTACCGGGTTCGTATCCGAAACACTGATAGCCCTGATGCAGGGAAGTTTTGATCCCGAAAACAGGAATGTCTTTCAGATCTTTGAGCTCTGCCAGAACGTCTTCCATCGAACTGACATAATCCGGCGGCACCAGATACACTCCTTTCGGATCCTTTGTATTCAGGATCAGTTCTTTGAGCTCACGTCCTTCCCTGTCTTCTTCACGATAAGCTGTCCTTATGCCATAAAGGGATACAGCGGAATTTTCAAAAAACAAAAAGGTCAGGAGATATCCTCTGTCATCCCCTGATCCGTCCATAATATTATAAAGGAGATCTTCTCTGCTGTGTGAGTTTGATCCAATGACCGTAAAATCAGAAAACCTGTCTGCTATCTCCTGCCTGAATGCAAGAAAACTTTCCTCCTCCCAAAGCTGTGTCCATGTCAGCAAAACTTTGCAGGAAGCAGATCCGTAAACAGACATATCATGTATCTCCGCTGCAATACCGGAAATCTCTTCTATACTGTCTACTTTATATGTTTTTTGGATCATGGCAGACCTCCCTTTTTCCTTCATCAATATTTATCCGGATAAATTAAATACAGGATACGGTTTTATGATATCCGATAAAGAAATATATCACCTACATTATATCATCAACTATTTCATCAACGCACTTTATCGTTATATCATTCCGTATCCTGGTATTTACCGGTATAAGCTATTAGAAAAGGCTGCACAGATACACCATGCAGCCACAATCTTTAAATTATTTCTTATTACCGTTTACAAGATCCTTAAGAGCCTTGCCTGCTTTGAACTTGGGCACAGTTGCTGCAGGGATCTTGATAGCCTCGCCGGTAGCGGGGTTCTTACCCTTACGAGCTGCTCTCTTGGAAGTCTCGAAAGTACCGAAGCCTACAAGCTGTACTTTACCCTTCTTCTTAAGCTCCTTGGATACGGCATTGGTAAAAGCCTTAAGTGCCTTGTCAGCATCGGTCTTTGAAAGGCCGGCTTCTTTTGCCATAACATCAACTAATTCTGCTCTGTTCATTTTTCACTCCTCCTGAATGTGTTATATGCTCAATGATATGAGCTTTTGACAGGAAAATATTACCATATAAAAAGTCAGTATTCAATAGAAAAGAAGCAATTTCAATCACTTTAAACTTATCTATATCAGTCTATGCTCCTTCACGAACACATTTATTCGATAACAACAGATTGATCAGGCTCAGAATTTCCATAACTACATTTACAAAAAATGTAGTACGTATCAATCCTGACAGAGCATCCCAGTACGGTAAGAAATAAGTGATTATAAGGATTATAAACGTCATGATCATCGAAAACACAAAGTTCACCGGTCCGATGATCAAAGCGATCGCGGATATATCGCTGTAATATTTGAAAGAATAGTTTTTATTTGCCTTAATGAAATTTTGTATCAGAAGAAAAATCTCGGCCACCGCTGTGATAAACGCAACTACCAAAAAACCGATTCCAAGTAAAAGTAAAAATTTACTAATACCGTCAAGTATCAGAGTCGGTTCTCCGTCAATGGTTCCTCCGCCTACATAAGGCAACGCGGCAAACCCTTTTACAACACCCCATGCAGACAATGCGGCAAAAACCAGTCCTTCCAGGGCATAAATAAATACGATCAATACCGAAGCTATGCCAACGAATTTTTTCATTGTTCTCCCTCTCTATGTATATTATTGTCTTATAAACTATCAATCAGAGAACTGTCACCTGATTGGTCAAAAAACGCCTGCGGGGAGGTATATTCCCCGTAGGCGGTCAATTTTATTGATATCATATCTGATTTCAATAGATTGCGATACATACCAAAAAGCAAATCCTTTAAGCTGTCTTTACATTTGAATACTTCTCTATATATGCCATGGCTTCCTCAGGGTTAAGGTTATAGTTCTTTTCCAGCTTTTTCCGGATTATTTCTACCGGTATCTCATCTTCCAGTTTATCTTTAATAAATATCCCTATTCCTTCGGCTTTACCTTCTGCTATTCCTTCCCGGTGTGCTTTGATCACGTCAAGCTCTATTACCTGTCCACCCATAACTTCCACCACCTTTCCCTGGACTTTTTCTTTCTTCCTGGTCAGATTATATGCAACTTTGTGTGTTAAGCTTATTATAACACTTTTAGAAAATACCGACAAGCGACCTGCTGAGGCAAGATCCTTCGTCACTACGTTCCTCAGGATGACATACATAAACCCGCTGCATTCAGCAGCGCCTTTTAAAATGGCACATCTTGCTGTATAATATCCGGGTAGTCACAAATCCCAATGAAAGGTATGTCTGACAATGACCGAAGAGAAAGCAAAGATCCTTAAAAAGAATGCAGAGATCACCGCGATGGACGCATTTCGTATAAGCACAGTAACCGGTAAAACACCTGCTTTAACAGACAGTAAGTTCGGCGGGATCCCGTACTGGGTCCCTTCAATGGATTATCCCCTGTCTTCGAATGGCGAAAAGCTTGTCCTTCTGGCCCAGATCAATTTTGCGGAGCTCCCGGAAAACAATGTTTTTCCCAAAAGCGGACTGCTGCAGTTTTTCGTGGCATTGGATGATGTTTACGGAGCAGAGTTTTCTACCCCGGATATCCAGAAAGATTTCCGGGTGATATTCCATAAGGCCATCGATCCTGCTGTTACGGCAGAAAGCCTTGCTGATCTTCAGCTCCCTACAAACGTGGACGGCAGCGATGTCGGTTTTCCTATCCAGCGTGAAATGGCGATCAGCTTTGAAAAGACCGTGATCTCTATGGGCGTAACAGATTACCGCTATATGGATAAGATAAGAGAGGCAGCAGATTTTGTCGGTGAACCACGTCCCGAAGGAGATGACGCATACGGCTTTCTTAAGGGAAGCGAATATGACAAAGAATCCAAAAATACCAGACACTGGCTCCTGGGCTATCCGTTCTTTACCCAGGATGATCCACGCAGATACTCTGAAGGTCTCAGACGTTTTGATACCATGCTGTTACAGATCGATTCCGAATTCTCCAGGGAAAATCCCGATTACGAGATAATGTGGGGAGATGCAGGCGTAGCCAACTTCTTCATAAACAGTGAAGCATTAATGCGAAATGATTTCTCCGAGATCATGTACACCTGGGATTGCGGCTAAAGCTGTCATCATACACACAAATGACCACTTTATAAATGATAACCGAGGCACTATAAATGGTATTCAGTTCGGATGTATTTCTGCTATTGTTTTTACCGATAGTTTTTGTCGGAAATCTATTAGTAAAGAAATATTCAAACTTTTTTCTTCTGCTTGCAAGCTTATTCTTTTATGCATGGGGCGAACCATATCTTGTCCTGCTCCTGATGTTTTCTATCCTGTTAAACTGGAGTATCGGCTTAGGCTTGTCCAAAACCACCGGAACGATCAGGAAGATATTACTGTTATCCGGTATAATCTGCGACCTGGGAATACTTGTTTTTTACAAATACGCCGGATTCCTGGCTGAGATAATATATGCCATATCCGTAAAGGCATTGATTCCCGTATTTAATACAACGTTACCGATCGGCATATCCTTCTTCACATTCCAGGCTTTATCATACATTATAGATGTATATAAGGGTGATACTGATGCTTCCGTAAATCCGGTGAACACAGCCTTATATATATCATTCTTTCCGCAATTGATAGCCGGACCGATCGTTAAGTACAGAGATATAAATAAGCAGATTGAAAAACGTTCAATAAGCATTACAGATGTATCAGACGGATTCAAACGTTTTATTTACGGTCTCGGCAAAAAGGTTTTGATCGCAAATGTTCTGGGGATGTGTGTCGATACTATATATACATATGATATCACCATTATCGATTGTAGAACGGCATGGATCGGAGCAATAGCATACACATTTCAGATATACTATGATTTCTCAGGCTATTCGGATATGGCCATCGGTCTGGGAAAAATGTTCGGTTTCAGTATTCCCGAAAACTTCCGCTATCCCTATCTCTCCCATTCAATAAGTGAGTTTTGGAGAAGATGGCATATTTCACTTGGCTCCTGGTTCAAAGAGTATGTTTATATACCGTTAGGCGGAAACAGGAAGGGAACAGCCAGAACCTATATCAACCTGATCCTTATCTTCATTCTGACAGGACTCTGGCATGGTGCAGATATGTCATTCATAATCTGGGGACTGTTTCATGGTCTCTTCATCATACTTGAACGGATCGGATTAAAGAAACTGCTTGACCGGTCAAAAATACTGTCAGTAGTATATACATTCTTTATCGTAAATATAGGATGGGTTTTATTCAGGGCAGATGATACCCTGAGCGGTCTTACATATATTTCAAAGATGATATTCCCACAAAATAACCCCGATGTAAATATCGCCCTCTGGAATTATATGGATAACAAAACAGTATTTGTCTTTATATGCGCACTCGCGGGAATGGGTATTATAAAAACACTTACCCCTGAAAAAATAAAAAAGCTATGGAATAATTCCGTTATAGAAGCTGTTTATTGCGTATGCGTACTGCTGCTATGCTTAGCTTCTATTGCCGCTGATACATATAATCCGTTCATATATTTTCAATTCTAGGAGAAGAAATGAAAGAGAAAAAAGCAGGACGCATTATCATACTTATCGCATTCGTGGTGATAATATGTTTATCTAACGTTATCCGGCTTTTTGCCGGAAAGATCGTTGATACGACCAGCCGCGAAAACAGGACGCCGGCAAAAAAACCTGAAATGACAGCTGATAGTTACGGAACGTTTTCGTCTGATTACACTTCATACTATAATGATAACCTGCCATTCAGAAACAATCTGATCACCTTAAATTCCGCGATAGATTATTTTTGCTTCGGAAGACCAAGCAGCGATCATGTGGCGATCGGTACTGATAACTGGCTGTTTTACACGAAGAAAGATGACGGAGATCCCATCGGATGCTATCAGGGGACAAATCTGTTTACTGAGGACCAGCTCAATGCCATTACCCAAAACTGTATGGAAATGCGCGATCTTATTGAATCACAGGGAAAGGAATTTGTCATACTGATAGTGCCGAATAAAGAACGTATCTATTCGGAGTACATGCCGGAAAGATATGGAAAACCGGCAGACAACTATGGTGCCCTGCAGATCTATGATCATCTTAAGACTAATACCGATCTGCGTGTTATATATCCGTACGATGAGCTGATGGCCGCAAAAGAACAGGTATCGGAAAACATATGGTATAAAACCGATACACACTGGAATATGATCGGCGCATATGCAGGTGCATCATCACTGATGAAGGAACTGGGGATCGAAATGCCGTCGCTTAACAGTAACACTGTTACTATCAAAACCGGAGAAGAAACCTCCGGTGACCTGGCTGATATGCTAAGCCTTCATAAGCAGCTGCTTTTTGCAGACAGACAGTATACGGTGGAAGGATATGATATGCATGATCTTAAATGCAGCGGAAAAGGGTTTGATAATATGATCAACTATCATGCGACAGGTGCAGACCCCAGAAGCATTTATATCATCAGAGATTCCTTTGCAACGCAGATGGCAGACTATATAGGAAGTCAGTTTAGTGATACTTTTCTAAGGTATGCGGCTTCTTACTCATATGATGAGCTGCTGAGGTGCGATCCGGATATCGTAGTTTATGAAACAGCTGAACGTTATGCCGACAGGCTGCGCAGATTCTCCATTCAGCAATAATATGATCTGCAGCCCGGTATCCGCCCGCTCTGGTTAATAAGTTATACGGCTCATTACCTCGATGATGACCCCAAGATAGGCAAACCATGCGATACCCGTAAAGTACTTTCTGTTTACTTTAAGCGGTATCCTGCCCACGGAGAAGCTGTAAAGAACCGGCACCATAACAGGGATGAAATACCTTCCCTGTATGCCGTCTATGATATTTCTGCCATATCTCGTGTAAGAAAGAGTCATAGTTATCAGTATACCCGCTATAATACAAGCGGAGGTCGCCAGAGCTACAACTCTCTGTCTGATCCCGGGTACGGAAGTTTTCTCCTGAAACAGCTGATTTAATACGAGCATTACCAGATATGCCTTGATGTAAGTATCCGATATGGATACCGTTGTTCCTGCAAGACTATACCCGACCGCCTGCATAAGGAATAATCCGGCATGTTGTTTCACTGTCTTTATCAGCAATTGAAGGAAAGCACCGGGCTGCGTCATTATATAGTTCATATCATAATAGGGATTTGCCTCTCCGAAAGTACTCCCGTCAACTCGTCCGACGATATCCGGTAATCTTGTCAGCCCCAGTATGGCAACAGCAAATATGATCACCGGGATACACATGATCAACCGGCCCTTAAGTCCTTCAAACTGTTTTGACGGTATCATGAACAACAACAGAAAAAGGGCACAATATACTACTTTTACCGGTCCCAGTGTTCCGAGGATACATGCGCAGATCAGTGCGTTTTTCCAGCCGAAGTTTTTCTTTTCGTCTATAAGCCTTAGTATATAAGCAAAGAAAACAAATGAAAGCCCGTTTACCGTCATGTCGTAAGAGAGAGATGCCGCCTGATGCATAGCCATCGGCATAATCCCCACCATTAGTATCAGTTCTTTGTTACGGGGCATAAGCCGGATAGCCAGCCACACCAGAACAACATATAGCAGAAGATTTAACAGACGGGCCAGGGAGTACGTCAGGTAATAATTCAATCCAAACAGCCGCCCTATCGTGATCCCGATACCCGAAGCCAGATAAGCCACCGGCTGCACAAAGGAAAAAGTATTGCGTTCGATAAATGTATCTTCCCGGTCCTCCTGCACGGGCGGCCAAATGTTCTGTATGAGTTTCATAAATGATTCATTGGAATTAAAATGCTGTTTAAGTCCGGCATTATAATCCCCTTCGATCTCATTTAAGTTTTCCCTGCCCAGCATCAGATTTGATACTTTAAATGCCGAGTAATAATGTGTATTTTCATCTGTCTGGCTTGAAGGTGACATGATAAAGAACATGATAAGCCCCGTTCCCAAAAGTATCCAGACTGACCATTTTTCAACCGGTTTCTCTAAACTGAACCACCAGATATTTGCCGTGATAAAAAGAAGCACAAGAGCAATGACTGCGAAATAATTCCGTTCTTTCCTGTATGTGGAAAACCCGCTGACAAAGACTGAACTCTCCGCATCCGATCTTGGTGCAGAAACCTCTATACAGTATTCATTTCCCTCTGTTAAAAGCTCCGCTCCGGCTTCATAGAAGATCCACCTGTCTTTTCCCTGTTTTGTATCAAGTATCCTCATCTTATCGGTTGTCCAGGACTTAAGACTTTCTCCGGAAACATTCAAAAGGCTGACCTCATAACTGCCGATATAATCCTTTGAATCAACATGAAGCTCAAAGCAGTCTTCTCTCCCGGTACAGATAAAACTATGCCTGAACTTAATGCCTCCGTATACTTCCGCTTCCTGTTCAAACTTCTGTCTGCTGATGCAATACTCTTTTAACTGGTCAACAGGTCTTTCGCCAAGAAGTATGACCATCATAAGCAGCAGGAGCAGATTTATCAGAAGTGCTCCCACCACTAAACGTATCACGGATGAATTTTTTTTCGCCTTGTACTTTTTCATTTACGACCTGTTCTTTTACAATAAGCGCCGCCCCACGTAAGGGCGGCGCCGTAAAGACATAAAGCTGTCCCCGTCTCTATTGCGTTACATTGACCGTAATACTTATGGTCTTGGAATCTACCTTGGCTGTAAACTTGCACTTTCCTTTTTTCCTTGCTGTCACATTTCCGTCTACATCCGCAACCGCTACATCCGCATTGCTGCTCTTAAAGATGACCGGCTGGTCCACATCTGCCAATTCAAGTGTCATATTCTGCCCTTCTGCTATGACCAGTTTATATTTGTTACCCTTGGTATTTTTCAGGTCATATTTATCTGCCACACGTACCGGGGTAATAGAAATATCATCTACCATTACGGTCATAGTATAGCTGTGCAGCTCTCCTTCAGCTACCAACGTAACGGTTCCGGCTTTCTTACCGGTGATCTTTGCCTTCTTGATATTTACGATCTCTTTCTCTTCATCAGTGGTTCCTTCTGCATAATCCCAAACGGTCTTCTTTACTCCGCTCAGTTTAACAGACTTGGATCCACCTGTTGCTAAGTGCAGGGTACGCTCTGCAACAGCGCTTGGCTCCTTGACGCTGACTGTAGCTGTATATGCCATTCCGTTTGCATAAGCCGTGATCTTTGCACTGCCCTTTGCCAATGCTGTTACATTACCATCCTCATCAACGGAAGCCACATCAGGAGCTGCACTGTAATAGTATACCTCAATATTATCAGCATTCTTGAGTGCTACACTGCCTGTATCCTTTCCGTCCACACCTGCTTCCAGCTTAAGCTTCTTGTTTGACAGTTCGGGCTTGGTGATATTTGCCGAAATGCTCTGTACCACATTTCCGCTCACATCTTTCTTAACTATCACTGCCGTTCCGGCATTCTTTACCTTTACCTGGCCCTTTTTGTTTATACTGATAAGCTTCTTATAAGCTTTAAGCTTAGCTCTATCCTGATCATCCAGGCTCCAGCCCTGCAGGGTAAACTTCTGTCCCTTTACCAGCCACAGCTCTGTGGTATCATCATTTATCTCAGGCACGGGATCAAGAGGATTATTACCGCTTACCGTTATATCCGGACCGGGATCAGCTTTTTCAGTCCATTTTGCATAGAGTATGGTATCGGCCGATACGGTATCTTTATAAAAATCCCACTTATTCGTACATGCCTTCTCTTTATACCAGCCGCCAAAAACATAGCCCTCTGCTGTGGGAGCTTTCGGTTCCGTCACCTTTCCGCCCTTTGCAACATTCTGGCTTACAGGTGCATTTCCGCTTACCCCGTTCAGATCAAAGGTTACTGTACAGCTATCCTCTATTTTGATCCATTTTGCATAGAGTGTTATATCTTCCGTTACGGTATCAGTGGTAAAATCCCATTTATTCGTACATGCCTTTTCCTTATACCAGCCTTCAAAAGTATATCCATCAGCTGTCGGTTTATCGGGTTCAGTCACCTTTCCGCCTTTTGCGATATTCTGGCTTACAGGTGCGTTTCCGCTCACGCCGTTCAGATCAAATGATACTGTATAGGTACCCTCTTTTTTAGTCCATTTTGCATAGAGAGTGATATTCTCAGTTACAGTATCGCCGGCGAAATCCCACTTGTTCGTACATTCCTTTTCCTTGTACCAGCCCTCAAAAGTATATCCATCAGCTGCCGGCGCTGTCGGTTCCGTCACCTTTTCACCATCCTTAACAGCCAGTTTTCCGGGTGCATTTCCGCTTACGCCATTCATATTGAAGGATACGGTATAATAGCCAGCTTTTACTGTCCACTTTGCATAGAGTATGGTATTGTCCGATACGGTATCCAGCTCAAAATCCCACCAATTTGTACATTCTTTTTCTTTGTACCAGCCCCCAAAAGTAAATCCTTCAACTGCCGGAAATGTCGGGCTCTTCGCCCTTCTGCCTTCCTCAACGATCTGGTCTTCCGGCGCGATGCCGCTTACACCATTCAGATCAAAGGATACGGTATAAGTATCCGGGTTTTTGATCCAATATGCATAGAGTGTCATATCACCCGTTACGGTATCAACGGCGAAGCCCCATTTACTTATACATGCCTGTTCTCTGTACCAGCCTCCAAAAGTATATCCCTCAGCTGTCGGCGCTGTCGGTTCCGTCACTTTTCCACCGCTCTCAACACTCTGGGCTTCCGGTACGGGCTCTCCCATTCCGTTCAGATCGAAGGACACAGTATAATGAGCCTTCTGTGCTTCAGTCCATTTTGCGTATAAAGTGATATCGGCCGTTACGGTATCATTGGCGAAATCCCATTTATTATTTAAGCCTTTTTCCTTATACCAGCCTTCAATAACTATTCCTTTCACAGCCGCCGGTTCTGTAGCTTTCCCGCCGTCCTCCACAAACTGGTCCGGAAGGTTCCAGGCTTCATATTCAAGCACAAAAGATACCTTATGTGTATCTTTATCAGATAAACTTACCTCTGCCGGTGCACCGGCAAGATCACTCTCATTCTCTCCCCTGACATCCTCTGCCAGCAGGTAAACATGGTAATCAGTTCCCCAGGTACCTTTAACCTTATCGGTATCAAGCGTAAATGTACCTGTCCCGCTAAGGGCAAAAGAATCTATATCCAGCTTGGTATACTGAAGCAGCTTGGCTCCCTCACTCCAGCCCTTGTCCGTCCATGTACCGTCAGTAACCACTACAGATACCCTGTCAGGCTCAGCATCACTGCTGTTATCTGCTATCGAATACGGAACGGTGATAGTATTGCCGGCAGCTTTAGCCACGGTCGCACCTATGGACAGGCCGTCATCTTTAAGCGTGAGCTTATATACCGGGTTGTACGGATCCTGCATAATAAACGGATCAGACGGATCATACCCCAGATCATTGAGCAGAGTAGAAAAAATGACGGATGAAGGCTTAACATTAAAGGCAGGGCTCACTCCCACCGGTACAGTCCAACTCTCGCTAGCCGTCCAGCCGTCAGCCCCGACAGTTACAATCTCAGTATAAGGCTCCCCTGTATATTGACTATGCAATTCTACCTTTGACCGAAGCCAAAAATAATCATCCGCCCCCTTTTTATGACAGACAGAACCGGTATAAAAATCCCATCCTTCATAAAAATCATCATAAAAGCAGCCATAATCGATTCTTGTTACTTCTGACTCATCCAGAAGGAAAACACGGTCATTTGAAAGAGGAGTAAATACCCCGCTCCCCTTATCATTGTCTTTAGCTGTCTTAGCACTCTTGGTGCTTGAGGCAATGGCCGTTCTTTCGGCAGCCGTAAATACAGCCGAACTGTTCAGAAAATCACCGCTGTTAAGCCAGGCTCTAAGTTCACTGTCAGCCCAGTCCGCACTGTTATCATCAAAACGTTTTTTTTCAAGAACACTGTCACAATCCAGAAGCATGCTCCCGCCGTCCACTCCGTATTCGGTGGAATCCTTATCCAATACCCTGTATTTAACCGGATTCGAATCATACTTTCCGTAGTATACATAGCTGCCGCTCCAGGGCTGACCCCCTTCCTCTCCTGTCCAGGCACCTGCATATTCCTTAGGATCAGTGATGGGCTCTGTGCCAAGGCCTGTTACGGTCTTCTCGCCTTCCGCATACACCTTAAGTTCGGGGACATACATATCCCCGACGCAGAGTACCAGCGTCAGCAGCATCGTAACCAATCGGTTCACTTTTTTGTTTCTCAGTCTCATTTTTTTCCTCCAATCAGTACTTAAACAAGCTGTTTTTTATTATCTGAACGGATGATCCCGCCCTTATCAAAATCCGTTAAAGTATATCACTCTCAACACTTAGTGTCAAAAACACCGGCCTTCTATCATGTGTCCCGGTTCACGTAGTTATTCACTTCCAGCCTCCTTTTTACCTTCGCGGGGATCCCGGTCAATACCACATGCCCTTCTTCAAAGCTTTTTGTGACCACCGCATTGGCTCCTATGGCTGATTCATCGCCTATCACGACAGGTCCGAAGATCTTTGCTCCCGGACCAATGTAAACGTAATCTCCTATCACCGGGCACTCATCCAGTTTTCCGGCACGGGTCGCTATACATGCGCCCACATGGATGCGGCAGAATCTCCCTATCTTTGCATGGCTGTTTATTATGATCGATCCGTAATGTCCTAAAGAAAGCCCTTCTGCACATACATTCAGCGGGATATGCCATCCGTACTTTACGCGGGCATGCTCAAGCCTCAGATAAAGAAATGCTTTATAGGGCCAGTACAGGAAGCTTTTCTTACAATTAAAATAATACTCACATTTCCTGAGGATCTTCAAAAAACGGATCTCATGATGAAACATCGGAAACCTGATCCGTCTGTAGTCAAAGCCATTGGCTATGCAGTCACATTTTAAATAATACTTATAGGATTCTTTTGAAGTTATCATATGTCATCCTCTCCGTTTGCCATATTATAAGTCATCACAGCTTAATTCCTTAGTATCATGAACTATCTTATCGCGTTAATGATGTTCTTTACGCAATCCCTTTTAAGCAGCATAACAAACAGGCCTGTCAGTATTATCACGTATCTGATGACCATATGATCATAAAGCAGCACCATCATTTCCCCCACAAGCAGTAATAGAACGGATATGATCAATATGATCACCGGGTTAAATACTTTTTCGGAATTCTCCTTCTGTGAGATCCTGTTTGCTATAATAAAGTGTGCTGCAGCCAGACATGCATGACAGAAAAGCGTTGTATACCCTGCAGCGGTCCAGCCGAATTTCCCGATCAGCACATAATTCAGGAATATGTTCAGAATGCCTGCAAACGACGAAACAACAGTGATCAGCTTCGTTTTCTCATAATAAAACTCAAAACAGCAAAACAGATTATAAGCAAACATAAAATACACGCTTCCCACTAACGGAACTATAACTTTCGTTGCAATGTGGTAATCCGCAGGAGCCAGTATATACAGTACCTCAGGTGTTATCGTGATAATCCCTAATCCTGCAATTGCGATCAGTATCAGTACTCCGTATGACGTTTTAGCAATTTTCTGTATTTCGTGTTCCTTGATCCTCTTAAAGATCCAGGGATGCATTGAATGAAGGACTGCACTCGTGATCATAAACAGCATCCAGGCCCAGTTATGCCCCAATCCGTATATACCCGCTTCAGAATCACCCACCAGGGATTTTATCATTATCCGGTCAGTCTGATTTAATATGATGCCTGTCAGATAATGGGGGATCAACGGAATGTTTAATGTAAGAAAATATCCCCATAGCTTCTTATCATAAAACCTGCCCTTATTCACCAGATAAAAGAAAAATCCGCCATAAGTGATCGTTTCAACCAGAACAACAGAAAAAAAGCGGACTTCTGCCTTATTCTCCTGCATAAAAAAGACTGCGGCTATCCCGATAAGCGGCTCTGCTATGGCAACAAAAACAGAAACTGCGATCTTGGCTTTATATTTATATTCGTTCTTTTGAACAGACGTCCATATATCGCACATCAGGCCGGCCCAGGCAAGTATTATCATGCATCCGCAAATAAGCGTATCAAACCCTAAAAGCGGGTTCAGCCATTGATGTAACAGAAAATACACTCCAAAAACAACTATTGAAGTGAATGTACCAAGGCCTGCAGCTGCGGCCATCAGATCATTTTTTCTTGTATTATACTTAACCAGCGCCTGCTGGAAAGAACCATCGGACAGGTTCAATGTGGAGAATACAGCTATTACTTCCAGCCAGGAAAAAATGACCGTATATACACCGTATTCCCCGGTAGTCATCAGCCTTGTGAATACCGGCGTAAACAGGACACTTATCCCCATCTGAAAAACCCTGCAACATATTATCGCAAGGGAAGCCTGTGCCGGTTTGGATAATGACTGCCATTTAGCCTTAAGCGGATTATTCATCTTTAGTTTTCTCTTCTTTTATCCTGTTTGCGATCAGTATGCGCCTTAAGTACTTAAGATCCTCCAGCAAAAGAAATGCGGCATACTCTAAGATATTAATACTTCCTCTGTTAAGGCATCCGTAAATATTCTTTTTAAACCCTTTATGCATGCGGGCAGTATTCCCGCTCAGCCCCTTTTCCCCGAAGGGATTTTTCCCATGTCCTGCAGAAAGCAGTTTATCCGGTATATAATATATCTTTGCTCTTTCTGCCAGTCTGCATATGAAATCGCTGTCCTCGGCATACCTCATGCTTTCATCAAACATACCGGATTTAAGCAGCTCATTCCGTTTAACGATCAGTGACGGCACCGGCGGCCATAAATACACAAGCTCGTCTTTGACCTTCATTCCGTACAGTTCATATCCCGAAGAATTATTTACCTTCTTTCCGGGCTTCAGATTCAATTGATCCCAGCCTGTACCTAAAGCCTTTATCCCGGGATATCTTCTTAAAATGCCCAGCTGTATCTTCAGTTTTTCCGGCTTCCATTCATCATCAGCATCCAGAAAAGCAATATGGTCACCCCTGCTTATCTCAATGCCTCTGTTCCTTGCCGCTGAAACACCCCTGTTTTTCTTAAATCCGGTAAGAACCAGCGTAAACTGTTCCTCTGCGTTCTTCTTCCACTCTTCAACGACCTTTGCAGTATCATCTGTCGATCCGTCATTAACCACGATCACTTCATAAACGTACTGCACCGCCGTCTGATGCAGTACGCCGTTAAGCGCATCTTCTATTGTTTCCGCACTGTTATATGCCGGTATGACTACCGATAATTTAATATCTCTCATTGCCGATGTTTTTATAGTTTATTTCTCCCAGTGAATAAAACTTCATAATGCATTTTGCAAGAGGTTCCGGCCAGAATTTAAGGAACATGGCAAGGTCCTCCTTTGCCCTCTCCTGCCGGTAAATAAGCTGTGCCGTAGCTGCATTTTTATGAATGCGGTGAAGTAAAAGTGCATGGGGTTCATATATGAATCTGCCCTGCCGTCTTGAAAGCTTTTCCCAGGTATCCCAGTCAATATTACTCTTAAACTCCGATAAAAAAAGGGTTTCAGGAAGCACCGCCGTATTATAGGTAACCGTCGGACACATAATGGGATTGCCGAATGACAGTATCCACCTTTCAGCCTGTTTGATATCTTTTAAAATCGGGCACTTAAGCGGAAAGAGCATAGCCCTTTTAACAGCGGTATACGGACTGATATCAAGCTTTCTTCCGTTTCGAAGCTCCGCATAATCGGTAAAGCAAAGCAATGCCTCTCTCTCTTCTTCAAGTCTGCTTATTACCTTCTCCATATAATGGGGAAGGTAAATATCATCCTGGTGTGCTATCGTTACGTACCTTGCGGTCTCCCGCGCCTTTTCATATGCATACTCCCAGTCGGAAGCAATACCGCATTTTTTTTCATTTACATATAACGGCAGCTCATATCTTTCGACCAGATCCCGTACAGATGCAGCCGATGTAGATGTAGCAACAATGATCCTGCTCTTTACTGTCTGAGCCAGCAGGGATCTTATACATGCCTCCAGATAGGGGCTTTCTTTATACGCACAGATCACAAATACGTGGTCATCATAATATCTCATGTAATTCTCCCCACTCAATATCTTATCCGGCTCATCACTTCGACGATGACTGACAGATATACGATCCAGGCAATCCCGGTAAAATATTTCCTGTTTATTATTTTAGGTATCCTGCTTACGGAAAGACTGTACAGCACCGGAGCCATTATGGGGATAAAATACCTTCCCTGTACCCCGCTTACTCTTTCACTGCCATAGTAGGTATATGCAAGCGCCATTGTGGTTACTATCCCCACCAGGGTAATGACTGACATGCCAAGCGCCACGGCTCTCTGCCGGATTCCCGGAGCATCATTCTTTTCCTGAAACAGCTGATTCAAAACAAGCATGAGCAGATATGCCCTGATACACCAGGGAGCAAGACTGACCGATGTTCCCGCCATATGGTATCCCACAGCCTGATAGATATACATTTTTCCGTCATGCCATATGCTGTTTGCCAGCAGCTTCATAAATCCAAAGGGGTGCCCCATCACGTAATTCATATCATAATACGGATTTACCTCTCCGAAATTGCTCCCGTCTACACGTGAAACAATGTCCGGTGATCTTGTTATCCACAGGATCCCGACAGTAAAAGCAATAATAAACATACACTTAAACAACCGGTCCTTAAGTCCCTTAAACTGTTTTGACGGGATCATAAATACCAGTAATACCAGGGTACAATATACAACCTTTACCGGTCCCAGGGTACCCAGAATGCCTGCAATGATCATGGCATTTTTCCAACTTAATTCTTTCTTTTCATCAATGATCTTAACTACATAGGCAAATAAAATAAGCGAAAGACCATTCACTATCACATCATACGAAAGCGAAGCCGCCTGATGCATAGCCATCGGAAGCATGCCGGCCATCAGTATCAGTTCTTTGTTATAAGGCATGAGCCTTATTGCCAGCCAGGCCATAAACACAAAGAATAAAAGATTAAAGAAGCGTGCCAGGGAATATGTCAGATAATAATCAGCCCCCAGCAACCGCCCTATCGACATTCCGATGGCAGGTACTATATAAGAAGCCGGCTGGATAAAGGAAAAGGTATTGCGGCAGATGAACGCATCTTCATGCCCATCCGTTCTGCCGGTACCAATGTTCTGCATAAGCTTCATAAAAGACTCATTGGAATTATAATGCTGCTTAAGCTTGGCAAAATACTCTCCTTCGATATCATTCAGATCCTCTCTGCCAAGGATCAAATTGGATACTTTCAGCGTTCCGTAATAATGATTGGCCTCATCCGTCTGACTTGAAGGAGACATGATAAAGAACATGATAAGGCCTGTTCCCAAAAGGACCCAGAATGACCATTTCTCTATCGGTTTCTCTATATTAAACCACCAGATGTTTGCTGTGATAAACAGGAGTATAAAGGCCGCAACTGCAAAATAGTTCTTATGCATCCGGTAGACCGAATAACCTTTGACCGTAACAGAATCATTCTCATTCAGTTCCGGTGCGCTGACCTCGATATAATATTCATTTCCGGCTGCCAAAAGATCCGCATCCGCTTCATAGAATAACCACCGGTCTTCACCCTGCTTTTCGTCCAGGATCCTCATCTTGTCCGTAGTCCATGTCTTAAGCTGTTTACCTTCACCGTTAAGAAGCGTGACCGTAAAGCTGCCCTCATAACCTTTTGAATCCATGTACAGTTCAAAAGAATCCTCTCCCCCGTGGCAGCTAAATCCCAGGGTAAACTTAAGATCACCGAACACTTCCGTTGCCGTATCAAACTCCTGACGGCCGGTATAATACTCCCTGAACTGATCTGCCGGTCGTTCATCCAGCAGATTAAGCATTACCAGCAGGAGAAGTCCGTTGATCAGCAGGGCTCCTATAGCCGGTCGGATCCATGATGTTTTTTTATTTCCCTTAAGCTTTTTCATCTGTATCCTGCTCTTTATCAACCTTCTTTTTCCCTATGCGGCGATATATAACATACGCCAGCCATTCCGTAAATGCTGTGAAATACAGACACATAAAGCATTTAGGCATCATCATATTTACCGGATCCTCACATCCCGTGATCTCCATGACAAGGTCACCTTCCGCTTCAGCTTCATTTATCATAAACTTCCCTTTTACATACCAGTCCGAAGGGATATAATACAAAAGAATATCTTCTCCGTCTTCCGTATCTTTAGCGGATATATCAACGCGGAATCTCCTTCCGATCACATCTCCCTGCTCCAGAGGCTTTCTTACGTTTACTATGAAACTTCCGTCTTTTTCTACAGTGTTGAGCGGCACCTCCCAGTTTCCGATCTCAGTGCCGGTTTCATCGTCATATAATCCGACGAGTATAGTTCCTTTTTCCATATTTTTCAGGGTCACAACCTTAAGTTTTATTCCCGCAACATTGAGCAGATCACAGATAAAGGTCTGACTGACCTTCTCAGCGGATATCGATACACTTGCAAACTGACTCTCCGGTATCGTATCAGAATTTTCGACGATAACCCCTATGGCATAGGAATACGGATGTCTTCCCGAAACAAGATCAACCAAAACAGGCATAAAACACAGTAAGGCGATCACTATACAGATGACCGCATACGTTTTATTCTGCTTTATTTTTTCAAACCACTCTTTCTGTCTTTCCATAGCAATCTCCGAAACGATACTCTCTACGATTTATTACACAGCCTGTCCAGCACTGCTTTTTTCAACAGGTTTTTTGTCTGTATTTTCCAAAGCCTGTAATACTGAACCGGTTCAGCACCAAAACGCCTGTTATGCTCCGCTATCGAAGGGATCATCGATCCCTCAAGATCAAAGCCCCTGCCGGTCTCACAGGCAAACTTTATCATTTCATATGTCATAAACGCTTTCAGATTTTCCGATCTTTTCCCGGGCACTGTTCCCACCAGCAGCTCGTATACATAGTTTTTATCAAACACGTACAGTCCGGCACAGCATATATCTCCCTGCGCATCCTTAACAGCCGCCATTTTGCATGCACCATGCGCCCGGCAGGCTTTGTACAGCCTTTTATACACCACTTCCGGATTCGGATTCTTCATCCCCCTGCGCTCAAAAGAAGCACTTATGATCTTATATAACTGCTCCGGGGATCTGAGTTCCTCAAGCCGTACCGTGCCCGATGCCTTACGTATCATTGCCCTGCAGGCCCGGTCCATCTGCGAAAGGACATCTTCGCTCCTTTGCCCCGGCGGGATAATAAAAGAATATCTTACTTCCTGCCTGAATCCTTTCCAGGCAAAAGGCTCACCGTTCCGTAAGCTGCCGGATAATTCCATGTCATAAAAATCCGCGCCAAGATCTGAAAGCCTCTTTGCTATCTCCCCGATCCACTTAAACCGGTAGTGCAGCGCACGTTCTGTCTTTAAACCTTTCAGAGGCTTGATCCAGATATCAAAGCACTGGGTAAGCTGCGGCTGCAGCACGCCGTTTATACAGAAGCGCTTCTTTCTGTGATAGGGAAGTGCCGCCACCACCTCACCGTTCTCCTCTATCACTACAGCATCCCAGTTATTCTTACCGCACACTGCATCCAGCCAGAACGGCATATTATAGATACGCATATCATCCCGGGTACTGATAAATCTCACATATTTTTCTTTATCGCCAAGCATCGATCGATCCCCTGCCCTCTGTCATGAGTCAAATCTTCCGATATGATCCCTTGTGCTGCCTTCTTTAAGCGGAAGCCTTACAGGACATCCTTCCGCCGCCGAACGGTAAATGGCCAGGACCAGCTCCATAGCCTGCTTTCCCGCCTCACCGTCTATATAAGGCTTCCGGCCGTTACGTATCGCATCGATCATATCCTTATAGAGCGGCGTGTGTCCGAATCCGTACACATTGGGCGGATCCTCGGCATAAAGTGCTTTTACGCTGTCCGGATCATCCGATCCCTCGGCAAATTTCCATTCTTCTATAACATTCACACTTCTGCCGCCGGCTTTTACGGTTCCCTTTTCCCCAAAGAGACACAGCGTCTCCTCCAGGTTTTCCGGATATATGTTTACGCTTCCCTCGATAAGTCCGTAGGCACCGTTCTTAAACTTAAGCATGGCCATGCCGAAATCCTCGGCCTCAATATACGGATGCATAAGACGATCCGTATACGCCATGACCTCTTCCACCTCGTCTCCCAGCATCCATAACAGCAGATCGATATTGTGAATGCACTGGTTCATAAGGCAGCCGCCGTCCATTTCCCAGCTGCCGCGGGAAGGTACCTGCCCATAATAATCTTTACTGCGGTTCCAGCGCACGTTAGCTGTACCGTGCAGCATCCTGCCAAAGCGTCCTTCTTCCACAGCCCTGCGTATATACTGTATAGACCTGTTAAACCTGTTCTGATGACAGACGCATACCGCTACACCCTTTTCCCTGCCGGCACGGATGACTGCATCCGCATCCGCAACAGATAAGGCTATGGGCTTTTCTATAATAACATTACATCCTGCCTCTATACATTCAAGGGCAATGGCAGCATGCTTTCCTGACTCTGTTGCGATGGCAACTATGTCGGGATGTTCATTTCTGATCATGGCCTTATAATCTGTATACTGCCCCAGGTGATCCGCCCCGAACTTCCCTGCCAGTTTTGAAACCGCTTCAGGATTAACATCACAGATCCCGGCTATTTCCAGATCATTATTTATTGCTGCCTGCATATGGTTAGGCGAAACCCGCCCGCAGCCTATCAAAGCATATCTCATTTCTGCCTCCGGCTTTTACCTGTCATCATTATCTGCGCCTTACCTTTATTGCCAGCGGGTTAACCGGCGCATGTTTTTCCCTAAGATGCTTTATCGTGTGTATAAACTCTTTAACCCCGTAATCCATAAGGCTTTGCAATACCAGAGTCCTGGCAGATATGCGCGTATCCGCATAGGCGCTTTCCGGTAAATGCTCCTTAAGGAATCCGGCCTGTTCAATATAAACATCAATACGCTTACGGAAGCGCTCTTTATTCTTTGTGGTTGTCAGCGTCCCTTCACTCTCCGTAATGCAGTATATGACATCACTCGTTGCTTTAACAGACTTTGCATGGTAAGCGCAGCGTACGGAAAACATAACATCGTTTGCCACGGGTGATACGGAAGACTTAATACCGTTTTCCGTGATCAGGCTTCTGCGTATCATTTTGGAAGTATCGGGAACGGACAGATATCTTAAGCGCATCTCGCTCTCCTGTCCGGGATCCGTAACAAAACGATCCACAAGTTTTTTATATGGCACATGCCGCGATGACATCCCTCCGTCGCTTTCCCTGATGCTGGTAGGCGCAAAATAAATAACATCTGCCTCATCATCAGTGTAACGGTGCATTATCTCAAAAGCATCCTTTGTAAAATAATCATCCGAATCTGCAATGATTATCCATTTTCCCGTTGCTTTTTGAATGCCCAGATCCCTGCAGGTTCCGGTGCCTTTTACTTCCGTAGTATTATCGATCCAGATACTGCCCTTTGCTGCTGCATATGCTCTTGCATCCGCAAGCTTCTTTCCGTCAATATCCGATTTATCATCCACTATGATATGCTCGATCCGGTCATCTTCAGGAATGGAATCTATAAGCCTTCGCAGCGTATCCGGCATATTATAATGCGGTGTGATGATCGACAGTAAGATCATAAGTTTCTTTCCCCGCTTATACTGACAATATGGTCTCACAGACCATATCCGCTTCTTCATCTTTCAGATACGGGTGGATCGGAAGACTTAAAGCCCGCGACGAAGCCTCCATTGAATTAAGGTAATCCGCATCAGAGTATTCTCTTCCCTCAAATGCTTTTTGCCGGTGCAGGCATCGGGGATAATAAACAATCGTCGGAATATCTCTGTCTTTCAATCTTTTTTGCAGTATATCCCGTTCCCCGGCATCCTTACACAGAATGGTATACTGTGCCCATGAAGATCTGAATCCCGGAAGGACTGCAGGTGTTAAAAATCCGTCTTTCAAACGCTGTGTGTAATACTCTGCCATTCTGTTCACATTATCAAGCTCATATTCTTTGAACGCCTTAAGCTTCGGAATAAGAATTGCCGCCTGAAGCGTATCAAGACGACTGTTGATACCTATAATATCATTACAGTATTTATCTTCTTCGCTTCTTCCGTTAGCACGCAGGCTCCTTAAGCGGCGGGCTGTTTTTTCATCATCCGTAAATACCGCACCGCCATCCCCGTAGCAGCCAAGGGGCTTAACCGGAAAAAAAGAAGTGACTGATACGTCTCCGAAAGAGCATGCCTTTTTATCACGGATGCTGCCTCCAAATCCCTGGGCAGCGTCCTCAATTACTTTAAGACCGTATTTATCTGCTACAGGTATGATGCTGTCATGATCCGCCGGCTGTCCGAACAGATCCACCGTGATCACCGCCTTCGGCAGGAGTTTGCCTTCCTTCATGACCTTTTGGATCTGATACTCCAAAGACTCAGGACTCATGTTAAAAGTCCGGATATCGATATCAGTAAAGACCGGTACCGCTCCTCTTACAGCAGCTGCCCCCGCACTTGCAATATAGGTAAAATCCGGAACAAATACCGCATCCCCAGGGCCTGCGTTCATACTCATAATGGCCAGTATAAGCGCATCTGTTCCGCTTCCGCAGCTTACGCAGTATTTTCTGCCCACATATTCTGCAAGCCTTTCCTCCAGCTCCGCAACCTGCTTTCCCAGTATAAAGGAAGAGCTGCCGATCACCTCTTCTATCTGAGCGTCTATTTCGTTTTTAAGCGCCAGGTACTGCGCTTTTAAATCCTTAAACTGCATCAGCCGCAGATCTCCCGTAACAGTTTTATAGTATTTACAGAGCAATCATAATCTTCTTTCCAGGATGTATATGCCGCAGACCTCAATTCTTCACGTTCCTTATCAGTCATATCCGAATAACGGTTTATCACGCGGCTTAATTCCTCATTATTAAAATCCGCGCTTAACAGAAATCCGTTCCTTTCGCTTACTATCTCCGTATTACCCCCGACTTTAGCTGCGATGGCCGGAACCCCGTAGCTCATACATTCCATCAACGCTGTGGGCACTCCCTCCGATCCGCTTACATTGATAAACAGATCCACCACATTCGAATTATAATACTCATGGATCTTTGCGTTATCTGCTTCTCCCATAAAACGATAGCGAATGTTTTCTTTGTTTACAAGCTTCCCGGCCGCAAGTTTTTTCATTTCTTTAAACAGGCTGCCCTTGCCAAAATGAGTCCACTCGATATCCCTGCCATCCCAGGATGCCAGGAAATCTATGATCCGGTCTATCCTTTTTACCGGGACCACATCGGAACAGGATAATAATCTCAAGATACCATCCGCGGATCCGGGAACCAGACGCTCAGGATACAGCTTTCTGCTGGCCAGATGGATAACAGAAGTTTTATCCAGGTCCCTTCCGGAAATGATATTCCTAACATCGCGGCAGTATCTATCCCGCATCACATCAGAGATAAAAAAGACATGATCACAGTAATGGTGTTTCATCCTGTTATAGCCATAAGCCGCATATGGATTCCTCAGGCAGTCGATCTCGAAAGAATGCGCTAAAGATACAAAATGCACTTCCGGATATTTCCTCTTAAGTTCTGCACCGGCCATTGCCTCCGATGAAAACCAGGTGGATAAAATGACCGTATTCTCTTTATCCGCCAGCCCGTTTTCAAACATCCTGCTTACAGCTTTCACAAAGCAGTCTGCCCATATATTATGAACAGCTATGATCTCTGTAAGCTTCACGACAGGAAGTTTATTCCCTGCTGCCCGTAACAGCAGTTCCCATGAATCCTTTTTCAGAAAATACAGCGGCAGTTTGATCACCCGCTGATATGCCTTTTCCCTTGGGATAGCTAAAAAACGTACTTTACTGTATTGGCTGTGCAGCCTTTGGTCCGCACAGGACACCGGATAAACATAATAAATTTTATCAAATACCGTCCCCGCATAATACAGGATATTCTGCATAAAGGTCGGTATCTCATACTGATAATTCAGGACGATCAGATCTTTTCTTTTCATGTGCAATATATGCGGGCCGCCTTTTTACAGGCGGCCCGGGATATTTTTACTTTACGTTTACGCTTATTGTTATCGCCTTGCCGTTAACCTTGGCCGTGAACTTTGCTTTTCCTTTACCACGCGCCTCGATGTTTCCGTTCTCATCGATAAAGGCTATCTCCGGCTTGCTGCTCTTATAGATCACAGGCTGGTCTACGTCGGCATAGCTTAGCGTGATCTTCTGCCCCGCTGCTATAGTAAGAGTATATTTATTGCCTTTATTCTTCGCCAGATCGTACTTATCCTCCTCATGCAGCAGGATTATTGCAGGGTCATCTACCTTGACTGTCATTATATAGCTTGTCATTGCATCCTTAGCCACCAGGGTGACGATTCCGGCCTTTTTACCGGTGATCTTTGCGCCCTTAAGGCTTACGATTGCTTTTTCTTCCTCTGTCGTTCCTTCCGCATAATCCCAAACGGTCTTCTTTACTCCGCTCAGCTTAACAGACTTTGACCCGTCTGTTGATAAATGCAGTGTACGTTCTTTTACAGCACTTGGCTCCTTTACGCTAACTGTAGCGGTATATGCTGTTCCGTTTGCGTAAGCCGTGATCTTTGCACTGCCCTTTCCGACAGCTGTGACATTGCCGTCCTGATCTACCAGCGCCACATCCGGTGATGCACTGTAGTAGTATACATCAATGTTATCTACGTTCTTGAGTGCTACGCTTCCCGTATCCTTACCGGCCACACCGGCTTCCAGCTTAAGCTTCTTGTTTGTCAGTTCAGGCTTTGTGATA